>NZ_MLBF01000015.1 GCF_001936615.1 Desulfosporosinus metallidurans
GATAATTATGTTTATCAAGCGGAATTTCGCTTCGCTCTCTTTTTATCAAAATCAGCCCAACGTTCTTCCATTGACATTGCCCTAGTTTTCTTTTTCGTTGGACCTTCCGCGGAGACTTCCTGATTACTTGAAATTTGTTCTTCTTTAAGAGCTTGTTTGGAGTTATCAACTATTTGTTCTTGTGTCTCAACTGTCGTTTGGACGCCTGAAGTTTCGTCAATTTTAACGGAGGGTTCTCTTGAAGTTTGAACTATTTGGGTTCTCTTACCATTAAATTTTGAATCTAATTCTGACTCTGACTCTGACTCTGAGATCGCTGTATAATCAATTTCTGCCGCAACTCGGGCGATTCTGGATCTCCTCTCCCTCACACGTTCATCAATAATACTATCATTCCGAATAGTATTCACGAACCTTCTTACTAAAAGAACAACAACCTTAATGAGTACTAAAATGGTTAAGCCCATAAGTAATTCCAATAAATTGAGTTTGAAATTGACCTTCTGACAAATCTCAAAAATATTAGTAATCATTGATCAAGTCCCCCTCTGTTCATAAATCTATTTTCGATGAATCTCAATGAATCTCCTTCAGAGAACATGCCCAATGGCAATCTTCTCAGCAATTCCTCCTACCCTTGACTTACCTTAGCGGACATTAGATTTTAGGAGGTTAAGCCTCATGGTTGTACGGAAAGAAGATATTCATAACTTGGTTGAGCGCCTTCCTGAAGATGATCAAAAAACTGTTTTTGATTTTATGCAGTATTTATTAAACCGTTCCACAAAAAAACCGGACGGATGGGAAAAAATCGTGTACATTCAGGCCATAGATTCCCGTGGAGGGATATATAAGTAACCAAAAGCCGGTTCTCCTTAGAGTAAGGAAAGCCGGCTTTTGACTTCCAGAATATGTATTAGCGTATATTTTCGTTAAAATGTTGGCGGGACCCCTGACAATTCAAGAAACTGAAGAATCCCTGACGACGTTTTATACCGTCGTCAGGGATTCTCATTCAACTACCTACAAATTCATACTACGCTCACAAATACAACAACTTACAACTATACTTAGGATTCAGTGGTTTCTGCTGCAGCGGCTGCCTCAGCGTCCGAAACTAAGGCATTTTCGATCAAAGTACTGAGATGATGCATTTTCATGCCAAGCTTATAGAATTTATTCATGTCATTAAACTGGTCAATGCAGTTATGACAGGGAATGCAACCTATTTTTGCACCAGTAGCCACTAATTGATCCACTTTAGGTTTTGCTTTAATCATACGCTGCTGCTTGGTGGCCGCTACAGCTAAAGCTCCACCACCGGCTCCACAACAAATGTTATACTTACCATCAGGATTCATCTCGCGATAATCCATTACGACATTTTTAATAACGTAGCGTTGTGGTTCATAGACTCCTTCTTTACGAACCGTATTACAGGGATCATGAAGAGTCACTGGGAGAGGATTTTTAGTTTTATCTAGTTTTAGCCTGCCTTCTTTTATCCAATCGGCGTAAAGCTCGACTATGTGGCGTACAGGAAATTTCTTCCCTTTCCAGAAAGTACGCTCAAACATTTTACAAGAGCGGAAAGCGTGACCACATTCTGTGACGATTAGTTCTTTAGCATTCAATCGCTCCACTTCTTCAAAAAGCGGGCGTGAAATTTCCTGGAATTCATCATTTTTCCCTGTGAACAGACAGATATTTGTAGCGTCCCAGCGCTTACTACTAAGCGTGTAGTTAGCCTTAGCGGCATAGAATACATGTAAAATTGTCTGTAGTTCATTTGGATAATGTTTAACTTCTCTTGCATTGAAGCCAAACATAAAATCAGCATCAGGCTTGTCTATGGGTATCTTATAAGTAGGATCGTTCAGTTCTTTCTGAAGTTCCTCCTCAAGCCATTCTAGAGTCTCATCATAATCAATTTGTTCTACGGCCATTTGGTTACCAGTACGTATATGGTCATCGGCAATAATCTGTAAATGACCGGGAGGAACAGGCGTTTTTCCTCGGAAGGCTCTTGTTATAGCTGCAATATTCACACCCATTGGGCATTCTACAGTACACCGTTCACACATATTGCAATTCCAGACGAAAGGATCATTAGCCAATTCTTCCCGCATACCAAGTGCTACTTTGCGAATGAATTTACGAGGATCCTGATCTTCAATTAAATCGCTGTACTTACAACCAGCAGTACACATACCACACGTGAGACAATTCGAAAAGTCATAGCCTTTCAACAATCCAGCCACTTCATCACGCAAGGTTGGATCTAAACTTTTAATTCTAATGGGTTCACCCATCTTACTATCACCTCCGACGCTAAAAATTAATATTCACTAGGGAGTTCTTTTAGTTGTGCCATAGAAAAGACCGGTCCATCTTTGCAAACATATTCCGTTCCAATATTGCAACGACCGCAAATTCCTAGTCCACATTTCATTCTCATTTCCAAAGAAGTGTAGATCCGTTCAGGCGGGAAATTCAGTTTTTCTAAAACCGGCAACGTAAATTTAATCATAGCTGGTGGCCCGCACACGACGGCATAAGTGTTCACTGAAGATGGAGCTATTTGCTCGGTAATGGATGGAATAAAACCAACGTTTTTGGTCCATCCTTCTGCAGGTCGGTCAATCGTGGTTACAAGGTTAATATTTGGATTCTTCTCCCACTCTGCTAATTCATCTTTGTAGAGTAACAAGCCTGGGTTTCTGGCACCGTAAATTACTGTAATATCTCCATAGTCACCACGATGCTTTTCATCCAGCATATATTTGGCTAATGAACGCAGAGTTGTAAAAGCAAAACCTCCACCGATAATGACGAGATTTTTTCCTTTAAACTCTTCGATGGGGTAATAGTTACCCATGGGCCCTCTTACCCCTACCATAGTTCCCTCTTCCATAAGGTGTAAGGCATTTGAAACGCACCCTACTTTAGCGACCGAGAATTTCAGAATTCCAGGCTCTGTCGGAGATGTGGCGATCCCAAAAGGAGCTTCGCCATGCCCGTAAGCACTTATCTCGGCAAACTGACCAGGCATATATTTAAAGTTTTCTTCATCTTGTTTATTCAAGAACTCTAACGTGAAGGTGTTGATGTTCCGGTCTTCCGTTTCCACTAAGTTTTTAACAAGCTTCATCGTTATCGGTATATAAGGGTTCAGTTCCATTATTCCACCACCAATTCTGCTTTGTTGACACCATCAATGGCCTGCCGAATATCCAAATTAACTGGGCAACTTTTTATACAGCGACCACAGCCTACACAGGCTATATCCCCGTTGTTATGGACAAAATAATTGAACTTGTGCATCATACGCTGGCGCCAACGGGCCTTTTTGGAGTCCCTCGGATTATGCCCGGAACCGTGCAGCGTAAAGAGGGGTGCCATACAACCGTCCCAAGTTCTTACTCTGCTCCCTTCATTATTTCGTACTTCCTCAGAAATATCGAAACAATGGCAGGTAGGACAAGAGAAAGAACAAGCATTACAGCCTAAGCACTTTTCCTGGAGACTGTCCCAATAGGCATTGTTGAACATTGAGTCAAGTTTACTTGTGATCGTAGAGACGTCTACTTCAGACGTAGTTTTGGCATTTTTAATCGATTCGACCAAGGATTGATCTTCGTTCGTTAGCTCTTCAAGACCTTGTAAATTAGCAGCTAAAGCTTTCCCCTTTTCGGTAATAGCTTCGATTTGGTAAGAATCTCCTAGATCAATCAGAAAAATATCTGATCCTTCACTGCTGGCAGGGGAAAGGCCCATAGAAGAACAAAAACAAGTTGGGGCGATTTTATTACAAGCAACACCTATGATGGCGGTATTGTTTCGGCGCTCATAATAATAAGGGTCGGTGAACATATCATTTTTAAAGACTTTGTCTAGAAGCAGCATTCCTTTAGCATCACACGGTCTGATTCCAAATAAGACTGTTTTCCCTACCTTTAGCTCGTTTATAACGGTTACGTCTTTGCCCTCTTTTTTATAAGACAGAAGTTTTTCGTGTTGAGGGAAAAGAAAGGATTTAGGAGGGAGTTTGGAATTCAGATAATCCTGTTTGACTTCTGAGAAGCTCTTTGCTACCTTGTAATTTACTCCCCCTGCATCACTTATTGGAGCAATAATTTGGTATTCTTCTGCTAGAGCATCGAATGATTGGCCAAATTTTTCTTTACTTATCTTCATCTTCTTCACCTCACTCCTTTACCAAGAACGTTTCTGGATCATCAGAGCTGTATTCATTAAGAGCTGGTTTAAGGTCTTCGCTAATACCAGATTCATGGTGATACATTTCCAAAACATCTTTAGAAAGCTTACGGTTTAAAGCACGAATATCGACATTTTGGGGACAAGCACGACTGCAGGCGCCACAATCGACGCAACGACCTGCTAAATGAAGGACACGTCCTGCTTGGAACATAAGGTTTTCAGCGGGGTCAACTCCACCCGTCAGCCATTTAGGAGAATTGCAATCCACAAAACATTCTTGACAATAACACAACGGGCAAGCGTTGCGGCAAGCATAACAGCGAATACACTTACTCATTTGTTCTCGGAAGTATACTTGACGTTCACGGTCCGATTTGTTTTCCATTTCGATGACATCGGCAAAAGGTACAGCTTGCTGAGGAACCTCAACAGACCCTCCAATATGAATGTCTTCAATGATCGGATTAGGATAACGACAGGTTTTACAAGTAGCATCTTTTAGTTCAGAAAACGTAAACTCTTTATCGCAAACCATGCCTTGAGCGGATAGTTTACCGTCAGCAATGCTTGCTGAGATAATTTCTCCGGTTTCAGCTTCAACTTTCTTCTTGTCGATAACCCCTTGGCAGGAAACCCCGATGATATATAAATCATCTCGTACCAACTGGTTTTCTTGCATTAGAACAACTAATGCTCGGCTATCGCATCCTTTAGCAATAATGGCTTTTTTTCCAGGGGTCTTTTTGACATAAGCCGCTAAATTGTTTTCACAAGTTTCATCCCAGATTAATTTAGTGATATCTTGAGGAGAACGTACAAAGCAAGGCGTTGCTTTTAAAGGTAAAGAACCTTTTTCATAGCCGATAACAACGTCAACTTTCCCGTCAGCCAGTAATTGGCGGGCCGTTTCTCGGATATCATCAATCATGTTATTCATCCGTTCCCCTCCCGTCTACTACTTTAAATACGCCATTATTAGGTCCTAGAGCAGTAACTCGCTCTGTAACCCCTTTCACGACTTCAGCAAATCGACCACCCTCTGCAGCGGATACCCAAGAAAAGCTTACACGGCCATCTTCTAAACCAACATGCTTCAAGAGTGACTGGATTAGAGCAAATTTTCTACGAGCAACATAATTACCACTAATATAGTGGCAATCACCAGGGTGGCATCCAGACACCAAGACTCCGTCTGCCCCGTTGGCCATTGCTTTCAAAATATATAAGGGATTAATTCTTCCCGAACAAGGGACTCTGATCGTTCTAATTGTTGCAGGGTATTGAATTCTTCCTACACCCGCCAGATCTGCGCCTGCATAACTACACCAGTTACACAGAAAAGCAGCAATTTTAGGATTAAACGCATTCGTTTCTGGTTGGCACACATTCTCTTGACTTTCTCCCATAATCATCTACCTTCCCATCATTATTCAGTTTATAGGGAGTTCAACATCTCAACGATTTGCTCATTCGTACACCCTCTAAGACTGATGGCACCACAACGGCAGCTTGAAGCACACGCTCCACACCCTTTACACAGAGCATCGTTAACAACAGCAACGCGGTTAACCATATCGACTGCAACGGCTTTAGCCGAGCAAACAGCTTCACAAGTACCACAGGCAGTACATTTGCGTTTATCAACGAAGGCATTTAAGCCTGCTGATTCTACCTGCTCCTTAGACAAGGCTACACCAGCCCGTCCGGCTGCAGCTTTAGCTTGAGTAATGACTTCTTCCATATTCTTTGGACTATGAGCTATACCTGCCATGTATACTCCGTTAGTACTGAAATCGACAGGTCGTAATTTCATATGCGCTTCTAAGAAGAAGCCTTCAGCATTTAGGGGGATTTTAAACCATTTGGAGAGTTTCTTGCCGTCCTCTGGAGCTTTAATCGCAGCAGCCAAGCAAATGACGTCTGCTTCAATTTCAATCGGACGATCTAAGACATGATCGTTTACAGTTACGACAAGGGTGTCCCCTTCTTTAGTAACGACAGGTTTTTGATTCTCACTATAGCGGACAAAAATGATTCCAATACGTCGCGCTAATTCATAATCCTCTTCAAAGTAACCATAGGTTCTCATATCGCGATACAGAACGAAGACATTAGCCTCAGGATTTTTAGTTTTTACTTTTAAAGCGAGCTTGACGGATTTAGTACAGCAAGTACGGCTGCAATAAGGATTTTCTTCACAACGGGAGCCAACGCATTGAATAAAGACATAATTCTTAGCATTTTCGACCTTAGAATCATGACTAACCAAAGCTTCGTCCAGCTCGATTTGGGTCATGACACGAGCGTCTTGGCCGTAGAGATACTCCTTAGGCTTATATTCCTGACCGCCAATGGTAAGAAGGGCAACGCCATGCTCGATCTGTTCTCCATTTTCTAAAGTCGTTGTAAAGCTACCAAGGAAGCCCCCCACATCTTTAATGGCTACACCAACGTGGAGTTTAATGTTAGCATGGTTGCTGACACTTTCAACTAACCCGGCAACAAAGGCTTTCATATCTTCTCCTCTGAAACCGGTCGAGAATCTCCTTGCAATGCCGCCTAATTCCTTATCTTTTTCCACTAAATGAACTTCATACCCTTGATCTGCTAAAGATAGGGCGCTCGTCATTCCAGCTACCCCACCTCCGATAACCAAGGCAGCATGGTTCATAGCCATAAATATTGGCTGGACAGGCTGTTGCATAGAGGCACGGATGATGGCTAATTTGGTCAGATCTTTAGCCTTTTCAGTGGCTAGTTCAGGTTCATTCATATGAACCCAAGAGCATTGGTCACGAATATTGGCCATGTCAAACAGGTGAGCATTCAAGCCGGCTTCTTTCAATGTCTCTTGGAATAAAGGCTCATGAGTTCGTGGGCTACAAGAAGAAACAACGACTCTGTTTAACTTGTGTTCACTAATCAGAGCTTTCATTGAGGCTTGGGCATCTTGCGAACATGCATAGATCTTATCACTGGCATAGACAACCGTTGGCAAAGTCTTGGCATACTCGACGACCGATGGGACATTCACAACGCTGCCAATATTGACCCCACAGTGACAAATAAAGACTCCCGTTCTGATTACATCTCCTGCAACTTGTAGTTCAGGCGGATATTGTTTTTCACTGACGAGACTGCCGCGCTCTTCAGCTAATAAAGCGGAAGCGGCACCGGCTGCTGCGCTGGCTTGCATGACTGTTTCCGGAATATCTCTTGGACCACTAAAAGCTCCTGCTGCGAATACCCCTTCTTTGGAGGTATTCACTCCACTTAGTACTTCAAGTTCAGCAAACCCAAATTTGTTAACTTTGAGATCTAATAATTTAGCCAATTCCTTAGAACTATCCCCTGGTTCAATTCCTACAGATAGGACAACCAGATCGTATTGTTCCGTCGCTATTTGTCCATCTTCAGTGGAGTACCTTATGACGGCATCGCCCGAACCATCTTTAGCCTCTGTTACTTCATAAATACGAGAGCGAATAAAGTTGACACCATGTTGATTCTTGGCGCTATCATAATATTTTTCGAAATCTTTTCCATGGGTTCTCATATCCATATAAAAGATCGTAGTATCAACGGGAATATGGCTGTGTTCCTTAGCAATCACTGCTTCTTTGATTGCATACATACAGCAAACACCAGAACAATAATTTTTATCGATTTTGGCGTTTCTGGAACCTACGCATTGAATCCAAGCAATTCTTTGTGGTTCTTTTTGGTCAAAAGGTCTTACCAAATGCCCATCAAAAGGTCCTGAAGCACTAAGAAGGCGCTCAAACTCAAGGCTGGTAACAACACTTTTAATTTTGCCATAGCCGTAATAATCTAACTTAGAGGCATCAAATACTTTAAAGCCAGGGTTAAGAATCATCGAACCTACTTCGACGTTGATTTCTTTGTCTTCCATCATATGGTCGATAGCTCCAGCCTGACAAGCTTTGAGACACTTTTTGCATATTTCCTTGCCTTGTGCTTTACCACGTGATTGGAACAGACAATTCTTTTCGTCAATAGCATAGGCATTCGGGAAGGCCTGAGAATACTGCTTGAAAGCAGCTTTACGCTTGCCTAAACCTTGATTAAATTCATCATCAACTTTTACAGGGCAAACTGCAGCACACGCTCCACAACCCGTACATTTTTCAACATCAATATAACGAGCCTTTTGCTTAATGGTTACTTTAAAGTTACCTGCCTCACCCTCTGATTTGATAACTTGGGAATTAGTATAAATGCGAATATTAAGATGGCGACCGCATTCAACCAATTTGGGGGACAAAATACACATAGAGCAATCATTAGTCGGGAACGTCTTATCCAACATTGGCATTGTTCCGCCAATTGCCGACGACTCTTCAACCAAATGAACTAAGTATCCCGACTCTGCTAAATCAAGTGCAGCCTGAATACCAGCAATCCCTGCGCCGGCTATCAATACGGCACCGATTTTATTTTGACTCATTTTAACACCTCTTTCATCCTTACTCTTTGTAATAGTTACAACAATCACAAGGAACAAAGTATTTAGTTCGCCAAATAAGTCTAAAATCCTTTCTCAAAACGATAACTATTATAGAAAAATGCGATTATTCAATTAGGAATCTGAAGGGTAGGAATCTGAACGTCTCTGCGAAGCTCATCTGAAATCTCAATTTCCCGCCCAAGAGCAAATGAATAGAGGGTGCAACGTGAAACGCCTAATTTTAGTAAGCGTTCAATTGCTAGGGCATAAAGAGAAAGCTGAAGGGCATATCGTTTTTGTAAGATTTGCCCAAGATCAATTGGGCTATTTGTAGGGAAAGAATCTGTTTTGTAGTCAAGAATTTCTGCCTTAGTTTCCTGACGTTCGTCCTCACTAATAATTACAACATCAATCACCCCTTGAACTAAGATATTTTTTTGGTCTTGAGACGGAAACGTTAAGGTAAAAGGAACTTCTCGAAGCAGTTGCTTTGCGTTAAAAAGTCGCAGTCCTAATGGAGAACTTAGTAAATCGACAATATGCATCGGCTGGATACTCAAGTTCTGCTCGACACTGAGAATTTCAAGTCGTTCGAGCAAACTCAAAAATTTAACAACTTGATTGAATTGTTCCGGTTGCCCCAATGTAGCCCATTGGGTTGCCCATTCTTTAAACGGAATGTGTTGCATTGCCGTGTGCAAGGCAGTTCCCCGCTCTGCCGGGGTAAGTGACTGTGCTGACGATTGAAGAAATTTTGGCCGTCTCATGGCATCAGTCCGGTTCCCGGGCGTCGCAAGCGGTGATGCATCTTCAGTTGCATGCCAGTTGAATTGACGTTTCAGTTCGCTGACACTCGTTTTAGCCACCTGCCGAACAGAATTGCGGTGTGGATACTCCCAGCTTAGCCGACGGTTGACTTCAGAAAACCATGAATCAACACTCTTTACGTCAAGGCCTTTTTCAGCACTCACATCAATGTTCTTGCTACAGTCCTCCCCTGCACTATCACTTCGGGACTTTTCTATGTTTTTCTCAGTACTCTCTTCAATAATATATTCTGTAATTTTATCTGAAATTTCTTCTGTAATATCTTCTTTGAGCTTGAGGTTTGTTAAGCTTCGATGAAGGTGGATTTCCCAGCGTGAATTGACTTCAGGAAAGGATAAGGCTGATCGTTCCTCAGTCTCGCCGAAGAAATGTTGGGGATGTCGGGTCAGCGCAGGACCGATCCAATCCAAAAAGGATTTTGCACCACGGAGTTGAACTTCCGGTAGGGCAATCTCGTCCCATTCAGACGTACGATGCCATTTATGAAGGGTATTATCGAAGTTTTCTAAGTTTCCATAGAGGAATAGTCGTTCTTTGGCACGCGTTAGGGCAACGTAAAGGATACGCAACTCTTCAGCTAAAGATTCTTGAGCCAAACGCTGCTTAACCGCGTATTGGATCAAAGAGGGATAACGCACATTGTTGTCCACATCAATGATCGGCATACCCAGACCTAATTTGGAGTGGAGAAGCATTTTCCCCTTGAGGCTTTGAGTATTAAACGTACGCCCGAGACCGACAACGAACACGACCGGGAATTCCAACCCTTTGCTGGCGTGAACCGTAATCAAACGAACGACATCCTCATTTTCTCCTAAAGCGCGGGCATTTCCCATATCTTTACCTTGGCCTTGGAAACGATCTAGAAAGCGAAGAAACCGAAACAAACCGCGGTACCTTGTTGCTTCAAAGCGACTGGCGCGGTCATAAAGTACTCGAAGATTGGCCTGTCGTTGAACCCCTGACGGCAAGGTTCCAACATAAGCCAAGTACCCGGTCTCTTCATAAAGAGACCAGAGCAAATCAGCCAGTGATATTCGCCGAGATCTCGTTCGCCAAGCTTGAAGTTTAAGCCAAAATTCCGTAACTTTATCCTTCAGCCCTTCAGCAGAGTCCAATAGTTCTTGTGCGGTTTCCAACCGTTGTGGCAAGGATTCCTCGTATAGACTTAAGATTTGTTTAAACTCGCTGGCTCTCTCCGGCGTCAAACCATCGACCATACCTGCCCAGACCGCTAGGGTTAATGCCTCATAGAAGTCTCCTTCAGGGAGCATCATTCGAAGTTTACCTAATTCGCTCCCATTGAGGCCTACAAGTGGAGAGCGCAGGACTGCAGCCAAAGGAATGTCTTGGTGCGGGTTATCGATGATTTTAAGAAGAGACAACATCGTTTCCACTTCACTGGCTCCAAAATACCCAGTGGTTGTTTCAGCATAAACCGGAATGCCAGCACTTTGGAATTCTTCGACATAGATCGGTGCCACTGCTGAGTAGGAGCGCATCAAAATCACAATGTCTGAATAGCGGATTTGGCGAAAATCCTTAAGTTCATTATCATAAATCTGGAATTCCGACCCTTGCACCATGTGCTGGATCCGTTCGCTAACCAGACGCGCTTCGATTCGAGCCTTATCAAGATCTTCTGAAGATATGGTTTCTTCAGTTCCAGAGGACAATTCCGTTTCAGTCCCTGAGTTACCTTCCATAGGGGTGGGTTCTGAGTCATCTTCAATCATTCCAGGCTGGTTTCCGCTACCTGACTTGTCGTTCTCTGAGGAGAGCACGTTCAACGAGCTTTTTATACCTTTGGGGTCAATAAGGTGGACTTCAATCGGTCCTTCTGCCGTGTCAACTTGATCCTGTCCGGAAACAAAGGATGCTCCGTATTGTAAAGCCGCTTGATCGTCATACAGGATTTCGCCTGCACCTTTGGTCATGATCTGACGGAATAGAAAATTAACTCCCTCCACCACTTCACGACGACTTCGAAAGTTGCGATTCAGATCGATCACGGTTTCCAAATGAGATGTATCACCGGGCGAACCAGGGTGCCAATGTGGCAAGGTGCTATATTTGGCGAGAAATAAACTGGGGTCGGCCATACGAAAACGATAAATGCTCTGCTTGACATCTCCAACCATAAAGAGATTGGGGGACTCCTCTTGCCGTGATACTAGTTGCAAGATGCGTTCCTGTACAGGGTTGATGTCCTGATATTCGTCCACCAGGACTTCCGCAAAATACTCCTTTAACCCTTGAGCAATCAAAGAGGCCTCGTTCTCTTCTTCTAGTAAGCGAAGGGCAAAATGTTCTAAATCTGTAAAGTCTAAGACGTTTCGTCGCCCCTTTTCCTTCGCATAGAGTTGAGAAAACTCAATCACTAAAAGCCCGAGTGTCTGTGCCATAGTCCCCATCTCACGTAAGGCGGGAACCTGGCGTTCAAGGGGATAAGCAAAGACCTCATCTTTCAAAAAGTTGAGTTTCTTTTTAGCCTCATCTCTTAATTTCTTACTTTCTTCTCGCAACTCTTTTTGCAAGAACTCGTCAATTTCCAAGGCAGAGTTCTTCTTTGTTTTAGTACGGGCAGCCGGGAGTTTGGGGTAATCGACAGCGGATTGAAACTGTGCTTCGACCTGAGCCCAATCCCCTTCCATTAATGCGCGGTTTAATAATCGAACTCGGGCTAAATCGTCTTGTAAGGTCTCAGCATAGATGGCTGGTCCGTCCGGACGCTGGGCGATTTGTTTAGCTCGTTCGAGTAAGCTTATACTTTCAGACACAAGGTCCACTAGTCCTTGGCGAGCGGCTTGACCCCATTCGCTTTGCATCATAGATTCAATATCATTCCACACATAGGCCTTATCAAGCTCACTCAGCCACACTTCTGGCTGAGGTTGACTATATGCAAACACATAAAGACGCAAAACATGGTCCATCAAGGGTTGGTCATCACGATCCGTACCGAAGGCATCGACGAGTTTTAAAAAGGCGGAGTCTTCTTGTTCATAAAGGCTTTCAAAGAGTTCTTCGATCGCGTCTTGGCGCAGAAGGTCTGCCTCTGCTTGATCCGCCACCCGAAACGCAGGATCAAGTTCAAGCTGGTAGAAATACTTCCGAATTAATTCTAAACAGAACGAATGTAAGGTCGTAATGTTAGCCCTCTGAAGAAGGGAGCGCTGGCGGAGGAGACGCTCGATTTCCCCAGTTTCATGTTCAAGAAATAAGGCATTGTCTAAGGCTTTGCCGATACGATCTCTCATCTCGTTCGCTGCCGCTTTAGTGAAGGTAACCACAAGAAAACGATCGACATCCACTGCTTCTCCGGGGTCTGTGATACGGCGGATTAAACGTTCTACGAGCACGGCCGTCTTACCTGAACCAGCTGCAGCAGCAACTAAGAGTTGGCCTCGCAACGTCATGGCTGCAAGCTGTTCGGGCGTCCATTGAGGTGTACTCACGCTAGATTTCCTCCTTTCAACGTTGTTGCCTTCTCTTCTGTGAACTCTTCTTTCTCTTATTCCAGCCAGTTTAAGCTAAGGTCGTTCGAGCTCTTTGTTTCAGGTGAGGAGGCGACATTTGGCGAGGGGATTGAGACGCATTCCTCCATACCTTCGAGGCGTCTCCAGACCTCCTCTTGTTTTAAGGCAGGCAGGTCTCGGTATTGGTTTTCCTGTAGGTAGGGGTCAAAGTGGCATACAGGTTTATACGAGCAATACTGGCATCCTGTGCTTTTTCCTCGTCGATAAGGGGAGAGGGAAATATCGCCGTCTAATATTTCTTCACCTGTCTGTCGAAACCACTGATGAAGATAGTTACTGAGTAGAGAAAATTGATCTTCAGTCAGGACATTTGATCCTTTTTTGAAATTACCGTCTTTTTTCAATTTGAGCCCTAGTAAATCGGATTGCCCTGAGGAAAAGGAAGAATCCATGGCTTCCAATACTCTAGGATTGGCTAATAAATACCCGCTGACCTTGATAGCTTTGACACGGCGTTGTTCCAACTCTTCTGAACTGAGAGGGATTTTTTCTTCTAACTGGGGTTCCAGCACAGGAAAATACAGAAAGCCCGCAGGAATCTTCTGAGGTGAAGGGTTGTCTATTCCTGCTGCGATCTCATTAAGAGCGTACGGTGGACTAGTTTCGCCTAACGAAGACAAAGTCGAAGTTGTATTTAACAAGACCTCGGCTCCCTGCAAGGCGACATTTAGATATGTGAGCAATTGGAGATTTAGCCCATAATAAATTGAATCCAAACCTAAGGATAGTTCACGGGATTTGTAGTCGAGAATACGTAAATACACTTTACCATCCAAGAACGCAGCATCGACACGGTCAATTTGACCGCATAAAAGAAGGGAATCATCCTCAGTTAACGGAATCTCGACTCCAGGGAGCATTTCATTTGGGCCAAAACTCACTTCCAACTGGATAGGAATAAATACCCCTTGGCGGGCGTGCTCTGCCAGCACTCGCACAGCATGATGTACGGTCCGTTTGAGTTTACGGGTTAAATAGCGGTAGCGCGCGCTACTAAGGAGAATTTCATGCTGAAGACTTGGGACAAGCTGATCCGCCAGTTCACTGACAAGTGCCCAAGATTCTTCCTTCGTCAATTTCCCCCAAGCTAAGCCCCGTTCCTGTAATTGAAGGGCGAAATCATGCAAGAGGGCATGAAAGAATTCCCCCATATCGGGGCTTGACAACTGGTAGGTGGGCCTTTCACGCAGCTTCAGACCGTAACGTGCATAATGTCCAAAAGGACACTTGGCGAATTGTTCTAAACGGGAAATACTGGCCTTCAAGCGTTTACCGTATAGACGGCGTGCTAGGGGGCGTTGAATTCTATCTTCCTGATTTTGGGTCAGGAGACTGGACCGCAACCGCTTCGTTTGATTTTGTCGAAGGGGGTTTTGTGTAAGCCATGTTTCAGTGGCTTCCCAAAGAGGGGAAAGCGGTTCTCCCTGGCGCAAAGAGCGCAGTTGTTCGGCGTAGGCCTGAAGGGCAAAATCGGGCTGACTGATGCGGTGAATCTCCTCCTGATTCCCAAGAAACCACTCAGCGAGTGTTGGGAAAAGGTGTGAAAGCCGTGTGACGACAGGAGAAACCGTCAATCCTTTCCCCTCTTCATCGGTCAGGGGATAACAAACCACAAGTTTTTCGGTAGCCCGGGTGAGTGCCGTATAGATAAAGAATTGTTCTTCATACATTTGCGACTTTCCCTTGGGGGCAAGGGAGACACCGGCTTTTTCTAATTGTTCCCTTTCCTCCGCGTCGAGAACGCCATCCGTAGTCGGTCGGGCAGGAAGAACCCCTTCATTAGCACCAAGGAGAAAGAGGGCCCGGACTTCCGGATTCCGAGAACGATCCAATGATCCTACTAAAACCTGGTCAAGCCCAGGAGGAATTAGCCCCAGTTCGATCCCCTCGATCCCAGATGCTAGAATCAGGGCATACTCCTCAAGCTCCAAACATTCGTCTCCTAATCCAGAGACCATTTCATCCAACACTTGGATCACGGCATCCCAGATTTGTTCATGTAATTTACCTGCGCTGAGTTCGCCCTCTTCTTGGGCCTTTTGCGACCAATTCTTTAATGTCGCTGGAACCTCAAGCCTTTCTAGGAAGGCATAAAGCATTTCAGTAATTTCCCGTACTGTTAACGCCCCTGCTTTGCCGCGTGGTGAGACCCCTTGAACAAATCCGACCACAAGGTCATAAACGATTTGGCGAGAGGTATTCAGCTCAGCTTGAAGTTTGAGCTCAGTGGCCCGTTGTTCCTCGTTTTGCCCCAGAGACCACTGACGATGGTACCGCCATGTTATATTAGCATTCCAGCCTTCTCCATGTATTCCATGTTCGAGCACGTAGTTTTCCAGACAATCAATAGCATCCCTTTGAAGTGGGAAAAAGTCCGTCTTCAAACAACGAAATAAGGGTTCATAGGCCCAATGGCTCTCCGCCACTTCAGAGATGGATTGCACTAATTCAATCAACGGATGATGAAGAATGGAGCGTTTATGATCTAAAAAATGTGGGATCTCATAGGACGTGAACACTTGGGAAATCAGCTCATGATAGCCTGAGAGGTCACGAGTCATGACTGCCATTTCATTCCAGCAGAGTCCTTCATCCCTGGCTAAACTCCGTAGTTCCCGCGCAACCCCTTCCACTTCAGCACGTCGGTTTACCGCTGATAAGATCTGAATTCCGTCGCTAAGCGAACGTTCTGGTTCCGTAGGGGATTTTATTCTTTCCTCGTAATTCACGGTCGGAAAAACAGAATAATATTTTTCCAAATGCCAAAGCCAGGGATGTTTATATCGTTTTACGTTTTCTAGCACGGTGGGAGAGTGTAGACGGATACCCGTTTCCGTGACAATCCGCAGTAAATCCTGATAAGTCTGCCAAGGTCCTGTGAATAGTTCCTCACCGGCTTTAAAAATCCTTTCTTCCCGTTGACGTTCCTCTGCAAGCAAAGAAGGATCTAGTGGGGACGTAATAACCACTTCTTTGGCCGTGAGCATAATGATTTTTAAGACCTCTAATTCCTGAGGAGTAAATCCCGTAAACCCATCAACCCATACCTGTGCCCCTTGAAGAAGGGGTGCAAAAGGGATTTTTTCCGCTAGAGCCGGCAATTCATCATCAGGGTCACCAATTCCTTGTCCTAATGCTGCTTGGAATTCTTCGTAAATAAGAGCTAAGTCTTGGAGTTTATCTGTCAAAATTCCAGTTGTATGTTTAACCTGTCGTAAATCATTCGAGGTTATTCGGTACGTTTTGAATTCTCCAATCGCTTGAGCAAGAAGATCAGCCATGCCTGGTCGGGAAGCAGAGCGGGCGAAGGCTTTCAAATGAAGACGATGCTTCAAGAGGATTCGACGCAGGAGCATCCGTTTGCCTGTTGCGCCGATCAGAACTTTTTGCCCCCCTCCAGTTTCGGAAAAAACGCGCCAGCCTAGCCGCCGAAAGCTCAAAACCTGGGCCCGTAAACTTCCACCTAAATCAGGCGTATTGGCTAGGGCCATTTCCATCTGATAAGTTGCTTGCTCGGGTACGAGGAGGATCAGTGACTCTCCCCATGGCTTCATCCGCAGTTCGGCACGGATTTCTTCCAGACATAGAGTACTCTTGCCACTTCCTGCACGACCGAACACGAAACGGAAACCCAAATAAATCCCTCCATTCAAAAGGACATGTTGGTACTATTATAGCATGGGCAAACGATGAAATTGTTCATTCTCTTTATAAGTATAACAAAGCATTAAGACAAAACTATGTGAAGAATGCTTTCTAAACTAGAACAAATAAGTTCCTAGTCATTAAGGCTAGGAACTATTAGCTGCGCCGCTGGAGTGAAATAGGTGCGATAACCTTGTAATACAACGATGAGGCTGGCAATAGCTGTAGCCCCAGATATCATAAACATGACTAAAATCTGATAACGAACGGCTTGAATGGGATCGGCGCCAGCGAGAATCTGTCCTGTCATCATGCCAGGTAGTTGTACTAAACCAACTGTCTTCATAGAATCAATGGTGGGGATCATTCCAGCCTTGACAGATGCTTTGACAACGGACAGTGACGCTCTCTTGGGGTTAGCTCCTAGTGAAAGTGCTAACTCCACTTCCCCACTCCTAAGTGTAAACTCGGAGCTTAGACGGTTTAAAGTCACCCCACTGGCGACCATACTATTCCCGATAATCATTCCGCTTAAGGGAATAACGAACTGGGGTGTTCCAGGTATGATTCCAAAGAGGAGTAAAAGCGCGAGAGTAAGGGCTTCGCTGATCACAATACCTATGAGGACGATGCGAAGAGCTCCTGGAATTCCTTTGCCCCGCTTCGCGGCATTTTGTGCGGCTACCCCCATCATAAGTGCCAGCATTAGCCCCATGAAAATGAGGTGTTGGGAGGCAAACACATAGGCTAGTACATACCCTGCGATCGTCAGTTGGATTAGCGTGCGAACAATAGCAATGGCTAATTCTTTTTCTAGGCCAAGTTCTTGATACCGCGATACTATCGCAGCCAAACCCACAAAACCCAACGATAGGCTTAAGGCCATCCAACTCATAACTCGCCCCCTAATTTCCCTGCAAGAAAGCTTCTGCCTTCTTCTGTGCTAGGACCGCCGAAGAAACGCTTTGCTTGCCCCTGTTCCACTACTCTCCCACGGTAAAGGAGCGTCACATCGTTTGCTATGCGTTCAGCCTGGTGTACATCATGTGTTACCCAGATGACGGTTAGTTCCCGTTCCCGGCAAAGGTTTGTAATCAACGTTTCAAGGTGTTCACTGGCCTGGGCATCCAAGGCAGACGTTGGTTCATCAAGCAGTAGAACTTCTGGGTTATTAGCTAAGGTGCGGGCAAGGGATACGCGCTGTTGTTGCCCACCTGAGAGCGTATTCGGATCACGTGCTACCCAATCTGGATCCAGCCCGACCATCTCAAGATAATGTTTTGGATCGGCTAAAGTCAAGTGATCCTTGACCCACAATCGAGGGCCAAACAAAATATTATCTCCAACTGTTCCGGGGAAAAATCTGGGTTTTTGTATCACCAGTCCGATTCGGCGACGAAGTTCATAAACATTAATTTGCCGGATATCTTCCCCCTCGAGGGTGATTTCTCCCCGCTGAATTTCACGTAATCGATTGATAGCATAAAGCAACGTGCTCTTTCCACTGCCGGAAGGTCCAAGCAGAGCATGAATTACGCCAAGACGCACTTGCAAGCAAACTTCTTTAAGAATCTCTATAAGATGAGCGTCTTGCTGGATACTTAAACTGACATTGTTTAGCTCGACCTTCATTTTTCAAGCCCCAACAAGGTTGCCCCGTTGTGATAGAAGATAGCATTCATTTCCTCTTGGGACACACCCAGTTCAGTGCACACTTGAGTCTGTAGCTCAAAGTACTTCTTTGCCCAACCGCGTGGGAACCAACTAGAATCTGTGCCGAAAATAATTCGGTTTGGACCGACCGTATCTAAGGCTGTGGCGAAAAGATCTTTCAAGGATAACGGCTTGGGCATCCAACGGATCCAATCGTTGGATCCCGACGTGTCAATGTAGACATTGGGGCTTGACCACGCTAAATGCAGAAGGTCTTGAAAGTAGCCTGCTCCGAAATGCGGAATGATAAAAGGAATATCAGTATATTCCTGTGCTACTTCTGCCAACGTAATTGGGCTTATTCGAGGGTGACGAACGATTCCTCCTGCACCACCTAGCACGCCAAAATGAATCAAAACAGGCACTTTTCGATCCGCTAATAAGCGCCAAAAGGGTTTCAACTCTGGTGCCTCAAACGGTAGCGTGGTTAAAGGGCCGAACCATTTGTACCCTATCAAACCTAGATCATTAAGAGCATGCTGCATTTCCTCAACGGCATTTGGGGCACATAGGTCATGATGCGCAAAGCCCAAAAATTCTTGCGGATGCTGACGCACAACGTCGGCGAGAACGTTGTTCCCTCCTCCGGTCATGAAAACGACCTTTTCCAAACCGTGATTCTTTACTTCTGCAGCCCAACGTTCCCCTTGTGCTTGATTTCCACGCTGTTTTTTCTCAGGTTCGGGAAAATCGAACACTTCCCGCCAATGCTCTCTTAATTCCTTGGCGTAGGCTTTAACTTGAGGGTGAAGTTCCCGCATAGCCATGCCGGTTTTCTTTGCTGGAAAATGTGTATGAAAGTCTAAAATGTGATCCGGTTTCATGGCAAACTCCTCCTTATAATCAATGAGACGTACTTGGTAAGATCCACCTCAAGGGACTTTAGCATAGATATGTTAATTTAATAGGCATGGAACATGGAGTTCATCCATAGGTATATATAAGCAATTTGGGGGTGAATGATTTGTTCATTTATGTGTTAACACGCCGTAAGTTGGTTTTTGCGTTTTTGTTTCTTGTCTCGGTAGGAGGTCTTCTCACCATGATTCAACATTCACTAACGACTCCATCGCTGGTCCGGGCACCTGGAACCTATTATATGGCTCATACTCAGGAAAAAGTAGTCGCTCTAACCTTTGATGATGGACCTGATCCGATCGATTCACCTGCTGTTTTGGATATCCTTAAAGAAAAGGAAGTCCGGGCGACATTCTTTGTTTTGGGGCAGGCGGCTCAATCAAACCCATTCTTGTTAAAGCGCCTAGTTAAAGAAGGGCATGAAATTGGAAACCATAGTTTTAACCATGATTACCAGCAGCGCCGTCTCGTTGAGGAAATGAATCAGACAGACCGTGAGGTCTTTGCTGCAACAGGGACCCACACCTATTTCTACCGTCCACCGGGTGGTTTTTTATCCAAAAACCAATTAGAAATCATTAAAAACAATGGCCATATTGTAGCACTTTGGAGCGTAGATAGCAAAGACTGGCGTAATCCTGGTGTCAAGCAGATTGTGGATAATGTTGTGAAAAATGTATTTCCTGGAGCTATTATCCTCCTGCATGATGGCGGCTATCAACGTACACAAACCGTCAAAGCGTTGGGGCCGATTATTGACGCTCTCCGAAATCAAGGCTATCGTTTGGTCACTTTAAGTGAGCTCAAAACGATGGATTCAGACATTAAATAGCAATTTTAAGAACAAACACTTTCATAACTTGGAATATAAACGTTCAATTGGTCTTTCCCGTTTCGTTTTGAAGAATATAGAGCATCATCGGCATGTTTGATAAGTTCCTCAGCCGACTTGGCATGCTCAGGATAAGTGGCTAATCCCATTGAAACAGTGGTATGTAAGCGTGGATTATTCTCCATGATCCTTACCCTAGTCGTCTCAATTAGACGTTCCCCAACACTCTTGGCAGCTTCTAGGTTTGTATTTGGAAGGAGAATGACAAATTCATCTCCAGCATACCGGATCACCACATCTCCCTCTCGAACACCTTCCAATAATTGGCTCGCAAAGAAGCGCAAGAATTGATCCCCGACAGGATGACCAAAACAATCGTTAATTTTCTTAAAGTTATCACAATCAATAAAGAAGAGGGATACACACCCTCCGGTTGTCTGAGCATGATTTATGGCTCGTTCGGTCAAATCCAGCAAGGAGCGCGAATTTAAAAGGCCAGTTAGGCCGTCGGTTTCTGAAAGGTGCCGAACGTGTTCATACAAGCGGGAATTTGCTAAGGCCACACTGACTTGATTCGCAAATATTTGAGCTAATCGAAGGTTTTCATCACTAAAAGCGTTTAAACCAAGTTTGTAAATCCAAAGGACCCCGAAGGTTTCTCCTTCGGCTTTAAGGGGAATGCCCATCACGGACTCGTCGTCAAAAGGCGTGCCCGGGATGTGCAAGGCTCGAGCGTCATGTTCAGCATCCCCAGATATAATGGGCTCTCCAGTTGCAGCAATCCAACCGACCATTCCAAATCCCACCCGAGGTTGACTGCTTAGAACTTGGTCCAGAATTTCAGGGTCATCTTGATTTTCCCGTGCACTGATCACCCGTAACGTTTTCTTCTCTTCGTCCATCAAGAAGATTGTGCAGCCGTCTGCTAGGAAAAGAGTGAAAATATGATCGACAACCTGGCTCGTCAATTCGTTTAAATTTAACGTTTTGGTTAATGACGTTGAAATGTGAGATAACGCTGTCATTTCTTCGTTGTGACGTTGAATTTGGCGTATGGTAGCGACTTCCCGGTTTACCGCCATACCGACGCCAAGATAAACTAGGGTATTCACAAACCATTGCGAGAGGAGTAACTGATGAGTGTCTTGATACAGAACAATCCAGGTTAAGATTGAGGCGACAGTAACTTGGATGACGATTAATCTCAAGGGTAAATAAAGGGCGGCTAAAGCAACCATTAAGTAAAAAAACGACACGAAAAAGATGCTTTCATGCCCGAGGAGGATCATTAAAACAGTCAAACCCAGCATCAAGCTGATCATGCCAAAGGACCAAATTCTATGATTTGAAACAGAGGATATCGTCTTGACTTTCTCAGTTCTGGGGTTCTTATTTTCTGCCATTAATGTGCTCCTCCTTTCCCTCAATAGTCGTAAGAAAGTTTATTCATTTGACACAAACCCTCTGCCGAGAACTTCGCCAGCGTTTTGAACAATCATGAAGGCCAACGGATCGACTTCCCGTACTGCCTGTTTTAGACGACCAATTTCGGGCAGACTGACGACACAAATAATGACATTTTTGGGTTCGTTAGAGTACGCGCCTCTTCCCTGTAAAAACGTCGCTCCACGGCCTAAATCAATCATAATTCGGTCAACTAAGGCCTCGGATTGGTCTGAAATAATGGTTATCGATTTAGACGGAACTCCACTCTGTATTAAATCGAGTACACGTCCATATACGAACAGGGTAACTAAGGTATAAAGAGCAACTTTTGAACCCAGGATAGCCCAAGATATCATGATAATGACGCCGTTAATAGCAAGTGCTGAGTTCCCCATAGGTACACCATACTTTCGCTGAATGACCTTGGAGACGATGTCTGTGCCGCCTAGGCTACCACCAAAGTGGAATACAATACTTGAGGAAATCCCTGAGATGACCCCTCCATAAAGTGCACCAAGGAAAATGTCATCAAAGGCTATGGGCTGAATCCCTTTAAAAAGATCTAAAAAGGCAGAAAAAATTACCAAACCCCATATAGTTTTAAAAACAAAATGTTTATTCACTTCACGCCAACCTAGAATAAACAACGGGATATTTAAGACAAAGGTCATAAGTCCAATGGGAATGTTTAGTTTATAGTAAAGAAGCAAGGCAATCCCGCCAACCCCTCCACCGCTTAACCCAGAAGGAACAATAAAGCCCTGAACACCATATGCCGCTATGATCGCGCCGACGGCAATCCCAATGATCCCTCCTATAAACCTAAGCCTCTTTGTCAACTTCAAAAGGTTACCCCCTATTACTGATGTAACTACTTAATATCATACTTCATTATACAGACATTTGTGTTTTCAGTAAAGAATACTGCGAATGGAGGGGATGCATATTTTTGTCGATGCTCAAAAAATGGTTTCCGTTAAAAGAGAGCAGTAGACTCAAACGGTCTACTGCTCTCTTTTAGGAAACGACTTCTGGAAAGCATGTCTGGCTTCTTTGATGGTTAAGGGATTAGAGGAGGATGGTGTCCCAGTGCCGATCCAATAGGCCTCCCATCAACCTCAAGATAGAATTTCTTTAAACCCTCAATGAGCCTCTCCATGACAAGAATATCTTTAATCGCGACTCGGATAAATTCACCCGAGAGTCCTGAAAAGCTGGCACAGTTTCGTACAAGTATTCCAAGACGTCCCAAGTGTTGAATCAATTCTCCTGACGAATGGTTCAGTAGTTCGATTAAGGCAAAATTCACAGAGGTTGGCCAGAGTCTCAAATCCGAAAAGCCGCAAAGTTCAAATTCACGGTAGAAATAGGACCTACTCTCCCTCAATTTTTCTCGCACCTCATCCGGATACCTCAAATCCTGAAGGGCTGTGATCCCAGCGCGCTGAGCAAGAACATTCACGGACCAAGGATCGCGGAATTGTTCGCAGAGAGTAAGCAAGGGTTGATGCGCAAAAACAGTGCCTAAACGCAACCCTGGTAGACTGTAAAATTTCGTCAAAGAGTACAGAACAATGAGGTGTTCATTAGCCCCTAAATAAGCGCGAGTGGACTTGCGAGACTCGTCCGGAAGAAAATCTAGGAACGATTCATCGAAGAGGATGCGACATCCTGATTCTTTGGTTATGGTTAAGATTTGTTCGAACGTCCTTTTCTCAAGGACACTCCCAGTCGGATTATGGGGTGAACAAAGAAAGAGCAAATCACACCCTTCTAAGTATTCGCGCCACATTTGATCTACTTCATCAATTCTATTATACTTCGCCCAGCCCTCCGCACCCAAAGGGATATAGCTCACTTCGGCCCCTACTGAATGCGCGGCTCGTTCGTATTCACTAAATGTAGGTATAGGAATCGCAACTTTTTTAGGTTTTAACGCTTGCACGATCGTGAATATTAATTCCCCTGCTCCATTACCTACCATAATCATCTCAGCCGGAAGTCCCAAATAGCGTGAAAGTGTCTTTTTTAAGGCCTGACATTCAGGATCAGGATAGTTCACAATATCCTTCATACCCTCTTGTAAGGCAGCCCAAACTCCTGAGGGTGGTCCAAATGGGTTTATATTGGCAGAAAGGTCAATAAATGAATCCAAGCCATAGATTTCTTGGGCTCTTCGCAGATTTCCACCGTGCATAGTTTCACCCCGCATTCTCAGTTAGTTCTAATTTTGTTGCCACGATTCCTCCAGAATGACTGTGAAAGAGATCAAGGTAAGCAGGAGTAAACCGTTGCTGCGCTTCAAGACGCAAGTTCTTTTCTTCATCTTGACTGGTAAAGCTGTCTTGAGGAAATACTCCGGCTAATAGTGTACCACTATGGGCAGTTACAACACCGAGTCCGCCTTTTTGACGAACCCAAGTCAAGAAGGGCTCAAACCATGATTTTGGATTCATCTCTAAATTACATCGTGCGCTGATCGTCCCGGCATATGCCAATTTTTCTAGATCAGTTTGTTCTATTCCTTCACGGGCCAAGCTATAGGCCCGTCTAATTTCATCTTCATTGCGCCGATAGTGTTCCGCTAACCCCGGCCGAGCATTAAACACCCTTGTATCGATTGTTCCACCCCAATCAAGAGCAAGAAACAGGGCAGGGACCGAAGGGCCAAGCACGCGATGATAATGTCTTTGAACATGTTCTATCTCTGTAATACCAGGGAACATCACGCTGTCACTTGGTTCTATCCTTAAAGCAAAATCCGCTAAGCGCTCAGGAGTGGGTTCTACTCCAAGGGCTATCAGTGTGGCTGCTGCTACGGCAGTAATGTCAGCCGTAGAACTTGCCATTCCCTTTCCTTCCGGAAGTTGCTGTAGAAATTCTACCGTACCACCTAACTTGGAAACACCTAACTCCTCTTCGATTAATTTCAAGACTTGGAGAGCTTTTGTTTTCCGCAGCGGAAGGTCCCAGCCAGTGGTATGCTTGTTTAATTCCACTCTGGCTTCAGAAAATCGGTCAATGGGACAATCCACGAGAAATGGGACTCCTTTTCGGGCCCCTTGTACCCATTCTCCACACGTCCCCGGACAACGGGCCAATCCGACAGCGAAATCCATTAATATTCAATCCCCCTACGACTGCTAACCCCTTTAGTAAAAGGATGTTTTAGCAAGTTTAGGTCCCACCAATTGTCCACCAAAGGTTCCAATAGTTCAGGCATCCCTCGCCCTGTAAGAATCCAGTGCAGAGAAGAATTTGTCAAGAGAAGTTCTTTCAACTGCTCTAAACCCAGAAAACCATGGTTTAGTGCATGACTTACTTCGTCTAAAATAATCACTTGGTAGGTCTGTGCCTTAACTTCGCCAAAGACATAATCATGGGCAAGGTTAACCAAATCCAAGGCGATCTCGGGATCTCTATTTTGTCGAAAACACTCCCCACATCCGGTACAGTGTTTCAGACCCGTTCGGATCATCCCAGCCCAACGACAACCCACCCCAAATTGAATGAGCGGAATTCCAAGACGGCTAAGGCCTACAAGTTCACCGCTATAGGTACTTCCTTTGAGAAATTGTACCATAAGAACGCGCTTACCCCCAGAATGAGCAAGGAGAGCTTCCCCTATGGCTGACGTCGTTTTACCTTTACCCTGACCGGTATAGACAGTGATCATATCTGTTTTCTCCCGGAACGTGACGTAAACCAGTGTTCAAGTAACTCCGGATGTCCCGAGAAATGAAGGTGGAGGTAGGATGCGACGATGTTATCACGAGCATACCCTTCCATTCGATCGACTTGATCTCCTTTGAACAACTCATAAGCGGGAGGAAACTCTCTCTCATACGTAACACGTGAATAGTGGAATTCGTGCCCTTGAACCGTTGTCCCACGAGAACCCAGAAAATTATCCTCGCGAAAGACTCCACGACGATACCCAATGCCTTGTAAGCGTTTGGTCATTTCTGCCTTCATGGGAATTAGACCAGCCAGAGGAGCTTCTCTTCCCTCAAAATCCGTTATGGATTGCCCAAGGTACATGTATCCGCCACATTCGGCGTAGATCTGCTTACCACTTGCCGCATAAGCACGGAGTGATTCCAGAAAGGCGACATTTTCGCTCAAACGATTAAGATGAAGCTCTGGAAAACCCCCACCGAGGAAAATACCGTCGAGATCCTTGGGGAGAGCAAGATCGTGTAAAGGGCTAAACGGGACAATTTCATAATTCAAGCGTTCTGCCAGATCTAAAGCATCTTGATAGTAAAATAGGAAGGCTTCATCCCATGCCAAGCCTAACCGAAACTTTTCACCCTGGGCTAACGGTTGTTGGGCAAGTGGGGTAGAAGCGTGAAAATCTGGTGCACTATTCATAATGGCTTCGACTTGCTCCAAATCGACGTGTTTGGCGATAAGCTCTGAAAGCGTATCAATAAAGCCTTCAAGCAGACCACCCTCCCCCACAGGAACTAATCCTAAATGGCGTTCCGGAAGACGAAGTGTCCCTTCTTTCGGGAGGACTCCGACAACCGGGATCTGGAGATCATACAGAGCTTCTCTAAGTATTTTTTCCTGCGCCGCTGATTTTACGCGATTAAGGATAACCCCTTGAAGGTTGACGTGAGGGTCAAAGGAGTTAAATCCGTGAACTAAAGCCGCTACGCTGCGGGACATTGAGGATACATCGACAATAAGTAAAATTGGGGCGTGCAGGAGTTTGGCCACATCAGCCGTGCTTCCGAAACCCGCAGTTCCGCTCATGCCATCAAACATGCCCATTACACCCTCAATAACTGCCCAATTCTCCCCTGAACTTTGAGCAAAGACGGAAGGGAGATGCTCACCCAAAAGCCAGCGATCAAGATTACGGGAAGCTCTACCTGTAGCAGCTGCATGATAACTAGGATCGATATAATCTGGCCCAATCTTGTACCCCTGAATTGGTCGTCCGCGTTTTTTTAAAGCTGCCATCAATCCAGTAGCCAGGGTTGTTTTACCGACTCCACTATGCGTTCCCGCTAGGACAATCCGAGGAATAGTCATGCTGTCTCTCCCCTCCTATTTATAGGACATCTCGTTTTATAGGAGATGCTTATACCATATATTATAGCTTATAATCTTCAACGTACATTCAACGTTATAATTCAGGAATTAAGGACAACCATTAGGTAAGGTAAGCCAACATGATTGCCGGTACAAGGGATAC
This sequence comes from Desulfosporosinus metallidurans, assembly GCF_001936615.1. Taxonomy (GTDB): domain Bacteria; phylum Bacillota; class Desulfitobacteriia; order Desulfitobacteriales; family Desulfitobacteriaceae; genus Desulfosporosinus; species Desulfosporosinus metallidurans. The sequence goes on from NZ_MLBF01000015.1 coordinate 26,757, forward strand.
CCAAGTTGCTGTTTGAACAAGATGGCGGCAATGAACAATGTCCAAGGCGTTTAAAGGATGAAGAATCTCTCCCATTTCTGCTCGATGATGAGTCTGACCATGATAGATATTAATCCCACCGAGCTGGATACCTAGTAAGCCAGCAACAACACTTTCTGGATTCCCACCATTCGGACTTGGATGACCTGAGGCATCTCGTTTCCACATCCGATAAGCATGCCTCACCGACATTCCCCGCAACCAACCTGCGAGAAGTAGAATGGGAACGGATAACCGTGCTGGCACGTAATTCGCCCAATCATCAGTTCGAGCTGAGAACCAACCAAACTCCTCATAACGTTCATTCCGATAGCCGACCATCGAATCCAACGTACTAACTGCTTTGAAGGCCATTGCCAGTGGAGCACCACCAAGGGCTGCGTAAAAAAGCGGAGATAATATCCCATCAACGAAATTTTCAGCGAGCGTTTCAACTGTTCCGCGGACAATTTCACCCTCGGAAAGATTCTCTGTGTCCCGGCTAACCAACCAAGAAAGCCGCTGCCGAGCCGCGCTTAAATCCCGTTGTTTTAAAGGAGCCAATACACTTTGCCCCGCATCCAAAAGAGATTTTCCAGCTAACGTAGTAAATATAAGATACGCACTTATGCCTAGGCCAAATATGGGATGGAGTTTGTTCGCCCCCCAGACCACAGCCCACGTCAGCAGATAACTTCCGCCGACCACAAGGAAGGTTAGAAGCACTCCGTTTCTGCGGCGTGCCTCAGGCGACCCCTGATTAAGATGGCGCTCCGAAAAGGCAATGATGTTTCCAATGCCCACGACAGGATGAGGCCAACTACGGGGATCGCCTAAGATTTGGTCGAGAAGAAATCCGACGAGGACTGCGATTGGGAGAGCTGCGGAAAATAACTTAAGCGTTTCCGTCATACTAATTTACCAAGTCCTGGGCTTTCCCTTCGGCTGCTTCGTTTATACTCATTCCATCGTTCGGCACCAGTTCAGCCTCTAACCCCATGATAGCCCGGACGCGTTCAAGATCTACACTCTGACGTACCAGATCTGCCAACTCATTGAACGCTGATTCGCGCAACGCTGCCTGAGAAAGCGACGCCTCAACAGGTCTGCGTTGACCCCTGCGTTCCCACAGCCAGACTAAAAGTGCTGTTCGCAAACTGTCATTATCAAAGATGCCATGCAAGTAAGTTCCATAAGCTGTTCCGGCTTGCAAACCATCCGCAATGGTTTCTCCATTCGAGGTCAAATTAAAAAGTGGGACATGTCCTTCATCAAACGTGGAGCGTCCCATATGAATCTCATAACCAACCACAGTTTCCCCTGTACATGCTTTAAAAAAGTCGGAATCCGCAAGAATAGTCCCCTTACTTTGGACTGTATGTTTTTGTGGATAAAATTCCGTCACCATTGGAAGAATCCCAAGCCCTAGAACCTCTTCGAGTTCGGACTCCGTATGAAGTGGATCTTTCACAGAACGTCCCATCATCTGGTACCCGCCACAAATCCCAATTAGGGGAACCTCTTCCTCACAAAGCTTATGAATCTGCGTCCCTAAACCGCTTTCATGCAGAAAACGCAAGTCTGCTAAGGTATTTTTACTGCCAGGAAGAATCATCAGATCGGGTTTTCCCAGATTCCCTACTTCCGTGACATAACGCACTGAGACATCGGGTTCGTCTTGAAGTGCATCGAAGTCCGTAAAGTTTGAAATATAGGGAAATCGAATCACGGCGACGTCTAATTGTTCTGCTAAGAAAATCGAGGGTTTTTCATTCGCCTCGTTCAAGGCCACGGAATCCTCATCTGGAATGCGAATTTTAAAATAAGGGACAACCCCAACGACCGGAATTCCAGTTCGTTCTTCAATAAAGTCTAAAGCAGGTTGCAGAAGCTTAATTTCACCGCGGAACTTATTGAAAATAATTCCTTTGATCATCGCTCGTTCTGCGGGTTCCACTAATTCTAAAGTTCCCACGACAGAAGCCAAGGCCCCGCCACGGTCAATGTCTGCCACAAGTAAAACGGGAGAATCGGCTTCCAGCGCGACTCTCATATTGACGATATCGTTCGATTTAAGATTCACTTCTGCCGGACTTCCTGCTCCTTCGATAACCACGATCTCATATTCGTTAATGAGTCCGTGAAGTGCTTCGGTAACATAGGGCCAAGTCATGCGTTGATATTCTCCGTGGTAACGCAGGGCTGTCACATTTCCCTGAGACTGCCCCATGATGACCACTTGAGAACCAGTGGGTCCACTGGGTTTAAGCAAAATCGGATTCATGCGCACTTCGGGTTCCACTCCAGCGGCTTGGGCCTGAACCACTTGTGCTCTCCCCATCTCCCCGCCCGCGGTCGTCACAAAGGAGTTAAGGGCCATATTCTGGGCTTTGAAAGGACTCACTCGATAGCCTTCTTGGTAAAAGATCCGGCAAAACGCCGCAGCTAAGACGCTTTTTCCAACACTTGACGAGGTCCCTTGAATCATAAGTTTGGCAGATACTGGTTTAGCTGACAATGGTTTATTTGAAGACATTTTTCGTCACCCTCTTTTTTTAAGCTGGTGCATTTACAACACTAAAGAACTTGAATGGCGATGGCTAAAAATTCTACATATTGCGTTGCCGTAAAACGGTATAAATTAAGGCATTAACAACCGTTGCGGCGAGCGGGCTTCCCCCCCGCGTTCCTAAGACTGTAATCGACGGAATATCTTGGCGTTCCCAAAGTAAATCCTTGGACTCTTTTGCCCCGATAAAACCAACAGGGATTCCGACGATCAAAGCAGGACGTGTTTCGGGATTCTCCGCTAAACGTAAGACTTCGATCAGAGCCGTTGGCGCGTTACCGATAGCAACGATCGAGCCACGTAAACGTTCTGGATTCAGGCGAAAAGCGGTCATTGAGCGCGTAATTCCCCACGCTTTGGCTTGTTCAGCAACTTCAGGGGAATTAAGAAAGCATTCCACCGTGCCACCTAATGATTTGAGTTTTCCCTTGGAAATCCCCGCACGAACCATTTCCACATCAGTAATGACGTTCGCACCCTCCTGAAGAGCCTTGAGTCCACAGGCAATCCCCTCTGGATGAATCGCAATGTCACGCTCCAGGGACGGATCGCCACTGGTATGAATGATTCGTTCTACTACTGGGATGTCAGCTTCAGTCCACGGACGGATTAGACCAGCACGTATGTGCCGCATACTTTCCGCTTCGATTTGCCCTGGGTCTAAGATAAAATCGTTCATTCGTCCATTGCCTCCTTAATGCGAAGGGTTGCCAAACTCGCAATTCCATCATCTGCACCTAGTTCTTTGGTGTAGATGATTTCGACGTTCGGATGTTGTTCGCGAATTTCGCGTAATTCCTCATGGATATCCACCGATACATGGATCCCTCTGAAGAGAAAGAGTGGCATAATAATAATTCGCAATGCGCCGCTCTGAATTTTTGCTTCCACCGCTTCTGGGAGGCTAGGGTGATCATGTGCCATATAAGCAGGCGTTACCGGTTGCCCGAGTAAGCGATTTACTTTTTCGGCGACAACCAAAAGTCCTTGATTAGCTTCCGCGCGACGGCTACCGTGTCCTAAGAGAATGATTTCTGATTTCATAAAATTTCCTCCAAATGTTTAATAAACTGGGGTATCGACCTCGCCTGTAAAGATTGATTATCTTGAATTTCAGAGGGCGGCCGTTTTAGGAGCACCAAAGGGATGTGTAAGGAGAGGCAGGCCTGCACTTTTTCTAGGGTCCCTCCTACTTTTCCACTCTCTTTGGCAATCACGACCTCAATTCCTAGTTGCTTGAACATTGCTTCATCCCACTCTTGGGAAAAAGGGCCTTGAGCAGCAATAATTTGATTGGGTTTGAACCCTAAGGATTCACAGCGCGCCAACACCTGTGACGTCGGGAGAACGCGAATGTAGAGGTATGTATTTCTCAGAGTGGGTAGAGATACCCATTCTGGCAAGGCATTACTTCCAGTGGTTAACAATATACGTTGCCCTAGCTTTGCTGCAATTTGAGCAGCAGTTGGGATATCCTCGGCCCAATGGATGAGGGGATGAACTTCTAAATCCAGAGATGAACGCTCCCAGCGCAGGTAGGGCAGTGACAGTTCTTCGCAGACCGTTTTAGCCATTTCTTTTACCCTTAGCGCGTAGGGATGGGTGGCATCCACAAGGGCTGCAAAGGAACCACTCTTTAAAAGATCTTCGAGAGATTGAGCATCCATCGCTCCCGAGCGAGCTTGAAGCCCTTGTTCTGAAGCCAAATCCGCTCCATAAGCAGTCAGAGTAGAAACTAAAACTTCATGTCCCCGCAGTTTTAAGGCTTCCGCAAGTTGGCGCCCATCTTCTGTTCCGGCTAAAACCAATAGCCTCACAGCTTATACCCTCGCGGGGTAACCATATAAGGTCCAACAATGCGAGTTTGAGAATTCCCGATAATAACGGTTGTCAGCATGTCAATGGGATGATTTGTGAAATCAGCGAGTGTGGTTATTTCAACACTTGACTCCTCACCCCGCAGTGCTTCTCGCACGAGACCAACGGGTGTATCGGGACTACGGTGGAGGAGCAAGATTTCGCGTACGGTCTCAATGTGTTGTGTGCGACCGTTACTTTTGGGGTTATAAATCGCAAAGATAAAATCGGCTTCAGCCGCCAAGCGAACTCGTTTTTCGATGACTTCCCAAGGGGTTAAGAGGTCACTTAAGCTAATCACTGCAAAATCATGCATCAGAGGAGCACCGAGCATGGAGGCAGAAGCGGAGGCTGCCGTGACTCCTGGGATGATTTCCAGTGGAAGGTCTATAAGCCCCTCTTGCTCGAGACACTCAATAATAATTCCAGCCATGCCGTAGACTCCAGCATCCCCACTACTCACGACGGCTACCCGGTGTCCTTCGGCCGCCAAACGAATCGCTTCACGACAGCGGTCAATTTCTTGGCGCATTCCTGTTGCTACTATTTGTTGGTGAGTTAAAAACGGTCGAATAAGGTTTATGTACGTTTTATACCCCACGATGTATTCAACTTCATTTAACACCGACTGAACCCTTGCGGTCATATGGTCAGGGTCTCCAGGTCCGAGGCCCACGACAAAGAGTTTTCCACGCTGATCGCCACTGTGACTCCCTGCCCCATGATCTTCGGCAGAATTAGCCGCCCCTTGTGTGCTCCCAGTAAACTCGCTGCTTCGCATACTCCGTCCACTCCTATCTTTTCGTTTACAAAGTTTGATTGACTTAAGTGTTCCTGTTCATTAACGGCTTGTAGTTCATCCGCCCGAAAGGTTCGAAACGGAACTCGCAGGTGCTTCGCCGCTTCAATCAGTCCTACTTCATCTGATTTAAGGTCAATACTATAGATTCCGGATATTGCCTTAAGCGAGGCTCCAATTTGTTCCACTGCCGCAGTGATCTTCGCCAAAATCGTTTGCGCAGAAACTCCGCGACGGCACCCAACCCCAATACTTAAGATGGAAGGAATTAAATAGAGACAATCCTCTTTGATATCTGTACTTGGAAAAGCATCTAAGATAACGTTCGCTTTAGCTTTCTCGTTTTCTGACACGAAACGGTAATGACTATCCTTAACCCAAGTGTGTTCCGGATTTAGAGGGTAACTTGTCCAGACGTTGAGAAATCCTTGCTCCAAAAGCAAGCTATTAACCACTGGTAAATGGTTTATAGGTTCCACTTTCCAGCCATACCTGCGGGCGTATTCATCTGGTGCGACCAATCCTCGCCCATCCGTGGCCGTCGTGATGATCGCTTGAGCCCCGATCTGGTGGGCGATCTTATTTGCCCAAGAGTTTGCGCCACCTAAATGCCCGGAAAGCAAAGGGATAACGAACTTTCCTTCTTCATCTAAAACAAGCACCGCCGGATCTCGATCTTTGCGTTCAATTAAGGAAGCAATTTGGCGTACCACAATCCCTGTCGCCATGACAAAAATGAGAACAGAATACTCCTGCCATAGGCTCGGGACGACATCCCCTAAACGCCGAAAGGCGTGCAGCTTTGGCTGAACATGGTTTTCTCGCTGTTTCTCGCCAAGACTGAGTGTCTTTTCATGGATGAAAAACTCTGGAGTCACGGTGTTCGGTAGCCCATCCCCAATGCGCTGGGTCGTGATCATTCCTCGATCCGTCAATGCCAAAAGTGCTATTTTCACGTTTCTGTTCCTTGACGGAATTCGTGGGTAAAGGTCGGGTCATAGAGCTTGGACCGCGCATAACCGTTTGCCGGATCTAAGAAATCTCCAACCAAAATTTGCGCCTGCTTGCGGATTCCAGCCTCTTTAACTTTTTCAACAATTGTTTCCAGGGTTCCTAACAGAACCTCTTCATCCGGCCAGCTGGCTTTAGCAACCACGGCGATGGGGGTGGAGGCAGGATAACCGCCTTCCAATAAGGCTGCGACCACAGAACCCATATCTTGAACACTTAGGAAAATCGCCATACTGGCTTGATGTTGCGCTAATTTGGCAAGTGCTTCACGTTCTGGTACAGGGGTGCGTCCAGCCAAGCGTGTAAGAATCAAGGTTTGGCTGATATCCGGCAAGGTGAATTCACGCTTGACAGCCGCTGCCGCCGCAAACACCGAACTGACCCCAGGAATTACGGAATACGGAATTCCCTGTTTATCTAAATGTTCAAATTGCTCCTTTATTGCCCCGTACATACTGGGGTCTCCGGTATGGAGACGCACAATCATTTCTCCACGCTTGGTTCCCTCGGACATCAAAGCGACGACTTCTTCGAGCGTGAGATGGGCACTGTCATGAAAAGGGGTTCCTAGACGACAAAGTTCGAGTAATGCAGGGTTGACCAAAGATCCGGCGTAAATCACGCGGTCAGCTCGTTCCAACGCACGGGATCCTTTAAGCGTGATCAGTTCGGGATCTCCCGGGCCAGCTCCAACGAAAATTACTTCTCCGTTTACTTTGTTCTCACTCAACCGTTTTCCCTCCCTAACAAATCTTTTTTAACCAGTAAAAGGCTGAGATAATCGATTTTGTCGGAAGCAAAGTCCTCTGGTTTGGGCTCCCAACGGATTTTCTCTCCGGGCTGTCCCAGACGTGTTAATAAGACGGCTTTTTTCTCTCGTTCTTCGAGAAGAGTTAATATTTCTGGAAGTCTACGAGAGACTTTCATCAAAACCAAGTTTGGAAAATCAAGGAACTGTCCCACATCGTCGGTGCTGGGCAAGATAAGGAGGGGTTCGTCCCCTGTGGCGAGGGGTAAATTAATTTTCGCTGCCGCTGCAGACATAGCCGTGATACCTGGCACAGTGGCAATACACTCTTGGGGTAGTTCCTCCTGGAGAATGTTAAGTAGGTAACTGTAAGTGCTGTAGAGCGAAGGATCACCTAGCGTTATAAAGGCCACGGATTTGCCTTGTTTTAGCTCAGCTAAAAGTGTCTGCGCTCCATCTCGCCAAGCCTTGGCTAAAACCTGCTTGTCCGATGTCATGGGCATTTCCAGTTCAATGAGGCGGACGTTAGATGGGCAGTGGATTTTGGCGATATCCCAGGCGACACTTTCCCGTTCTATCTTAGATTTTGGGATAGCTACCAGATCGACTGATTGTAAAACGTTGACCGCTTGTAAGGTCAAGAGCTGAGGATCGCCAGGGCCAACCCCCACTCCATAGAATTTTCCCCACGTTATATTCATGATTTCCCCTCTTTTCGTGCTGATAGTATAAAGACCGGATTTAAAGCTTGGGCCATATGAAGAGTTTGAACCGGCTGCCAGCGGACAGCTTGGATAGAAACGACCTCGATTTCCTGATAGTGAAGATCCTTAAGTAGTTGCAGTCCTTGAGACATCGTTTCGATGGTTACCGCCGTGATCACAATTCTACCTCCCTCAACGAGGGGGACGTTTCTTAAGATTTCTGGTAACCTCCCATTACTCCCCCCAATAATACAAACATTAACAGGAGGAAGCTCTCCAAAAACATCTGGCGCTGCTCCAGAAATCAGACGAAGATTTGAAACCCCAAATTTTTGTTGATTAGCTAGAATAAGTTCTTGTGCCTCTGGCTTATGTTCAATGGCATAAACAACCCCTTCAGAAGCAAGACCTGCGGCTTCAATACTAATGCTGCCAGTACCGGCCCCAATGTCTACAACACGGTCAGATAACGAAATCTGGGCCTTAGCGAGTACTTGCACTCGAATTTCTGCCTTAGTCATGGGAACCTTTCCCCTAAGGAACTCATGGTCTGGAATGCCAATTCTGCAGCCAGTGTTCTGCTTGGTATTTTGCTCGATTGCAGGATACAGGATAACAACGGCATTTTTTAATATTGTCTTTTCCTGAGCCAAATGCACAGCATCCATCGTGTCCCAGACTTCCTCTGGATAGGCAAGGGCATTGCCTACAGAAATATGGGGGTTAGAGTCGAGATCCAAATAAAATTGCGCAATTTTCTGAGGGGTATTTTCTCCACCCGTCAAGACTGCAGTCGGACGAGTTATCACCCGGGGCAGTATGGATAATTCTCGACCATGGACACTCACAAAGCTAGCCTCCTGCCAAGGAAGCCCAGCTCTCGCAAAGGCGAACTGAAGAGAACTGATTCCGGGGTAGACGTCGATTCTCTCCTCAGGGAATTCTTTCTTGAGCCTGGGCAAAAAACTGAAAAACCCAGGGTCGCCGGAGACGAGCACCCCAATAACTTTCTTTTCCGGAAGCGCCTTGGCAATTAGTTCAAGACTATGGGCTAGATTACCGGAAAGGGTATACTGGCGTCCCGAAAAATCTGGAAAAAGTTCAAGTGCTCTAGATCCCCCAATTAAAATGTCGCAGTTTCTTACAAGTTCAGTGATTGCAGGTGGCAACCATTCCGGCCTACCAGGACCGATACCGATCACCCGTAACATTGAAAACCTTCTTCCATTGTTTGATGAGGTATACGTTTGTTATTATAGATGGATAAATAAAAACGAGCCTGAGCGGCTCGTATGGTTTACCCTAAATAAACACACACATCTCCTATCGCTCGTAGGTCTGTGATCTTACATAAGGCAGGTTTCCTGACTTCAAATCATCATTCTCTTCCCCTATCCTAGCATTTGAGCGTAGGATAGGGGAAGAGAACTCCTTGTTTACAGTGGCGGGACCGCGTCGGATTTTCACCGACTTCCCCTGTTTGCACCTCTCTCGAAGAGGAACCTTAAGTATTCAGTATTAAATTGTGAGTCTCGCATACGACTTATGACGTAATATTCTATAAGTATATACTAAATTCCTCTTTTTCAAAAGAATTATATATAAGAAGTTACAGGTTCCCGGGCACAACTATTTCCCAAGTGATTCTTCATTCTTTGTACAATTAGCCGAAAAAATAGCCAAAAAGATAAACGGTCAAAACTTCTTCCTTATCGTCAACGTTTATCTTTTCAATCTTGCCCTTGGGTATCATCCATCTTTTAACCGGTCAGGTCCCGGATCGACATTGGGGATATAGCCAGGTTTAACAAAACTATGGAAGGAGAACGCTTCATTGAGAAGGGATGATATCTCAGAAAAAGTTCCTCTTTGGTAAGCACTACTCCCTTCCCCAACTTCGAATGATCGGGCGACTTATTTTGAAGCAACAGGGCCAGCAGATTTATAAGTCCCTGTCCCTCTGCCTGGCTTTGTGTTAATATTACATTAAAATAATTAATCATAAGCAGTGAGGGGAAATTGAATAATACACAGCTATCATACACAGCAGGTGTACAAGATGAGAATACTTTTTTGCGTGACCTACTTGCCTCAAAACTTTTGTTGTCCAATTCTTTGGTTGTTCACCTTAAACACCAGAACAAAATACAGGTGAACGGGCAGTTGGTTCATACCAACTATCGCATCCAAGCGGGAGATTTTGTCACCATAGATATTGACCTCACCGAGGAGAGTACTATCATTCCAGAGTCGATTCCTCTGGACATCGTTTACGAAGATGAGGACTTTGTGGCGGTGAACAAGCCTGCGGGTATGTCCACTCATCCATCCCACCTGGGGGGCACCGGCACCTTGGCTAATGCGGTAACTTATTACTGGCAAGGGTTGGGAAGGAACATCCTTTTCCGCCCGATTAACCGCCTTGATAAGGACACTTCCGGCTTGGTCCTCATAGGGAAAAGTCAGTTTGCCCACCAAGGCATCTTCAATCAGCTAAAGCAACACACAATTGACCGAAGGTATGTTGCTTTGGTAGAGAGATCGATGGCAAAAGATAATGGTTATATTGACCAACCAATCGCCCGGCTGGATGATAAAAAGCGCCAGCGAATTGTCCATCCAACGGGTCAGTCAGCAACAACCCATTATCAGGTACTTGACAAGTATCCTGACCACACCCTCTTGTCACTAAAGTTAGAGACAGGTCGCACCCATCAGATAAGGGTTCATCTAAGTTTTATCGGTCACCCGGTATGCGGTGACCTCCTGTACGGATTTGCTTCCCCTTTAATAAACCGACAAGCTCTGCACGCCGACAGGATACGTTTCACCCACCCTCGTAGCGGCAAAGAAGTAATTTTAGATATCCCCTTAGCTGAAGACATTCAAACAGTCGTTAACTATCTCAACACGCCATTCAACAAGCCATCATTATGACATAAAGTAAAAATCAGACCCTAAAATTACCAGCATATAATAAAGCGCAAAAGAGCAATATATGACTTTACTGCAGTCTATTTCCGATTGTTTTGAGGTTTGAACTTATCGTAAAAGGTCGAGCTAAGATTTTGCTGGGTGTTGAGTTTTCTTACTCAACCATATGTCGGTAGATGTATGCATGTGTATGAGAGTCGGTTATATACAGCCGAAAGGTTGTATGTAGCTGTGTAGATATCTTGCAAGGTCGAACGAATCATTATTATAGGTAGCGATTTGCTTGATTACGGTCGAAAGATCATAATTAGGTGATAAGTGATCTATATTGGTGTTAGGTAGATCATTACGTGCTCTTATATATACCCGCAAAAGTTACTAGAGAGTGACTTTTTTATTTGACATAATTAGTTCAGACATGTCTACTCTACGCTAACTGCCAAGACGAGTCCAGCAAGGAAAAGGAAACTTTCCTATGTATCGAAAAAAGCAAGGTTTAAGGTTATTAATACCTCGCGTAGTACCGGTTGGAGTAATAGAGTAACACTATTCCCCTCTTATCAAACAATTTTGGGTGGTATTTTTTGCTCGTACCCAAAAAATACCTCGAAAAGGGTAACAAGCTTAAAAACTGCATCAACTTCACGGTTAACACGATAGTGAGAAAAAAGATTATTAAACCTGACACCAAGAAACTTTTTATAGGATATATCTTGTTTAATTTCATCGCCACTGCTTGAAGCACAATAACATTAACAAGCTCAGGATAAGCGATTCAGCAAAGCTTGCTCCTTCCCGCCAGGCATATGCGCCAAAAATATGCTGGGCGACAACGAATACAAAGCCAATCACTCTTAGGACGTCTAATTCTTAATATGTTCTTTGTGCATAAATTAACCGCTTTCTAATAAAAAATTGAGCCTGCAGAGAGACTCTTTCCTTATATACACTTCTTTGTTAACATTGTCCACTTTCCGGCTGATTTTGTTTTTTTCGTCCAATTAATAATCATAATTGAAATCTTGTTATATCGTCAAAACCTATTTTCGCAAACTGATCAGCTGCGTATTACGGCAACAGCCGTGACACTCGAGTTGATTTATTCAATCTGGCATCTGATTGTTCAATGTCTGTTCGTCTAACAAATTGACATAAATTACACCAATTCGGGTCATCATAAATGAGTATCAATGATTTTATAGGAGGGATTCCATTGACTAAACCTGATAATAGGGCGGATAATGAGGCGCACCTGCAAGATCATATCGACCACACTTTTGCTAATTTACGGGAAGCAGAAGATTACTTGGATGAGCATGCAGATGAGATTACAGCAGATGAGAAGCATGACATTGAAGCTAAAAATGAACGGCGCAAAGAAAGCATTGATGGTTTCATAGCGGAAAAAAGAGACGAAGCCCGACGGTAAGAGTATCAGCCTATCTGTTAAGTAAAGGCACAGCTTGCAAGAGCTGTGTTCTTTATTTTTCCCTTCTTCCGAGTAATTTGCTTCCTTATAAATCAAGCCCACCCAGAAATTCACTTAAATTCCCCAGTTCCTCTTTGGTAAGCGTAACACCCTTCCCCATTTTCGAATGATCTGGCGAATTATAACTGCTTTACCTGCCAGACGTAAGTTTCTCTATCATAGCCCTAAAGTTACACTTTCATACAGGCTATTTTACTCGTCCTCATCTACCAACTCATATTTGTACTGGCATTTTTGTCAGTCCGAAAACTCCCCCGTACATTCGGAATCTTTGTCAGTAGATTTTACCTACATTCTTACCATGGGTATTTTTTAGACTTCCGCACTATAGACTACACCATCCACCTCTGGATAGGTTTCCCAAGGATTTTTCCTTAGGGTAGTTCTCACGCGACTTCACCGAGCTTTAGACGTTTCGATGCTTATTCATATACACGCCTATCGGAGTATTAAAGAAAGCCTTTCAAGGCGTTGCCCCATCATTCGACTTTTAAAGATGTTAGTTCTCTCGATATTGCTACCGATGCCTAGGCTTTTATCGACTTAGGAACGTGTCGCACAACACGTTTCGTGAGACAGCCATCCCGGCGGGATATGGGGTAAGGTAGAATATAGAAACGGGGAGGATGAGATGTGAAGACGCTATCTATCATGCACCCCAATGTTTTTCTCTAGAACCATGAACTTTTTAGATAAGTGTGGTTTTATTTCTCCGGTCTCAGCAAAACCCATCTTTTTCCAAAATTTCAGACCTTTTTCATTTCCTAATCGAACCTTATTAAATTGTTGACTAATTACCCACTTTTCCAAGAGGTGGTTTGCTTTGTTTCCGATACCTTGCCCACGGCTGGAAGGATCAATCAGCATTAAGGCTAAACTTAAGGTTCTTGGACCGGCGTAACTCTTTATTAAATCAAAGACGCCGACCAATTGTTTTTGATCATTAAATATGCCTAATATTATTAATTTAGCCTTATCTTCAATTCCAACAGGCCTATATTTAATAAATCTCGAGCAGCGCTCGGTTTTACCGCTTCCTCATCTTGGAAAATAAGATAATCAGAACATTTTTCCAGCAATACCTGAAGTGGGAGCAAATCATCTTTTGTAAGAACTTCTAATGTTACTTCCATTTCTAATCCCTCTTTTGCTTCATGTCTGGGATGCTATACACATCCCCACACACCTGGGTATGTCTTGCAGCGTGGCTTCATCGTTATTTACGTAACATCGTTAACCCCAATCACTCCTGAGCATTGAATAATGCAATTGGTCGTACCTTCTCTCCCTAATCCAGTAGTGTTCGCGCAGTCGACCATCAAGAGTAAATCTATTTCTTTCCAAAAGTCTAATTGAAGGCTCATTATTAGAAGAAGTGGTAGCATAAACCTTGTTTAAATCATGATCTTGTTCAAATACCCTCTCCAATAATAATCTCATCATATTCTGACCTATTCCCTGGCTCCGCAATTCAGCCGGTATGTAATACCCAAATTCGGCACTGCTATTTCTTAGATTAAAATCAAACAGGGTGATTCGTCCCAATGGCTTACTAATATCTTGTTCCGCTGCTATTACATAAACTTGAAGAATTCCCTGAGCAATCTCTTTCTTTAGGTTTTCCGCAAATTCGTGCTTCATCGCCAACTTGCCAACAGGACGACATGTGTACAAATCCCAGTTTGGCTCATTCATCTTCCATCCATAAAGAACATTCATATGGTCACTGGATAATGGACAAAGCAAATACGCCATAGCAACCTCCCTTGTTAACTTCATATATGCCAATAATTTAATAGTTATGGGCTTTAATCGTCCATGGCGGGATACAAGTCACCCACCATATACAAACGCACTAGTTTCCCGAGACGGCCACCCCGGCGGGTTATCGCGAGTGTAGAATTTTACTTTGCTAACGATGGCTTAATCAAGAGTTGCAACAACTCTGTTTACTTTTTCCAGCGCATTTGGGTTAATTTTCAATGTACAAGTTTCTTCTCCTGAGCCGCCATATATAGAAGTGTATTGAAACAACCGTTTGTCGACAACACACGGCAAATTATGTCCCACCATAGAGACACTTCCTATGGTGCAACCAGTTACTTTTTCAACATCTCTTGCCTCGGCTAACTTTACTTTGTTGCATCCTAAAATACTTGCAACTTCATCGAGATCTACATGACCCCGGTCACCGGACACTATTAACGCGAAGAAACCCTTGTCTGTCTTCAGAATTAGTGTCGGAGCAGTTTGTAAGCGTAGCACTATGTTCTGACGGTCGTAGCTCTGCCCAATGCATGCCGATGTCTCTCGTAAGTGTGGTTTCATTGGGATAGTTTTCAATACAGAATCTGTCGAAATTAGCAAGGATGTTCTGATTATCTATATACAAAAACCCTAATGCCTGCTTTTCTTTGATTAGCCCTTCAATTTGAATTTTGAAGTTCCCTGTGAAAGTACGTTTCATCGCATCAATTCCTCCCTTGTCACTTCGATTCCATCGAGACTCAAAGAACAGTTTTTGAGTTTCTCAAGATTCGTTGAGAGATAGGGTCTGGAGGAATTCATATGTGAATGACCAAGTACTTCTTTGATTGTGTCCAAAGGGACTTCGTTCTCTAGCATCCACGTACCAAGACTACGCCGGAAACTGTGAAAACCTTTCTTTTCACCTGGTTTATGGGAAACACCGATTGCATCCATGTACTTGCATATTATAGAATTCAAAGACGAATTACACAGTTTCTTGTGTGGTGGGCGGGTACGAAGAAATATGTAGGGTGAATCGGCGACTGGTCTACCGTGTAGAACGTAGTCGTAGATGGCATTGCCTACATTGGGTTCTAACGGAAGAATTAAAGGCCGATTCGTTTTACGCTGGATAATATGGATCTCATCATTCTTCCAGTCTATGTTAATAAACTGCAGCTTCACGATATCTCCAGAGCGTAGACCAGTTTTCATTGCCAAGAGCAAAATGGCATTGAGTGATAATTACTTTATAGACTCCCAAAGTACTGTCTGCATGACATCCAGCCCTTTTCTTCGATCTTACATAAGTATCTAATATTTCCGTGAAATAGCTATTCAGGTCACCAACTTTCCACTTGGGTAGTTCTCTCGACTCAAGTGTACCAGTCTTATAAACTTCCTCCATCATAGATGCGACTTTCCGAAGATAACTGAAACCCTGATAGTAGAGCTCACCGTCTTCGTATTTCTGGCGTGCCTGAAGAACACAGCATTCCAAGGTTTCAAGTGAAACTATTTCTGGGTTACAAGTCTCAAAATACGAACGGATTGGTCGAAATCCAATCCTTTCATAGTATTCCAAAGTTGCAGTGCTTAAACCGAATGTAACCAATGCCGCCTTAATCTGTTCGAAGAGAACCAAGGGTTCCAATTTCTGCATAGTGAATCGCTTAAAGTCAGGGGGTGTATATTTCCCCTGCTATTATAACTAAGTACCCAAGCGACAGTTGTCTCAATCATTTTGAATGTAACACGCACAATCGATTAAAAATTTCCAAATATAAGAAGAATTGATAAAATATTATCCCGAATTTCTAACGATAACATAAGAGGAAAATCCAGTAAAATAGGTCATTCTGCCGTCAGGTTTCAAAAACTTCGGGATAATAAATCCTTCGGGATAAAGGACCTTATCTCGAATTCCAGATAAGGTCCTTTAATATTGTTCTACAATTTACTCCAAAACTCCGGAACCCTTGCTACAAGCGACTTCTAGCTGTGCTTCTTTACAAGACTTACCACGGTCTCAACGTGCGTGGAGTGCTGTTGACTGCTATATTCAACATCCGCTTCCTGCCCACTTTCAAGGATGAAAAGGAAATGGCTCGGTGATTTTATTATAACCTTATCGATCAAAGCCACAAACAAGTCATCATCGAATTCAGTTAATGGCTCATCCCCGTTGTTGATAATCTTGCCAATGGCATCAAGCTTGTCCCTATATTTTACATCATCCAAATGTTCCATCTCTATTGTAGTTTTCTCTTGGCTCACTGATTCAAGCTCTTCTGTAATCTTTGCGTATTCCTTATTGTAAAACTTATCATCAATTTGCTTTCGAAGTCTCAGTTGCACCAGTTCACTCAAGTCCTGTTCTAATAGCCCTATTCTTTCAGTCAGCTTCTTGATATCAACTACCTTAGATTCCTTGGTCATAACCTTGTTAACATTTTCTAAAAACATCTTAAAGAAAAAGCCTTTATCCTTGACCATATCATTGTACAGTCGGATAAAGGCTTCTTTTAAATCAGTATCATTTACAGCTTTGGTCGGGCAATTCTCAACCCCTTTTACGTAACTATTGCATTGCCATACTATCTTTTCGGATTTCAAGCCAGAGTTCCAATGCTTTCGCTTTAACGTATTTCCGCATTTCTCACAGTAAAGCTTACCGCTGAACCCATATTTATTGGCATATTTGCGCCTATCTGGATTTTTGCCTCTTGTAATTTCAAATCGTCTCTGGCGTTCTAGTTGAACCAAATCAAACATTTCTTTGCTAATAATTGCTTCGTGATTATCCTCAATCCTATACATTGGCTCTAAGTTCTTATTGTCAACGCGTTTCTTCGTGAGGTAATCAACCGTGACCGTCTTTTGAAGCAATAACTCTCCATAATATTTCTCGTTAGCCTGTGTCAAGTCTTACATAAAAAAATAGATGACCTTCCCATGGAATCTTTTTGTGCCACAGGAGAGTCAGATAGAACGAATATCTTCTCTGGAAAGCTTCATGTTGATTCAATCGCAGAATATCTATAGTGGATAAAAGGGAAGCTGGAATCAGAATGGTTTTCTATTATATTGTAAACTCGATGGTCTCTTAAACCATTTTCTAAATGGAAGTTTAGCGAACTTGGTAATCATGAAAATGTATTAGACTTGGATCAACACTCCTAACCACATTCATATTTTCCAAATGTAGAGACTATAATAGCTGACGTACGCCCCCTACAAACCATCTATTAACACGAAGTCATACTCCCAACTTTATATATTCTTCATAGGTTATAGTGCTTTGATAGTTAACTTCACTGCCATAAACTAGGTCTTCTAGATTAATTCTATTAATCCATTCCGATATAATTTTAGCATCTCTATTAAATCTAAACACATGTTCAAGATCAGATGGGTAACACGGAACGGGAAACGTGTCAAACGTCTTCTCGTTAAGATTAACAATATAGTTTGAACCTTTATAGTAGTTAAGTCCAAAATAGTCCTCATCTTGGCTTCTCCTTGGAATCTTCCCTACAATAAGTTCGTAATGTGTATCAGGACTATCTCCAACTCCGATTTCAATAGCAATTAGTTTTCCTATTGTATTCCCGAAGTTCTTAACATCTATGAAAAAGTCTTTATAATATTTGTAAC
Organism: Desulfosporosinus metallidurans; assembly: GCF_001936615.1. Classification (GTDB taxonomy): domain Bacteria; phylum Bacillota; class Desulfitobacteriia; order Desulfitobacteriales; family Desulfitobacteriaceae; genus Desulfosporosinus; species Desulfosporosinus metallidurans. The sequence continues at coordinate 44,292 of NZ_MLBF01000015.1, forward strand.
ATATGTCTAGGTTATTATCCTCGGCCAAATCCAATTCGATATCATCCCAGAAAACCACGTTAACTATAAAGAGTCCTTGGTTAAGATGATCTACAGTTTTTTGTCTAACAAATTCCTGCAATCGTTGGTCTCTTGGTGCTGTTGTGGCAAAGATATATTCGCTTAATCTAGGATTAAAGGTCATTGCCTTTCGGATTTCCTCTTCCACCTCTGTTTCTGTCAACCTATCCCCCATAGACTTGACCTTGCATTGAATTCCCACCCAATTCATGCTACCGTCTCTTCTTCCAAAAATGTCAACTCCATGTTGCTCTTGCCCACGACGTCCATTTCTCTGTATGTGCTGGTCATTGATTTTTCTTTTCCATATATCCAAACAAAGATTCTCAAATCTTTCGCTTTCTCTAAGAGGAAAAACTTTTACATCCTGTAAAGTAGACATATTTTCCTCCTTCACGTGTCATTTTACGTACTGTACATTCCCGATCATCCAGACTACCTGATTAGCTATTTCTTCTGGAGACATTTAGCAACTACGATACGCATAATGGTTGACGAGCTGAGCTTACGCGCAGGCAGTTCATTTTCCAAAATACATCCAGTGCGTTATAGAAGTTTACAAAATCCTGATTCTTTATTTGTAGCGTAGCTTCCAGCAGTGTAAAATTTAACCATTATGTAGGTGTAATACTTATCTTTGCGCTTTGTAACAATATGTCGAGCTGGTCAGAGGGTCAAAAATAGTTGTCGGATGTGAATGTCCAACTATTTCCTCTGCTAATACCTCCCCATACACTCTAAATCCGCCCGAGGAATCCCGCATACATATTTGTTGATTAATTCCTGAAAGATAGGCTTCAGGAATATTTTGCAGTGGTATATCACAATGAAATATCGTAGGAATTCCCAACCGTTTTAAGTTTGGTTGGCAAAATAATTGCGCTGCCATGCCACATAAAAATTCACTGCCATAAATCAAATAGTGCCCACTACTATTAAAAAACTCATTTTCAGAATAAGTGAGCCATACTGATTTATGTGGATGCTTTAGGGCATCCCAAGATTTATTGAACCTATCAATAACTTTTTCTTCTGTAATCCATTGATCGCATATTCTAAAAATAGCTTCTCGTTTCGCAAATTCTTTTTCAATAGGCTTTATCCCATTTTGATAATAGTTATCTATAGATATCGGACGGCAACCATGATATCCCCTTATGTGAGTGTATTCTCCCGATAAATCAACATTATTTATTCGTTTCTTAATAAGTTCATCTAAAACAGCAACACGCTTATCCAAATGATTATCCACCTCTTTTGTTAAACCACTATAACGCCGATAAACATTAGATTAAAATAGCAAATAGTAGAAATCCTGTCACTGATAAAATCAAGCCGATTTTATAGTTTTTGAATTTTCGTTCTCAGTGAGCATATATAGATTTTTCATAACCCCATCGCCTGAAAATCGGCGGCTTTGGCCACCGCAATACCGAATATCCTATATGATCATACGAATGAAAGCACAATATACTTTGACCATCTTCTAAAATGCAATCCATTACAACCCCACACTTCAAGTTATACCTGTTTCCGAAATTCATTAAGCATTTGTTTTAAAGCAATTCCGGCTTTTATGTCGCCAACGATTTTTTTATGTACCCTTCCATTATTGACTTCAATCCAGCTATAATCGCAATTAATATCCTTTACAAAATTCGTAAATTTACCTTTATTACAATTTGCATACTCTATAAAAGCGTTTTTCTCATTTTCAGTATCAAATACTAAAACTACTTCTAAAAATTTAAACCTTGCATAAGCCGCTTCTTCACTATCCTCTTTAAACAAATAGTTGTGTAGCAGATAGGAAATATCGTCTTCTTCAAAATATTTAAAGGCAACAGTGTCCTGATGATATTCATCAAAATGCAGGAAACCCCATTCTGGAATAGTGGTTTTATATCTTCCGCTATCTAAAAAAACCACCCCACGGCTATATAGCATTGTGCCAAAATAGTTTGCATTAAGAATTGAATTATATGTAGAGCAATTAGTCATAACATATGCATAAAACTCTGGATCATCTTGTTTCTCATAATCTTCAAACGATAACGTAAATTCAGGATTAGTTTTATTATAGTGATGTTGTTCTTCTCTCACCCATTCGGACCTAGTCCGTAACTTGTGCTTGAGCTTTTCATAAGGTGTCATATGAAGGCCAAACCGCTTTTTCCACAGATATTCAACATGGTTGTGGTCGGCGCTTTTATCAATGTCGGTGTTTGTATCAGAAACCCTTGTATAGATATAATTAGCTCTAACTACTCTGTCTTTTCTTTCTTTGTCATGAAAATCTTCTATCAGATAATAGGGCGTATCCAGCGTATTGTTAATTATAAGCACGTCTATTTCGTGATTTTGTATTTCGAGAGTGCGCATCTCTATTTTAGGACGAACACCGCCAGCGAACTTTTTACTTTTGAGTTGATTAATTATCTCCTGCTGATTTCTGCGATTCTCGTCCGTTTCAACGCCTACTATTTCACCGGTTTTGTCGACAATGCCAAATATAATATAGGCATCGCGATCTGCGCGATTGTTCGCCATACAAATAATATCATGCAACAAATCCGCCGTATTTGCGTGGTGTGCTTGTTTAAAATCCCAATAATCATCTTCTCGCTTGGTGAGAATTATGTTTTCAATTTCCAAGCATAAATCGTTATCGTTCAATAATATCCCCTCCGACTCCATCGGTCGTTTAGCTGTAACTATTCTCCTAACTTGCCTTTTTTATCTCCCATCAGCAGGTTTTACTGCATCCTTTGGTATTGCCCAGTGTCGGTGTTGGCAAAACGGACAGCACCGGGAATTTTATCTTGAGCACATAACATCTGCGCTGGCGTGCTGTGATTTCCCATTTTTGGGCTGCCTCTTTCACAGTAAATAGTCCACAAAAACAACCTTCCGGAGGAAAATCCTGTATATTTTATTATATATCGAAAAATGAATAAAACAATGCATTCACCGGAAAAGCAAAATATCCCTCGGAAATTCCAGATAAAAGTCACATATAAATTTGTAGGCAAAGCTTTTATGCACAAAAGCTCCAATATAAGCGATAGGGCATGCTTATATTGGAGCTTTTCTACATAAATGTTCATTACAGAAATTCTTACACTGTCATCATAAAACCTATAATATCATTAGCCGGTTTAAAATTCACCTCGCCATTGTCTGCGGTAATCAGTTTCACTCCATAGCGATTCATCCACTCCACACATTCCATAGCCTTATATACATCGCGTCCAATCCGTCAAACACTTTTTGCCAGCACTATGTCTACCCGTTCAGCTTCAATCGCTTCCATAACCTCTTTTAAGCCCTTACGGTTAAAATCCAGGCCGCTTCCTTGTTCGGCAGTAATGCCAACGACCTCCCAGCCTTGTTTTCTTGCATATTCTACCATCTGCTCTTGTTGAAACATCAAAGCCATGTCATCCAGGTGAGCTACTCTGCAATATATCCAAGCTCGATTGTCCTGCTTTTTTATCCGATTTTTCATCTTATCAGCCTCTCCTTTATCCTGTATCCCGCTTTCATTGCGGGATACAGGTATTGATATAATCTTTAAAATTCCAAACAATCTCTATCGCCCCATTGTTGTAGACGCGAATGACTTGAATAAATTCATCCAGTATTTCCCTAGTCAGCTCTGTTGCAGACGCAAACCTTTGACAGCTTTGCAGTTCAGTATCTTTTTGGATTTGAAGGTTTTCCTGATTAACCGCCTTCTCCCAGCGGAGGATCAAAGCCTCCGCTGACGATATGCTTTCCGAATATTCCTCTTTTCGTTTCAGGTATTTGTCCTTCTGAATTTTCCCGTCGCAGAATTCCTCATAAGCCAGTATCTTAGCCAGCTTCCATTTGTCCAGCATGGCACGCTGTTCCTTGACCTGCTTTTGCAGCTTGGTGATAGCATCGCCGGCTTTTTCCAGACGACCTTCTTTGGAAAGGCTGCACTGGATAAGCCGGATTTGTGCGTCTATGGCCGACAGCAGCGTTTGCGTAAGTGTCTGCTCGGAGAGCTTTACCGATTGGCATTGCTCGTTCTGAACAGCCATTCCTGCTTCACAGCGATAAAAAGGTTCCTTGCGGAGCAGCTTTCTTTGCAGGCTGTGGTTGCAGTGAGCGCATTTCAGTTTCCCGTAAAAAATGTGCTTCGGCTGATTTGTCCAGCCAGTTATACTTTTTGTTTTGGAATTTGACTGCACCTTTTGGAACATTTCCTCGGATACAATGGCCTCATGGGTGTCCGGCACAACAATCCACTCGCTTTTCGGCAGTGCTACGGTTTTTTTGAGGGAAATATCCACCTTTGTCCGCTTGCGGCTGACCAGCTTTCCGGTGTAGCGTTCATCGGAAAGTATCCGTCTGATGGCCATAAATGTCCATACCACCTGTTCTCCCGCGACCTTCCAACCCCGGCTTTTGTCGGTATGGTTCGCCCTGCGGTACATTAAGGGAGAGGGCACTTTTTCCTTATTCAATGTGACTGCAATTTTCCTGAGGGGCGCGCTTTCACATGCCATGGAAAAAATCCTTCTGACCACGGCGGCGGCCAGTTCATCCACTACAAGGCTGTTTTTCTTCTCTGTTGACCTTGCATAGCCGTAAAAGGCAATGGAGCACAGGTATTCGCCCTTTTTGAATTTCGCCTGCTGGACACTGCGGATTTTCTCGGAGATGTCCCGGCTGTAGAGCTCGTAGATCAGTGCTTTGAAGGCTACATCCATTCCAATAGAGCGCCCGTTGCTCTTATTGCTGTCGTAATTTTCGTTCACGGCGATAAACCGCACACGGAGGAAAGGGAATATCTGGTCGAGGTAGTCGCATACCTCAAGAAAATTTCTGCCAAAACGGGAAAAATCCTTAACAAGTATGCAAGGGATTTCCTTCCGTTTTACCATGTCAAGAAGCCGTTTCACAGCGGGACGGTCAAAATTGGTGCCGGAAAATCCGTCGTCGCAAAATTCGAGAACCTCATACTCTGCAAATTCCGCATGGTTTGCAAGGTAGCTGTGGAGCAAGTCCCTTTGGTTTTTGATGCTGTCGCTTTCCCCTTCGTTTTCGTCTTCGGCGGAAAGGCGGATATAGAGGGCGGCTTTTTTTTCCATTACAGACACGCCCCCTCTTTATAAGGAAGGATTTTCTTATATTCGTCGCGGTAGTTCCATACAATTTCTATGCTGTTGTAGTCAGAAACCCAAATGCACTGGATCAGTTCCAAGGCCATTTCTCTGGTAATGGACGTTTTGTCCTCGTATTTTTGAAACGCCTGAATCCACTCGTTTTGAGGGGTCAGAGTTTTTTCATATCTCATGCCTTCCCGTTCCAACGCATCAAGCTTGGTTTGCAGACGTTGGATATCCTCATCATAGCTTTTTTTAGAATACAGATATTCGTCCTCGGACAGCAGATGGTCTGTGTAGGATTCAAACAACGAGCCTTTCAGGGTGCTGATCCGCTTCAGCTTCTGGCGGGCCGCGGCGATTCTTCCTTCGATTTCCTTTTTTGCGGTCTGAAAGCTGTTCTGCCGGTTGAGCCTTTCCAAAACCTTTTCCATATCCACCGTCAGGTCAATCTGCTTTTGGATGGCGCTATGTACCCATTCAAAAAGCAGCTTCTCCCGCACCGATTTATTGGTGCAGGTCAGGGAAAGGTTTTGTGCATACACCCGGCAGATAAAGGAGTAGCTTACCGATCCAGCCTTGGAAACGCCCTTATACCGCACCATTTTGGTTTTGCAGTCGTCACAGTAAAGAAGGCCCCTGAACACGTTCTCTTTATTGGAGATGTCCGCATATTTCCCGTTCAGGGAAACGCGCAGGCGGTTCTGTTCTTCTTTGATTTTCTGCACTTTGCTAAAGGTGTCCTCATCAATGATGGGCTCATGGGTATCCCTTACAACGACCCAATCAGAATGCGGAATCATGGTAGTTGGCAGCCCGTCGTACAGGGATCTTCTGCTTTTCCCCTGCGCCATGTGACCCGCATACATCAGATTGGAGGTTATCAGCTTGATGGCCTGTCCCTGCCAGATGGCGCCGCTCCCGGTGGGTTCCTTTTTGAAAATACCCGATAGATAACGGTATTTCGCAGGGGAGGAAATTCCCTTTTCGTTAAGCCTTCGGGCAATGGTGTTGATTCCTATGCCTTCCGCTTTCCAAAGGAAAATCTGACGGGCAATGTGGGCCGTATCGGGGTCGGGCACCAACCTGTGGTTATCGTCTTTGTCTTTCAGGTAGCCATAGGGAGGAAACGCCCCGATAAATTCACCGTTCCTTTGCTTTACCGCCAACGCCGAACCGGATTTCTTGGAAATGTCCTTGGCATAGATGTCGTTAATCAGATTTTTCAGCGAAACGATGAGGTCGTTCCCGTTTTGACCAGTCAGGCTATCGTAGTCGTCGTTCACGGCAATGAAGCGCACGCCGAGAAACGGAAATATCTTTTCCATATAGTGGCCGGTTTCAATGTAATTCCTGCCGAGTCGGGACAGGTCCTTCACCACAATGCAATCCACTTTTCCGGCTCTCACGTCCTCCATCAGCCGTTCAAATTCGGGCCGTTCAAAGTTGGTGCCGGTTCGTCCGTTATCGCAGTAAAGGGAGTATATACGCATGTCCGGCTGCCCATTGACGTACTTTTGCAGCATATACTTCTGCATTTCGATGGAATCGCCGTCCTCTTTGCGGTTGTTGTCCTCCACCGAAAGGCGCACGTAAATTCCCGTGCTATAGACTTTTTCGAGCTGCTGTACCGGCATGGTGTCTGCGGCAATGGCGGAGGCTCTGCTTTTCCTTGCCATTTACATCGCCTCCCTTACCGGCAGGAGCATGGGGATGGGCTGTATCCGGTCTACATTTCCGATGGTTTCCACCATCCGGTCAAAATCATACTGATACCTGAAGTGAATATCGACGCGCATCTCCTCATGGACCAGGATTCTATCAATGAGCGTGACCACGATTACCCTTGTCAGCTCGGTGATGTCCTTGTACTGCTTGAACCGCTCAATCCATTGGCATTTATCGCCCTTGTATCCTAGGATGGCATCGATCTCCTTCTGGAGCCGTGCTTCGGCGGCCTGTGCGTCCTTCCGCCTGTTTTCATACATCCCTTTCAGTTCCAAATACTCCGCCTTGTCGATCACGCCGCTGATCATGGATTCATAAAGGTTGGCCTTTAGTAAATTGCAGCGTTCGATTTCCTCCCGCTTTTTAATCAGCTGGACGTCAATCTTTTTGACTTCGTTCTGCTGAAAGGACAGGGTCTTGATATAGCGCAGGATGCGTTCCACATTGACGATATTTTCGATATGGGTTTTCAGCGATTGGAATACAGCCTGTTCCACCGTCTTTTCCCTGATGCGATGGGCAGTGCATTCCTTTGATGTTCGGTTGCTGCCGCACATGTAGTAGGTATAGGTTTTCCCGTTTTGGCAAACGCCGTTGCGCACCATATTCCGGCGGCAATCTCCGCAGAAAATCAGACCGCTGAACAAATAGACCGTTTCCTCGGCGGGTGCGACCCGTGTGTCCCGCAGGAGCAGGCGGTTAACCGTCTGAAAATCCTCCGGGGCAATGATGGCCTCATGGCTGTTTTCCACCCGTATCCAATCTTCCTGCGGCTTTAAGACCTGTGTTCGGATTTTATGGTTGGGCGTGCTCCGCTTGCCCTGCACCAGCGTTCCAATATAAAATTCATTGCGAAATATGCGTCCTACCGAAACGGCCGTCCATTTACCCTGCGGATTGGTCTGAAAACCGCTTTTGTAGTTTAGCCCGCAGGAGCGTTTGTATTCCATAGGGGACAATATCCCCATTTCATTGAGCCTGTTGGCTATACGCTGCTGGCTGATGCCTTGCAGCTTCCATTTAAAAATATCCTGCACAACCGTGGAAGCATATTCGTCCACCATCAGCCTGTGCCGATCGCTCGGCGCCTTCAGATATCCATATACGGCAAAGGAGCCGATGAAATCGCCCTTTTTGCGTTTGATTTCAAGCTGGCTCCTGATTTTGACCGATATGTCGCGGCAATAGGCGTCGTTTACCAAATTTTTAAACGGGATGAGTATTTTGTCGGAGGACGACTTGCTGCAAAAGCTGTCGTAACCGTCGTTGATGGCGATAAAACGCACACCGAGGAATGGGAATATCTGATCGATATACCGTCCGGCCTCCACAAAGTTCCTGCCGAAACGGGACAGGTCCTTGACGATGATGCAGTTAACTTTTCCCGCCCTTACGTCTTTCATCATTTTCTGAAAGTCGGGACGTTCAAAATTCACACCGGAATAACCGTCGTCCGCCCGTTCCGAGCAAACACAAATATCCGGCATACCTTTCAGGTAATCCCGGATCAAATCTTTTTGGTTTACAATGCTGTCGCTCTCAACCTTGTCGCCGTCCTCTTTGGAAAGGCGGACATAGATCGCAGCATTGAAACTTTTATTGCCTGTTAAATTTTCCATAATGGCAGCCTCCTGATTGTTGAAGTTCATCAGCAAAACTTTCAACAACCGGGCGCCACCGATTTAAGTGCCTATTTATGCTTTATGATAGCATAAATCTAACCCTGCGTCGAGATTGAATTCCAAAAGCTTTGCCATCAAATTGTAAATTTTCATCCAATCGTGTGACTCCCACTTCTACAAGTGGGAGTGGTACCCCGTACTCTGCTTCGGTGGGGGTAGACTCCCCCACCGAAGTCTCGATGTTCAACTTTAGTTGAACGAGTTCACTTCAGGCTCCTACAAAGATTTTAAATAATGCTCCAGCCGGTCTTCCAGCGTCGCGGTGGTATCCGAAAAGCTTACCTTGACAATCGCTTTGCCGCATCTGTAGCAGTAAGGATTTTTAATTTGGCGGATAAAGTCCCTGATCCTTTCGGATTGGGGCAGATTCTTGTCTATTTTCACAGCGCAGATGTCCACCAGCGTAGCCGGATCAACCGTGCGTATATCAACATTCCGCATGGCCTCCAAATCAAGCCTCGATACATTATCCATTTTCTTTGTCCCTTTCTTTTCAGCGTAAACAGTCGTTCGTCTTTTCTATTGGCAATTTAGGCATTAAGGCTTTAGTACCTCTCCATTTCTTCGTCGTCTTCTTGTTCTAGTTCAGGAACCGCCTCCACCGCAGGAAGCAAATCCCGGACATGGCAGCCGGTACGTCTTAAAAAAATGGCTTGCAGCGCCATCTGAAAATTTTCATCATCCAGCGTATTGATAAGCTCCGAGGGTGAGACCTCCATAGAAGTGTTAAAAAGATTAGCCGCCAGCTTGATAAGCTTTTTCTCGCTGCTGGGAAAATCCTGGGTGGACAGCATTTTTTCAAAGTAGATGCCCTCCCCATCGATAAAACGGCGGGTCTTTTTATCGAGGTCGTTCTTTGTGGAGAGCAAAATATATAAGGCTGACAGGTAATAGTTGTCGGCCTTTCCGTCGGGATAAATCCGGTTTTTCTTCCGCAGGCAGTGCAAAACATTCTGGCGGTGGGCTTCATCGTGAAAAAACGTCATAAAAGCTTCCTCCTTGTGAATGCTGCTGTCTGCAGCACCCATCATACTTTGAAAAACATTGTTTTATGAGAAAAGGGAAAGACCAGCATAGACGCAAAAGCCGACACACAAAAATACGGCCAGGGGTACGCTCTTTTGCTTTGTCGCTTTGGCGTAGATCCAGGCGGGAAGAAGCGCGAAAAAGAGGATGGCCGCAAGACCGCACAGTCCGAAGCAAAAGCCCATCGCCGCTGTCAGCTTGATATCGCCGCCTCCGACGCCGCCATATTTGACGGCAAGGAGCAACAGGGTCACGCCCGGCAGCAAAAGTCCTAAAATCCTTTCCAGCAGGGGAATATACGGCGTATTAAAAAGAGAAGCGGATACACCGCCGATCAGAAGGACTGCAATCCATGTCCAATCGGGGATGATCCGCTTCCTATAATCTGATACTGCCGCCCACAGGATGGGAACGGCGCAAAGCAGCATATTCATCAGCTCCCTGTCGTTACATCATCAGAATACATATTGTCTACTATGAATAATTCAAGCTCCCCTCCGGTAATCCATTTGGACAGCGTTCCTCCAGGCGTATGCACGTCGGTGACAAGAAGCTGCACAATGTAGTCCTTGTTGTCGGGGAACCACACCGGCACATACTGCTTCTTATATTTAAAGGGTGAGGTCGGGTTTTCCCGGAAGGTAAAATGATTCGTGCCGTCGGCCATCAGAGGGATAGCTGTCTCATAGCGGTACTGCGGCAGGTATACCTCCGCCGTCTGCGGGGCGGTAATCAGCTCCGGCCTGTCATAATTGGTGTCCACGGTGGTCGTGACGCTGATGGAAAAGCCATAGCCCGACTTGAGATAGCCCTTTGCCTTCGTGTCGTAGTCCAGCGTGGCGGTGACTTTCAGCTCCGCGTAATACTGCCGCCATACAAATTGACCGTTTTCATAACGCTGCTCCCACCAGGTAACTTTTGGCTGGTCGTTTCTTTGCGGCGGCGCCGGAATGGTTCTGCTTTCTTCCGGCTCATCATAAGTCACGTTTTTGATGACGGCCCGTTGGGTATAGGTGTTGTTGTCGGTAGAGCTTTCATTGCTCAAAGTCCGGTCGGGGTTGATGGTGGCAATCAGGGTGATGTTTTTGTCGGCCTGCACATTGGGAGTATCCCATTTGACCGATACGATGTTGTAGGTGTCTCTTTCCATAACAACAGCATTTACACGCCTTGCCACCGAAAGCTCCGGAATTTCAAACAGAACAGTGACTTTCTGGCCGGGAGTGAAGTCCAGGCTTCCCTTGTTTGACACCTTGATGGTGCTGATGACGGTCTGGTTTTCCTTATATTTATCCGGAGTTATCCTTTGTACATCCAGGTCATAGGGACGTTCAACCACCAGAATTTCAGCGCTGACAGTGTTATTGCTCATATTTGCATCCGTATATTCCTGTGGCGGTGAAATATCTGACTTGAGCTTGATGGTTGTGCCTTTCTCCCCCGCTTTTCCTTTGACGATAAAAGTCTTGGTTTCATGTGGTTCAAAGTTTGCTGTCGATGTCACTTCCTTCGCAGCCGTATAATCAATCAAAGAGCTTAGACTTGCTCCGGAAAGCGCTTGGTCTGTGTCATTAGTAAAATACACTGTAAAGCTGTATTCTTCCTGTTCATAGACTGTGGGTGGCGAGGATAGATTAACCCATAAATCACATAGCTTTTCTTTTGGCACATCAGTTCCAACCGGCGGCTTGTCTGGATTTACCGGCGGTTTGTCGGGTATTACCGGTGGCTTATCTGGATTTAGCGGTGGTTTATCAGGTATTACCGGAGGCTTATCCGGGTTAATTGGCGGGTTAATCGGCTTATCCGGTGGATTATCTGGGTTTGCCGGCTCTGCGGATGTTCTCTCAATGACAGTAATCTTGGAAACAGCAGTGTTATTGCTTGGATTGTCATCCTTGAAGCCTTCCGGTACACCAATATTTGCCCACAGCTTATACACCTCACCCTTGCTCCCTGCCTTGTCTGTGATTGTAAATGATTTTGTTTCCTGCGGTTTGAAGCTGCAATTTTCCGGTATTTGCATCAGAGCAACCTCGTTATTTGTTCCCCGCAAGGTTGCATTCGTTAACTCCATGTTGGAATTATTCGTGAAGTTCACTGTAAAACTGTAGGTCTGATGTTCATATACAGTAGGTGGTGCAAAAATGCTTGCCGATAGATCGCACAGCTTTTCCGGGTCAGGTTTAACACCAGGAGGGATAGTGTCATCTGGATTGTCCTTTAGCGTCGGTGTTATCGTGGGCTTGGGCGCAGGCTTGTCAACCACCTGGATTTCTGCCGCAGCTGTATTGTTTGACATATTGCCGTCGATAAACCCTTCCGGTACACCAATATTGGCCCACAGGTTTATCACGTTGGCAGAAGTGTCGGCTTGGCGTTTGATGGTGTAGGTTTTGCTCTCATTGGGTGAAAAGTCCAGTATCGCCGGGATTTCCTTTATTGTGGCATCGTCAACCTTTCCTTTGAGCGACACATCATAGGCCGGTTGATTTCCGCTATTTGTATAGGTGACATCAAAGGAATAGCTGTCACCCCGGTACACTGTCGCAGGTGCATTGATGGCTACAGAGAGATCATTGGCATCCTGCTTTTTAAACTTGAAATAAAAGTCGGCTGCCGGAATCCTGTAATTAATCTTTTGGGTGATGGATATTTGGGTCTGACTTGCACCATCTGCATACCCGGTTGTCTCAGGTGTGTAATCCCACTCCAGACCTTTATAGATAAAGTTGCGGGATAAGAGCAGATCATCCTTTAAAAAGGTGACGCTGGTAGTTTTGTATGGGTAAAGATACTCCGGCACCCCTTTATCCTTTGCCGAAAGTTTTCCGTAAACCTCCTGCTTGTTTTCACTGCACCAGGTGGCCTCAATATCAACCTTTACAGGAGCCTGATAGGAAATCGCTGCATTTCGCATAGTTCCAAAAGCCATGATGGTCTTGGGTGTCCAATTAAAGCTTGTGCTGAGACTTTCAAAATTCTCATCCACTTCATATGTCCCGATTATTTTACCCGTGGCAAAATCGTGAATCTCTACAACCAAGCTCCCTTTTAGCGTATAGGTCTTGCCATCGCTTCTGCCAATAAGCCCGGCTATACGCTCCTTCTCATATTCAGCGATGGTGTTTGCATTGACGAGATTGATACGCTGTGGGGTAGAAAAAACCTTTATCTGCTTATCGCCGTCAAAGACTTCCTTTAAATTCATTGCTACCGTGCGGTAACGGATATCATAAGTCGCTTTTACCTGAAAAACTACGTTTGCGGTAATTGTGAGTACTGCTCCGTTGTCCGTTTTGGCGGTGATTGTGTATGCGCCACTGGCTTCTTTGTTTTCGATGTTTAGAGTGTACGTTTGAGCAATCGCCTGAGTTTTGCCGTTAAATGTTGATTGAATGCTTGTAATTGCACCCACTTTTGCAGTGGTGTCAATTTTTACCTGAGCGGGAAATTGTTCTACAGCCACAACACCGCTTTCACTTACCAGGCTGTTTACCGGAGATGTTAGGTTTATCTCTATGTCGCTGTCTGGCATTGCCAAGGCATTTCCCGGCAGCAGCATAAAGCATAAAAACATCAAGGGCATGGCAAATAATGCTTTCAGCTTCATGAGAACCTCCTTAATCAATTCTGTTGTTGCTGCTGGATATGCTAAAGGGCAGCCGGATTTCTCCCGTTAAAAAGCTGAAGTTGCTGCGAGTTTTAAGCTGTCCTTCTATGGTGAGTCGGGGAGGGTCTTCCGTTGCCGTGATGCTCTGTATATCAAGCTGGTACACAAGCTTATTGTCAAAATATTTGTCAAGTTCCTGGTCAAGCTCCATGCTGTGGTTAAGATAGTCGTATAGTTCTTGTTTTGCTATGGCACTATCCATTTTTGCAGCATCATCCCTGCGGTATTGATCCAGCATGGCATATTCAACCGATGAATTTACCCCTCTTTGCAGCTCATATTCCACCTGCTGGTACAGACTGTCCATCCGGAAATATTCAATAATCATAGCTGAGAGGGTCAGGATGACAAACATGATCATAAATATGAAAAATATTGCATCACCTCTTTTGCTTTTTATAATTTGCAAGGCTTTATCCACCAAATACCCACCCCCCTGATAGTTTCTTTGTTAATCCGGAACCTTCCAGTATTTTTCCGACATGCCTGTAATGCTTGCCTCCATAGGTATGACAATCTGAACAGGCGGCGCAAAGGAAGGCGTGAAAACGGTAAATACATGATTGTATTTCATCTTTACCGTAAAAGTATCTCTTAGCTGAATTTTTTGGTTTTGTTCATCACAATAATTAACATCTTCGATGCTCATGGTCGGCGACAGCCTGGTCTGCTCCTTCAACCTGTAGAAGACATCATACACGTTGTCCGATACCTGCCCCTCAAGCTCAATGGTCCGTACTACCCGGCGGCAAATATGGTCGAGATTCAGGTAGGTGGTGAAGATGCTTAAAAACGACATCACTGTCGCCATCAGCGTAATCACCACAAAGGTCTTGATAATCAGGTCGTAATAGGTGCTGCCTTTTCTATCGGAAAGCACATTTTTTAAAAACAATGGGGGAGAAAATCTCCCCCATAAGCCCCGGCGCTGCTTGTTCATCTTATTTACACCCCTGTCCCGGCGGTGTTTTGGCAGCCCGCCGTTTGTTATATCAGCCCAAAAGCCCGGTAATCTTACTGACAATGCTGTTCCAGATTTGCGTAATGGAACTCTGATACAGGGTCATGAATACTGCACCCACTACCACCACAATCAGGACTACGATGAGCCAGCCCGTCATCTGGTCACCGGACTCGTTTGCCAATGCGTTCTTTGCCTTCAAACCTGCCAACATCATTTTGTTTTTTAAAGTTCTCATCATAGAAAATACCTCCACATATTTTTTTGAATTTGGGTTTTGTTTGTAATGCAAGCCTGCCAGTGTTAAAACAGAAATCTCAATTGTTAAACATTCCACCAAAGACAAAGGGGAGAAAATCTCCCCCTATGCTTCAGTGGTGTCTTTAGCTGCCGATAGTTTCTTAGCCCAGAAGGCTTGTAATCTTAGTGACAATACTGTTCCAAATCTGCGTAATGGAACCCTGGTACAGGGTCATAAAGACTGCACCCACTACCACTACAATCAGGACTACAATGAGCCAGCCCGTCATCTGATCACCGGACTCGTTGACCATAAGTCCTCTTGCCTTTAACAAGGCGTTTGTCATTTTGTTTCTCATACTGTTTCTCAAGTTGTTTAACCTCCCTAAATTTTTGATTTTGAGTGTACTAACCATGTTTCTCATGTTCTTCAACCTCCTGAATATTTTTTTATTTGAAAAGGGTCGCCCCGTTTTCACATTAAAAAAGGCCCCCGACCGATCTAATTAGGTGGGAGCCTATGACATATAAAAGACTTGCAAGGGTCACTACCACAAGGGGTATGGAGGCAAGCTTGATTTTGCCGGGCAGCCTGTTGAGGTTTTTCCGCAGGGCTTCCTTTGCCTTGAGGTCCATGTCCTTGGCAAGATACATCAGAGCTTCGCCCTGATGCTCTCCGCGGTATAGGCCGGTGAGGGTATTGACCAAAAAGGAGACTTCAATCAGTCCGATACGTTCATTGAAGTTCCGAAGGGCGGTCTCTATATCCTTTGCTTTCATCTCCATAATGAGGACGGCAACATCATAATAGAAAACCTCGCTGGAAACCTTCAGATAGTCCTCAAATATCTGGATCAAATCCACCTGCACAACGGACTTTTCGTTGCTGCCTCTCACATCTTCAAGCTTGTAGAGAATGGAACGGACAAAGCTCGGAAGCTCCATTTCAATTAACGCTTTTTTCTCCTTCAGCTTGTCTTTAAGGTCGGTCATAAAGTGAAAATATACAATAACCGAAAAGATAAGGGTCACAGGTGCAAGCTTTACTGCCCCGATTGCCAAAAGCAGGATTGAAAGGGGCAGGGTAAAAACAGCGCAGATGATAGCCCGTGCATAATACTCCTTTGGAGTCAGGGCAAGTCCCCCACGCCTTAGCATTGCTGCCATTTTCACTTCTTTTTCCGGTTCAATCCTGATCAACCGGGATACCGGTTTTACAAGCGGCATTACAAAGGTTTTTAAAAGCTTTGCTCCTGCTTTCTCTTTTTCGGTCTGTAAGTTTTTGAGGTTTTTTTTCATACTCAGCCTGGGGATTTTGAGTATTTGCCTGCAAATTAAAAATCCTGCCGCAGTCAGCAGGACAAAGACTATAATTTGATAGAACAAATTTCGACCTCCTCTATTTATTCACGGGTTTTGTCACCTTCAGCACATAAAACGAAGTTGCCAGAGCAGTCATAAGCATGACTACAATCAGCGTTTTCCCTATGGTGGTCCCTGTTAAAATGGCAAACCATTCGGCATTGGAAAAACGCATCATCGGGATAATGCTGAACATCATGCCCACCGTCATCAGATAATCCCGCCACACCCTGGTCATCATGCTGTCACTTTCTATCTGCATTGCTTTTGCATCATTCATCGACTTTATCACAGGAAACAGGGCGAATTTCAAACGTCTGTCGCGATAGCAAAGAATCAGCATTTTTACCCACTCGGCAAAATACCTGTTCTTAATCTTTGCCGCTAGACGGTAAAGCCCATGCTCTATGTTCGGATTGATGAGCTTTATCTCGGAGACAAACTCATCAAATGGCGTTGGCTTTCTTAACCTCACCGGGATATACCTGTTTTTCTCCTCAACATAGGTTTCCATCGCCTTGATAATGTCGTCACAGCCGGCATAGGCATTGGTGATGATCGACATGGTATTTTCAAGCCCTTCGATTTCCTCCCTCGCAGCCTTGGCACTTATTACAGTAAGGTAAAAGTAGGGAGTAGGTGTAAGGCAGACTGCCATAACCGCTGCCAATCCAGCGTTGTTAAAAAGCAGAAACCCTGCCATAAAACCCAACACCAGTGCTGCGGCAACCATCAGGATGAATTTTTTGAACGTGTATCCGGTTTGCCGAAACTGGGTTGTAAATCGGATGGTTACTCTCTCGCTGATTTTTAGCTTTGCCCCTGACAGGTACAGCCGCCGCTGTTTCAAGATATTTTTCTCCACGGTAAAAGGGTTTATCTTCAGCAGGAGGAAAAGGGACAGGCTGATAAGGACAAAGACAAAGGTAAGGGATATCTGGATACTATTCATAATCAGCCTCCCCCTAATTTTTATACTCTTTTCCTGCGAAATGGCGAACTTCCTTTAGTTCAACACCATTGATCAAGAGCCGCTCGGCCAGGGCCTGGGATACATGCCCCAGGCGTTTGTGATTTCCTACAACCTCAATAATTCTTCCGGCTTCGTCTTTTTCGTAGTGGTCTACATCATATTTAAAAAGGGTATTGCCTGTGACTTCACCGTTCTTCACCCCTGTGGCTTCGAATATTTCGATATACTTGCGGGATTTGTCGGGAAGCTGCATTTTAAAAAGCATGATCGGAAAGGCTTCCACGATGTTTTTGAGCAGTCTTTCCTCCGACAGAGAGGTTCCGGCTTCCAGGCACATGGTGAGGATTCTTTCATAGGCCGTCCGCGCGCTGTTGGCGTGGAGGGTGCTGATGATGGTATGCCCTGTCCTTCCAGCCTCCTGCACCGTCAGTGCTTCCTTTCCCCTCATCTCAGCCGGGACAAGGATTGCCGGATGAAGCCTTAAGGATAGCTTTAATAGGTCAAGCATGGTGATGGGGTTAGGTTCTTCCTTCGTCAAAAGGTGAATGACATCATTAACCATGACGTCGTTTTCATCCAGCTGTACCAAGGTGAGCTCTCTTGTGTCTTCAATGGTAACAATTCTTTTATCACTTGAAATACAGCTTAAGATATATCCCATATCGGAGGTTTTTCCGCTGCCGGTTGCTCCGGCGATGGCTAACGATATGCCGTTGTTTACGCAGAGGGTGAGAAAGTCCAGTTCCTCTGCTGTTGCTGTCCCCCAATGGATAAGGTTCTCTCTTGTGATATAGGACGGCTTTTGCTTTCTGATGGAAGCAATGGCACCTGCATCAGGGTCAACACACGGTACAATGGCACCCGACATACGGATTCCTCTGGATATGAAGCTGTCGCCGATGGGCTTTGAGCCATCTAGGATGACATTGCCGAACCGGCTCATTTTCTTGGCGATGTTTGAGCATGCGTCCGGGTTGCTGAATGTGACCGGGAGCCGTACCTTTTTATCTTTGTATAAAACCCATACTCCGTTGTACCCATTGACGTTGATCTCTTCAACCTCGCTGTCCTTCAGGTATTCCGATAAAATCCCTATGCCCGCCATATCGTTGTAAACCTGGTCTACCAGCTCGGAGATATTTTGAATCCCCTTTACCACCATCCGCTCACTGTTCAAATACTGCATGATAAGATTTTTGAGCTTTCCCTCGGCTTCCTCCGAATAGAGCACCTGGGCCAGCTCGGTAGAGTGGTTTTTAGAGATGATCCGCTGCAGCTTATCTAGAATATCGCTATAGTCCTGGGCTTCAAGATTGTTCTCCCCGCCGTCGGAGCGCTGCTTGTTTGCCTTGTAAATCAGCTCATTGACTGAAAACTTGTTAATCACTTTCCTTTACCTCCGCAGATTTCATCTGAGATTTGCTCCAGAACCTTGCTGTAGCTTCTGCATCTCCTATCCTTGAAGAAATATATCGGTGTACCGGCGTTTTCAAGCTCACTTGCCCGTTTTACAAATGGAAGCTCATGAGCAAAGGAAAGTTCTATCAGGCTTTTAAAGGTTTCGTCGCAGAAATCACCGTTAGGAGCTTGCATTATATTGATTTGCTTATCGGCTATATGCAGCTCTCTTACAAAATCCTCTACACCCTTATGCCACATTTGCGCTGCTATGGATGGTTTATACAGGGTATATATCCTTTCGGCCATCCAAAGACCTACGCCGGATACCGGATTTGCAACATCCTCAGCGCCATCAACGATCAGGATATCAAACACTAATGAAGCCGCATTAATCAGCTTTTCCACACTTTGAAGGGATACGCTGTCACAAAGAAGTCCGGTGTAGTGATTTGGCGCCGACAGGAAAAACAGGTTCTTGTTTTCCTCATACTCTGAAAACTTCTCTCCAATGTTGGGGTTATCATCATTCAACCCATGGAACAAGCCCTTGTCAGGCAGGACACTTTGACCAAAAAATATTTGCAGATTGCCGTATATCAGATTGGAGGAGATAAGCCCAACAAGGCGGTCACGGCTTGCCAAAGCACAGGCCAGGTTGACCGCAAAGGTAGTTTTTCCGCTGTTGTTCTTGCCCCAAACGGCTACTAGCTTACTGCCCATCGCCAAGCCCTCTTTTCTCAAATATGAAATGCAGTTTGCCAGTGTACTCTGCTTCAATAAGTTTTACTGCCTGTGCTTCGGTGACAATAAGGGTGACGGTCTTGGGTACAGGGTCTAAAGCTGGACTCTTGTTATCCGCCTGCTGCTGTTCCCTCACCTGTTCAGTGCTTTGTGTGCGGGAATTTTCCACACTGTAAACCTCAAGGCTTTTAAGCTCGGGGTAAACCATTACCTTTGAAGAAGTACCTTGCTCCGTATTTAAATTTTCCTTTTGATTGAGAAAGACGGCAACCGTCACAAAGTCACCGCTTTTCAGATGCGATGAAAGTCCCGCAGCAATACTCGGTACACTGACTGTAACGAGGCGTTTATTGTCCTTGACAATACGGTCCAGCTGCTCATCGGTGACAAAATTGCCTATCTTTTGGGGAAACAGGTAGTCTCCCTTAGCAATGTAGGTCTTTGCTATCTTGCCGATAATCGAGTTTTTGTCATTTATGATGTTGTCCGGCAGTCCGTATTTCCCAACTTCGACTTCAGCAAAATATTTGCTTTGTATCTTCGTGCCTGCCGGGATATCCTCTGCAGCCCGCAGCACCATCACCGTTGCGCTCTTGCCCCCATAAAACTTCGGCAGGAGCAAAAAGGAAATAGCTCCTGCCAGGACAATGCAGAGGATGCTTAAAAATATCCGGTTCTTAAGAATTTTCAATACATCTTCATCCTTTCCTAAAGGTATGTCTTATTCAAAATACTCCGCAGCCTTGACGTTTTTCACAAACTCCCCAACCTCGTCAATGGACCCGGCCAGGGTATATCCGAGGATGGAATCCAGCACCCTGCGATGGTATTTGCCGTACCTGCTGGCGCGATAATCCAGAATGGCGACCACTCCCGTATCGGTTTCGCTGCGGATCAGCCGTCCCAAACCCTGCCGGAGCCTGGCAATCATCACCGGGAAGGCATACCTGTCAATAAACTTTGAAAGAGAGGAAAAGTCCTTCTTTTTGTACTCCATGATGGGCGACGGCACAGGAAAGGGCAGATTGATCACGATGATGGAGGACAGGATATCACCGGGGAAGTCCACGCCCTCCCAAAAAGAGCCGGAAGCGAAAATGACACCGTTTCGGCTTTTTCTAAACGCCTCGGCGGTGTTCTTTGTCCCCTTGGGCATGGTAATAAGGGGGAAATGGGTGATTCTGTCCTTCAATATCTCATGCACAGCCGATAGCAATTTGTAGGAGGTGAAAAGAATAGCGGTATGGCCGTAGGTGGCCTCCACCAGCTTTTCAATTTCATCCGAAACGGTGGTTATATACCGCTCGTCGTTTTTATCGGGAAAGGGTACTTTCTCGGAGAGATAGAGCCTTGTGTTACTCTTATAGTCAAAAGGGGAAGGCATCCGTATCTCCGCCAGCAGCAAGGAGGACAGTTTGCCGATGCCTGTCTGCTCCTTGAAAAAGCCGTAGCCGGTGTCGTCGGTCAAGGTTGCCGAGGTCAGTATTTTGGAGGCCATGCCTTTCCACAGCACCTCATAGAGCAGAGCTTCCATGTTGGTGGGGATGGCGGCAAGCTGCCATAGTCCGTCGTCGCCTTTTTCCAGCCAATAGATGACATCCTTTGGCGCCAGAAAGGTTTCGATTCCGGCGTTGATTTCACGATGCAGGCGCGCAAGCTGCCGGCAGCGGGTAATATCCTGAAAACAGGCCCGGTATATCTCGTCAAGGCTGGTCTGCAAATCCTGCATGGCTCTTTTGACGGCGGTATTGATTTTCACGGTTTTCTGCCGGTTTTCCTCCGTTTCATCAGAGGGCAGGGTTTTTTCAAGCTCCATAAACAGTTTTTGATTATGAAATGCCAGGTCATCCGTCAGCTGATAGGTTTTTTTGTGGTAGGCCTTGTTGCCGGTGGTGTGATTGTGGAGAATTCGGATAAACTCGCCCGTCAGAGCGCTTGAAAAGCTCTCTCCCAAGATCTGATAGGCGGCGTCCAGGAGCTTATGGGCCTCGTCTATGATATGTACGGCGCATTTCGGTATCAGGGGTGCAAGGCCCGAATGCTCCCGCTGCACATTGGCAAGATAGTAATTGTGGTTTGTCACCTGAAAGGTATAGCCATCTGATCTGGCGCGGCTGATATAGTCGATATACCGGCACTTTTTGTAGTATGAACAATTGCGGCCGCAGTCCCTGGGCACGTTGATTTTGCGGACGACATGCTGTTTGATGTCGGGGTAGGCGTCCAGGTCAATATTGCCCTGCTCCAGTGTCTTTGCTTTCAGCTTTTGATAAAGCCTTACATCCCTCGAACTATCGCTGTTTTCGAGATAGCCCATGAAATCCGCGTAGCGTTCCTCACACAGATAATGCTCCTTTCCCTTTCGGAGTACAGCGGTAACGGGGCTTGCGATGATTTTATACTCCATTAGTATCTTTGAAAGGTCCTGGATAAACTTCCCTATGACGGCCTGCTGTAAATCAATGCTGGAGGTGGTAATGGTAATGGGGGTCGGGTTCATTGGACCGGCAAAAACATAGGGGCTCGTCCATCTTTCCTTCCCCTCGTACAGACCGTAGACGATAGCGGCCACAAGGTAGGCAAGGGTTTTACCCGTGCCCACCTCGGCTTCGCACAGGGCGACCTTTTTATGCCTCATGCTCTCGAACATCATCACCGCCAGTTCGATCTGCTTGTCCCGCACCGCATAGCCGTATTCCGGCAGGAGCTGCCTGAATATGGCTTCAATCAGAATTTGGGGCTGTGGTGGCAGCACAAACTGATATACCTTGCAGTGAAGTATCTTTTTAACAAGGCCCGGATAGTCTGCTTCGGTGAGCACAGTTCGGCTGGTTGCCACCACAACCGACTTCTCGGTGGCATAGTTCAGCACGGAGTATGTAAATCTTTTTCCCGAAAATCGCAAATAGACAATATACCTGCCGTCCAGGGTAAAGAAATAACTGCTGTCAGCCTTTATTTTTCCGGCCAGGATGTACTTTTCCAGAATGGAATAGTCTCTCGTCGTTACATCAAACATTTTTCATCTCCCTTGTATTCACGAAACTATGAAAACGCCTGGCGGCAGAATGGTGCGCCGGAGCACCACAGGTTTTGGAAAAACATCAAGGCGTCAATCGCTTTGAATTCCGGCGCAATAGTTCTGCAGTCAAACAAAAACGGCAAAAATGAAGAATGTATCATACTTGTTCACAACGTCCCTGATACCGGGGATGTACTGGGCTGCTCCTTGCTGGAAAGCAACATATCAGCCGGCATGGGTATCAGTTTCCAACCCAAACCAACATGATCCCGTCATTCGTCGCGGGCTGCCCAATGCGGTGAGGCGTTCAAGGCAGAAGTATCATTGTGTATCCCTTTCCCCGTCATCGCCATTCAGCCCGCAACAGGCTGATTCAAAGCCGGGAGTAATCGCTCGCATTCCTACGGAATGGTCATGGCGTTCCCGCTTACGTGGCTTGCCGCTGTCAACGGCGGGAAAGGTGGTTTTCCCAATACACCGAATATGCACTTGTCAAGGAACAGCGAGGGAGATAATTAAAATAACCCCTCACTTCTTTAAGGAAAAAAGTGAGGGGGTGGTCGGAATTATTTTTAAATTTGTAGTATCTTTTTTAGCTTGCCGAGTATCTTCGTTTTTCTATCATGTAGGGTCGTCTTTGCAATTCCGAGCATAGCGCACAGTTCTCTTTCGCTTTTGCCCTTGAAAAACAGCGTATAGATCAGCAGCCGTTCCTGCTCCGTCAGCATTTCCATCGCCGCAGTCAACCGGGAAAGCATCTCAGCCTTGATAAGCTTGTCCTCCGCGGATTCCTGTGTCTGCGATAATAAGTAATCTATCTGAATGCCTTTTTCCGCGCATTCTTCATAGGATAGATCATTTCGCTCGGAAAGCTTGTCCAAATAATATTCGCGCTCTTTATGCTGATAATATGCCTTGTAAACTTCCTCGGTTACGGAGATTCGCTTCTTATTGATAAGCAGGGTGTATGTTTTGTCCTCCTGCATTTTGATTCCCTCCGTTTCTGATTTGTGAATTTCTCAAAATCAGAAATGGAGGGAGGAGAGCGGCACCCTACCGACTTGGCAAGGGTGTCAAAGTATTTAATTGCAACCTGCGGTCGAAAATTTAGATTTTTTGTCAAATAAAAAACCGCAATTTGCGACAAACAAATTGCGGTTTTACGGCTTGTATGAGGTGTATTGAATTGTAAAATTGTTGAGGTCTGCGTGGAATTCCGCAGAGATCTAAGGTACCTATACGTGTCGGAGAAGCTAATCCCTGCATGATAAGTGCCTTTATACCTTTTTAGTTCAGCTACTTGAACCTTTCTATTTTTATTAAAATCCCATTTTTCATTTGCCAGCACCTCACTCACATGAAATGAAAAATATAAATCTATGATGATGACATTTTTGGTGCTACGGTCATATTTTGTTGAAATATGTCATTGTATTACTGGCATCAAATTATGAAATTCCCTCGTTACGTCTAAAACGCAAAAAGCCTGCCACTGAGGGCAGGTTTAGACCTGTTGTCTCTGCGGTAGCCAGGCTATCATAGTGCTGGTAAGCACCTTAGACCCTATGGCTTTGCGTCCCTGTCTTTTGACAGGTTTGCCCTTAGCGCGGATAATTCAATTGTTATTTATAAAAGGCCGGGTTGTTCCTATTCCAATTTGGCTCTTCAACATCAAACACTCTGTGCAGGCAGCTTTGTTTCATGTTGGGTTTAGTAATAAGATATAGTTATCCGCATACTGTCATTTTGGATAGATGTGAGTCCAAGTTCATGATTTTAGTTCACTTAACCTTTTTTGTAAAATTCTTATATTTTGGCGACAAAAAAAGTAAAAGATTCCAATTTAATATTCTTTCAATGGCCAAGTAAGACAACATAGATTAAAACCCCTCTCAATATTGGAGTGAGATAAAATGGAAATTATCCCTATATATATAATATTACATTAACTTGTAAAAATCACGTATTTTTCTAAACTTTTTTTAAGATGTACTGGGATGTGTCATTTATATATCAAAAATCGTTATAGAGTCTTTATAATTATCGTTTATTCCACAAGACAAAAAATTGGCGGAAGATACCGCCAATTAAATAATTTCTTCTAGTGAATATCGTTAGCATTTCTCTTCTTTATTTTCTCTTTTGTAGAAGATTGCGTACCACTGATTCGATTAGATAAAGCCAGTGCATAAGCCCCAACAATTTCAGAGCTTTCAGGAAAGATAGTTGCCAATTCCTCTAATGCACTAATCCATATCTTGAAGTCACTCCATGATTTTTCTTCTCCAAAGCGAAAGCATGTACGCCTTAAACAATAAACATAGATCTCCGCATTATCTCTATCCATAGGAAATTTTTTGCAAACTTTCTGGATTGCTTTTAACTTAACTAGTGCATCATCCCAATCGCCGTCTTCCGTATAACATATAAAGGCCGCTTTCTGGACCTCTGCAATTTCCGTAGATAATCCGCCGTCATTTCTATAAGCTTCAACTTCCTGCAATTCAACCAAATAGTCAATACACCGTTCAGCCACATCGTACTGGCGCTTATTGAGAAATGCATTGGTAAACTGGTTCAAATGCTCTATACAAAGCTCAATACCCAGCTTTCGATTTTTTGCAGCCTCATATTTTAGTGTTTCAGTACAGAGAGCCATAATCTGATCAGCGCACTGTTCCAATTTTCTATAATCGTCTTTAGTTGTGTACACATAGCCCAACTGAAACCACGCTTCTATAAGATTCGCAGTAATAAGCTCATCGTCCATACTGACTTTTGATAGGTTGTTCTCGATCTGCTGAAGATTGCGTATATCAGGCATGGTTCGTATCAACACAGCCAGATAAAAATAGTGGTAGTTAGCCTCCGGCAAATACTCGATCATCTTCTGAAAGGAATCATATTCAGCAAAATCTTCAAGTGCCTTTGACAAGAATAAAGTAAATGGCAAAAAGCCATCCAGGCCATAATCCCACGCAGTTTTTGCGAACGTAATATATTCTTCATTATCAAGGTAAAAATGCACTATAAAAGCTTTAATTACATCTAGATATTGCGGACTTAATATATTGGGAGCTAACGATTCCTGTTGAGATAGTTCACGTAAAACAACTGCTATTCTTTGCCTTCGTTGTTCTCCAGATTTTAAGGATAATACTTTTTGAATGTTTTCCCAATAGCTTTTGTAAGTTTCAGGCAAATCAAGCAGGTCAATATAGTTTACAGCACAAGCCAAACTAATCAATTTCGTTAAATATTTTAGTGCCTCTTGATTCTGATCAATGAGTCCCAGCCATCTATCCTCTTCTTTTATGATAAGGTAGCCAAATAACCCTTCCTTATCCATAGGTTTAATATCGCCTTCTTTATCCAACCATATTTCTATGAATATCTCTAAAAATAAAGGGCGATGACAAGTTTCCGGGATATTTTTTAAATAGGATTCATAAATCCGTCTAGCCTTCTCCTGGTTGATTTGATCCCCAAGCAATCGACAAAAGCCCGAGATAATACTTAATGAGGCAGTTTCATTAAGGGGTTTGAGATTCAGGAATGCTTTTGATGGTTTAGGCTTATCTCCAAACTGTACCTCTTCAGGTAACCGATAAGCATTCGCACGGAACTTCATCTTTTCATGTTCTGACATTTTATTAATCAGTTCATGATACCATCCCCTAAATTGGATGATATTATCCCGTTCCAGCAGGATAATGCGCAACTTAAACTTGCTCTTATCAAACACAGTCATCAGAGCCGTTATAATATTTGCAGTGAGAAGGGATCGGGCATTATCTATAACAATTATCGTATGATTGAAAGGTTCAAACCGCTCAATGTCAGCTATATTTACCTTTTCTTTAGTAAAGAAACCAAACCAGTCTGTGGAAAGGTGTCGCAGCACTTCTAAAGCCAATCGACTTTTTCCCATACCAGCTGCTCCTGTTATGGCCCACCACATAAAATCTTCCGAAGAATGAACAAAATCTTTTATTTGCTTTAATTCATCCTCACGTCCAGCAAAATCAATGCTTTGTTGATTAGCGTAATAATATAAGTCTAGCCCACGTCTGGTCAAAGATGGTAAAGAATATGGCGTAATTTCAATGATCTTGCTATCTTTAAATCTTTGCTGCAATCTGTAATCAACCATTTCAGTAAAAAATAAAGGTAAATCACTGTAAGAATCACCATAAATGACGGGTTCAATATGACTACCCAGTTCAGAAATATCATCATCATTTTTACACAAGTAGAAATATGGTACGTCAATGTTTAAATGATCTTTAGCAAATGATATAAGTTTGCTTATATTGGGGTCATCCATGGTCTGCCCACATCCGACAAATATAATCGGATTAATAGACAACAAATTTTGTAAAAACTGTGCTCCAATATTTCCAATGATTTTATCATACTGTGTATTATCGGCTATGATATCATCTATACTTTCAGTTTGATTATATGCTCCGTGGATATGAATTATTTTGGGTTCACCATCTTGACGTATAACATCCAGAATCTTGTTAGGTTGATTATACGTCAGTGTTCCCGTAACAGTTGCCTCTTCTAGGAGCATGTCATAATTCGTCGTGGCAACGATATCTCCTAAATGTTGTAACTTTTGAAAGCATTCAGCGAATGGTACATTCTTGATACTGAGGCCTAAAAAGGAATCATTCATCCATTTTCCATATTGGTTTTTATCTTTGCTAAACCTAATTAAGTCCCCAGCTACATCCAGTAGATTACCATGAGCCAGTTTTTCCTCCACGTGTCTTTTTTTATTATCATCTATGTATTCAAGTCCTCTCTTCAACCAGCTGTACCATGTAACCATACTGTCGGATAAGGAACAGGACACACCAGCACCACAAAAAATGGTGACTCTCTGCGCTTCTCTTAACACTTTTTGAAGTGTTGGATATTCTTTTAATTCACGCATGTGGTGTGCCCCTATCTTGATATTTATCTATCATCATAATCTGAGGAAATCTTGTGTCGACACTTACTATCCTCTGCATTTTATAGGCGAGTAAATCAACTCCCCAATAATAATTATTGTCACTACACAACCCAGTTCAGGGCGTTGAGTTAGAGTAGAGAGTATTACACCCCTTCTCAAACCGCCAAGCATCCCGGCACATATCCACCAAATCTCGTTTAGCAGTCCAACCTACAATAACCACAACATAGACAAAGTAATCCGCTATTGGATTTCCTTCTACGGACTCCCAGCTTATTGCTAGTATGGTTGTTATATAATCCACAATGTTTAATGTCGGTTCTATCCCTCGCTCAATTCACCCTCCTAATTTTACCATGGTCCAAGTTTTCCATCTACTACAAATGTGTGTAGTGGCTTCAATAACCGATAACTAAAGACAAAACTTAGGAAATGTCGAATTATAAGAGAAAAGAGAGGTACCTGGAACCTACGAGTATTAATTGAATCGAAAATTATTCTTTGTTGCATCTGTACCTAGAAAATTTATAGCCAAATAGAAAAGATTGAATTCCCATATACCAAGGATCGTTCGGCAGCGGTTCAGTACAACGAGAGATTCATGAGGTTCTGTATTCTGTATCAAATTATTATGTCCCTTTAAGCCATTGAGATAATCAATGGCTTATTTTCTATCTACTCACCCCATAAATCTCTAAACATTACGTGAAGTAAGAGCCCCTTCGTTCACGTTTCAAGGCAGGTTCATGGTTGTACCGAGGTATTGTCGAATTTTCCAAGAAAACAAAGGTTCCATGACCCTTTCCGGAACGGTGACCAGCGGGAGCCGTTCCGGCGAGTACAACTTCCAGACGTTGATTAGAAACTTCCTCCGAAGCTTGGGAAATTGATTTATACGACCAATGTGTTGAAGGATTATTTTTCGCCCTCTTTTGTACGAGTAAAACTTTAACATTGTGACACAACAAAAGTCGAACTGTTCCAAGTTAATAATCTTTAATTATATTTACTATTTTTTCAACAGAACTATTATCTAAATATTTATTTCCATCAATTGCTTTAGTCGTGTCATAGATAGAATTTAAAAGTTGGTAATATTGTTTTTCTGTTACCGTCTTGTTTTCCCATTTATACTTGTAAATTGGATTTCCTGTTTCATCAACTGGAACATTGGCAGAAGTATATCCCCAGAAACCTGCAGCGATCTGTGAAAGCACTCCATCTTTAATAGTAAATACTTTATGGTAATAATCACCCATATTTCCTGCTGCGTTACAAAGCAAGTTTCCTTTTTTAATATAGGTAAAAGAATTTCTTGATAGCTGAGTAGAATTTATGACTCCGTTATGATAAACACAAATCAAATTTCCTTGTGCCTCACAATTTCCTATTGCTACAAGTTCTGGAATCTCATCATCATCGATAAAGATGAGTTTATAACCCATCCATGCATCTTGAAAATATCCAGTCCCATTTTTTGCGAGGGTATTTTGAATATAATTAATATAAGCGTTTTTCCATTTTCCATCATTTATTACAGTTATATTCATTAATAATTGTTTCAATGATTCATCAAAAGTGACACATTGACTATTTAGATCTGACAAATTTGGTATTGGTGCTGGGTTGCAATGGTTGAGTTCATCGATCGTTTTTGCAATGGCTTCGGCTCTTTGCTCTTGATTTGCTTTTACAGCCGAGTCAATGTTTTGATATTCAGCATACTTGATTAGGCTTTCGTAGTGAATAAGTGAAAATCTCAGCAGAAGCATATAGGAGTCATACAGCAATTTCATTGTTTCGGCGTTGTGCAATTTTTCGCTTTCGGCCTTTTTCGCCAGTCCAGCCATGACAAGACGAGCCTGCTCATAATAACCAGATGATAAAATTGCCATCAGGTCGGCTTCAGATGCGGGAATCATTGAGAAGGGTGTGTATTTGCCAACTGGGGAATACGCCAGTAGATTATCAACTATTCCACCAATCTCAACCGATAGAAGGAGTGGCGTTCCTGGGGATGCGCCAAAGGCTACCACTACATTTTTTAGCCCGAATTCGATGCTTTTATCTGCAGCAAGATCCGTTGCTTTTTCGAAGAATGTTCCTGTTACGGTGTTGGTTGAGGAGGACAGCGTTTTTGAGGTGCTTCGTGCTGCAGAGAGGTAATTGCCATTCAAAGCCGGATTCCCAGCAACCTCCAAAGTATCAGCTGAAAAGGTATTACTAAAAGCATCCTTTGCTGTGCTGTCAATCTGCATTCGGTCATAAACAGCTGTAAAAGTATCAACCAACAAAAGTGAAGCATCAATCGAGTAGCCGACTCCTTTATATGCATTCTTGAAGCTGTCACGGTTCTTTATTGTATCTTGGAAATTTTTATAGCTTTGAAGTTGATCCGAGCGCCTGCTGAAAGAATAAATTGCGTCATAGGCTTGCTTCCTGTTTGCATCGTCTAACAAGAACAAGAGGTCAAAGCCTGCATTCTGTGTTTTTTCCAGAGTTGAAAGGGTTCTTGTTACATCATTAAACTTTTTAGCACGCGCTTGAGTTGCAGACTTTACAGACTGATATTTATTAATGTCCGCTTCGAGAGCCGCGTAAACCGCACTGGATTCGTCCACTCCATCAATAATGATAGACCCCATGCTTTGACCGCTAGACGTAGCCAAAAAGTCGACAATTAGGTCGCAAACAACCCTGATGTTTTTTGTGGTATCACTATAGTTTGTTACATTCATTTTCTGTTCAGAGGTAAACGCATATGCTTCCCAGAATGTCTGCAACGGCATACAAACTATCAGGCTTGCGTTTGCACTGTCGGTGGAGCAATATGCCCCCAGATAGGTTAATATTGAATAGACGGGGACTAAAATTGTGTTGTCATGCCTTACTATGTATATTTTATATTCCTCGCCATTTTCGGTTAAGGTTTGCTTGCCTACATCCAGCTTTATCGTTCGTAAGCCTTTGGCGTGTTTTAGTGTAAATACATCGCCCTGTGAGTTTAATTCACATCGGGTAATTTTCGCCACGTCTTTGATAGACATCATCATTCTGCCATTCGCCTGGAACACCGAAACGTTCTCATCTGAAATGCTTGTTCCAATAAGTTTTAAGCTATATTCTTTCAGTTCTTCGTCGGCATTTGTCGGAAAGGCAGGGAAACCCACGATGAATAAAGCAAAAATTAATAAAATGGAAACTACCTTGCTGTAGATTCTCATTTCAAATCCTCCTTGATAATTTTGGCATAGTATTCACGTAAAATCTCCGCCATATTGCTAGTAATGACGTTGGTCCATTCCTTGTTAGGGACAATCTTCCATTTTCCGTCGATACGCTTCAATGGAACCTCTATTGTAGTGGTTATTTTCTCGCTGTCCTGTTTGAGTAACAATTCAATGCGATTTTTCGCTTGTTCTGCCAATTCCTCATCAGAAAGGCTGCCCCTGACACTGAGGCTGCTTAGAACCTTTTCAAGAATAATCCGCATATTCGGCGTTGTTACTGTAACTTTTGCCGTTCCTATCCCGTCATCGTTTAGAACTTGTTCTTCAATCACAAACGTCACCTGCTCATAATAGAGCTTCACAAAGCCACTATAATCGGGTCTTTGCGCGTCAATGACAATATTCCAATCATTCAAATAAGACATAGGCTTTTTACTATTATGCGAAGAAACCAGAATCGAAATGGCAATCCCGATTGAAGTGATGGCCACTAGAATAATGGCAACAAGTAGGATTATTTTTTTGGAAGGCTTTCCGCTTTTATCAGGTTTTCCGCCTTTCTGAGTCGTTTGCGCTGAAAGAGGTTGAGTAGGATTCTGGATTTCAGGATGTTTGCACTGCTCTTGTATTGCTGGTGGCGTTTGGGCAGCACCCAGCGAGTCTTCATCAGTGGACTGTGTCATATTCGACGCATCCTGCCTTTCGCCGCAATCTTTACAAAATACTCCTTTGCCAACAATCTCTTTCCCGCAATTTTTACAAATCATATTGCTATCTCCTTATTCATATCAAAAAGTCTTCCTTGGTCGTCGCATTTCAGTATTGAACAGTCGCGGCAATATCTCCAAGCGCTGGCAGACCACAAAATCCCAATAAGCTTAATGTAAACGATTCCTGTGCTGAATCTTAAACCGCGAACATTTAACCTCGTTGGCGACTAGTCGTAATCTGTTTATCTATCGTCGAATTTTTCCCTAATATGATAATTTGCTCCCGCATTTTGTGCAGAATTATCTGTTTCCGGTGATTTCCGCTCCACAGGAGAGGCACAGCTTTTTCTCCCCTCCCGCTTCAAGTTGGACCTCGTTTGTCTCTGCTTTTGGCCCATTTTATTCCGATTCGACTTTGGCTCCGCATATCACACAGAAGCTTGGGTTCTCCGGCAGCGGACTTTCGCACTGTTTACAACGCTTTAATTCGGGAATTTTGTTCCCGCAATGCGGGCAAAATTTTGTGTTCAGCCCGATGGTCCCGTCGCACTTGGGGCACCGGATCATTCCTTGTTCAGGCTCCTGTGCCTTTGGGGCCCTTTGTGCTAACAGCAGTAATGCTTTTTTCTGCTCCAGATATTGTTGATAATATTCAGATTCTCGGACGGACAGGCTCAGGAAAAACAAAGCCACAATCACATTGCACAGAGGGGAGAAGCCGTAAAATCCGCCATATCCTCCAGCTGAATGAACGCAGGCAATGATAAATTTCACCAGATAAAGAAGCGCGTACAGACCCAGCCCGATGCTAAGGCTGACGTCACTTTTTTTAATATAGCTAAGGACAATTCCAATCCAGAAGAACCAAAATCCCAGTGCAAAAAATACATCCGAATTCAAGGTTATGATGGAAAACTCATGGAACAGCAAAAACAACAAACCTACGCTAAATAAGATAATATCAGCCATAAACAGATTACGCATTAACGGCTGGCTTTCAAAATGGTCCTTAAGGGCACGACGATAATCTTGCATATGCTCTACCTCCTAATAAAATAATCATAAAATATGGAAATGATTGCTTATTTATTCACTTATCATTCAAGCGTCCTATTGCTTAAATGTCAACACGGTACCCCATAAAAGAAGACAAACTGCTAGTTCGCAAAGTGGTTATTATTGGAAGCATTCCCATTGTTTTCTTACAAGTAGCCAAACGATGACCGGAGAGGCAAGCCCAAAAAATGAAGCCAGCCAGGAGCCTGAAAATATATTGATAAAGAACGCAACGCCAGCACAGATACAGACGATGTAAAATCCATGTTTATATCCTTTTAACAAACGGAATGCCCCAAGTATATTCACGATATTTATTGGCACGTAAACGAATAACTTAGTAGCGATCCGGGAGTATTGACTTCCTAAATTACTTTGCAACGCGGACTGAACTCTGAATGTTTCTGCCATTTTAAGGTAATAAATCCCATATACTATACTGGCTATAACTCCTATTAGACCTCCTACTATCATGAGCCACAGCCATACTTTCAGACCGCCAGTCGCCTGTGCAGGCCCACCTGTCAGATTCTGCGGCATCTCCCCTGGGCCTTCCAGATATGCATCCTGTACGCGAGTCCCGCAATTCTGGCAAAATCCGTGATCCTCCGCGAGTTTTGTTCCACAATTTGGGCAAAACATAAAACCACCTCTTCTCATAACATCAGATCTTTAAATGTTTAGGAAATTAAGCCAATCCTAATGTATTCGACTTATTTGCGTCTTTTCAGCGATATCAGCATTGGCTTGATTTTTTAACAGGGTCACTATAGCATCAGGGCCGCCAATTTTTCTCCAAAAATCGCTATCCCCCCATAAGTCTATTACTATTCTAGATTCTCCTATTTGATAGATTGCCGTTCCCTCATATACTAATTGAGCTAAATATTCCCGTAAAGATCTTATTATCTTTTCAATACTTGCTGTTTGATCATTTACCTGAAGAACCAAACGTAACCCTCCTTTAATATTTATTTCATCTGGCAGATTGTTTTCATCATACTGCGGGGGTATCATCTTAATTCTTGTCCATATTGGGTCTATGGGACGTTGTATATTGATTAGATCAAATACTTGATTATTATTAGGTTCTTCTCCAATTATATCCACATAAAAATCATTTCCTCCATAATAAATTAAGGTGTCTTTATACCCTAATTGCACCGCTCGGTCTTTCAGTATTCCAATTACATTCCGAATATCTCCTTCAGTTTGAATATTTTCTTTAAATTGGAACTGTACTCGTTCGCCCCCAGCTATATTTATGAAGGATGCCTGAAGCTTTTTGAGTTGTGTTTGGATATTTTGGGATTTCACCGCGCTATAACCTTTCGTTAGAGTCTGAACGGCCTTCCCAGGTTTTCCGTTATTGTTGTATAGTTCCGCCAGTTTTAAGTATAATACGTCGGCCTTGGGCGAGGCTTCGATACCGTTTTGCAGACTTTCCTCCGCTTTTTTAGTATCTTGCAGCCCGACATAAGCATCGGCAAGTCCGGTATAGGCCTTTGCGGTTTTTTTGTCGGTTGAAATCGCCTGTTCAAAAGCCCCAATAGCTTGATAATACTGTTTCCCCGCCAGGTATTTTTCTCCTTGAATCGCCTGCTTGTTGGCTAGCCTCGCACCAGTGTTTAGATAAACAAACACACCGGCAATGACCACTACCGCTGCCAATATACCGATCAGCAGCCGCTTCCTTTTACGCTTTATAGGGACTAAAGGATTAATTTGAGACGGCTGTTCCGACTGGGTCTCCTCTTTTTGTGAATTTTTGGGCCCGCTCTGGGCCGTGTCGATGGGCGCGCCGCACTCCCCGCAAAATAAGACTTCGTCGGCGTTTTTTGCGCCGCATTTTGTGCAAAACATTTAAAGCACCTCTTCCATATTGTTTTTAAATTTTCCTTTTTGTGTGTACAAATTACCCTGCATGATGGCTTATGGGATTTTGAAAAGCAAGGGTCTTACTTTAATTTCTGCCGATCCGTGCCATTTGTACGGATTTTATAGAGAGCATAATTGTATTTACTGTAGTAGATTTTGTAGATATACCGGAACCCGCAGAACCACTCATATTTATGGTCACTGCAATTGGGATTGCAACCGCCGTGGCGATATCAGCTGGCATTTTTTCGCTTCTTAAACTCATGTTGAACAAGATCGAACACCTCGGAGCTTACGATTGCAGGGTAGTGGAGGCGAGCCGCATTATCAGAAAGCCACACTTAATTTGGGGGAAGAAATGGACAATCCGCTGCTTTACATTTCTACGATTAGCAAATTTGAGTCGAAAGAATGGTTCATATCGTGCTGATTTTGGAGAAACTCTAATTCAGGAATATCCGATTTATCGTGAAAAGGTCATTGCCAACGTTTTAAAAAGGCGTGCCTATTCTACTTTTTGGTTCTCAGTGCTATCCGTGCGGATTTTATAGATAAAACCATTGCCACTTACTTGGGGTGTCGCCAACATTTCCGATAATTTGAGATAATATATCCAGTCGCCCACGATATTGGGCTTAACATGTCCATCGTTTATTATCTTTGTTTTGCCTGTGCCGTCCGTGCGGATTTTATAGAGAGAATAATTATCGCTTCCATTTGTATAATATATCCAGTCGCCCACGACATTGATGGAAAAAGCGTAATCACTAGTTATCTTTGTTTCAGTGGTGCCGTCCGTCCTGACTTTATAGAGAGTGACTAAAATATCGAGAGAATCGTTGCTACTTTTTGTATAATAAATCCAGTCGCCCACAACATTGATGCTACCAGCTGTATCGTTCTTTATCTTTGTTTTGCCCGTGCCATCTGTCCTGACTTTATAGAGATAATTTTCGTCGTTTGAATTTGAATAATAAATCCAGTCGCCGACTACATTGATGTAAAGAGCTAGATCGTCGTTTATCTTTGTTGTGCTGGTGCCGTTCATGCGGACTTTATTGAGGGAACCCTTTTTGATTCCATCAATATGTGTATAATAAATCCAGTCGCCCTGCTGAGCCGCAATACCCAAATTAGCAATATTGCCCGGTGTATTGCCGCTCGTGTTTGCGACTTTGTTAGCAATATTACCTTGTGTATTACCACTTGTGTTAATATCTGCAGTTTTTGAAGGTGTCACTTCATTTGTTGATTTATTTGTGTTTCCACATCCAACCAGCAAAAGAATTGTACTGAAACACAGAATGCCAACAAGTAATAATTTATTTGAAAATTTTCTCATAAATATCCTTCTTTCAATTCATATTTACCCAATATATTCCTTATCCTCTTATAAAATTGAGTTGAGTATTGTATTCATTTAATGTATTATCTTGTTATCCCAATAAGAGTATTGTGTTATTGCCTCTTCAAACTGTAAAGTGCTTTTGTTGCACCCGCGTTTTCAAAAATCTGAATTTCATCGTTATTGGTTACTTTTACATAAAATGTCGTTTCATTATAGCCACTTTGTGATACTTGTAATAAGTAGTAGCCATTAGAGTCTACCTTCTCCGAGATACTATAGACAGGCGATGGTCCCCCGATATCAATTTTTGCTACATTCTTACAGGATCCGTTGTCACTGAACGAACGGATAGTTCCGCGATCATCTTTCCACATTCCGACAATATTAAACCGGGCTGAGGAACATCCTACAACTAATATGCATACAAGCAATAATAATCCGATTGAAACTTTATGCTTCAAAATATTTCCATCCCTTCTTGAATAATCATGCATCTATTTGATGCGACCCGCATACAAAACAATATTTATCATTGATATCGAGTTTATTTCCGCAACTCGAGCAATATACTGAAATAACTTTTTATGCCTTTATTTCTACTGTTTCCTCCAAATCATCGTCGCTGTGATTCTTCATCTTAGAAACTATATACAGACATGTGCCGCCCGCAATAAGGATTCCAAAGTAAAAAGGATCAAATCTGCTGTGAAAGCCTATTAATCTTAATTTGACGATGCCAACTAAAACTAGAATGATACCGATTATCTGTAGGATGTTTTTAGATTGTTTCATAAACCTCATTTCTCTTGAATGCCGTATATGTAAATTCCTTTTTTAGAGTCCCGAAGAGCCATGCGATGGCGTACCGCATTCACCACAAAATTCATCATCAATTTCAAGTTCTTTTCCGCAATCTGAGCAAAACACCGATGTCCCTTTTTTTACATTTGTTTGTTCTCCCGTCTCGTTTATGATTTTGCCCGATGCATCAGCAGCTTTAAAGGCTGCAAGGACTTGTTGGCGTAATTTCTTTATTTCATCTTGCCCTGTGACAATACCGGAATTTTCTACCCATGAAAGAACTCTAAATACACATTTTGTTGTAGTTCCACTACGAGTGAGAACTACTTCAGCTTCGAAACTCTTCGGCCTCAATTTATGGCCAAACGCATAAGTTATACGATTTGGACTGATCGATGATTGGTAAAGAACACCTTTGAAAGCTATTGGAAGCGATTCATTTGAAACCTTAATTTGACTTTTGAGCTTGTCCATAACGACTAGTATAGATGCCGGCGTCTCGAAGTCGAGTTGTTCATTAACTTGACTTTGGCCCTCCTTATGCATTGATCTTAGAAAGACCTTCGTCATTAAAGCTTTACTTGCAGCTGATTGCACCTTATACATCAAGTAGTAGAAACCTAGACCGAGTACGCCTAAGAGTAGCAATAATAATATACTTCTGTCCAATTGAAATCCCCCTTTTCCATTTCACCAAAAATGCGGTTTATTTTGAGTTCGCCAGACTGTATTCAATCGCAAATAAAAAATAAGGAAGCGGCTCTGAGTTTAGAACACTCGCAATTTCCTGGGCATCAACGATTCTATTTGTTATGACTTGACTTCTCCTAAAGTATTTGACTTGACACTATACTAGATATTATAAAATATTAACAGAAATTCCGTTGGTATTTGCATACCTTTCAGCGTAAGAGTTCTTATAGCAGTTTATTATAAGACTTGTGCACCCCGCAAATGCACCCTGCTCAATACTCGTTACACTGTTTGGAATTGTTATGTTTTTAAGGTTTGTGCAACCACCAAACATACTATCCGGAATGTTTGTGAGGCTGGATGGAATGGTTATGCTTTCAAGGCTTGTGCATTTATAAAAGGCACCGGCACCAAAATATGTAACGTTATTTGAAATTGTAACCTTTCTCAGACTTGTGCACCCCATAAATGCACCCTTGCCAATGTCTGTAACACTATTGGGAATAGTTGTTGTTTTGAGATTTGTGCAGTTCATAAACGCTGCTACACCAATTGTTTTTATGCTGTTCGGCAGTGTGATGCTTGTTAGATCCGAAAGACCTAAGAACACATTGTTATCGATACTATTTATCCCATCAGGAATAACTACGCTTCCTCCCTTGCCCGTGTATTTAGTTAACATTCTAGTTTGGTCTATTACAAAATCACTGTTTGACTTAGAATCAAAAGTTTCTATTATTTGCTTAGGTGTTGTGCTATCTGCCACTGTTCCGTCGCCAAGTTGACCCTTTTCATTCCATCCCCAAGCCCAAAGCGAACCATCTGTTTTTATGGCAAAGCTACAAAAATCACTTGCCTCTACTACTGTTACTCCACTTGCCATTATTTGCTTTGGTGTATAAATGTTAGATTCAGTTCCATCGCCAAGTTGACCATAAGTATTTAAACCCCAAGCCCAAAGTGAACCATCTTTTTTTATGGCTAAAGTATAATCTGCCCCCGCCGCTATTGCTGTTACTTCACTTGCGATTATTTTCTCTGGCAATGCAAAATATTTTTCCCCGCCAGATGTTCCATTGCCAAACTGGCCATATTGATTAAAACCCCAAGCCCATAATGATCCATCTGTTTTTAAAGCGATTACATGAGCCCCTCCTGATGCTATTGCTTTAATGCCACTTTCTATTATCTTCTTAGGTGTATAACTAATCGTTCTAGTTCCATTGTTAAGTTGATCACCATAATTAGCTCCCCAAGCCCAAAGTGAACCATCTTTTTTTAGGGCTAGGGTGTATCCTACACCTGCTGCTATTGATTGTACTCCACTCGCTATTATTTGCTTTGGTACGACGCTTGTTATTTCAGTTCCGTCGCCAAGTTGACCATATAAATTATCTCCCCAAACCCAAAGTGAGCCGTCTTTTTTCAGTGCTAGGGTATATTCAGAACCTGCCGCTATTGATGTTACTTCACTTGCGATTATTTGTTTTGGAATTCTGCTATCTGCTCTAGTACCGTCGCCAAGTTGACCATAATAGTTCCATCCCCAGGCCCAAAGTGAACCATCTTTTTTTAAGGCTATGGTATGAGAAATACCTGCCGCTATTGCTATTACTTCACTTGTTATTATTTGCTTAGGAATATTGCTATTTGCCGTAGTTCCGTCGCCAAGTTGACCTCTATCATTATTTCCCCAAGCCCAAAGTGAACCGTCTTTTTTTATGCCTACGGTATGATCCCAACATGCAGTTATTTTTACAAATGGATTTTGTGCGGTAGTTTGTATGTTTGCTTCCGGAGTTTCGTTATTTATACTAATTTTTGCTGCTGACTGGTTTAAAGTACCGAAACTCGCTGGACTGCTCCTGTTGGCATTCATCACCATGGGAATTGTAACCGCTGAGATTGCCACAGCGCCCGCAACGATTCCGGCCACAATCTTCGTGCGAACCGAAAGTGTGGAAATTTTGTGCAGCAGATGAAATTTTGAAGTCTGCGCCGCTGTTTGCGCTACCGTTTGCGTCGTGGAGACAACTATATGCACCCCTGCGTTGACGGTTGAGAGTATTTTCGCCGCAGCTTCCGGCCCAAGAGCATTCTCTTTGGCATATGCTTCCATAATAAAGATGATCAACGGTACGACAGCAACATTGTAAAGCTTCACGCCTTGCTTCTCATAGCCTTCCACGCCTGTCTTAATCTGACGTCTTGCATATATCAGGCGGCTCTTGACGGTGGCTACGGGGCATTCTATAATCGCCGCAATTTCTTCAACGTTCAGTTCCTGATAATAATGGAGCAGAAGGGTGGTTCGCTGAGCTTCCGGCAGGTTGTCTATCAGCGCCATAATCATGTTGCGGGTTTCAGACTTATCGAGCACCTCATGCGGGATGAAATCACCCGAGGTATCCTCGATTGCATCGCTGGCATCTTTATCTTCTAACTCTTCCTTTTCAGTCAGAAGAACTTCTTTCTGTTTGCCAAGAAAATCCTTGCATTTGTTGACGACGATTTTGGAAAGCCATGCGTTGAACACTTCAGGGTTTATAAGCTTGTCAATAGATTTATAAACGGATATGTAGGTCTCCTGAACAATATCCAGTGCATTTTCATGGTTACGCACCATTTTCAATGCCAGAAAATAGACTTTGTTGTGCGTAAGCTCATAAAGCTCCTCAAATGCCTGCTGATCTCCGCTTTTAAGTTTTGTGACAATATTAATTATCCTGACTTTGGTGCTTTCATCATCCATTTTTTGACACCTCGATTTAATCTATTCTAGTATTCTGAATTCGAGATAAGGCGCTATTTATCGCTTACCTCGGTATTTATCTTTTCTCGATAATAGTCAAACTTACCGGTAAGGAACCTGAACGCA
Source organism: Desulfosporosinus metallidurans (assembly GCF_001936615.1). Lineage (GTDB taxonomy): Bacteria > Bacillota > Desulfitobacteriia > Desulfitobacteriales > Desulfitobacteriaceae > Desulfosporosinus > Desulfosporosinus metallidurans. The sequence continues at coordinate 83,856 of NZ_MLBF01000015.1, forward strand.
TCAGCACGGCATCATCAGTAGCCGCCTCCATGGTTTCATAACCGGTAATCTCCGCTTGGCCGTTGAGGATCGGTGTATTAACTGTTGGATTAGTCCGGAGTTTATCATCTAAATATATACCTATCCGTTGACCTATGTATTTGCTTGTTAAATCTCCGAACTTCTTGGCCCCGTCAGAAGTAAAGGTCAGGCTCACAACGAATTGTCCTGATTGCCCTATACTGGCTTTGGCATCACTAATTTGGTCACCCCCCAAAACCACATATCCCTGAGGATCCCTGAAAGTCAGCTTGGCAGTCGTCCTGATAACCTCTACGGCATTATCCAGTTCTTTAATTCCAGCGATATCTACAACAATCTGTTTTTTATCATAATCAGTCTTAATTACAGGTTCTGAGACTCCCAGTCCATTAAGCCGTTTAGCGATAGTCGTATTGGCTTTGTCCATGTCATTGTTAGTAATTGTTTTCCCCTCTTTATCCGGCTCCGCTTGAAACACCAGATGAACTCCCTTTTGGGCAACGATTCTCCAACCCCAGAAGCCCCCTGCTACCAGTATTACTGCAATCAGAGTACCTATGATAATCTTGAATTTCATTCCCTTTCCCGGATTCTGGCTGGGTAAGCCCACATTCCCACCTGGCTCCTGAATCCCCTCACCTAGTTGAGTAATCATACTTCCACAAGCCACACAGAATTTTGAGTCAACTGGTAATTGTGCTCCACACTTTGAGCAGTATTTCATCTTTATAGCCATTCCTTTCGCTACGTTCAAGGCACAAAACGTTATGAAACGTATTGGCTTTGAGCGTTATTTTTGTTTATTCTACAAACATAGGGCTAGCAGTTAACTACAAATCACGAGGAGGTGAGTGGGCTACTCCAAACACGGAGTGACCGCATTTTTATATGTGTAGATTGCCTTTACAAGCACAAATAAGTGTGACTTTGAGCACGCAGACTTATCTTTGTATAAACATTACTCGTTTATAGCTAGGCAATCAGTCAATGCTGTCTATCCCTTCAACTCTAAGAAAGGAGATTTTCCTATGGCTTTGAAAATTGTCCATCAAATTTGTTGTGGCATTGACGTCCACAAAACCTTTGTGGTTGCCTGTATTGCTTCAACAAACAGCAAGGGGGTTACTGGTTACAAACGCCATCGCTTTTCTACCTTTACAAAAGGCCTAAAAGAGCTGTCACAATGGCTTTGTGAAAACAACTGTTACGAAGTTTGCATGGAGTCTACCGGAAAATACTGGATTCCGATCTTCAATATTCTTGAGGATTCCTGCAACATCACCCTCGCCCACCCAAAGTACGTCAAAGCGATTCGCGGTAAAAAAACGGATAATAAAGATGCTCAGTGGATTGCCGACTTATTCAAGCACGACCTCGTTGCAGGTAGCTTTATGCCACCGCTTGCAATCAGACAGCTTAGAGACTTGATGCGCTATCGCTCTAAGCTGACCAACTTTATGTCCAGCGAAAAAAACAGACTACAGAATTGCTTGACAGTATCCAATATTCAACTTGGTAACGTCGTTTCGGACACATTTGGCAAGAGTTCTATGAAGATTATTGACAAGATCCTTGAGAACCCTCTGGATACCACATTTGACTTAGAATCCCTAGTACATTGTTCTCTGCATAAAAAACTTCCTGAACTTGAGCTTGCCGTTGATGGGTTTATCACACCCGAACAAGCAGATAAACTTAAAGTCATTAAGCGCCACTATGAAGATCTCACTGAGCGCAGATCAGATCTCGAAAGAATTATCCTTTCTCTTTCCGCGCCCTACTCAGAAGAAATAAATTTGATTTTAACTGTTCCGTCCTTTAAAAACATCTTTTCTGCCATTACCGTGGTTTCCGAAATAGGTGTCAATATGGACGTGTTCTCGACAGCTAAGCATTTATGCTCCTGGGCAGGGCTTACACCTACGAATAACGAAAGTGCCGGAAAGAAAAAGTCTGTTAGGATTTCAAGAGCTGGTTGTTACATCAAGCCACTTCTTGTCCAATGCGCTACTGCTGTGGTAAAGAGTGAAAAGCATCCTGAAATCCGTAACCGCTACTTAAACCTCAAAAAGCGTCGTGGACACAAACGGGCCATCATTACTATTGCACGTATGCTTCTTACTGCGATCTATATGATTCTTAAAAAGAAAGAGCCCTACAATCCTGAATTGTACAAAAAATCCGATGTTCTTCCAGTAGACCGTGAAATCACGGTTGAACAAGCAATCTTGATTGCTAAGCATCAAGGATATCGAATAAAAGCTACAGCCTGACTCAGTACGTTAATTCAATTTTAATTCATCGCTTGATGGCTTGTTTGCTATGCGCAAAAATTGATATGCGTTATCCTACAAATGTTTCAGACTTCCCCTCCAGTAATAAATTTTATACTATAATTTGTATATCAGTAAACTTATACCAACAAGTCTTATGGAGCCGATATAATCCTTAACATTCTTCGTATGGAGATAAATAAACATACCAATAATGCCGTGCTTAACAATCCCAATGACCCTGCCATCGGTGCTTTCATCCATCTTTTTCCACCTATATTTATCCATTTCAGTATAGTATGTCATAAACGTTATTTCAAGAATTTTTATTATTCGACATATTTTTCCGTTTTCGATTTATCCTCTTATTTCCGACCTTTCCATTGATCAATTTTGAAAAGAATAATCCGCAGAATCCGTTTTGCTTCTTCTAAGGGCAGCCGGTTATCTTCCGCAATCCGATCTAACAAAAGAGTTAAAGTATTTTTCGCCATACATTCATCGAACCCTCTTCTTTTTTTATTTACACCCTATAGACGTCTTCAAATTGATTTAGGATTTAAAAAAGGTAAAGAATTTAAAAAATCATAGGCACGTAGATTGATTCAATCTTCGTACCTATGATTAATTGAGTATAGGTGTTGTCTTTAACCCCATCCCCGTATCACGTCTGAGTGTCAACTTATTTGCTTTGTTTCCCAGCTGCTTTTTGTTGTTCCGTCACCAGTATTCGTACCCCATGTCCAAAGTGACCCATCTGTTTTTATGACGATAGTATCTTCCTCACCTGCCGCTATTGTTGTAACGCATGAGCTCCAATACTGGTAACACTTTTGGGATTATGCAGCATCCTGTTTTGCAACTGGGATACTGAATTGAAATTCATTTGTCTTTGTAGAACAATACACCGCCTTCGGTTAAATATGACAAGTTATTGTCATCGACATATATTTTGATAAAAATTATAAATTAGAATGCGATATTCCCATCGGTATCAATATAGTTTATGCCGTTCGTCCCGTTATTAGTACTACCAACTTTCGCTAAACCGTTTTCACTGAAATCAGAGCCGTATTTAATATTCGGAATAACTGTTTTACCATTAACATCAATATAATATCCTGTGTCCTTTCCTGATGTTACAAAAATGCGCCCACACGATATGTTACCCAGCGACTGTGAGATGGGCTCAAACATCCGATCTCCTTTTTTATCGATGACACTATAAAAGTAATTACCCTGTGGATTTTTTAATTTAACGCTGCAATATCCGCCTGAAAATCCGCCAATTGGATTAATCTCTTTGTAAGAAGATAAGTCAATCACCAAATTATGGTTTCGATCATAAAAACCAGTACCCGTATTATGAAATCCTATATTTGCAAGATCGGTATAATGACTGATATAAAACTGAAGACTACCATAAGTCTCCAGTCGATTGTCCTCCTTAACTAGAAATACCAAGTCTTCCTGATAAAAATATTCTATAATACAGCGCAAATATGCTAAATAATAATTATTACCAGGCTCAATCTCCGATTTAAAAAATTTATTAGAAATGGAGTCATAAAAATTATTGCCATGATAACTAACCTTGAAAATACCATGTACTATTACTTCTTCTCTACTTGTCCCATAAAATGATTCTACCTTTAAATCAGAAGTAGGTTCGAGTATCCATTTCCCCGCGTTATCGACAATTCCTGTCTGATCCTCAGTTTTTTCAAATGTATTGATGTGTCTTTGTACAAAATTACAGTTACCATATGAATTTATGAATTGGTATTTATAGCCATCGTCTTTTGGGAAAACAACGGTGCCAATTTTATCAACAATCTTTTTCTCCTTCTCATTTTTTGAATTCGTAGTCTCAATGATAGCGCCACCGTCTGTAAAATCAGTCAGAGGCACACTGCCTGCCCCAAGAGAAAATAGCGTCTTCCCCTTATTATCAATACATTCCCATTGTGAAGAATCGCGCTGAACCCACGCCACATCATTTGAAAAATTTTTTCCATTATAAAAATAAGTCTGCGTTTTAGTAGGTGCCGCCGTCTTTGGGCTTTCAATGGGCTGAGATTGTGCTCTGTCGGAAGTGTTCTTTACAGTTTTATTCTCACCTCCACTGGAACAACCTGCCAACACGAAGCAAACTAGTATCAATAACCAAATAAGACTTTTTATACTTTTCAATTTTCACTTCCTCCTCCACCTCTTTTTTTACGAAACCGAAGCGCCTTTTGAAAAAACGCATACTTACTATGACACTTCAATTTGCTAATCGGTATTATCAACTTGGTGACGGAACTATGGCTGATTGCATTATTCCAAAGCAAATAAATAATTGTGAGTGGAGTAACGGGAACTAACGGTAGGTCATTCTTGTAGCTTTGTCCTAATAACAGCTACCCGTCCCCCTCAGTCTGCCGGATCTGCGAAACGGATCACCAGCGCTTTGCCGACCAGTCGACAGCCTTGTCGATCGATGAGCTGTTGTTCTTCGTCGCTCGGGTGGAGCTGGGCAGACCGGCAATGATATTGTCGGAACATCCACAAAAGTTGTCAATGCTTTTCGTTACCCCTAGAGCGTTCCCTAGATTTACGTCTTCCAGATTGTGAGATTGAAGCAGTTGTTTTTCGACGTCTCTGCGTGCCGCGCTCGGCATGGCGGCGTACTGGTCGCACGTCGTGGCGCCCGGGTTGGAGCAAGAGATAAGCATGGGAGCCGCGATCAGCAACGCCAGGACTGCGGCAGTTGTTGCTTTGTTCATTGTTTTTCCTTCTTTCGAGGGCGCTCCGATGAGGAGGCTCTATTTTTTCGTCATAATCCAGAGGAGTTTTCCGCCGTCGTCATAAATCTTCACTTTGCCTCCACCGGAATCCTTCACGTACAAGATCCGCTCGTTCGACGGCTGTGACACTAGGAGAGTGTAGGGCCGTTGCTGCCATTGCTGTCTTTACCGCTGGAGAGTGCATAGGGCTGCGAGCCGCCACATCATGTTCTTGTGCCTGATATCATCTTTGTTAATTTTGATCTGTTTTTTGGCGTTCTAATCAGTTTATCGGCTCCTCACATCATTCCTACGCGGTCTAATTGCTTTTTACCGGGGTTCCGATAACCCTGACCGAGGGGTCGGCTGCAGTGAAGGCAGTATACACCTTTTCGCGTACTCTCTTCATGACCTCATCGCAGACAACCATCCCTTCTTTTTCCTTCCATCTCAGAAATTTAAAGACGCCTTGCGTTGTTGAGCCACTGTTTGTGAAACTCACTGCGGCAACAAAGATTTGAGGCTGCAATTTGCTGCCATACGCGTAGACGATATGGTCAGGGCTACTGGATATTTGGTATATGGCACCTCTGATTGCAGGAATGGTTTCCTCTGGAGCCACTTGCGCTATCAGCTGACGTATGATATCCGGCACGGACGCCGTACTCTCGAAGGAAAGAGATTCTGAAACGAGCTGCTGCCCCTCAATATATTCGGAACGGAACAGGATATGTTTGTTCGCTGTTTTGGCTACCGCGTTAACTCCCTTTGATATCAGAAATCTTATCAGAATTACACCTCCTACGATTGCAATAACGAGAAGAATTGCATAGAATGTATCCATTTATATACATCTCCTTACATAGTCATAAATTTAATAATCATTATCCTGATTACAGGCTGGCTGTACCAAACGACAGGTTGCGTACAACTGGGGCTAACCTGTCAGCGGCTATAGCGCCTGCGACGCGGGCCTTTTGACGCCGCAGTTCCCGCAAAAAGCCTCATCTTTGCCATTATAGGAGCCACAGCTGCATTTCCATTTGTCGGGCAAGGAAAGACCTGCACTATCATCGCCATCCTTAACGATTTTGATCTTCTTGGCAAGATAAAAACAGATCATGGCAGCAATCAACATGCCAAAGTATAAAGGCGCTTCACGAGGATAGATGCCGATAACCCGCATTTTTATTAAAGCGATCAGGGCAAGTATACCGCCGATTACCATAAAGACTATTCTCATCTGTTCTTTTGGGTTTTGTTCCATTCTTAAGACTCCTTTCATATCCGTGGCACAGATGAATTTTATCCGTGTCACCTTTGGCACTCTTTTTAAACCTGTCTGCGAAGCTTTTTAGGCCATCCCGTACCGTACAGTTCAAGCAAGTTCAACGTCGAGGCGACCGACTGGTTGCGAATTGGTGATCCGTCGTCAGGGTTGGCCCTGAATTATAATTTACTCCCGCATTTTGTGCAGAATTTTCTGTTTCCTGTGATTTCAGCTCCACAGGAGGGGCACAGTTTTTTCTCCCCGCCCGCTTCAAGTTGGACCCCGTTTGTCTCTGCTTTTGGTCCGTCTTCTTCCGATTCAACTTTGGCTCCGCATATCACACAGAAGCTTGAGTTCTCCGGCAGCGGACTTTCGCACTGCTTACAGCGGTTCACTTCTGGTATTTTGTTCCCGCAGTGTGGACAAAACTTGGTGTTCTGCCCGATGGTCCCGTCGCACTTGGGGCACCGGATCATTCCTTGTTCAGGCTCCTGTGCCTTTGGGGCCCTTTGTGCTAACAGCAGTAAGGCCTTCTTCTGCTCCAGATATTGTTGATAATATTCCGTTTCTCGGACGGACATAGTCAGCAAATATGAAGCCACTATCAGATTGCACAGTGGAGTTAACCCGTAAAATCCACCGTATCCACCTGCGGAATGGACGCAGGCAATGATAAATTTCACCAGATAAAGAAGCGCGTACACACCCAGCCCGATACTAAGGCTAACATCGCTTTTTTTAATATAGCTAAGGACAATTCCAATCCAGAAGAACCAAAATCCCAGCGCAAAAAATACATCCGAATTCAAGGTTATGATGGAAAACTCATGGAACAGCAAAAACAACAACCCTACGCTAAACAAGATAACATCAGCCATGAACAGATTACGCATTAACGGCTGGCTTTCAAAATGGTCCTTAAGGGCACGACGATAATCTTGCATATGCTCTACCTCCCAATAAAATAATCATAAAATATGAAATGATTGCTTATTTATTCACTTATCATTCAAGCGTCCTATTGTTTAATATGTCAACACGGTACCCCACAAAAGAAGACAAAATGTTGGATCGTAAAGCTGAGGCTATTGGAAATATTTCCATTGTTCTCTTGCAAACAGCCAAACGATGACAGGTGAGGTAAGCCCAACAAATGCAGCCAGCACAGAGCCTGCGAGTATAGTGATAATGAACGAAATGACAACACAGATACAGATGATGTAAAATCCATGTTTATATCCTTTTAGTAAACGAAATTCCCCAAATATACACACAATATTTATGGGCACGGAAACGAATAACATAGTAGCGATCCGGGAATATTGACTTCCTAAATTACTTAGCAACGCGGACTGATCTCTGAATGTTTCCGCTATTTTAAGGAAATAAATACCATATGCTATACTGGCTATAACTCCTATTAGACCTCCTACTATCATGAGCCACAGCCATACTTTCAGACCGCCAGTCGCCTGTGTAGGCCCACCTGTCAGATTCTGCGGCATCTCCACTGGGCCTTCCAGATATGCATCCTGTACGCGAGTCCCGCAATTCGGGCAAAATCCATAATCATCCATGAGTTTTGTTCCACAATTTGGGCAAAACTGCATAACGAGCAACCTCAGGGGCTGCTGGTAGTATCCGCTCTGCTGCGACACATGGTTGTCCTGAAGTTGCTGATAACTACAGTTTCCGCAGAATTGCACGCTAGGGTCACATACATTTCCGCAATTTTGGCAAACATTTGTTCCCTTGTTCAGTTTCCCCGCACGGAAGTCCTTATTCGTCATTTTTAATAGGCAGAGCGCCACGACAAACTCTCTACCGTTAGTCAATAAGTATGCCTTTTTGATGTGAGCGGCAAGCCACTCGTTATAATGGAAATTTTCGATGTTTAACCTATCCCCACCGTCCATGCTGGAGCTAAAGACCTCGATAGCGCCGGTCTTTGATTTCACAAAATTGATAAGCACACCGCCGTCCTGAGCAGGAGCGGTCTGCAAGTGGCGGACGAGCAGCTCATTATAAAAGGTCGTTTCAGCTTTTTTGTTTAGCCTTTTCAGTTCGGCAATGCACTCATCAAAATCGAGCCTGTCTATCACCTCTTTGAGCGTCACAGTGTCCCCGTCACCGAGCTCGAAAATATCCCTGTTGCGCAGGTCAAGCTCGGCCCGTGCCGCCTCTATCGCTTCGGGCAGATAGTCCTCAATTTCTTCATAGATCATTTGGCGCAGCTCCGCATCGCACAATTCTGCCACCCTTTGCCTGTATTCTTGCGCACTCATTGTCAAAACCTCTTTCTGAAAATCTCAGTAAGCCCGCCTGAACCGGTTTATAATCAATGTTAACAACCTAAGTTTCAATAAAATAATAATTTTGCATTAAAAGGATGTATGAAACGGGAAGGGAATTTTGAGTGGGTATCTGACGACCCAGACGCTTGAGCATCAAGTATGCTCTCGTTTAAGATGTCGTACAATGTGCTTGTTCTTGCAGTTACGGTGCACCCACAGAAACACCAAATTACGAATAAAGCTCCGACGTATTGTCTTATGCATTTCAGCACGGACTCAAGGTAATCATATAGACAAACGTACCCACCGTTACACAGCAATAACCAGCACCGTCGTCAATATTTCGATGAAAAGTCCCCTTCTTTTACGCCGCACCGGGCCAGTCGTTCCTCGCCGGGGCAGATACTGTGAGGTCTGAACTGCTTGTCCGAACAGATGTTGCGCTCAATCGGGGGGTTGTTGAGTGGATGAAACATCCAGTGCACATTGGCTGCAGCTAGCCGTGCTGCACTCTTTTGCAACATATTTTGTACAAAATATAAAAAGCACCTCTTTCTCATTTTAATAACATCTTTCTATGTTCAAATTACCCTGCATTATGGCCAGCGTTTTAAAGTGTTGTGCCTATTTCACCTGTTGATCCTCTGTGCCATCCGTGCGAATTTTATAGTTAGACCAAGCATTGCTATTGGAACTAACCTTTGAATAATAAATCCAGTCGTCTACAACATTGATACTTGCGGAATGTTCGCTGTTTAACTTTGTTCTTCCTGTGCCGTCGGTTTTCATTTTATAAAGATAATTTTTATCGCTGGTATTACAGTAATAAACCCAGTCGCCTTGTTGCACAACAAGTCCAACATTCACAATGTTCCCAACAGTATTACCACGAGCATTAATAATTGTTGATGCCTGTGATTTTGAAGGTGAATTAGAAGCTATTTTGGATAACTGAGAGCTTGATGAAGATGCATTAGTAGATGTATGAGACGAATTAGTGCTTTGCAAAATATTATTCGCCCCACACCCACCCAATAAAAAAGTTGCAATGATAAATAATGTGCTAAGCAGTGCTATTTTTTTTGATAGTTTTTTCATGAAAATTTCCTCTTGTTTTTATTTTCGATGTGAATAGAGCCTTTGGAAAGGATGAAGAAGAAATCAAGATATTCTATCCTCACTCAACATTGATACTTGTAACACCACCCTCATGACTTAATAGCGTTCTTGTCGTGCCGTCTGTTTTAATCTTGCAAAAGTAGCCAACATCTGCACCAGTCCAGAGTGAAGTATAATAAACCCAATCCCCCGAAACATATACAGAACAAGATGCCTCACTGTTTAGCTGTGTTTTGTTTGAGCCGTCTGTTTTAATCTTATATAGATAAAAATTGTCGCCACTATTGCAATAATAAATCCAGTCTCCAGACACATAGAAAGAATTTACTTCATCGGTCGAAATAATTGTTATGCCAGTCCCGTCCGTTTTCATCTTAAGTAGCTCAAAGTTATCTCCAAGGAAATATATACTGTCTCCAACGAATTCTTGAAATAGAACAGTCTGATTATTTAGATACGTTTTTTCTGTACCATCTGTGCGAATTTTATATAAGCCTTTATTGTAATTAGATGACCCTCTGTAAAATATCCAATCTCCAACGATGCTGAAATCGCCTGTGCTTTCACTGTTAAGTTTTGTTCTGCTCGAACCATCGGTTCGAATCTTGAAAAGATTATTATTTTCGGAGACATTTTGATAATAAATCCAACCTCCTAAAACAATTAAGCTATCTGAATTGTCAGAATTTAGTTTTGTCCTCTCTGTCCCATCTGTATTTATTTTATAAAGAGAATCGTTATCATTTTGATTAGAATAGTATAACCAATCCCCCGAGGCGACGAGGTCGGAGCCAAAGTCGTTGCATATTTTTGTTTTTTGTGTACCATCGGTGCGCATTTTAAAGATTGCACGCGTTTTCGCTCCATTATAGTAACCCCAGACATAATAAATCCAATTGCCCTGTTGTATAGCTGGCATGCTACTGCTGCTCATAACTTGATTTGCATTGGCATTTACCATCACCGCAATTGGAGTGACAATCGCCGTAACCGCCACAGCTACTGCAACGATTCCTGCAATAATCTTCGAACGAATAGACAGGGTGGTAAATTTGTGCAGAAGCCGAAATTTCGAAGCACTGGCGGCTGTTTGCGCCGTGACCGCATGGGCAATATGCACCCCTGCGTTGACGGTTGAAAGTATTTTTGCCGCAGCTTCCGGCCCAAGCGCATTCTCTTTGGCATATGCTTCCAGAATAAAGATAATCAGCGGTACGACAGCAACATTGTAAAGCTTCACGCCTTGCTTCTCATAGCCTTCCACGCCTGTCTTAATCTGACGTCTTGAATATATCAAGCGGCTCTTAACCGTGGCTGCGGGACATTCCATAATCGCCGCAATTTCTTCAACGTTCAGTCCCTGATAATAATGGAGCAAAAGGGTGGTTCGCTGAGCTTCCGGCAGGTTGTCAATCAGCGCCATAATCATGTTGCGTGTTTCAGACTTGTCGAGTACCTCGTGCGGGATGAAATCGTCCGAGGTATCTTCGATGGCTTCGCTCGCATCGTTATCTTCATATTCTTCCTTTTCAGGCAGCAGGACATCTTTCTTTTTGCCCAGAAAGTCCTTGCATTTGTTGACGACGATTTTGGAAAGCCATGCGTTGAACACTTCAGGGTTTATAAGCTTGTCAATAGATTTATAAACGGATATGTAGATCTCCTGAACAATATCCAGTGCATTTTCATGGTTGCGCACCATTTTCAATGCAAGAAAATAGACTTTGTTGTGCGTAAGCTCATAAAGCTCCTCAAATGCCTGCTGATCTCCGCTTTTAAGTTTTGTGACAATATTAATTATCCTGCCTTTGGTGCTTCCATCATCCATCTGTTGACACCTCGATTTAATCCATTTTAGTATTCTGAATTCGAGATAAGGCGCTATTTATCGCTTACCTCGGTATTTATCTTTTCTCGATAATACTCAACCTTACCGGTAAGGAACCTGAACGCATCAGCACGGCATCATTAGTAGCCGCCTCCATGGTTTCATAACCGGTAATCTCCGCTTGGCCGTTGAGGATCGGTGTATTAACTGTTGGATTAGTCCGGAGTTTATCATCTAAATATATACCTATCCGTTGACCTATGTATTTGCTTGTTAAATCGCCGAACTTCTTGACCCCGTCAGAAGTAAAGGTCAGGCTCACAATGAATTGTCCTGATTGCACTATACTGGCTTTGGCATCACTAATTTGGTCACCCCCCAAAACCACATTTCCCAGAGGATCCCTGAAAGTCAGCTTGGCTGTCGTCCTGATAACCTCTACGGCATTATCCAGGTCTTTAATTCCAGCGATATCTACAACAATCTGTTTTTTATCATAATCAGTCTTAATTACAGGTTCTGAGACTCCCAGTCCATTAAGCCGTTTAGCGATAGTCGTATTGGCTTTGTCCATGTCATTGTTAGTAATTGTTTTCCCCTCTTTATCCGACTCCGCTTGAAACACCAGATGAACTCCCTTTTGGGCAACGATTCTCCAACCCCAGAAGCCCCCTGCTACCAGTATTACTGCAATCAGAGTACCTATGATAATCTTGAATTTCATTCCCTTTCCCGGATTCTGGCTGGGTAAGCCCACATTCCCACCTGGCTCCTGAATCCCCTCACCTGATTGATTAATCATACTTCCACAAGGCACACAGAATTTTGAGTCAACTGATAATTGTGCTCCACACTTTGAGCAGTATTTCATCTTTCTTTCCCCTCCAGCAATAGTTTTATACTATACGCAGGTCAAGCTCGGCCCGTGCCGCCTCTATAGCTTCGGGCAGATAGTCCTCAACTTCTTCATAGATCATTTGGCGCAGCTCCGCATCGCACAATTCTGCCGCTCTTTGCCTATATTCTTTCACGCTCATTGTCAAAACCTCTTTCTGAAGATCTCAGTAAGCCCGCCTGAACCGGTTTATAATCAATGTTAACAACCTGAGTTTCAATAAATTAAAATAATAATTTTGCATTAAAAGGATGCTACCTATTTCACCTGTTGGTTCTCAGTGCCGTCTGTGCGGATTTTATAGTGAATACCGGAAGTATTGCTGGGTTTAGTGAAATAATAAATCCAGTCGCCCACTACGCTGATAGACTGGGACTTGTCATTGTTCAATTTTGTTTCGCCCGTGCCGTCCGTACGGATTTTGTAGAGATACATATTGTCGCTTACATTGGAATAATAAATCCAGTCTCCTACTACGTTGATATCATAGGACTGGTCACTGTTTAATTTTGTTTTACCGGTGCCGTCCGTGCGGATTTTATAGAGATACATACCGTCGCTATCATTTATATAATAAATCCAGTCGCCCACTACGTTGATAGACTGGGACTTGTCATTGTTTAATTTTGTTTTACCGGTGCCGTCCGTGCAGATTTTATAGAGATAATCCTTGTCGCTATCATTTATATAATAAATCCAGTCGCCCACTACGTTGATAGACTGGGACTTGTCATTGTTTAATTTTGTTTCG
>NZ_MLBF01000016.1 GCF_001936615.1 Desulfosporosinus metallidurans
CCATAGCCTTGGTCTTGTCTATAGATATGGGACAAGATTTTCGAAAAAGGGTCCTTCCGTATAAAGCGGAAGGACAAAGAACTTGACTACATGAAAAAGACAAAAATGCCTTCGACTTATTATACTATAATCTTACATATTTTTGTTGGTTTCACCAACTGGTAATTTATGCATATATTGTCTTTATTCTACACTGAATTGTACTTTAACTTCATTCTTAGCTTCGATCTGCAAAATTACATCTTCATCACGTGGCTTATAGTTAACGTTCTCAATATCATTCAAATTAATCCAAAATACTCCTGCCTCCCCCCCCCATATTGAAACCTTATCATCGGCTACGTCAATGTTCTCTACAACTCCAAAATCCATAGCACATTCTACGACACAAACTACTTCTATGCACTTCAAGTTTTTCCCAAGGAACTTTTCCTTAAGAAATTTTACAAATTCAATTTTTGCTGATAGAGTTAACACTTAAGATTTTCCTCCTTGTAAGCCCAAAGACATATTTAGATTTAATTAAGAAAAGAAATCATAGCGGATATTCTATCTCTGTGCAGGTTTTTTACTTTTCTTATCGAATCATTGATTAGATTAGAGGTGATTTAGTTTGAAGACCCAATATCTTGTAATCCCAGTCTCAGATGAAGAACGCAAACGTCTTGATTATGTTTGTACGAAATTAGGTATTACCATTGAGAAATTTTTTGACACCGCACTGAAAGAAGGGGAAATGGAAGTACTAAGCAATGACGCCTTGAAACCAGGGGGTACGTTTTGGAATAATGAAGAAGAAACATTCAAGAAGGACGCTGAATAAGCGTTCTTCTTTTCTTAAGGATTCCGAAATGAATCTGCCCAATTTGCCAAATCTCCACGGAAATTCTTAGTCAGCGTAAGAATTTTGCAATACGGTTGACCTTTAAAATGTTCCATATACGGGACAAAACCACTTTTGGCAGCAGGAATGTCAATTTGTCCCGAGTGTCCAATGCAGATGACCTTACATGAGTCATGAACCCGAGTGAATATTTTACGCAACTCGGTTACCGTAAAATTCTGGCATTCGTCTATGATAATTGTCATGTCTTTAAGATTAGTTCCTCTTAGAAAGACTGGGCTAGTAGGGTAACACCAAATGCTGTCCATCACTCGTTTGATACTCACCTTTTTGCGAATTGCTTCGTTTGCCAAGACTTCTTCGTTATAAATACACTGTGTTGGATTCTCGTTGATTTCTAACAGAGCATCTATAAGTGGTTGATGATAAATACTTTCCTTCTCGGATTGAGTTCCAGGCCGAAATCCCATGCTTGACTCCTGTACAGGGTTAAAGATATAGGTTAGTGGCTTCTTGAAAATCTTAGCACATGCAACCGCTAGGGTGGTTTTACCCGTTCCCGCATTAGCATTGACCATAACTAATTGATAATCAAATATTGCATCAACGTATTCGTGCTGTTCTGCTGTTAATCTAGGTGCAAACCCAAATAACAGGTTATTCTCAGGTAACGGCATACTATTCACCTCACCGAATCTCAATCACTGTTTAAGCAATTTTAAACCCAAACTTATTTTTACTTTATTATTTCACGACGCTAAATTTACATTCAATAATATTTTCTTGCTCAATGGCAGGCCAATCGGACATCAACTTTGACATCATAAAGGGTGCTGCCCTCTGCCCTATCGGTTAGGCGTTGAGATGTTAGGGCATTTACGGAAAGGCCTTCATTCACATCCTTGTTCCAAAACAAACCTTCAGTAACCACGACTCCTTGAGGAACTTTTGTTGTTAACTTAAGGATGAATGGTACCTCACCTCGATCGTTGAACGCTATCACTCTTTGTCCATCCTCCAAGTTCTTCTGCTCGGCATCCTTAAAATTCATTTGAAGATACACTGATTCTTTTTTGCGCAGCAAATCGGGTCGCTCATTAAACGAAGAATTCAGCGAATATAAACTAGGGGTACTCATCAGATAGAATGGGGCATCATCCCCATGAGGCTCAAAATAACGCGGTAATGGCTCGGCCTCTTTTGGATTATATAGTTCAATTTTACCGGATGGAGTAAGAAAAGTCGTTTTGTAGTTCTCGGGCAGAGTGAGTTCGACTGGATAGCCTTCTTTTAGTTTTACTAGGTCAACCCGTTCTAGCCATGGGGTCGGTGGGTCGATTAGTTGATCAATAACTTCATCCGCATTTTGTGAAAAGAAAGGTTCTTCGAAACCCATGGCTTGGGCGAGCATCTTAAAAACGTCCCAGTTAGATTTCGCCTCGCCTACTGGAGGGATTACCGCTGCTGTTCTCTGGAGGCCATAATGACCATAGGAGCGATAGATATCTGGATGTTCTAATGAGCTCGTTGCTGGCAAGACTATATCTGCATAACGGGCAGTATCCGTCATAAATCGTTCATGAACAACCGTAAATAGATCCTCCCGCCTTAGTCCCTTGATAATCATGTTTTGGTCAGGGGCTACGACTGCTGGGTTAGAGTGATAGACATATAAGCTCATGATCGGCGGATTGGATAACTCCGTCAGGGCATGACCGAGTTGATTCATATTCACAATTCGGGTTGGCTTTTTTAGGAAATCCTCGTGTGTAACTCGACCCGTTAGAAGAGCCTTGGTAGACACACTGGCTATTAACCCACCGCCCGGCTTTCCCCAAGCTCCAACAAGAGCAGGTAGACTGGTAACAGTTCGGACAGTCATCGCCCCGTTGCCATAGCGAGAAAGCCCCGAGCCCAAAGCAATAAAGGGTGCGCGGGCGTTGCCGTAATGAAGTGCCAATTCTTCGAGCAAACTAACTTCAATCCCGGTGATTTGATGGACTTTATCTGGTGGATACTCGGGCAATACATCCTCCCTAAACTGTTCAAACCCCTGGACATGCTTATCCATGAAAGATTGATCTATCCAGCCCTCACGAACTAGGATATGCATCATACCAAGGGCTAAAGCACCATCACTTCCAGGCCGTACTAATACCACCTTATCCGCAATTTGTGCGGTGGGAGTTTCATAGGTATCCACGAGCCAAACGGTGGCTCCACGCTTTTTGGCTTCTTTTACATTATGTAACAGATGAATGTTTGTCGCCAAGACATTCGTGCTCCACAAGATAACCAAATCACTTTTCCTTACCTCATCTGGATGTGGGGCCAGAGTATCTCCCATGATGGAATTCCAGCCATATCCCTTGGCCGAAGAACAGATGGTACGGGCCAATCTAGAAGCTCCCAACCGATGGAAAAACCCCTCCCCGCAATTACGTTGGACAACACCCATTGTTCCCGCGTAGGAATAAGGCAATATAGCTTCCGGTTGATAGTTTGAAATAATTCTTTGCCACCGAGCGACAATGCGTTGGATTGCATCGTCCCAAGTAATCGGTTTAAACTGTCCCTGCCCTTTTTCTCCTACACGCACTAGAGGGTGGGTCAATCTTTGCGCAGAGTGAACCGTTCGTTCATAGTGAACCATTTTCGGGCATAAAGTCCCTCGAGTATAGGGATGCTCTCTATCACCCGTAACCTTCACTACTTGACCGCCCACAATTTCAACGAATAGGCTGCACATATCAGGACAATCATAAGGGCAAACAGTCCGCTTCAATTCCGACAAACGATCATCTCCTTCTACTTATTATACCAATATTCTTGGACTAAGGAATGATTTTCAACGTCATAATCCCTGAGATTAAAAAAATTCCTATATGTAAACCAACTATACAGGATTTTCTGTTTTCAGTGTTGAATGTTACGTATTTAAACAGATTTAGACGGAAATTGAGAAATCTAAGGGGTGGACAGATGTGAACGTTTTAAAATTGCACAATCGGAAACTAAGATTTCATGTAACGACACTAATGTTATTTCTTGCTTTGGCAGTTGGAATTGTAGGAGCCATCGGAATTTATGGGATGTATCAAATGAATGGAAACTCAATTATGATTTACCAACAAGACGTTATTCCTGTAAATAAACTATCCGAAATGCACTTAGATACCCAACTCTTTCGCTCAAATGTCATCTTAGCGGTCAGTGCACGTTCTCCTGAAGAGCGGAATAATTTCTTGAAAATTGTTGATCAGAAAAAAGATGCAATGGTAGAGCATATGGCAAAATACGAAGCTATTCCAAAATCGTCTGAAGATGAAGTTTCTTGGAAAAAGTTCAAAACTGCCTGGAATGATTATGTAGTCTCATCTCAAGTCACAATTTTTGACGCCCAAGAAGGCCGGATAGATGATGCTAAGACCAATATGTATGATGTTGCAGGCGCAAAAAACCAATTAGCTGGGGATATCTTGCAAAAGCTTATTGACACAAAAATGAACGATGTAAACCTACATAGTACTTTAACCACAAACCAAATCTTTAAGAAAGCCGCACTTATTTCAGTTATTCTTATTGTTATCGATGTCTTAGTCAGTATTCTCATAGGCTGGTTTTTGGGCCGAGCCCTCAGCAATATGATGCATCACTTAGTGCTCAATGCTAATGAAATTGCCGCTGGGGATATTGCCCGAAAGAAGAAGGCCCCTTGGAAGCCTTGGAACCGAGAAGGAAAAGAACTACAACAGGCCTTTGGCGAGATGGGTGCCTCATTAAGAGACACGATCACGAGGGTGGTTGGGATGGCGAATCAATTGGCCCAAACTGCGCAAGAAATGCGCCTTGGTGCCGAACAATCGGCACAGGTCGCAGAACAAGTGGCAACCTCCGCGACCACTATCGCCACTGACGCTGAATTACAAGCCCAGGAAATGACAGAAAATCATGAACGAATGAGTTTGGTAATCGATGTCTTGAGTCAGACAGAACATGATGCCGAAAATGTCACCCTTGCCTCTAAGCGTTCCGCCGAGCTTTCACGTCAAGGGAATCAGGGTCTTGGACAAGTGGTGACACAAATGAATGAAATCGAAAGTCAGGTCCACAATTTGAGCCAAGTAATCGGGGAAGTAGATCAGAAATCAGAAGAGATCGCTAAAACTGTACAAATCATTGACAGCATTGCCCAACAAACCAATCTCTTGGCATTAAATGCAGCGATTGAGGCCGCACGTGCCGGAGAGAACGGCCGTGGGTTTGCTGTTGTAGCAGAAGAAGTCCGCAAACTAGCCGAGCAGGTTCAAACAAGTTTAGTCGATATTTCCAAGCGAGTTCAAGAAATGCAGCAGGTTTCCCGGAGTGCCCACCAAGGAATGAAGACCAGTGTAGAGAGTGTTAATCACGGAAGTGCTTACCTAAAGGAGATTTCTGCTCAATTTTCTGTTATCCTTGATTCGGTAGAAGAAAGTGCAGGATTAGCGCAAGGCATCGAAACCACAGTCCAGAAAGCCCAACAAGATGGAGAACAAATTAAAGTTGGCATGCAAAATGTTGTAAGTCAGGCTGCAGCCACTTCAGCAAGCACACAGACCACAGCTGCAGCGGCTGAGGAACAAAACGCATCTGTCGAGGAATTATTTGCTTCGGCAGAAAGCTTGAATGACCTAGCCAAAGATTTGAAGCAGTTAATGGAATACTTTAAACTTTAAAACCACAAATAGCGACCTGAAAATTGGCTACAATACTTGAAGGGAGGTGAATACTATGGATAAGAAAACTGATTTAGATAAAGTGACTGAGGCGATTGAACAGAGCGATCGACAATTCAGCGGTATGGTAAGCTTTAACGATTTGTTTACACCGTCCTTCATGACTCTTCATACACAATTTTCAAACTTTAAAGAGTTGCTCGACGCTGGAAACTATAATGTTAATAGTCTAGCGGACTTCAATGCTATCCTTAACCCTGAATTTGATGAATTTATAAATAGAACAACAAAATTTAAAAGCTGGGAAGAAATGCAATCCACTGCCGTCGCTGAATATTTTAAGAAGAAGGCATAAATGCCTACACCACAAGAAGGCCATCTCCTAATGGAGATGGCCTTCTCAATGTTGATTTTTCGAACCATCGGACTCTCTTCGTTAGTTGGCTAATTCAAAGGCTCCTTTCATGGAGTTATAAATGAAAACCTCTCCTGTTTCGATCGTATAATACATACCAATAATATCGATCTCGTTGTTGTTATACTTTTCAACAATAAATGGGTACGTTAACAAATGTTTAATCTGTTCGACGATATTGACTTGCTCTGTTAGCCATTCCCTCATTTCTAAATCGTCTTTTGGCAGCTCTTCGAGTACTCTAGTTTTCACGTTCTCAGCTAATTCTAACCACTTTTTGGTGGCAGGTATTTCATCGAGAACCTCATCCGGCAAATAGATTGACGAGCAACCGCCACAATTCGAGTGTCCACAAATAATGATATTCTTTACTTTTAAGACCTTTACTGCATATTCGATAGCTGCAGTTGTTGCTGAAGTGGTCGCTTCATACTCATGTGCTTCTTTATATTTCGGAACGATATTGGCAATATTCCTTGTAACAAACAGTTCTCCTGGCAACGATTTCGTTATCAATTCTGGCACGACACGCGAGTCAGAACACGCGATGAACAAAGTATGGGGTTCTTGACGCCTCTTCAATCTACAAAACAAATTCTTATGTTCTTCATAGTCTTGTGTTCTAAATTTGATGAGCCCTGCCACTAAACTTTTCATAAGGCAACCTCCCATTAATCTTTTTCGGACTCTATCTTGACCTTTATTAAACTTAATTGACGTCATTGTGTCTTGAAAATAACGTTATTTTTTCATTATAGATGAAGACTACAATTTTTGATATAGCTAGGCGGTATAGGCGTAATCAATTTATCGTATGGATAATAACGGCAAAAAAGTCAGCAACCGGTCTCTTGGCCTTTTGCTGACTTTTCCATCGTTACTAACTACAGTGTTTCTACCCCTGTATACTTATTTACTCGCCCTTTCGATTCGAAACGACGACCATCTCTCTTGCAGCGTTCAAAATTGTATTGAGTTTGTACGTTCTATTTTTTTGGGTAACCCCTATCAGGTCAAATTTTTCAGCTTTGGCATGGGCTAAGAATCTCTCCATAGAGGTGAGACAAGTCGTTAGCCCGTTACCGCTCCCGCCTGCTGCTGCTACAGCTATGACAGATTTTCCCTGTAATAAGTTCTTATCTTTTTTCAAGGCCTCACATCGGCGCAAGCGATCAAAAAACGCTTTAGCGGATTCACTCATTTCTCCCCAATAGACTGGTGTTATTAAAATATAAGCATCCATCCCAGCCATAGATGCATGTAACCCTTGAAAATCATCCTGGACTTGACACTCGTGTTTGTCACGACAAGGACCCCAGCCGTTCCCACAAGCCTTGCATTGACCAATTCGTTGCTTATTTAAGTCCACCATAACCACTTGTGCACCGGCCTCTTCTGCACCTGTTCGGGCAGCTCTGCCACAGGCAGCTGTTAACCCATCAATATTCGGGCTACTTGTAAAAATCATGACATTCATCTTTTTTCAATCCTTTACCCTCTTCAATTTATATTCTCTTATTGTATCAGGAATATGATGTCCCTGGAAGGGGTTACTTGGTAAGTTAGGATCAGGATTTTTTCCATTGCTCATAATATGGTATAATTATTGAAAAAGGTGTTTATCAATGAAGATATTTGAATATCCACAGAGGGTGGTTAGACATAGTTTCCCCGCATTAATCCATGTGAATTTTCGCATTTATTGGCTCGGTCAATGTGTTTCTTTAATAGGCACTTGGATGCAAAATATAGGGCAAACATGGCTAGTGTTCTCTTTAACTGGCTCTCCACTACTCTTAGGTTTATTAGGAGCTGTTCAATTTTTACCGATCACGATCTTTTCCTTATTCGCCGGTGTGGTTATCGATAAGTATCCAAAGAAAAAAATACTAATAATCACTCAATTTCTCTCTATGATTTTAGCATTTTCCTTATCTGCTCTGGTCTTCACCCACACAGTAAAATATGGCTATGTTCTTATTCTAGCCTTGATTTTAGGCTTTACAAATACAATTGATATGCCTACAAGACAGGCCTTCACGATTGAGATGGCAGGCAAAGAGGATTTAATGAACGCGATTGCCTTAAATTCTGCCACCTTTAATTTAGCGAGAATAATTGGTCCCGCCATAGGTGCTATAGTAATGGCCTCTTTGGGCGCTGGCTGGTGTTTTTTCTTAAATGGATTAAGCTTTTTGGCTGTGCTAATGAGCTTATTTAAAATTAAAGTGAATCCGTATGTAAGAAGAAAAGTCTCCAATACGCTCTTGAAAGAGATAAAGGACGGCTTAAAATATATAGCCAGTGAACCGTCATTACTACAGACTATTTTGATGGTATTAATAATAGGGGTCTTCGTATTCAACTTTAATGTCTTAATTCCGGTTTTTAGTAAAAACGTACTTCATCAAGGCGAAAAGGTTTATGGATTGTTAATGTCTGCCTTAGGATTAGGATCATTATTAGGGGCATTAATGGTTTCCGTCAATAGCAAATCAGGTCCTAAAGTCAAAGTTTTGGTGGGCAGTGGTGTGATGGTCTCCATAATGCTAATATTAGTAAGCATCACAACGGTCTATTATTATACAGCAATTTTATTAGTTATTACGGGCATATTTAACATATGGTTCAGCACAACTGCAAATTCAACACTTCAGATTACTGCCAAAGATGAGTACAGAGGAAGGGTTATGAGCGTCTATTCCTTAGTCTTTGCAGGTGCAACTCCGATTGGAAATTTGTTTGCTGGATTAACAACTGATAAATATGGGGCAAGTACATCGTTTTTCCTGAGTGGAGTATTAACCATTGTTTTGATTGCATTTTTAAAGCTCTTATTTATGGACAAAGCAAATAGTAAAAGGCTCAAGCCTTCTTAAAGATGACCAAACCTACTGGTCGATCTAGAAATAATTACTATATATGTAATAAGCACCTGCAATTCCAGCTGGAATTGCACAAGCCATAATATATGCGTATATCGTTGGTTTGATTAGGTCCTTCCACACACTATTTCCAGGCATAACATTCTCACCTCAACGTATAGTCTACCACGCGAACCACGTACAAATACCCTTTGAATTACATATACTACATTAGCTTTTCTCTCATCTTATATTATTCTAAAAAAAGGAGAGAGAGCAATGAGGTTATTTCCAAGATTTTGCCGGTTCCCAATCTTCTTTGGTTTTCCAATTCCCTTACGCAGACGATTCCGTCCTTGGTTATATTAGCAAAAAAAGCCGGTTGCTTCGTTAGGAGGCACCGGCTTTTTTTGCGACCCATTGGTTTTTAGAGGCTACTGACACTGTATTAATTAGCCTTCTTGAGTTTCTTCTATGATTCCTTTGTTATGAAATACTTCCTCGACCTCTAAAGTAAGCATTCCACCTTTGGCATTCTTACGACCATCTTTACCGTAATTTGGTGTTTTATCATCGTTAATAACACTTACAACACCGGCTGGCTCCCAAGGCTGTCGATTCAATTGAGAAGCATGTTCCTTTATATTTTCGTTGCCCATTTTTAATATTCCTCCCCGATTTTTTGTTTTTTCTGTATTGAACCTATTTTATTTCGTTTATACACTTTTAGATTTCCCTGAAGCATTATTCCTACTCATTTTATTTGCTATAACATCGGAAGTCAGATCAAACTCCCTTAAATCCGCATATGAAACTGTAATCGATTGGAAAATATTTTATATTTAGGTATCCTATCTTTATCTTTATGACATAATATAAAAAGCATTTTTTTATTTTAGATAGAGGGCAGAGGCTGATGTTATGAGTTTACAACAACTTTATAAATCTGCGGATACATCGATTCCTATGCTTCAATTTCCAGAACTACTATTTGTTGAAGATCAATTACAGTTAGTCCTCGATAAAGCAGATGGCCTCATTAAACAAACCTGTGTTAGTTTGTTACAAGCGGGTGGAAAAAGAATTCGGCCACTTCTCACTATTTATAGTGGTATGTGTTTTGCACCCTTAAATCCCTCGATGATTAAAGCTGCAGTAGCAGCGGAACTCATTCACATGGCTTCCCTAATTCACGACGATGTTATTGATGAATCAGCCACTCGGCGTGGCAAACCGACAGTGAGCGCCTTATATGGAAATCATGCAGCAATTTTGACCGGAGATTACCTCTTTGCTGAAGCCTTTAACATTCTCTCGACACATCAATTACTATCCAGTATGAAATACCTCGTCGAAGCGATCCAAGCCATGTGTGAAGGAGAAGTAAATCAAGCGGATCAGCAATTTTCAAGTTCACTGGACATGCAACATTATTTTAGTCGGATTGCCAAGAAAACAGGAATCCTTCTTTCAGCCTGCTGCCAATCGGGTAGTATCCTCGCAGGGGCCAATCTAGACGAAACGAGCCGTATGCGGGAGTACGGGCTAAACATCGGATATGCCTATCAAATCACTGATGACATACTTGATATTAGTGGAGACGCAGGCTCGCTCGGCAAACCTGTTGGAGTTGATCTAATGAATGGAAACATCACCCTACCGATACTTTATCTTTTGGATAACCCCATTTATGGGAACTGGCTTCGTGAAATCATGAAAATGCAAAAAATAACTCGTCAGGGCAGCCAAAGTCTCAGAGAGGCTCTTATTTGTTCAGGGTGCATGGAGCAAGCTTATGCCACAGCCTCCAGATGTATCGATAAAGCTAAAGCTTGCTTAGATGAAATCCATTCTAGTCCCTATAAATCGGCTCTTTTAGGGTTGGCTGATTCGATCTTGCATCGTACAACTTAGAAGAAAATTCTACTAAGAATGGGACCAATTCCTTCTTAGAGAGACTTCCTTTTGCGCAATTGGCAACACATCCAATAGAGTAGGTTGGCTCCCAACCCACTCTCCCCCAACAATTGCTTCGTAACGGATCGAATTTGGGTGTCCATACTCTTTTCATCAGAAAGATACATGGCGAGAAGCCCTTGGACAACCGCACGATGGAACTTTGGATGACCCAATTTCTCTGCCTGCTTAAAGGAATTCTTCACGAATAAATGCAGTCGATCTCGTATTTCCGTGGATTCATAATACGCCACGAAATTCAGCTGGTTCGTCTCCCTGTCTTCGCGTAGATCGATGAAATAATCCAGCAGAATATGGAGGCCACAGATCCACGGAAAGTAGGCCTGCCTGATCTTCTGTGCTTGCTTTAAGGTCAGTTGGGGATTGAAAGCAACTGCATAAAGACAAAAAACTCCAAGGGTTGACCCAGTGGCCGCAGCAAATTCCCAGGTTGTTATTCCCGGATAGAGGGTTAAATTGGGGTTGATCCAGTTTAACATCTTCGATTCTCTTTCTTCCACAGCCAAATGTTTGTAAGTTTGTAAGGAGGAATAGAGTTTAGCAAGCTTTACGGCTTCTTCCTGAACAATATTGTACGAAGGTAATTTTCTGAGACAATCTTGACAAACTTTGACAAGCCGTTCTAAGTACCCTCCATCTTCTCGATAGGGATAATGCAAATAGTAATCCGAAGGGGTTATTTGAGGGTTCAAAGCTTCTTGCATTGCTAAATGCAACTGTGAAAAGGCCATTTCATCTTGAACTTCAAGGCTATCGACCAAATTATCGAGATAATCACTCATGGTTTGATAGGCAACGATAAATTTAATGGTTACCCCCCTATTTACACCTGGATAAAGAGCATAAATACTTCCGCCTTGACAGTGAAAGGCCTTTGAGCGAATACTTTCTGTGGCTTGCTGGCTTAAGCGGGCATCAGGTAACTGTGCGGCCAGACGTTGCCATTGGTTTAGCTCTTGTTTAACAAGAGGAAAAACCTCTGATACATATTGATATATAAGCCGTGCTGGATTCATGGGTGGGACAATTAATGAATTCATACATCAATTTCTCCTTCATTATAATAATTCTATTATACCCATTTACGAACTTACTCAACAGAATGATGTCATGTCGTCATTTTACTTCCCATAAATTCACAGACATACTTCGAATCAATCTGAGGCATTCTATGTATGCACTAAATCACGGAGAGGAGAATGATCATGACTACTTCAATGCCTGAACTAACAGCAAGAAATTTAGCCATCTTGAATGACCAACTCGGAGCGGAAGCTTTACTTGTCCATAAGTTCGCCCAAGCCGCACAATCGGTTCAAGACCAAGCTGTCAGTTCCCAACTTTCTTCCATTTCTCAGCAACATCGTAAACACTACGATACCCTACTCAATTATTTGAATTCGCATCAATAAGATCATAAATACGATTGGAAAGGACGGAATTAAGGTGAATAATATGCAAACTACATTGTCTGAACAAGAAATATTAACCGATTTGTTGACAAGTGAAAAACATTGTACTTCGACAGTAAATACGTTCATTACAGAATCAACTTGTGCAAATTTAAGGCAAAACCTTAAAGATATCCTAACTGAAGAACATAGTATCCACGAAAATATTTACAATATAATGAACCAAAAAGGCTGGTATCCTACAAGCGATGCCCAAGCTCAAGAAGTTCAAAAAGCTAAGGATAAGTTCAAACCCTTACAATAGTCAGAATGGCTATTACCACTAAATATCTCAAGTAAAAAGACGAGGCCCAAAGGCCTCGTCTTTTGGATTTTACTATTCAACTTTTTCTTTTTCTATTTTTACAGCCTTAGCTTCTTCTTTTTCTGGTTCTCCTTCACTGGCACTTTTAAATTCTCTTATCCCTTTACCTAGAGATTTTCCTAATTCCGGTAACTTTCCTGGTCCAAAGATTACCAAGGCAATAACCAGAACTATACCTGCTGTCATTGGCGTTAAAAATCCAAACGTTGTGAGCATAACTGTCCACCTCCAATATAATAACTAACCTATCCCTTATTGTACACTAAACATATCAAGAAAGAAAATCAAGCACAGACTTATCCTACAACATTGAGTGACAACACGCAATATGTTTCTTATGGAAACTCAAAAAGACTGCTATAAGCGAGTCTTTTTCGTACCACTTATTCTTCTTTTTCCTTGAAAAGTTCTTCATATCCGAGATATAATTCCCAGACTACCTCCCATAATTCGCCCTGAGCTTCAGTCACTTTAAACCCAAGTTCTCTGGCCTCATAAAGACCTATAGGGTAACCGTGTGAAAAGTATCCCTCAGTTAAAGCCTGTGTTACGGTCTGAACCCTTTCTGGGTCATCTTTGAGCATATAGCGCGATAACAACATTTCAGCATATTGCCTAGTTGCCTTTATGGTTTTTTCATAGTCCCCAATTAGCCATGGATCAAGTTTGTTGAGCAGTGGGGTTACGATTAATGATGTAATCTCTGGGTCGGAACTATTTATCATGGATCGTTGCAAATAATCCAAACAATGCCAAACCGCTTGAACGGGTACCAAAATATCTTTATAGATCGGATGCTTGGTAAGCGGATCAATGGGTCCAAGTTCGGAGAGCGGCCCCATAACAACTTCATCTGCTCCAAGTACAAGCATAGAAGCTGCAGATTTGGCAGCAAAGGGAACAATTACGGCGAACTCTTCACAAAACTCTCGGATCAACCTTACAACTTTATAAGGTGTATCCAACGCTCCTCCATAACTGTGTAGAAGAAGGTCAATTTTACGGGTGTGACCAATTTCCTTTAGTTGTTTGTAGAGGGGGACTAAAATAGAGTCATCAAGCGGTGTAAAGGAAAAATAGACTAAGACCTTAGAATCTCGCAGTTGTTCTAAACGCTCAATAAAGCAACCACGTTCCTCTGCTTTCAAACGGCTTCCCTCCCAGACCCAACTTATATTCCATATTATTCCAATATGGCGTATGTGGTGCGTTCTGGGAAAAGGTAATTCAGAAAGTAGTCATACCAAACAAATTAGGAAGGCTTCTTGGGAATGGTTACTTTCACACCCGATTGATCATGGCAACTCTGACAATATACCTCTCCGCCAAGTCCCTTTTTTTCGTGACAAGTATAGCATTGTTTCCAGGGTTGCTGATTGTTCTGAACGGCGTAACCATGTCCTTGAGGCCCATGAATCCACGTATCCTTAGAAACCGACGTATGGGGGTTTGACGGATCGCGATTTTGAGAAATAACGAGCACCGCTACCAAGGCAGCCAATAAACCGAACGAGATAAGGGCTCTTAAAACACGGTTGGGTTTCATAGGGAGAAGCACCCCTTTAAATTAAGGTTTTGATTGAGCTTTTTAGAGAGTTTTCAGAACGATTCGAGCCTGTTCCAGCGTGTAGTCAATGTCTGCTTCTGTATGTGCCGTCGATAAAAAGACAGCCTCAAATTGACTGGGAGCTAAGTAAATACCCTTTTCTAACATTGCGCGGAAGTACTTGGCAAATTGCCCCACATCCGATGTGCAAGCGCTAGTATAATCCTTGACTGGAGTATCTGTAAAAAAGGCAGAAAACATTGCCCCTACAGCATTGACCCAAATAGGAAGTCCCGCTTCTTGGGCAAGTTGTTTTAGTCCTTCAGCAAGTCGAGTCGTGTTATGTTGCAACGTTTCATAGACTCTTGGTTGCTGTAACAAGTTTAATGTTGCTAATCCGGCATTCATAGCCAAAGGATTACCGGAAAGGGTTCCTGCTTGATAAATAGGGCCACTTGGTGAAATTTGTTCCATGAAGCGTCTTTTTCCTCCGTATGCCCCAACCGGAAGTCCACCGCCGATTACTTTGCCCAAGCAGGTTAAATCCGGATCGATTCCGTAATAGCCCTGTGCCCCTCCATAACTAACTCTAAATCCAGTCATCACTTCGTCAAAGATCAGTAATGCTCCGAACTCTTCCGTCAAGCTGCGAACTCCCTGTAAGAATCCTTCTTCTGGTAAGACAACACCCATATTTCCTGCGACAGGTTCCAGAATCACACCAGCGATCTCTTCCCCTTCCCGCTGAAAAATTTCTCTTAACCCTTCAAGATCATTAAATTGGGCGGAAATTGTGGTAGCAGCGATTTGAGTTGGCACCCCTGGTGACGTTGGAACCCCAAAGGTCAGAGCTCCGCTCCCCGCCTTAATTAGAAGTTGGTCTGAGTGTCCATGGTAACACCCTTCAAACTTAACAATTTTTGTCCTACCCGTGGCGCCCCGCGCAAGACGCAAAGCACTCATCGTCGCTTCCGTTCCGGAATTGACCATGCGGATCATCTCCATAGAAGGATAGGCCTTTAGGACTTCTTCCGCTAATACCGTTTCAACCTCTGTTGGAGCGCCATAACTTGTCCCTCGCTCGGCCACCCGCTTAATCGCCGCAACCACGTCTGGATGAGCATGCCCGACAATCAGCGGGCCCCAAGATCCGACAAAGTCAAGGTAACGATTGCCGTCGATATCCCAAATATGGGCACCTTCCCCCCGGTCAATGAACACAGGGTCCCGCCCTACAGATTTAAAGGCTCTTACCGGCGAATTCACGCCACCAGGAATAACCTTTTGGGCCTTTGAAAAAGCATGACGACTTTTATCATCTACGAATGACATATGAATGCCCCCTTTCTAGTGGGTCTCTTCTTCTAGAAAATATTGCATGCTGCTCTTTTTTAATTCAGCAGTACTAAAAAGCATTGAATACGTCTTGACTCCTGTTGCACGGGAAATTCTCTTCATGACGTCCCCGCAATCCTCTTCAGTTCGTCCATGAACCATGGTAAAGAGATTGTACGGCCAATCGGGTAAGGTTGGTCTTTGATAACAGTGGCTTACTTCCTTAAAGCGTGCCATGATTTCCCCCACCTCAGCCGCCTGTTCAGGATTAACCTGCCATACACCCATTGCATTGGCCACAAAACCTGCTTTTTGATGCCGAAGAACTGCACCAAAACGACGGATGACTTTTGCTTCCAATAAACGACTTGCACAGGAGATGACACTCTCAACCCGCCACTGGAGAGTTTCAGCCAAGACTGTAAATGGAATGGGGGAATCCGGCAGGTTTCCCTGAAGCACTTGGATAAGTGAAATCTCCTCATCGCTCAATTTATATGGGGTCGCATTTTCTCCCAGTGTACTACTCAAATCAGCGTCACCAGCAATATTAAGCTCTCCATCGTTCATATCTTCTTCAATATCTTCATCGGATAAATCAAAATTAACATTAATTTTAAAAAATCGAGTGGCCGGCAAGCTAAAGATATCCGTTAACCCAGACGCTTCACGGATATTATGAAGAATACGCTCTGCCACTGCCTGCGAGCGGGCAATGAGCGTAAACCAGCTATTATACTCGTGATTACGAATATAGTTGTGAGTCACACCGGGAATCTTCTCGAGCAGTTCAGTCAAGAGGGAGATTTTTTCTGCTGGAACCTTGGCCGTACATAGAGTACTGTAGTACCCCAAACGTCGAGAATCAAAGACACCCCCTAAACGGCGAATAATTCCCTCCTGTCGCAGACGTTGAATTCGTTTAAAAGCATCTTCCTCCGTCGTTCCCACCGCTTCAGCGAGGCTTTGGTAGGGGTGAACTGCGATTGGATAGTGATCTTGGATGGCATTGAGTAGGGCCCGATCAGTTGCATCCATTCTAAACCCCCTTCCTTCCATGGTATAAGCACCACGGCTCCTCAGCCATGTAATCCCCATTATTGTAAAACGATGCACGTGCACGGCAACCGCCACAGGCATGCTTATACTCGCATGATCCGCAACCGCCTTTATACTCAAGCGTACGCAGGGTCTTTAAAACCTCATGATTCCGCCATATTTCATCAAATGGTGTCTCACGAACGTCTCCTAACGGAATATTTAAATAAGCACAGGGTTGAACTTGCCCTTTAGGTCCGATTATGCAATATGCAGTTCCGGCCAGACAACCACGACTAAAGCGCATATCGACGCCCATTTGTTTGGCAATCCGCATAAACTGAGGGGCACACGTTGGCTTCAGTTCAATATCCACGGTTTGCTGTTTTTTCATAATTCGAGTCAAAATATCCTCATAAGCCTCCGCCTTTAAGGATTCTTCCTCAATCGAAACTGCACGACCTGTCGGAACGAGGAAAAAGAAATGGTGGGCAACAGCGCCTAGCTCGACTGCAAAATCCGTAATCGCTTCCACTTCATGCGCATTCCAATCCATAATGGTCGTGTGAATTTGGAACGGGAGCCCCACTTCTCGGCAGATTTTCATCCCCCGCACAGCTCCATCCCAGGCACCTGGGAATTTACGGAAGTTATCGTGTTTTTCCTTGTCAAGAGAGTCTAAGGAAATGCCCATACCCATTGCACCAGCCTCTTTAAGTTTCCGAGCCAATTCATGGGTGAGCAAAGTTCCGTTAGTTCCAAAGACGGGACGCAATCCTAGAGACGTCGCATAAGCCACTAACTCTACAATATCCGTCCTCATCAGGGGCTCTCCCCCACTAAAGATCATAATCTTAAAACCTGCTTTGGCAATTTGCTCTAATAAGGTTCTGGCTTCAACTGTGCTGAGTTCATCTTCAGCTTTACACCCGGCCTCACGATAGCAATGATCACAGTACATATTACAGGCATTTGTTGTATTCCAGGAAACGATCATACTTGTCCTCCCTCTCTAAGCCAGCGCGCAACATCCATCGCATGGTACGTGATCAGCAAATCCGCACCTGCTCGCTTCATGCTCACTAGGGCCTCTGTGACAATACGTTTTTCATCGATCCATCCGTTCGCCGCAGCCGCCTTGACCATGGCATACTCACCGCTGACGTTATAAGCAGCAACAGGGAGTCCAAACCGTTCTTTGGTCCGATAGATAATATCTCCATAGGACAAGGCCGGCTTCACAATGATAATATCGGCACCCTCCTCAACGTCCAGAGCTGTTTCCCGCATAGCTTCATTGCCATTCGGTGGGTCCATCTGATACGTTCTGCGATCTCCAAATTGAGGGGTAGATCCCGCAGCTTCGCGAAAAGGGCCATAAAATCCCGAGGCAAACTTAGCAGAATACGCCATAATGGGGATATGAGAAAATCCTTCCTTGTCTAACACTTCCCTGATTGCACCTACTCGCCCATCCATCATATCCGATGGAGCCACCATATCTGCTCCAGCGCGTGCCTGGGAAAGAGCCGTCTGAGCAAGTAGGTCGAGTGTCGGGTCATTCAGAATTTGTCCGTTATCAATTAATCCACAGTGCCCGTGATCGGTATATTCGCATAGGCAGACATCCGTAATGACGTAGAGTTCCGGGAAGTGCTTTTTGGCTAAGCGTGTGGCCTCCTGAACTATCCCGTGCTCATGGTAAGCACCTGAACCAACACTATCTTTGTTCTCCGGAATTCCGAATAGCAGGACCGATGGAATTCCTAGTTCTACAACTTTTCTTAGTTCTATAACAAATTCATCTAGTGAAAAGTCATAAACGCCCGGCATGGAGGAAATCTCCACCTTTTTTTTCTCACCTGGCATGACAAACATAGGATATATCAAGTCCTCAACTCTAACATGGTTTTCTCGCACCATGCTTCGAATGGTTTCATTGGCCCGCAAACGGCGTGGCCGTCTTTTTAGTTCCATTGTAAGCCTCCTGAGTACTCAAATTTAATCATGCAAAAAATGCAAGAAATGGGGACGGTTCTCATCTTGCATAAATCTCACTATTTATACCAATCTCTTCATCGGTCAAATAGCAAGCTGGATCTGACTCCCAAAAATCGCCCGTCACAGCTTCAGCGCGCGTACGAAAATTGCCGTTACACATGTCTAGAAATTGGCAAGCTGCGCACCGACCTTTTAGCAAGGCCTTACGGTCTTTCAGTCCGGCCAAGATAGGATGGGACACATCTGTCCAGATATCCCCTATTTTACGTTCGCGGATATTTCCGAACGTAATGTGCTGGGTAAACTGATCAGGATGCACGTCTCCCATTGGGTCAACTTCCCCAAAGGCAATCCCTGAACGGTTTCCTCCGTTTAGACCAATCAAACCTTTGATCCTTTCGGCCTTTGCAGGATCTTCTTTTAACGCTTGGAGGTACATATAGACACCATCGCAATGGTTATCGACCGTTAGGATTTCCTTTTTCAAACCACGTTCTTCGAAATCCCGAGTCCTGCGAATAATGGTATCCATTGCTTGGCGGGATTCTTCTGGAGTCACGTCTTCTGCAATCATTTGGTTGCCACGGCCCGAATAGACCAGATGGTAAAAGCAAACGCGATCAATATTTTGCGCTTCAATAAAATCGAAGATTTTGTCTAATTCTTTAATATTGTGATGATTAATCGTAAAGCGAAGTCCCACCCTTTGGTCCACTGCTACACAATTTTGGATTCCTTGCATAGCCGCCTTAAAAGCTCCCTCTTTACCTCGGAACTTGTCATTGACATCTTCAAGTCCATCAAGAGAGATACCAACGTAGGAAATTCCAATTTCTTTGATGTGCTTGGCCACTTCAGGCGTAATCAGGGTGCCATTCGTAGAAAGCGTTACCCGCAGCCCTTTTGAAATTGCATACTCTGCCAGTTCGAAAAAGTCGGGGCGAATTAAGGGTTCTCCTCCAGAGAAAAGGAGAACGGGAGATCTGAATTCTATTAGATCATCGATAAAATGCTTTGCCTCTTCAGTGGTCATTTCACCTTGGTATTTTTGAGAATCTGACTCCATATAACAATGAGCACATTTCAAGTTACACGTCTTAGTCGAATTCCATACGACAACTGGCCCAGACCCCATGGTCGTTCCGTTTCGTGCCCCCAATGAGTGCTGATTATAGCGCAAGGAATCCCCAAAGTATTCTGTATCAAATAAGAGCTTGGTAACACTAATCATGCCTTATTTCCCTCCTTTCAGTAATATCTCAACCAATCCTCCGATTGTGTATTGTGCTGCCTCTTTGAAAACCGTAAGCCCGTGTTCGCGGGCCGTAGCACTTGTAATAGGTCCGATCGAATAGATCTTGACATTATCCAGTAAAGACACTTCTCCATCCAGCAGCTTGACGAAGTTACGGACTGTCGAAGAGCTGGTAAACGTAACCGTATGGATCTCCTTATCGCGGAGTAGACGCTGCAATTCGTCCCGGTTTGCTCCACCAAGTACCGTCTTGTAAACCGGCACATCCCAAACTTCCGCACCCATGGCCTTAAGGGATTCTGGCAAGACATCTCTTGCTTCTTCTGCCCTTGCGAGTAATACCCTTTGGCCTGGCAAAACACGGCCAGACAAACCTTCCACAATTTTCTCAGCCCGATATTCCTCCGGTACATACGCAACACGCAGTCCTTTTTTCTCCAGCGCCGCTTGAGTTGCCGGACCAATGGCGACAATTTCAAGGCCGATCAGATCGCGAATATCTCGCCCTTGAATTCTAAGCTCGGCAAAAAAAGCTTCAACTCCATTAACACTGGTAAAGATGAGCCATTGGAACGATTTAAGATCATTTAACGCTTTAATTAAATATGAATTATCGGATGGAGGAGCAATTTCAATCGTCGGAAATTCCCAAGCTTCCCCTCCCAAAGCTTCTATAGCCTGAGACAACTCGCTGGCTTGATGGCGCGCTCGTGTCACAACGATTCGTTGACCAAACAAGGGTTTCTTTTCAAACCATTGGAGTTTGTCCCGTAAAGAGACGACTTCACCCACAATAATAATCGAAGGGTTCGTAAATTCCTGTTCTTTAACTCGTTGAGCGATATTGTCCAGTTGCCCCACAAGCGTACGTTGTTCCGGTCTTGTACCCCATTGAATAATTCCCACTGGAGTGGTTGGAGTTTTACCATTTTCCATCAGTTTTTTAGCGATCAGAGGCAGGTTTTCCATGCCCATGAGGAAAATGAGCGTTCCGTGCGACTGAGCCAGATGGTCCCAATGAAGAGCGGTTTCATTTTTGGTGGGATCTTCATGTCCCGTGATGACCGCAAACGAAGAGGTTAAATCTCGATGCGTCACAGGGATACCAGCATAAGCCGGTACAGCGATAGCAGAGGTGATACCCGGTACGACTTCAAACTGAATCCCTGCATCGAGTAACGCTTCTGCTTCCTCGCCACCCCGTCCAAAAACAAAAGGATCCCCCCCCTTTAGGCGGGTCACAATTTTCCCTTCTAGACCTTTATCCACAAGTAATTGGTTAATTTCTTCTTGTTTAAGGGTGTGGCGATCCGGAGATTTCCCCACATAAATGAGTTCACAATCCGGGCGAGCTAACGTCAAAAGACGCCGCGAAGCTAAGCGGTCATAGACTAAAACATCTGCTTTGGCGATACATTCTGACCCTTTAATCGTAATTAACTTCGGGTCTCCCGGACCAGCACCCACTAAATATACATATCCCTTACTCAAACCGAACACTCCTATTCAGGAAGCACGGGGACGGTTCTCCTGCTTCCAAATAATTTCTTCTAACGAACGAACTATAGTCCACATACGCCCTCTACGCCTCTAGGTTCCCCTAGTTCCTAGTCCGGAACTTCGCGCTTACAAAAGCGAACCTCTCTGATGAAGTGGACTGCCAAACTCGGCTCAAGCGGTGCTTTCATCAGCGGGGCAGAACACAGGTCCCCTCTCGCCATCCTTGGCTTCGGTGACACTAGACCATCCATGGTCGTCGGACGTGTTCCGCCGGCAACCGGACAAGGATGTCCGATTTGCCGGGCACCCCGCCCTCTTGCATAAAAACTGCTTGAGCCCTAGTTTGGCCCACGACATCACGAGGTGAGCGTTGTAATGCTAAGTTCCCTATCGAATTTCCGCTAATATTGAAGTGGCCCCCAAGGTAATTAGACGGTTAGCAACTTCGTTACCCACTGTTTCAGGATCACGGCCTGTAGCTTCCGCTCTGATCAAGCGAACCCCATCTAAGCTCGCCACCATTCCACGAAGAATAATCTGTCCTTCGAGTACTTCTGCAAAGGCTCCAATGGGCACTTGGCATCCACCTTCAAGTTTGCGCATAAGGGCACGCTCAGCACGTACCGCTTGTTCCGTAGAACTATGATTAAGCAGAGATAACAACTCATGTATCTCCGTGCGTTTCTCAAGAATTTCTATGGCAATTGACCCCTGACCTACTGCAGAAAGCATCACATTTTCAGGCAGGATCTGAGTGATTCTATCTTCCCACCCTAGCCTCTTCACCCCGGCAGCAGCAAGAACAATACCCTCCATCTCAGATTCCTCTAATTTCTTCCATCTTGTCTGAAGATTTCCTCTCAAATCCATAAAGCCTAGGTCTGGGCGATAATGCCTAAGTTGCGATTTCCGCCGTAAACTACTAGTACCAATGATTGCGCCAGAAGGCAATTCCTCTAGAGAGACCCCGTTTTTGCTTAAATAAACGTCCCTTGGCTCCTCTCTTTCGCAAAAGGCGCTAATCATCAACCCCATTGGTAACAAGGTTGGCATGTCCTTAAGACTATGGACCGCCATATCAAGTTCACAATTAAGTAGACCATTCTCAAGTTCCTTGGTAAATAATCCTTTGTCTCCAATTTTGGAAAGGGGAACATCCAAGATCTTATCCCCTTTTGTTTTCATAGGGACAAGTTCAAACTGAAGATGAGGATAAAACTCGGTTAGTTTACGCTTTACCCATTCGGCTTGCCACATCGCTAATTGACTGTCCCGTGTCCCAATACGGATGTTCTTCATTCTGCCCTCCTATGACACACTTGCCCCGGATTCTGATTTACCATCAAGTTTGGCCGTTTGTCTTCTTCGGCAACATCCAAATCAAAAAGGTTTTGCAAAATTTCCGTGTAAAGATGACCTTGGCTTGTAGTGGCATATTCCTTTAAATTTGTAATTGGCTTATGCAAGAGGTGGTTAACGATGGAGTTAGCCATAGAACGAACAATCTTTTCTTGCTTAGGAGTTAACCCTCCTAGATGCTCAAGCGCACGCTCAACTTGAGCATCTTTAATTTTTTGTCCTTTTTGCTGTAACGCTAAAATTGTAGGAACAACAAACAGGGAATTATGCCATTTGAGGAAAAGGAGCATCTCTTCTTCAATAATTTTTTCCGCGTTTACAGCAGCTAGCTCACGCTCTTGATGATGACGGTCTATTACCCCCCGCAAATCATCAATGTCAAATAACGTAATATGTGGAATCTCCCCCACGTCAGGGTGAATATCCCGAGGTACCGCTATATCAATTAGAAGCATAGGGCGCCCCTTTCGGAGCTTCATAATCTCTTGCATGCGTTCCGGAAGTAAGACGAAATGTTTCGAAGCGGTTGCGGAAATCACAATATCCACCTCTTCAAGGTACTGATCCATATCGTCAAAACGTACCGCGCGACCAGAACATTCCTTCGCCAATAGAACGGCCTTTTCATAGGATCGATTAGAGACCAAAACAGTAGAAGCTCCCGCAGCAACTAAGTTTTTGGCGGTTAGGGTACTCATTTCCCCTGCTCCCATGATTAAAATCCCTTTACCTTCGAGTTCTCCAAAGTTTTGTTTGGCAAGTTCTACCGCAGTATAACTAATGGAAACAGGATGCTGATCAATCAGTGTCTCCGTGCGTACGCGTTTTCCCACTGCTAAGGCAGTCTGGAAAAACACATTGATCGCTTTGTTGGTGACCGCTGCCTCGTTCGCTTGTTGATATGCCTGAGCAACCTGTCCAATGATCTGTGTCTCTCCTCGAACCATCGAGTCTAAACCCGAAGTAACACGAAATAAATGGCGCACTGCATCATACAAGGTGTGCACATAAAGGTACTGATTAAGTACATTTTCCTCGATGCCATGGTGGCTGGCCAAAAACTTCTTAACGGATTGAGCCCCCACTTCCACATTCGTTGTAACAGCATAGACTTCAGTCCGGTTACAAGTACTGAGAATTACAACCCCTTCAAGTTCGGGATAATCTTTGAGCTCTTTTAATACTTCCTTCATGCGGGAGAGATGAAAGCTCATTTTTTCTCGAATTTCCACTGGCGCGCTTCGATGATTTAGTCCAATAGCGACAGGAAACACGTTTCAACCACTCCTTCCGCCTCTGTTAAGCGCTGGGCTTTGATGAGTTCCCTCACTTCGCCGTCCGTTGCCCGATTCCAAAAGATATTTCGCTTTTCGGGTGACAAGCCGGACTTAGCTTTAGTTCGCCAAGTTTTAAGCAAGTTGAGATATTCCGCCATTTCATGACCGTATAAGTTTTCCAACTCAGCTCGGACTTGCCGTGCTACAATTGGGCTGCTTCCTCCTGTGGATACGGCAATTTTCAAATCTCCTTGTTCCATAATAGACGGAACAATAAAACTACATTTTTCCGGATCATCAACAACATTCACCGGTCGGTGATGGGCTATAGCATCAGAAGACACTTGAGCATTAACATCCTCTTTTTCAGTGCATGAAAAAACAAGTATTGCCTCTTGAATATCTTCTGTGGAATATTCCTTCTCAGTCCAAAAACATGTTTTTTCGTCGATCAGCGCTCGAAGTTCCGGAATAAGTTTGGGGGAGACAATGTAGACCAAAGCTTCGTGTGCCAGTAGGGTCTGAACTTTGCGCAAAGCTACAAGTCCGCCCCCGACGACTAAAACCGGTCGTGCTTCTAAGTCCATAAATAATGGATAGTAGTGTGGCATGAAAGATAGTCACCTTCTCCAACTTTGCATTCATTCGTCCTATTTTAACATTTTCCACTTCATAATTGAATGATTCCTTAATTATAAAAACAGTGATATGCTCGCACTATTTATGATAGAATTCATCATTAAGCATAAGAATGCAGTCCCGGTAAAAAATAGTTAACGCCAAAAAACGTAAACAACACGGCTGCAAAACCAAACACGGCCAACCATGCCGCCCTTTTTCCCTTCCAGCCGTACATCAACCGTGCGTGCAAGTATCCAGCATAAATAATCCAAGTAATCAGAGACCACGTCTCTTTAGGATCCCAGGACCAGTATGTCCCCCAAGCGTAATTTGCCCATATTGCGCCGGTAATAATGCAAAGTGTCAAAAGTGGAAACGCGAATCCGACCACCTTATAGGCTAGCTCGTCCAGTTTGTCTAACTCTGGAAAACGGGAAATAATTCCCTGTGAAGATGATTTTTTCCCGTCCTCTCCTTTGCTCAACTTAAGCAAATACATAATTCCAAGTCCGAATGACACAGCAAAAGCGCCGTAAGCAAACATTGCCGTTACGACATGAAATGTAAGCCATTGGCTCTTAAGTGCCGGAGGCACCGCTTGGGCAATTCGTTCCTCAGGCCCCATACTCATAATAATAAATATCAAGAGCAAGAAGGAAATCGGCGTGACAAAGGCTCCGAGTGCTTTTAATTTATAGCGAAATTCTGCAAACAAATAAACAGCCACGATTCCCCAAACAAAGGTCAAGAGAAATTCATAACCATTGGAAAGTGGTGGATGCCCTGAAATGAACATTCTAAGGAGAACGGCTGCAGTGTTTGCGATCAAGCCGATGGCAGTAATATATGTTGCAAAGCGCCCAATAAGTTCTTTTTTAGAGCCAATCCAAATCCAGTACAACAGCATACCTAAGGTATACGCCATCACCATGACATAAAACGCTGACGTTTCGAGACTCTGTAATCCCTGGTTCACAGTGTTATCCTCCCTTTTTTGGACAATTGATGATAATCCCTAATTCATCTTGATATCATGAATCAAACGTTCAAACTCGCTTTGCACTCCGCCAGCAACTTTTCCGGCCAAAGCTCCCATAGTTAACTCACCTTGATTGCCCTGTTTAGCTATGAAAACACCTAACACGACATTCGTCCGCCAGTAGAATGATAACAGGAGTCCTCCTAATAATAAGGCACATCCAAACCAAATAACCATAACTCCTGGGTCTTCTTTAACCTGTAAGCCGGTGAACCCAGCGTTGCCATCAAGGGTCAGTTTGTATTGACCCTGTATATCGATAGTTTGTCCGACTTTAAGTTGCCCAGTTTGTATTGGCTGAGAAGCTGTCCCTTTATAAACCTGATAAACAATTGACGTAGTTTGTTGCTCGCTACTTATTGCTGCAGCGATAAGGTAAAGATTTGTTCCCTCAGCTTGGAAATAGTTTCCGCCCTGTTCTTGTAAAACCAGAGGAATCTTTTTCCCCTTCAAATCCGCAGTAAGATGGACCCCTTTAGCAAAACTAGATTGGTAGAACGTTACCCCTTCGTAGGTAAAAGGGTGATTGACCGAAATCGTTTGTGTGGCCACTTCCTGACCATTTTTCAAGATACTCATGTCGGTATACCAGTTATCTCGCTCCCCATTAGCTAAGAATCTGTCTTCAGCAGAATTGATCCGAACACTAAAATCGTGCTTTACTGTTCCCCTAGAGACATTGATAGAGTTAATGGGTATAGTTGTTCCAGCACCTGTCATAAAAAATCCCTTAAAACCCATGAAAGAGCCCAGCAGCGCTCCAATAACTAACACAACAAAGGAGACATGCGCAATAATCGATCCCCAATTCCCTAAACGCCGCTTAATCGCTATGAAGCTCCAGCCCGCGTCGTTTTCTTTTGTAACAATTTTATAGCCTCTGCGTTTTAGAACTTCTCGTACAGATAGCTTAAGAGACTCGCCGTCTCCTGCCCATTTTGCTTGAACCTTTTTAGGCACAGTCGAAGTACCCTCTGGTGGCTTAAGTTTAAAGGTACGGTTATAAACTCCCTGAAATCGTTGCACACTGCAGACAATTAAATTGATACAAAGTAAGCCCAACAATAAACGAAACCAAAACGTTCCATAGAGATTGGTGAAGCCCAGCTTCTGCCAGATTTGCCCCACAGTTTGGGCCTTTGCCGGGTCCACATTGACTTGGGGAAACAGAGTCCCCAATCCAGCAACGAGGGCTATTATTCCTAATAAAGCCAGGCCCAACTTCATTGAACTGAAAAAGCGCCATACCTTTTCAATAATACCTTCTTGTTGTTCGCTCATTTCATCCCCTCCTTAGTTGCAAAAAAACCTATGTATCTACCCATTGCAATTTGAAATTACGCAGCATTAGCTTATCATATCACATTAGTAAAAGGATATAAAATTGAGAGAAGCTACCCCGTTCGATCGCATCCACAGGGGTAGTTTCTCTCTTAAAACTTCCGAACCGCAATAAACTCAGCTAAATCTTCTAGCGCTTTACGTGTTGGAACCTTTGGAAGATCCTGAAGATGTTTTTTAGCCTTCTTTACATATAAATCGACCAAATGCATCGAATCATCAATCGCACCAGTGGCCTTGATTAGTCCAATCGTTTCCGCCACTTCATCCTCTGTTTTGTCCACTTTCCCAAGCAACGTCTTTAACTTACCTGGCTCCGGTGACGACTTTAGGGCCAAGATCATGGGTAATGTCATGATTCCTTGGCGCAAATCTCCCCCAATCGGCTTCCCAAACTCGGAGGGCTTAGCCGTGATATCCAGAACATCATCGACAATCTG
Source organism: Desulfosporosinus metallidurans (assembly GCF_001936615.1). GTDB lineage: Bacteria > Bacillota > Desulfitobacteriia > Desulfitobacteriales > Desulfitobacteriaceae > Desulfosporosinus > Desulfosporosinus metallidurans. The sequence continues at coordinate 27,344 of NZ_MLBF01000016.1, forward strand.
AAAGGCCATTCCTAACGAATGTCCATAAGCACCCAAGGCCCATATCTGACGCCTGGGAGCTTCTGAAACCAACGCCCCTAATTTACAACAAGCGGAAATCAACATGGCAGTTTTTCGTTTAATACGGTAATAATACTGTTTTAGATTTTGTTCCACGTCAAAGGAAGATTTGATCTGTTGAATCTCCCCTTGGCACATTTCCACGCTGACTTCTGCCAAAATGCGAGAAACCTCTGGATGATCAATCTTGGCAATGAGCATCAAAGACTTCGCCAATAAATAGTCACCCGTTTCTACGGATACAATATTACCCCAGTTAGCTTTGACTGTCGGTCGCCCTCTGCGGGTCATTGAGGCATCCACGACATCATCATGGACTAGCGATGACATATGTATAAGCTCTAAGGCCATTGCCACTGGCATCAATTTTTCCGAGGAACTACCATAGAATTTCCCTGCTAAAAGCGTAAAAGCTGGACGCAACCGTTTCCCTCCGGCAGCCAATAAATGGACAGCCGAATCTTGGAGAATCGGGTAATCCGTCTCTACGAATTTTGTCAGTTCATTTTCAACCCGTTGGAGATCTGAATTTATCTGATTGAAGAGCCAGAGTTGTTTCAAAACCGGTTCACCTGCTCGCACCCTTTTCTTCATAAGATACCATATCCACCGGCAGTTCCGCCAGTGGATCATCCGGAATTTCGTCCTCGTACGTTAACAAGTCCTCGTCGATTTCATCCTTTTGCGTCTCACTCACGTCTGTGGGTGCTTCTTTCTCGGCAATACGTGGGGACGTTGTCTGTTCAAAAGCTTTATTTATAATATTTACCGGGTTATCCATCACTGAACTTTGAAATTCCTTAGTCAGATCCTGGGTCGCTTTGCGGATTTCAAAAACTACTTTACCGATCGTCCGAGCGATGTCGGGCAAATCTTCTGGACCAAACAAAATAAGTGCGATAGCCATAATTAAGAGTATCTCACTAAAACCCACGTTCTCACCCCCTTATTTCAAAGCCAGTTCTTTTTCTGTTCTACGTACAACAAGATACCCCAGCCAAATACTAATTTCATAGAGAAGGTACATTGGTCCAGCCATGAGGAGTTGGGTAAACAGGTCTGGCGTCGGTGCAACCACAGCCGCTAAAATGACAATTGCCAAGACCGCCCAACGTCTTTTTTTGGCCAACGTTTTGGGGGATAACACTCCTATACGAATTAAAATTAATAAGACAATCGGAAGTTGAAACACTAATCCAAACGTCAGGAGAAAGGTTACGAGAAAGCTAAGGTAAGACGTTTTGGTCACAAAGGGGGTAGATTGAACACCCCCGCCACCGGCCATAAGCAAAAATCTGATCCCAATAGGCAATACAACGTAGAAACATAATGCAGCCCCAGCAAGAAAGAGGAGTAATGAGCTTGGAACAATAATATATAAGTATTTTCGTTCATTTTGCTTTAACGCCGGTAACACAAAACTCCAAATCTGCCAAATGATAATTGGAAGCGCAATGACCATACCAACGAATAAGGAAACTTTCAGTTTGACTAACATGGGTTCCATGGGGGTTGTCGTAATAAACATGATATCTTTCAACTTTGTTACCGGAGTTGCTAAATAGGTGAAGGTCAGATCACTTATGAACCATCCAACGATGGCCCCGAACGCTATTGCATATGCAGAAATCACCAGTACTTTGCGTAGGGCTATAACATGTTCCATTAACGGTAAATTGCCTTCATTGAGCTGTCGCTTGCGCCTGCGCATCCGCCTACACTTCCTTCCCGTACTCCTTTAACCACTCGTAATGTGTATTGCGTTGAACAGCTCGATAACCCGCATCTTCAATACAACGAATAATCTCCTGTAACGGGACACGTGTTTGCACGCCAGCAGCTCGAACCACATTTTCCTCTAACATCGTACTCCCGAAATCATTAGCCCCAAAGCGTAAAGCTACCTGCGCCATTTTGGCCCCTTGTGTAACCCACGATGCTTGAACATTGTCCACGTTATCAAGCATTAAACGCGCTACCGCAAGTGTGCGCAGATATTCGACCCCCGTGCTGCCCTCTCCGCCAAGTTCGGTGTTTGTGGGAGCATAACTCCAAGGAATAAAAGCGGTAAAGCCACCCGTTTGGTCCTGAGCTTCTCGAACACGCACCATATGCAGAATTCGTTCCTCAAACGTTTCCACATGCCCAAACATCATGGTTGCAGTTGTTTTCATACCCTGTTTGTGCGCTGTGGTCATCACGTCCATCCATTGTTGCCAACTTACTTTGTTAGGGCTAATCAGATGACGTACGCGATCATCGAGGATTTCAGCCCCTCCCCCAGGAATCGAATCTAAACCCGCCTCTCTAAGACGACGGATGACTTCCTCTAAACTCAACTGGGATTTATTCGCCAAATCCCAGATTTCCGGAGGGCTAAACGAGTGAATGTGAATCGTATAATGGCTTTTAATATCACGCAGTAGATTTTCGAAATAGTCTAGATCCAAATCAGGATGTAATCCCCCTTGAATCAAAAGCTGAGTTCCTCCGACTGCAATCGTTTCTTCAATTTTAGCATGTAATTCGTCTCGTGACAAAATATATCCATTTGGATCTCCGGGTTTACAATAGAAGGCACAAAACTTACATTGACAGGAACAGACGTTAGTATAATTAATATTCCTGTCAATAACAAAGGTAATCACTTTTTCTGGATGCATTTGCCCTCGAACGAGATCCGCAGCTTGCCCTAAGGAAAGAAGATCGGCATCTTGTAGTAGTTTAACCCCATCTGCGACGGATAACCGTTCGCCAGCCAAACGTTTCTCAATGATTCTTAAGGTCTCGGCTTGCACATACTTCTCCCCCTTCCGTCCTAGTTGGTTTTAAGGACACGATACAAATTATCTCGTTCCACCGCATCTCGTCCAGCCTTTTGAATAAGGTGAATCAAGGCTCGTTTAGTCATAACTTGATTTGTTTCGGTCCCCGCTGAGTGAATAATTCTCTCCTCCACTACGGTACCATCTAAATCATCCACCCCAAACGCCAGAGAAACTTGGGCCAGTCTAGGCCCGAGCATGATCCAAAACCCCTTAATGTGATCGAAATTGTCCAGAAGAATCCTAGAAATAGCCAACATTTTTAGGTCTTCAAAACCCGTTGTATTTCCAATACCCATGGTTCCTTCTAATTTTATATTTTCGGGGTAAAAGGGAAGAGGAATAAACGTCAGAAACCCACCTGTCCGATCCTGTTGCTCGCGCATTTGTAGCAAATGGTCAATCCGTTCCTCTGTGGTTTCATTGTGACCGTAGCACATCGTGGCATTAGTGCAATTATCGAGATCGCTACAAACATTGGCATATTTAATAGGACGATTGACGATAAAATAGGTTTGATTACCATTTTTCCGTTCGCGTACGAGGTTGGCCATATAGCCAAGGGCCAAGATGTCTTGACTATTCATCATGCGAACACCATCATCAAACTCTAAACGTTCACCCTTTTCGACTTTTTCAATTAGGTCATAGAGTTCACTTTGTTCAAACAGTGAGGGCATTGCGTCCCCTCCTTTTAATTATCGTAAAAAGATTAAATCCAAGATCGAGAAGACAAAAAGCAAAATACTCAAGTACCCGTTAAGGTCGAAAAAAGCAACCCCAATTTTAGAGAGATCATCTGCCGTGACAATGCGATGCTGCCGGAAAAGCAAGATAATGGCAATCCCAACACCTGCATAATAAAGCCAACTCATGGACATAACCACTCCGACCGCGATAAAAAAGAGTGGCGCAAGCATGTGCAAAAATGACGAAATTTCCAAACCCCTCTGCACCCCGAAAATAGCAGGAATCGAGTGCAACCCTTCTTTACGGTCAAACTCTACATCTTGGCAGGCATAAACGACATCAAACCCTGCAACCCAAGTCACGACCCCAAGCCCCAAGAGAATAGGCGCCAAAGCCCAATGACCCGTTACCCCGATCCATGCTCCCGCCGGGGCTAAGCCTAGTGAAATTCCCAAGGCCAAATGGCAAGCCCAAGTAAACCGCTTTGTATAGGAATATAAAACAAGAAAAAAGACAGCGATTGGCATCAACATTAAGGCCAAATAATTGAGTTTGTACGCTGAATAGCCTAATAACAAGAAAGACAACACCGTGTAAAAGTAAACCTCCTTCACCCGAAGCTGACCTGCTGGCAGTGCCCTCTGAGCCGTCCGTGGGTTACGCGCATCGATATGCCTGTCAATCAGGCGATTTAAGGACATCGCTGCCGTCCTAGCCCCTATCATGGCCAGTGTAATCCAGACTAGTTTTGAAACAGACGGTACACCATCGGCAGCCAAAAAAGCGCCCAAATATGCAAAAGGAAGGGCAAAAAGTGTATGTTCAAATTTAATCATTTCGAAGAAAACTCTAAGTTTATTCATACTCCACTCCGTTCGTTACGACCCTGCCTCTAAAGGATTGTAATCTGTACTTAGCTGATGCTCCAGGTAACGATGCACTTCGCAAAGAGGCTGTAACTGAAGCTGTGATCCAGCCGAAATTTCATTCAAGATTTCCTTTGCCCGCTGAAGGATCGATTGCACCTCGGCATTTCCCAGACGTTCCTTCCAGGCTCCCCACGCTAATCCCAATTCTCGGCCAAAGGCTTCAATCTGTCGCTGTAAAGGAAGTGAAACACCCGCAAGTTCTGCACTAAGTCGAGCCGCTAATTCTGTCAATGAAGCGCTCTCCATCTCAATAATTTCAAGCAGCTCATCCCTATTGAGTTTCTTACCCCGAGAAAGCCAACGGCAAATACCCCCCTCACTCATCGTTTTCATGACTTGAGCCAGAGGGTCTAGAAATGGAAGCAGCTTCTCACGGCAGAGGTCTAAAAAAAACTTTCCATATAACAAATCCCCGACAAGCACTGGAAATTGTCGAAGTTCTTCCGCGATATCACTGTCATCCTTCATTAATCTATGAACCTGATTGGCCATAAATATAAATTGAATGATGCCAGCCAACGCTTCAGATTTTCGCCCATGATCTCCACAAGCTCGACTTACTGCTAAGACAATCGCTGGGTTAACCGTACGATCAAGCTCATCCATATCCAGCTGAACCAATTCTTCAAAACCAGCTGGCTTGAAGTTTATTTCTTGGCGCAAATGCGTCTGTACTACGTTCAGTTTCTCAAGGAAGCTGAATTCTAGCGGAACCATGTTATCGCTCCTTGTCTTCAATTCAGACATTAAACTATTATATATTCGATATTCATATTAAAAGTCCTGCCCCTTTTAAATATTGTACACTGATAATATGACATTATTATTCAAAGAGTATGTAAGCTCACCTAAAACACAATAGACCCTGCAACTATTTCAGTCACAAGGTCTATCTAGTACCAGTCAGCTTATCCGTACTTGTCTTAGTCCGGAGTAAAATAAATATCCCTCCTATATATTTACCGCTTCCTTTGAATCCTCAACGATTCCCCGTTTAATTTCTGTTGCTGTCATATGACCTGCTTTAAACTGATCCGTTAAATAGTTACAAGCATCCCAGGGATTGACACGGTCCCCGCAAGTAAAGACGTCAACAGCTGCATATCCGAGTTCTGGCCACGTGTGGATGGCTAAGTGCGATTCTGAAATTACCACTACACCGCTCACCCCTTGAGGACTAAACTTATGAAAAACTACCTCACGCACCTCGGCACCAGCCTCCAAAGCTGCATTGACCATCAGTGTTTCGACTTTTTCTCGATCGTTTAGAATGTCGAAACTACACCCATAAATTTCAGCCAACACATGACGTCCAAGAGAATTTGCCAATTGTGATCGTTGCCCCCTTTTTAGTTAAAAAACAGGAAAGAATCTGAGCCGGTCGCCACTTCGTCCGGTAACCCAAATTTCCATCAGGTTAAATTTTAGCACAAAGTTCAGTGTTGTCAACAAAAAATTATATTCTACGTTGATATCCTTGAATAGTTTCCGGTTTTTTCTAAGCCAGATAGCCTAATGTCTGTATTTCTTTAATTTACTCATGTATTCATCTCATTATAAACTATTATATGTCAAAAATTGTTCCTTTGAACATAGTCCCGATACGCCCTCTACAATCACATGATGCTTCCCTGATCCCTAATTGCCAACTCAAACTAACATAAACAAATTAATTCCTATTGTTTGCTACAACAGTATTGACTTGCTCCTCTTCTTATTTTAAGCTTAACAGGGATAAGTGAAAAGGAGGTGACTATTTGGGTTTAACTCTTACTGCTGCTGAAGCAGCTACTATCCTTAAAATTTCTAAATATACTCTTTATGAACTTGTCAAACGAGGTGAGATCCCAGCTCACCACATCGGTCGCCAACTACGGATTGATCCTTCTGTACTTGACCAGTATCTCCATGGAACCCTTAGTATGCATCGTTCGCTTCCTCAAGATACACCCTCCAGTACTTCAGAATCAGCGAAAATTCGTTTTATAGGAAGCCACGACCCTGTTGTTGAACTGCTTTTCGAATTTCTTAGACACACTCCCACGCCTTTAGAATCCTCAGTTTCCTTCCGAGGAAGTATGGATGGACTCATTGCCCTCTACCGCCGTGAAGCGGAAATATCAGGAGCACATTTATGGGATGAATCGTCAAAGGATTATAACCTTTCATTTGTCAAACACGTTATCCCCGGAGAATCTGTTTGTGTTGTAAATCTAGTTCAACGTGAACAAGGTTTCATTGTAGCCCCTGGCAACCCTCTTCATCTACATACTTGGGACGACATCACTTTAGAGGGTCTGCAATATATCAACCGCCAAAAGGGGTCTGGAACCCGTCTGCGCCTCGATGCCTACCTGCAAGCAGCCAAGATTTCTCCTGGTCAAATTTTAGGCTACGAACACGAAGAAACTACACATTCTGGAGTGGCCTGCCTCGTAGCTAACGGGCAAGCAGATGCCGGAGTGGGAGTTAAGGCTGCTGCTCAACGACTTGGCCTTGATTTTGTGCCCTTATTCCAAGAACGCTATGATCTGGTTTGTTTAGGTCAAACCGCAAAAACCCCTGTCTGGCAACAACTTTTAGATGTTTTAAGATCTCCCGGATTTATTCAAGCCATTCAACAACATAGTGGGTACGATACCTCTTTGACAGGGAAAATCCTCTTAACCACCTAGTGCAAGTTGGGGACGGTTCTTGAACTTGCATTCTTAAGTTTTCAACCAACACTAGTAAGGAGATGTTAATTAATAAATGAATAAAAAGATTAGATTTAAGCTCAGCCTTCGTTTCGCAGTCCTTGCGATCGCCCTCATGGTGATCGTCGTCGGGTGTGGAAAAGCAGCAACCCCAGCAACGACTCCTGCTCCACAAACAAGCGAAACCCCGAAACCTGCAAATCCCGACCTAATTCTAGCTACCACGACGAGTACTCAAGACAGCGGGTTGTTAGGCGTGCTTATCCCTGCCTTTGAGAAAAAAACTGGATATAAAGTCAAAACCATAGCCGTAGGTACAGGGGCTGCTCTCGCAATGGGAGAAAAAGGTGAAGCTGATGTTTTACTCGTGCATGCACCCGCCTCAGAAAAAAAGCTGGTTGATAATAAAACAGGAATAAACTATCAACTTGTGATGCATAACGACTTCATAATCGTAGGACCAGCAACGGATCCCGCCAAAGTTAAAGACACAAAAACAGCCGTAGATGCCTTAAGGGCCATTTACGCTAGCCCTTCAATCTTTGTCTCCCGTGGAGATAAATCCGGAACCGATATCATGGAGAAAGCTTTATGGACGAAAGCCAATATTAAACCTACTGGAAGTAAGTATCAGGAGATCGGCCAAGGCATGGGACAGACACTTACCATGGCTTCAGACAAAGAAGCCTATACCCTTACAGACCGTGCCACCTACCTCGCTACGAAGAAAAATTTAAAACTTGATATTCTTCTTCAAGGGGAAGCTGCGCTTCTAAATATCTATCATGTCATGCAAGTTAACCCCGAAAAGTTCCCTAAAGTCAATGCTGCAGGCGCTAAAGCCTTCGACGACTTTATGGTTGATGCGGATACTCAAAAACTCATTGGATCCTTTGGCAAAGATAAGTTTGGTCAAGCCCTCTTCTTCCCAGATGCCGGCAAAAAGATGGAAGATCTCGGTAAGTAATTCCCCTTAGCTTCTCGAAAAGGAGGGGAACTCAGCCCCATGGACATGATTTGGCAAGGTATTCTGGCCGCAATTCACCTCCTAGCTATCGGGGACCCTGAAGTCATAGATATTACGCTCCTTACCCTTAAAATATCAGCCACAGGAACGGTAATAAGCTTGATCATTGGAATTCCCTTCGGCACGCTCTTGGCTCTCAAACCCTTTCCCGGACGTCGATTCCTTTTAAGCGTTGTAAATACCGGGATGGGGTTACCCCCAGTGGTAGTCGGACTTTGGGTCTCAATTTTTCTTTGGCGTTCCGGCCCCTTTGGCTTTTTAAACATCATGTATACACCGACGGCTATTATCATTGCCCAAGCAATTATTGCCTCTCCCATTATCGCTGCCTTAACCTGTGCTGCTCTTCAACAAACCGACCCCAAACTAAGGCTTCAGATCCGGGCCTTGGGCGCGAATCGTCTTCAATATACTTGGCTGTTACTTAAAGAGGTCCGTTTCTCCCTCCTTGCGGCAATCATTGCCGGTTTCGGAGCCATTGTTTCCGAAATCGGGGCGTCTATGGCGGTCGGCGGAAACATTAAAGGACAGACGCGGGTTCTAACAACTGCAACTGTCCTCGAAGTATCCAAAGGCAACTTCGATATCGCTATTGCCTTAAGTATCATCTTATGTTTACTAGCCTATGGGGCAACATTAGGCTTAACCCTACTCCAACAGAAACAGCAAGGAGGGTCATAAGGTGCTCGAAGCCCGGGAGATAACCTGGAAAAAAGATCATAAAATCATCCTCCAAGATATTCACTTTCACTTGTTGCCCGGAGAATGTGTAGGGCTAATCGGGCCAAACGGATCCGGCAAAAGTAGTTTGTTGAAAATCCTAGCCTTCTTAGAAACTCCGACGTACGGACAGCTCTATTTTCAAGGCCAGTCCGTACCGAAGAGCGTCCCGCTTCCGATCCGCCGCAAGATTGCTATTGTTTTTCAGGAATCTCTTTTGTTAAATACACGTGTTTTTGACAATGTTGCTGCTGGATTGAAGATCCGAGGCCTCTCCAAAGGGAAAATTCGGGAACGAGTGGACTATTGGTTGGAACAATTCGGAGTTATCCATCTTACTAAACAATTAGCACGGTCGCTCTCCGGGGGAGAAGCCCAACGTGTTAGCCTGGCAAGAGCCTTTGCCATAGAACCGGACGTTCTTTTTTTGGATGAACCATTTTCAGCCTTAGATGCACCCACCAAAGAAGGTCTACGCATCGATCTGACTAAAGTTTTTAGCTCAACTCAGACAACGACCGTCATGGTAAGCCATGATTTTAAAGACATTGCCCATTTAACAAACCGCGCTTTGATTCTCCTTAATGGACAAGTGGTAGCTGAAGGATCTCCCTCCGAACTTCTAAGGAGTCCCCAAAAAGAAGAAGTCGAACGTTTTCTTGCGCACTTTGCTTCCTAACTCTACTTTCGTCCGACCTAGGCCATATTGGCTATTGGCCTAGGTTTTTCTTTTCGGGAAAATCTATGAAGAAAACTTAGCTAGCGCGCGAAGACACTGTCTTCGCGCGTATTATTCATTCTGTCAGCCTTGGCGAAGGCGGTCGCCTTAGTTACACTATGCCACCTGAAATTTATACTTTCTGATTGGTATAAAAAAAGGCCCCACCGCTTGGTGGGGCTAATAGAGATGAGAAATGATTTGAGGGAGGACATAGAAGCCTAATCTTTAATGCAATACTCATGCCGATATATTAACGATCTGAGATTACATAGCGTTCTTATAGATCTGAATCACTTGTTCAAGTGTTGCTGTGCGAGGATTAGTGAATTGACAAGCATCTAACTTGGCATTTCCAGCCATCAGAGCAAAGTCTTCTTCTTTTACATTCAGTGCACTTAGCCCGGAAGGAATTCCGACATCAGTAGACAACGTGGCGATTGCGGTTAAGCATTTTTCTGCCGCATCCCTGACAGAAAGTCCATCAACATTTTCTCCCATTGCTACAGCGATCTCTGCAAAACGATCGAGATTACCAATCATGTTAAAGCGTGAAACATGAGGAAGGAGGATTGCGTTGCATACTCCATGAGGCAAATTATAGAATCCACCTAATTGATGAGCCATTGCATGAACATAACCTAAACTGGCATTATTAAACGCCATACCAGCTAATAATTGTGCATAAGCCATTTTGTCACGAGCTTCGAAATCATCTCCATTTGCTACGGCACGACGTAGATATCTAGGGATTAATTTAAACGCCATTAATGCAGCCGAATCTGTCACTGGTGTGGCGGCTGTAGAAACATACGCTTCAACAGCATGGGTGAGTGCATCCATTCCGGTGGCAGCCGTTAAGCTAGGAGGTTGTTTCATCATCAACAAGGGATCATTAATCGAGACATTTGGGGTTACATGCCAGTCAACGATGGCCATTTTAATATGCCGTGCAGCATCTGTAATAATACAGAATCTGGTCATTTCAGCAGCCGTACCGGCTGTGGTGTTAATAGCAATCATCGGAGCCATCGGTAGTGGAGATTTATCCACACCTTCATAGTCGTTAATTCTTCCACCATTACCTGCAACAAGTCCGATTCCTTTAGCACAGTCATGGGAAGATCCTCCGCCTACGGATACAATCAGGTCGCAGCCTTCTTTAGTATAGATGTCAAACCCATCATGCACATTTTTATCCGTTGGATTCGGTTCAGCGCCGCCATAAATAACAACTTTGACGCCTTCTTTTTCTATAATGTCAGCAATTTCCTGAGCCATTCCAACTTTTTCGAGATAGGCATCAGTCACCAATAGTACCTTTTTTCCACCCAGTAATTTGGCTTGTTTTCCTGTCTCTTGAGCTGCTCCGGCTCCCATGAGGTTCACTGTTGGCATGTAATACCCATACACTTGATGAATAACTGACATTTTTGTTTCCTCCCATTTCTTTTTGGCGTTAACCATTAATTTGTTTTTCAACAGTGACACAATGTTTGTCCTAATCAGCATTGTCACTTTTGGTTATCTTTTATACATTGCAAGAGTCATGCCAACAGTCTGAATATTTAGTTATCAAATTCACAAAGCTGATTCTTCCGACGAATGACTGTTCTTTTTATTAAACTCTGATTTTATGTATAATTTCTAATCTTTTTACTGACCTAATTTGACGCACATTGCTCGGAACAGCATTCTATTTTGGAACACTTTCTTCCTCACTAAACATCTGAAATCTTTTGCAAACAGTACATTAATTGTAATAGAGTTAAACTGCTGTTATAATTAATGTTGTTAAATTAATATTTCTAAATCTCCAAGCCTATTAACCTAAAGAGCTTCCATGGTTATTGGGCCAGGGTTTTAAACCCTCAGGGTATGTTGGGAAACGGACATGCCTTCACATTTGAAAAGGAGGAGTTGCGTGTTATACATTTTATTTTTTTTGACGCCTCACCTTGTTTTGGTGTAGGCGTTTTTAATTTACGTGTTACCTGGACTGGCATGATGTAGAGAGTCATTCCCCATTTATTAAGCCCGTCATCTTTTTCGGGAATACGATTGCAGGAGTAACAACATTTATTCCTTCGTTCTAAGTACACGATGTATTGGAGGCTATCCCTATGGAAAAAATTAAAGTGCAAGATGCTGTTGGCGCCATTCTGATTCAGGACATGACACAAATTATCCCTGGTATCTACAAAGGTCCCCGGTTTCGCAAGGGGCATATCGTTCAGGAAGAGGATATACCTGTTCTTCTCAGCATGGGGAAAGAACATATTTACGTCTGGGATCAAACACCAGGCCTTATTCATGAAAATGAAGCGGCGGAGCGTCTCGCCCGAGCCGTATCCGGTTCCGGTCTAGTCCTTGACGAGCCCAAAGAAGGAAAAATCACCCTAACCGCTGCTCACGACGGCCTTCTTTACTCCTCAGAAGACGGCATCTTAGCGTTGAATACTTTAGAAGGGGTCATCCTCGCTACGCTTCACAATCATTACCCCGTCAAAAAAGGGGATAAAGTCGCAGGAACCCGTGTCGTTCCTCTGATGATTGATGAGAAAGTAATCCTCGAAGCGGAAAATAATGTCCAAACGTTTTCAAATCCTATACTGGATGTTCGGCCTTTAAAACACTTAAAGGTTGGCATCGTCATAACGGGAAGTGAAGTTTATAAGGGACGTATTCAAGATAAATTCGGTCCCGTGCTGCGCGCTAAAGTTGAAAGTTGGGGATCTGTTGTCCTAGAGCAAACGTTAGCCAGCGATGATGTGTCCCTGATTCAAAGCAGTATTCGAGATCAACTAAGTAAGGGAGCAGAAATGATCTTAGTCAGTGGTGGCATGTCCGTCGATCCCGATGACGTCACCCCCGCAGCAATTAAAGGACTGGGTGCAGAACTCATCACTTACGGTGCACCAGTTCTACCAGGAGCCATGTTTTTGCTAGCCTACCTCGGAGATGTTCCCATCATGGGATTACCCGGGTGCGTTATGTATTCTAAAAAAACCGTCTTTGATTTAGTCGCTCCTCGACTTCTTACGGGAGAACGACTATCGCGTCTTGATATTGTCAAACTTGGGCATGGAGGTCTTTGTCTTGAATGCCCAGTCTGCACTTACCCCCGTTGTTCTTTCGGCAAGTAAATACATTGCCTCAAACTAATTCTCAAAAAGCACCTGCCCGCAATTGGGTAGGTGCTTTTTACATTAAGCTTAGATTGCTGATTTCCTTGAAATTAATAAAAGTGCAAGTCGGGGACGGTTCTTTGACTTGCATACTCCCGTGTTAACCGTAAAATACCCCCGTCTCTCTGACATCATACCCGCCAAGCGCCAGAACATCCTCCTGAAATTCTTTACTTTGAATGACGGCAATCATGGTTTTAATGCGGGGTTCCTCTAGATATTCCCGTGGAATCGCCAAATCATATCGTTCTTCTCCGACCAGTACGTAATCCAGTCCAAGTGCTTCCGCGGCACTTTGAATGCCCAACCCAACATCAGCTGATCCAGAGGCCACCGCCACCGCCACCGCTAAGTGCGTAAATTCTTCCCGCTCATACCCCAGAATTTGTTCTTTGCTTAGGCCTTGCTTCTGGAGCAAATAATCGAAAAGCACCCGAGTCCCGGATCCACCCTGACGATTTACGAATCGAATACCCGGTTGAGCTAAATCCTCGAGGGTCTTTAGGTCGAGTGGGTTTCCTTTCGGCACAATTAGAACTTGCGTCCGATAAACTAAATTCATTAAAGCGATCTCTCTTCCCGGCAGGAAACGTTGCAAATAGGAGAGATTGTACTCCCCTGTATCGGGATCGAGTAAGTGAATTCCGGCAAAATGTGCTTCCCTCTTGCGCAAAGACAGAATCCCAGCGAGACTCCCTACATGGGCTGAGGCAATCCCCCCCTGCCCACCCCTGGCTTTCATATGGCTACTTAAAACATCCAACGTCAGATCATGGGATCCTATGCACACGAGAGTTTCTTCTAACTCAGAAACAGGCCGCAGAAGCTCAACAGGTACGGTTTCTCCCTCATGAAACCCTTCCTGCAGGCGAGGGACCCTCAACATCCCATCCGCTCTCACCAGACTCATCGTCACCCCTGCACCACGATTTAAAGGGGCCGCAACCCAACGGTCTCCAACTTTCCCCACTTTAACCCGCACAAACTCTTCACTGCCTAACGAGGAAAAGACTTTCTTGCTGACCACGGCATCCAGTGTAGTCTGTACGCCTTTACTTAAACCCTGCAATTGATAGACCCAAGGTTCCAAGAACAAATGCGCTGTCAGATAAGTTGATACCGGATAACCTGGAATGCCAAACGTCGGCTTTCCATGAATTTCTCCTAAGGCCACAGGTTTGCCCGGTTTAATGGCTACTCCATGCAGATAAAGTGTCCCATGCTTCTCAATCATATGGGACGTATAGTCATCCCGCCCTTGGGATGACCCTGCGATAATGACCAAAATATCCTGAGACTCTGCCATCTTCAGAATAGCGTCTTCTAATCTCTCTGGTTGATCTGGGGTTATCGGCCATATTGTGGCGTATCCACCCCATTCCTCAACTAAGGAAGCAAGGACTGTGGAGTTACTATCCACAATATCCCCCACTTGAAGGGACGCCTCAGGTGGACGGATTTCATCTCCGGTCGGCAAAATCCCCACACGCGGCTTACGTCGAACCTCAACCTCCAAAACCCCTGCGGCTAATAGTGCTCCCTGGTCTTGAGGGCGAATGCGGTGATGAATCGGCAGAAGCACTTCCCCTTCTACAATGTCCTCTCCTACCGGACGAACATGATTCCATGGTACAACAGGAGCTTGCAGCAAGATTCCCCGCTCTCCAAGTTCCAGGACTTCTTCCAACATGACGACGGCATCCATTCCCTCAGGGACTGGATCCCCAGTATCCACCTGAATGGCTTGCACTCCCAGTTCTAACCAACGAGGTTCGCGCTCCGAAATCCCAAAAGTATCCTTAGCCCGAATAGCATATCCGTCCATCGCTGAAGCTGCAAAATGGGGTGAACTTCGATGGGCACGAATAATTGTACCCGTGATTCTATGGAGCGATGAACGCACATCCACGACCTCATTTTTCGGAACACAGCGTTCAGCAAGCTTTTCCATCATTAAGGCCAGTCCCTCTTGCCAAGCCTTGTTTTCAAGATATATTTGGCGTTCCACGTTTCTTGCCTCCCATTCTAACAATAATCTATCTTAACGCAAAAGGCGAAAACAGACCTCTTTTCCCGCTTCTAAGCCCTCAATATCCAAATCAATGTGTACTAAAGCATCCGCCAACACCATTGTCCGAATTAAGCCCGATTTTCCTCGTATCGGCTCAACTTGCCAATCTTCACCATCAGGAACCACTCGCACGCGCACAAATTCCTCCCGACCACTACCCGAATATAAATTCTGGGTTAACGTCCCCTTCGGCAGAGGATTGGCCTGCGAATGTAATACCGAAGCATCTAACCAAGGACGTACTATTGTGTCAAAAACGACCATCGCCGAGGCAGGATGTCCAGGAAGTCCAAAAATCAATTTCCCATTCACGACTCCACCAATCGTAGGCTTGCCCGGTCGAAGTGCTAAACCATGAAACAGCAGTCCAGGATCTCCTAGTTCATCGATAAGCTGAGCAGACAGATCGCGCGACCCCACGGAACTCCCGCCGGAAAGTAAAACCATATCATTTTCCTCGAGCATGGTTGTAAGTACTGAACGGAGTTCTTCCAGATTATCTTTCACAATACCATAATGACGAGCATTGGCACCACACGCCAGTGCCTGCCCAAGCAAGGTATAGCCGTTAATATCCCTTGATTGGCCGGGTAACGGTTCTTGTTCTGGAGAAATAATTTCATCCCCTGTGGAAAGAATTCCGACTCGGAAACGGGGCAATACCGGGACGTGGATTAGCCCTTGGGAAGCTAAGAGTCCCATTTCTTGGGCCCGAATTCGTGTGTATTTCGAAAGAATAACTTCTCCTTCGATTAAGTCTTCCCCGATGTCTATGAGATTCTCGCCTGGTGCTACAGCCTTCGTTACACCATAGAGTTCCTCGCCAAAGTGTTCGAGATGTTCGACCATCACGACAGCATCCGCACCCTCGGGAAGCATTCCACCCGTGGGCATCAGGACTCCGACGCCCTGCCCCAACAGTTCCGTCGGAGCCTCACCCATCCGTACTTCCCCATGACACTGAACCAACGCTGGCATACTTTCACTGGCCCCAAACGTGTCAGAAGCCCGAACAGCCATTCCATCCATTGTGGATTTACGAAAATGAGGTAAAGCACAGGTGGCCGGAATATCCTGGGTAACAATACGTCCCAGTGAATCAGCCAAAGGGATCTTCTCGACGCACTGATAAAATGAGAGCACATAGGGTTTTAAGGAATCGATCGCCTCAGCCAATGTTTTGACCTTGAATAATTCGCTACTACTTCCCATGTTCCATGACACCTTTCGTGATCATTTATATATTACTGGATCTCAAACCGTTCAAATTCCATGGTTAACAGATCCACCTGTAACCAAGCATGTCGCAAGGAAGGCTGGCGTCCAACCAGTAATTTTACAGTTTCCACCACACTTAAACTTGCCAAGACAGCAGGAGTAAACGCAGGATTTCCCCACGTGCTCTCAACCCCCTGTTCCCCGCGCCCAAATAAGCGGAAAACGCTAAAATCACCTGGCAAACTTACGCCTATTTGTCCAAACCAGCCTGCGATGCTAGCAAAAATTAGCGGTAACTCCTTTTGGTGACAGACCCGTTCCAGAACGACACGTGTGGGCAACGAGTCAAGGGCGTCACACACTAAGTCCACTTCCCGAAACAATTCAGGACCCTTTTCCTCTTCAAACCAGCCTCTAATCACCTCGACTTGTACCTCAGAATTGACAATTTGCAGTCTATCACGGGCGGCTTCCACTTTCCATTGCCCCATATTGAGCTCTGTCGCCATAATCTGACGGTTAAGATTGCTTACTTCCAGACGGTCGCCGTCAATAAGCACTAGCCGACCAACCCCAATCCGGGCGAGTTCTTCAGCTATATACCCCCCAAGTCCTCCACACCCCACGATTGCTACGCATGATGTGGAAAGCTTGAGCTGATCCTCATCAGACAAGGTTTTCCTATTCCGAGCGTAACGACTTTCTAATTTCATTTAACCGCCTCCCACAGGTGGAAAGAGTGCTATGGTATCTCCGTCTTTCAAGACATGCTGTTCATTAACATTTCGCCCATTAACAAGGCAAATGGCAACTTCCTTAGGTTTAATGTTCAGCGGTTGGAGGACATCCATAAGACGACTTTCTTCTGGAAGATCCCACTCTTCAACCTTAAAGCGGCCATCCCGAAACGTCGCGAATAATTTTACAGTCACACGCACACAGGTTCCTCCTCTCAACATGGGACTTTGAAGGTTGACTGATTGCTCTTGCTGGTTCACTCGTGTTTTGTTCTCTATTATACCATGATAATTCAAGGGGGGGACCCCCTAAAAGGTCCCCCTCAAAACTTGGTTCATTGACTAACATCGTGCCTCGCATGCGTCCTAGATTCCTAGGTTTTTAAGACATTCAGGCGTTGGTACGCCAGCTGCATCCCATCCGCGTTCAGTATAGTACTGAGGTAGAAGTTCTGGTAATCTGTGTACACTTCCTTTTGAAGGTCCTGTTGGAATCGCTACTTTTAATAAACGCTCAGGAAGTGTGTCATCCGCTGTGGTCATACCAGTCCGAAGATTTTGTAAACGTTCAATGTTCCAAGTCCGGTCTCCACAAGCCAAAAGTTCGGCATCTGTGTAATTGAAACCGGTCACAGCGTTGACAATCGCCGTATAATCAGAAAGACCCAGCGCGAATGAAGTGAACAAGCACAATCCAACGGAGTCGATAACAGCTGTGAGATCTTGGAAGATCTTGACCCACGTTGCTTTTCCCTCAAGGGAGTCCTTATCTAGTTTTTCAGGAAGGCCCAAGATTTCTGGAGAAACCATGTACCCACGAACGTGACAACCACCCCGGTTACTTGTTGCATATTGAAGGCCGTGACCTTGTATGCCCCGAGGATCATAGGCTGGGATCTCAAGTTTTTTCACTGTCATGGATAGCTCTGGGTGACCATAACCTTCAGCGAAGTTATAAGAACCCTGAGCCATTTTGGCTCCAAGTCCTTCAGCGTAAGCTATTTTCCGGACCCATTCTACCATTCCTTTGGCATTTCCGAATTCAAGCGGCGTGCCATCAAGTTCTTCTGGCTTAACATATCCGCGCTGAACCAGTTCCATACCCGCTGCAATGGTACAACCGACCGAAATCGAGTCCATTCCTAATTTGTTGCATAAATCATTGGCTACATGAATCGCGTCATAATCATGAATGCCACAGTCGGAACCAAAGCACCATACTGCCTCATACTCAGGACCAGCGCCTTCGCCGCCTTCCCATTTATTATGGCGACCACAAGCGATTGGACAACGATAGCAAGGATCTTTTTTGATCAAGTGGTTTGCGGTCATGGTTTCTCCGCTGATGAGATCCGCATCAGGATCATAGGATTCTTGGAAGTTATTGACCGGATATATTCCGCTTTCATTAATAATGTTAACAAGCACTGCAGTACCGTATGCTCCGAGTCCTTGACCTGTTACGCCATTTTCCCTGATTTTTCCCAAAGCCTCGCTTAAGACTTTTTTCATTTCATCCGGATTTGCGTTTTCGACCTTTCCAGTTCCACGAACCACAATCGCTTTAACGTTCTTTGATCCCATTACGGCACCTACTCCACTGCGCCCAGCTGCGCGGAAGAGGTCGTTCATGATCGATGCCATTAGAGAAAGGTTTTCACCGGCAGGCCCAATAGTTAGTACTTTCGCTTTGTCGTCCCCGAATTCCAGCTTTAAAGCCTCTGTTGTAGCATAAACATCCTTACCCCAAACATTGGCAGCATCTTTAATTTCCACCTTGTCGTCGTTAATGGCAATATACACAGGATGGTCTGCCTTGCCTTCCAAAATAACCATATCATAACCGGCAAACTTTAGCTGTGCTCCCCAATATCCCCCTGAGTTCGAAGAAGCGATACACCCATTTAACGGAGATTTCGTAACAACCATGAACCGGCCGGACGTTGGAGCGTTCGTGCCTGTGAGTAATCCTGTAGCAATATACATTGTGTTTTCGGGAGATAGTGCATCAACGTCTGCGGCTACCTCATCAAAAAACATCTTTCCCGCAAGCCCACGCCCGCTCAAATATTTCTTCGCAAGTTCCAAGTTTAAAGGCTCGGTACTGATTTTTCCTTCTGTGAGATTGATGCGCAAAATTTTTCCGGTATACCCACCCATGAAAATCTCCTCCTTGTTTCTATATTATTTACTCGACTCTTTTCTCCCTCAGAGACTTCACTAACACTTTCCCTAAAGCATTTACATAAATTTATAGCAATTACCATGCCAATTATCTAAAAATGAAAATTAAATAAAATTTTCATATAGAACTGAAAATATCTAATTAAAACAAATAAGATCAAATTAAAACGAACTTAAACAGTCATCTGATGGAAGTCTAACTAACTCAATATAGGACTAAAAGCCTATCTCCAAGCAGTTATGTGTATCATGTTTGAACTTTCTGCCTTTTTATGTGTTCCACAATGGAGCACTTTCTGTCAGGAAAATCCTTTTGGCCTGTTGTTTGATTGAAATAGATATGATATTCTTCAATTGTTAGGACAATTCATAATCTGTACATAGAGAGGAAAGGGATGTATGGATAACCATTGGATACGTTTTATCAATGGGGAGAGCGTTGAATCGGAAGTATCTCCTTCCATCTATCGCTCCTGGCAAAGAAGTTTAGAATACCAAGTTGACCATAAGCTTTCTAACCAGGACATTCTGTCGACGCCGCGTCTTAGTGAACGCCGCGAGGCTCAAGATTCCCTAATCCGAGCGGGCGAAACTGTTTTACCTTACATTTTCAGTTTGCTTGGAAGTAGCAATTACACCGTTTTGTTGGGTGACAACGATGGCTACATCATCGAGGCCATAGGTGACGCACCCTTTATGAGTAGAGTCCAAAAGGTGAATTTAAGTCCGGGCGCCAGTTGGCGTGAAGAAATTCGAGGAACCAATGCCATCGGAACTGCTCTCCGCGACAATGCCCCCATCTCCGTTTTCGGTTGGGAGCACTTTGTGCACGATAATCACTTTTTGGCATGCTGGGCTGCCCCGATTCAAAACAGCCTGGGTGCCCCGATTGGTGTTATAGATATCAGCGGGGAAGCTAGTCGAGACCGTGAAAAGATCTTAACCATTGCAATGATGGGCGCAAGTATGATCGAAAAAAACTTGAGACTTTTTGAGTTGGAGAATCAACTAAAATTTTACCAAGAAGGATCCAAGTTAGCTTCCTCACTTTTACACCAAGGATTTCTTGCCATTGATCATAACGGTATCATTACTAACATCAACACTCTCGGTGCTGCACTACTTGGGCGCAAACAAGAAGACATCATCGGGCAACTCGCCGGGGACATCTTCAGTTCACCGAAAGGGTGGATGTTAAGCGGACATTCTCAGGATC
Source organism: Desulfosporosinus metallidurans (assembly GCF_001936615.1). Lineage (GTDB taxonomy): Bacteria > Bacillota > Desulfitobacteriia > Desulfitobacteriales > Desulfitobacteriaceae > Desulfosporosinus > Desulfosporosinus metallidurans. The sequence goes on from NZ_MLBF01000016.1 coordinate 47,623, forward strand.
TCCAGATTAAAGAACGCTCCGGGAAAGGGATTTCCTCCCACTTGAAGCGCGTAGTCAATGACGCTGGCCAATCTTTGGGTGCCGTGGGAACTCTTCAAATCACAGAGGATCCATTGCCCATGTCCAATACATTATGGATCGGACATGGGCAGCCTACGCTGCGAACTCTGGCACGTGCTTCGAAAGTTGCCTCGACCCACTCTTCCGTACTCATTCACGGTGAAAGCGGGACAGGAAAGGAAATAATTGCCCGAACAATCCATCAACTTAGTTCACGCCGCGAAGGCCCTTTTGTCGCTTTAAACTGTGCCTCACTATCTTCTTCACTGGTTGAAAGTGAGCTATTCGGCTATGTTGAGGGTGCCTTCACCGGAGCACGCCGTGGTGGGAAACCCGGAAAATTCGAGTTAGCAGACAAAGGGACTATTTTCCTTGATGAAATTGGAGATATGCCCTTAAATGTTCAAGTCGCACTTCTTCGAGCACTTCAAGAAAAGGAAGTCACCCGAATCGGCGATACAAAAACTCTAAAAATTGACGTTCGGGTTATTGCTGCCTCGCACAAAGACCTCTCCGCACTTGTTTCAACGGAACGATTCCGCTTAGATTTATACTATCGACTGAAAGTCGTCACCTTGGAATTACCTCCACTGCGCGAACGTCCCGAAGATATTCGAGACTTGGTTCCGCATTTCATCCGCAAAACATGTGAATCTTTTGGCAGTCCAATATTCGGAATTCAAGAAGAAGTATATGCTTATTTATTAGCTCACACCTGGCCTGGCAATGTCCGGGAACTGGAGAACTGTATTGAGAGCATGGTGGCTTTAGCCGAAGGGCCTATTCTGACCGTAGCAGACTTACCGGATGAATTCCAAAAGTCCGTCTTGAAAACCGAACCCGTACCCTTACTGGACCAACAAACTAAACACGCCATCCTCTATGCCCTCACTCAAACCAAAGGAAAAATTGCTCCAGCTGCCAAACTTCTGGGTATTGGGCGAAATACACTCTACAGAAAGATTAAAGATTTGGATATCGGATATTAGATTTTAGCTTGTATCTTCGAAATAGGTGGTTCTACCCTAAAAGAGCCTTAGGCTCTTTTTTATAACAGATACCCTACTGATTTCCCGATAATAAATGATACATGTTCGTTACCGCGATACTGACCTCTCGCTTTTTCTGTTCTTTAAATATGAACTTAATCCTATTTATACTAACGAAAAATCCCTAGATGCCTTAATTATAAGCATCTAGGGATTACTATTATCTATAATATTACTCAATCTTCGTCCACCCCCAGTCGACCCGAGCCAGAGGAAGTTTCTTAACTTCCTCTCACCTTTTACCCATAAACTCCAGCAAAGCCTTAATCAAATCATCCGGCGTAGGCGGGCACCCCGGAACTTTAAGATCCACAGGTAATACTCCACCTATTCCTCCTTCACTGGCATACGCTCCCTTAAACACCCCTCCATCAATAGCGCAATCACCAACTGCTACGACCCATTTCGGCTTGGCCATCGCTTCATAGGTTTCTCGGGCAGCATTTAATAACTGCGTAGAACCCGGCCCCGTACACATTAGTAGATCCGCATGACGGGGTGAGGCTACAAAATCAATTCCGTAATGCTGAAGATCATAAATGGAATTAATTAAAGCGGTAAGCTCCCAATCGCACCCATTACAGGACCCACAATCGAGATGCCGAATCTGAAGGGATTGTTTAAAGCTCATGGGCAAATCAGATGGGTTTTTAGGTGCCAGCAAATTTCCGTCCTTCTGCGTTAAACGTCCCATTTTTAATCTTCGGAGCAGCAAACTCCACATGTTATCTCCCCTTTTCGGCTAGCGATCACAACAACTATAGCATAATTCGAAACTCTTATTGATTAATGGAAAATCCGGTACAATATTGCCCGGTACCGTCAGAGGTACGGCCGGCCAATTGGCATAGCTTGCAGTTCGAATCCGGCAGCGGTAAATTTTGGCTTCTTCATCCAGCATAAGCCAAACAACATCCGTTCCCCGAGGGGACTCCACACAGCCCCAAGCTGGCTGCCAAGAACGAAGCTTAGTATTGGTAAAGGGTATTGAATTCTCATTATCATGCCATGAGAACTTCATCCCTTCTTGCAGTAAAATCTCAAGAAATCGAAAACTTTCTCTCGCTTCCTTGACCCGCACCACTAACCTAGACCAACAATCTCCATCCTCTTCAACCATTGATTTTACGTTCAATTCGGGATAAAGAAGATGTGCATGAAGTTCTCGCCAGTCATTCGGTATCCCTGAAGCCCTAGCAGCTGGTCCAGTAACTCCCAAATCGATAGCGTTCTCAGTCTTTAATACTCCAGTCGTAACAGCTCTCTGTCTAAAACCGTCATGTGTTAGTAACAAGGGTATCCATGCTTCAAAATCGCTGGACAGTTCAAGAAGCCGGTCCAAAATAGCCTGACTATCTTTCGGCTCAGGGATAAATTTAATTCCTCCTGGAATAACGTTTCCCCGTAAAAACCGATGACCAAAGAATTGTAAATTTAAGCGTTGAAGTTTTTCCTTGCATTGTAATCCATTGGCATTACCTAATGCAAAGCCAACTCCAGCACATAAATTCCCAATATCCCCCACATGATTATAAACTCGTTCCAATTCAGCGAGGATCGTTCTCCATAATAAGGTCTGCCTCGAAACCTTGAAAGTAGTAAGTTTTTCGACTGCCTCTGAATAAGCTAGAGCATGGCTCACAGTACAGACTCCACAGACCCGTTCTATGATACGCAAGCCTTCTTCAATACTTTTACCTTCGAGAAGCTTCTCAACTCCTTTGTGGGTATAGAAGAGTTGAGCCTCTAGATGCAGAACAGCCTCTCCGATCGTATAAAATCGAAAATGCCCGGGCTCGATGATTCCGGCATGAATCGGGCCCACTGGAACCTCGAATAAGCCTTCTCCCTGCGCTTCAGGGAACACAAGCGGTGCCCGTTTAAACTCTTTGCGTTCTTCCCCCGCTTTACAATCCTTACGCATGGGATAAAATTCTTTGGGCCAACCCGGATGTAAGACCAAAGGACGTGGATCTGGGTGACCCACGGCTATCAATCCGAAGAGATCTTGCGCTTCTCTTTCTGACCAATTCAGTGCCGGGAAGATTAAGGCGAGTGAAGGGAATTCATCGTTGATTCCTTTGGCAACCAGAGTAAGTGAAAAATCCCTTCCCGGAAAATGCAGCACTAAGTAGAGGCAAAATCCATTCCCCAACTGACGCTCATCATTGACCACATGAGTCAACCAAGTTGGTCGGGGGTTCATGTCTAAACAATATGTCAACACATCAGCAAGACCACTTGGGGGCACCTCAACGAGGCCCTCTTGTCTCTCCCACTCTACAATCTTAATACCCGGAAAACTATTGTAACTTTGTAAAAAATCCCGTAAGCCTTGCATTCCTATACCCCTCCCAATATCACTTTAACAACCTGATTTAGTGCTTGATTAAGGCTTTGGGGAATGAACAATCCTAAGAAAAGAACGACCAAAAGAGGTACTGCAAGGGCCAAAGTGCTTATACTCTCTCCACCTTGGTAACGCCCCCTTGCCTTACCAAAGAGCATCTGTAGGAAATGATAGAGAAACCCGGCAAAGATTACGGTTAGAAAGAGAATGGTCGAAAAGCCCAGTAAGGGATGTCCTGTTTTGTACAGGCCCGATAAGATGTTTAACTCTGAGCGGAATGTTCCAAATGGGGGAGTTCCAGTAATCCCTAATAATCCCAAGATCATGATCATTCCAGTGAAAGGCCAAACATTAAAGATTCCTCGCATCCTGGGAATTTGTCTGGTTCCTGTTTTTTGAACTAAGTTCCCAATAATGACAAAAAGATTAGCCTTAGTAAGGGCATGAAGCAAGAGATGCAAAGAGGCTCCCCAAACAGCTTCCTGAGTACCCAATCCGAATCCTAATGCTAATATCCCCATATGTTCAACACTGGAATAGGCCAGTAATCGCTTTATATCTTTCTGCAATAGAATAAATCCTACCATAAGTGCCAACGATAAAAATCCAAAACCCATAAGTATGTTCCCAACAAAATCCGGACCCAGAGTGGTTAGACGACCTAAAGTGTACCAACGTAAAATTGCATAGAGAGCACAATTTAGCAATACAGCAGACAACAGCGCACTGACCGGTGAAGGGGCCTGACTATGCGCATCAGGTAGCCATGCATGCATGGGTACAAAGCCCACCTTTGCCCCATAGCCAACCATCGTAAACAATACCCCGAGGCGGACTAAACTCGAATCCAATTGATGGGCTACTTGTGGAAGCATACGCCAATCTAAAGCCGTCAGGCTTTGACCCAAGTGTGGTGCCGCTGCTGCAAAAAGCAACATGGTTCCCAGTAAGGCAAAGCTAATCCCCACTGTACAGAGAATAACATATTTCCATGCAGCTTCAATCGCTTTTTTGTTTCGATAGAAACCAACTAAGAGGGTCGTTGCTAAGGTCGTCCCTTCAATACCGACCCAAATAATACCTAGATTGGGTGTACTTACTACAAGCAGCATGGTTGCTATGAAAACCCAAATCCAAAAATAATACCATTTCAAACTTGTTCTAGGAAGTTTCTTCTCCCCGACTTCCCTTTCCATATAACCTAGTGAAAACAGAATCACATAAACCGCGATCATAATAATGACGCTCAGAAGCAAGGCGCTCAGCGCATCCCAATATAACATGCCTGATTCGTAGGACCCATGGATCAAAGTTTGCCTAATGGTCCATCCTCCACTCAAGGTTATGAAGACAAGGGCAACGGTGTTCAATAGTTTTAAGTAGGTGTCCTTTGCCGAGATCAGCATTCCCACCGCCGCGATTACAGCTACTCCAATAAACATCGCATACTATCCTTTCAATGACCTCATGTGATTAACATTCAGCGAATCATAATTCTCTAGCATTTGTTTAGATAGAATCACAATGATGACAATCCCAACTAGGATATCGAACATACTGCCCATTTCGACGAGCAAAGGCATCCCTTGGGTTAGGAAAAATCCTGCAAGAAATATTCCATTGTCGATAAGCAAAATTCCCAGAACTTGCACTATAGCAACCTTACGGATCATCATAAGTAGAAGGCCAAAGAAAATTAGTGCTATGGCAACGGCTAAACCGTTACGAAAGCCTGGCTGAGGAAGGGCCATAAAAGGTTTTGTCACCTCATAAGCCATCATTGTTAAGGCCCCTGCAACAACTAACGAGAAGGCACGCTTTAAGTAGATTTCACCTACCCATTCTGTCTTTGATTCCTTCAATACTCGTCGCAAGAGTATGGGGATGATCCCTGCCTTGCCGATCAATAACAACACTCCGACAATTATGACCTCTAACTCATGGTTATAAACCCCTTGAGCTAAAATAAGAATCGAGACGGCAACTGTTTGTAAAGTCCACCAATTCAAGGCATTTTGTACCCGAGTACTGTATACAATGCTCAGACCGCTGGTCAAGAGTACAAATAGGATCAAATTAAGTCCATTCTCAGAAATGCCTGACACTTAAATCTGCCCCCTTATAATCCAGAGTGAAACTAAGGCCAAAATGGCAGAGGCAGTGCTGGTTGCTAAATAATTAGGAACTAGGAATAATCGTCTCTTAACAAAGAGACTCTCCACAGTGGCAAAAAAGAATCCAAGCACTGCTACTTTAACTCCAGCGAAACCCAAAGCCCAAAATAATCCCACCAAACCGTTACTCCATGAAAGCAACCCACTAGGCCATACGATTTGGGCCAATAAAATAAGCAATAAGAGCTGTTTAACTTGTTCGGCAAAACTCAGTAGAGCAAGTGAAGACCCCGAATACTCCAGTAACATTCCTTCATGAATCATCGTTAATTCCAAATGCGTATCTGGATTATCAATTGGAATGCGCCCCATCTCAGCAATACTGACCAGCCCTAAAGTTAATAAGGCTAATAAGCGAGGGATAAAAATTGGGGAGATACTAGCTAAGCTGGACGCAATTCCTTGTAAGGAGGATGTCTCAGTTATTAACGCTAAAACTATGAGTCCCAAAAGCAAAGCCGGTTCTGTTAATAATCCCAAAAAGAGTTCTCTGCTCGAGCCCATCCCCCCGAACGTCCCTGCCCCTTCTAAACCTGAAAGTGTCAAAAATAAACGCACTAACCCAAGGCTCGCCCCGAATATAAAGAGGTCCCCCCATCCGCTCAGAGGTGCCCAACCCCAAGCATTCGGGATAACGAGTCCGGCCATTAGTGTGCTCGCCAAAGCGACCCGCGGTGTCAACAGAAAGATCCAAGAGGCATGTTCCGAGATCAGTTCCTCCTTCTTCATCAATTTGCTTAAGTCTCGGTAGGGTTGAAGAATCGAGGGTCCCTGACGCATCTGCCAGAACGCTTTACTCTTTTTTATGAATCCTTGAAGAAGTGGAGCGGCAACAATAATTATGGCCAAATGCCCGAGTCCCATCAGCAGACTAGTTAAAATCTTTAATAATTCGTCCATCCCTTCTCCTCCTAACGTCCTAAAAACAAAACGACGATGACCGTAATTAATAGATAGCCCAAATAAAGGTGAATACTCCCCTCTTGCAGTTTTCGGATTTGAAATGCTAACCAGAGCAACAATCGGATTATAGGACGATAGAGAAGATCCTCAAAGAATTCTTTTATTCTTCCTTGATAACTTAAAGAACGCAGACTATAACCCGTTCCCGCAAAATCCCGTTCCACTTGCCGGTGCGAACCCAATACTTTAGAGAAAAGGATTCGAACGGGTTTTGTTAAGCCGGTGGCAGTATATTGCATACTTGGAGTCAGGGGTGCACCACAATTCCAAGTCGCCGTAACCCTACGCGCCCCTCGTTTACTTAGAATCACAATGATAAACGTAAGTAGGCTAACTATAATAAGGTAAACAGATGCCGTGAAAAGGGGTTTCCCTATGGCTGATCCTGCCCCTACGGTTTCGCCAGTTCTCATAACCGAAAGTGGCACATTGATCAAGGCTAACGTAGCTGATGGCCATAGTACACTCAGAACTGCCAACCCGGCAACTAGGAATGGCGCAATATATTGAACAGTGTGTGCTTCCTTGGCCCTTTCCGCCATTGGGGAACGTGCTTGTCCAAGAAAGGCGATTCCAAACCACTTGACAAAGGTGGCTATTGATAACCCTCCGACCAGTGCTAATACCCCAATAAACAAGGGTAAGATCACCTTGCTCCAACCACTTGCTAAATTCAAGGTGTTAATCCAAAGGGATTGAAAAAGCACTAATTCTCCCCAGAATCCACCCAACGGAGGTAAGGCGGTAATCCCTATTATTCCGATCAAAGCTACAAAACCCGTCTTTGGCATTCGTTTGAGCAATCCACCTAAACGCTCAAGGTTTCGCGTATGTGTAGCCTGGATGATATTCCCTGCTCCCATAAAGAGCAGGGATTTAAAAAGCATATGTTGCAAGGTATGCCAAAAGAAAGCAACGAGCGCTAAATCCATTGCTAGCGTATTTTGCCAAGATCTTGCGAGGAAGGCGCTGCCTAAAGCCAAACCAAGGATGCCGACATTTTCTATTGTGGAGAAGGCAAGCAATTTCTTGAGATCCGACTGAACTGAAGCAGAGAGTATCCCAACGAGGGCAGAAATGGCTCCGATCAGCAAAAATAACCATCCCCACCAAACTGGGCCAGGTCCCAACGTCAACCAGACTAATCTTATAAAGAGATAAAGTGCAACTTTCACCATGACGCCAGACATGAGGGAGGATACTGGGCTTGGAGCTGCCGAGTGAGCATAGGGGAGCCAAATATGAAACGGAACGAAACCCGCTTTAGTCCCTAAGCCAATAAAGAAAGCTAGGAAAAGCAAATTATGTTGGAAGGTCGTCAGCGTCGGAGCTGCGTCGGCCCATACTTCAAAAGCAAAACTTCCTGTCTTTACATATAAAAACAAAGTTGCAGCGGTTAAAAAGACTGTTGCGACATGAGTCATTACCAGGTATATGTAAGCAGACCTGCGATTTTGCGGGTCTTCATGCTCATATAATACTAAGAAAAATGAGAACACGGACATCATTTCCCAGGTCAATAAAAAGGAAAACCCATCGTCCGCAAGCAATACGCCGAACATGCTAGCCAGAAACAAAAACCAAGCGACAAAGAAGAACCAAAGCGACTTTTTCTTTTCTTCATATTCCTTGAGGTACCCCATGCCATAGAGAGAGGAAAAGAACTGACCTAAGAGTAAAACAAAAAGGAAGAATACGGTCAGTCCATCCACCTTCCATGAGAGTGTAAGTCCTGCTCCTTCCCCTGCAAAGAATCTTAACCCTGTTTTAAACCAGTCTCCCCCTTGAGTCATTACAATTCCCCAGATAAGTCCCGTTCCAGCCAATACCACACTTAAGCTCATTAATAATTGACGAACGGATTGGCTCCCCTTATTCTGCATTGATGATTACCCCCAGATCAATTATTACATGTCTTGTTAATAAATTCACTTTTATCTAAGCGATTGATCAGATAATGACCATTTAATCATAAGCAATCCCATCCTAAATATCAAACTCCCGAGGAGCTGTCTATTGCGCTATAAAATGTAAAAATCGCCATATTTCCGGATATCTCGTCCCCTTTTCTACGCATTCGAGATTTCATATATTAATTGTCATCATATTCTAATAAAATCTGGTAAATAAAAGAAGCGTTTCCATCATAGAAACGCTACATCAAAAGACGATTTGTAATTTATTGTTAACCTACTTGTAACCCAAAGTTTGAACAAAGGGCGGCTAAACCACCTGAGAAACCATTCCCCACAGCATTGAACTTCCATTCCCCTTGATAGCGGTATAGTTCGCAAACCACAAGCGCGGTTTCAACCGAGAAATCTTCACCTAGATCATATCTCATAACTTCTTGTTCGTTGGCTTCATTGACGACTCGAACAAAAGCATTGGATACTTGACCAAAGTTCTGTCCTCTGGCAATCGCTTCATGAATTGTAACGGTAATGGCAACTTTATCAACATGTGCCGGTACAAGGCCTAAATCAACCTTAATTTGTTCATCATCCCCCTCACCAGCTCCAGTGAGGTTGTCACCCGTATGTTTTACGGAACCATTGCCACCGACAAGATTATTGTAGTAGATAAAATCTTCAATTCCACCAGCTCTACCATTTTTATCAAGTAAGAAAGCCGAGGCATCTAAGTCAAAATCCGAACCACCGGAATACTTATTCGTGTCCCATCCTAATCCGACAATGATCTTTGTTAGTCCGGGATTACCCTTGGTTAGGTCAATCTTTTGTCCTTTTTGCAGGCTGATTACCACTTAAAACACCTCATTTTCGAATAAATGTTGATTTATCTCACCCTTGCCCGAGCGGAATCAGCTTTAAACATCCAACCCAAAATCCTTGCACAATCCAGCTAGACCGTTTTGATAACCGCTTCCAATCGCGTTAAATTTCCATTCTGCATTGTTACGATAAAGTTCACCAACGACCACCGCAGTCTCAACAGAGAAGTCTTCGCCAAGGTCGTAACGAATCAGCTCCTCACCCGATGCTTCATTAAGAACACGCACGTAAGCATTGGAAACTTGTCCAAAATTTTGATTGCGCTCTTTAGCCTCATGAATTGTGATCCCAAAGGAGATCTTGGAAATGCCAGTGGGAACAATCCCCAAGTCTACTTTGATTTGCTCATCATCCCCATCTCCAATACCAGAACGGTTATCGCCCGTATGCATAACTGAACCATCGGGACTCTTGGGGTTATTGTAAAAAACAAAATTCTTATCTTCCATAACTTTTCCATCAGCATTTAACATAAAGGCGGCGGCATCTAAATCAAAGTCTTTTCCACCATCATACTTGTTAACATCCCACCCCAGACCAATAACGATTTTTGTAAGGCCCGGATTAGATTTGGTTAAATCTACTTTTTGACCTTTTTGTAAACTAATTGCCATTGGATTGACCCCCTTATAATAAATTATTTATAGCGACGGATGAGTTCGCTTAAGGATGCATCATTCGTTCCTTCGCCTATCGCAGCGAATTTCCACTCATTGGTGTGACGATAAACTTCGGCAACAACTAAACTTGTTTTACCAGCGTAATTTTCGGTTAGATTAAATCGGCATAATTCTTGCCCATTGCTTGGATTGACAACCCGAATAAAGGCATTTGCGATATGTCCGAAATCTTGTTTTCGTTTTAGGCAATCGTAAATGTTTACCACAAAAACAATTTTCTGAACTCCACTAGGGACTTGGCTTAAATCCACATTGATTTGCTCATCATCCCCCTCCCCTGCACCTGTGAGATTGTCTCCACTGTGTTTGACGCTTTTGTCAGCACTTTGGAGATTTCCAAAGTAAACTAAACGATCTTTCGAAGTTAACTTATCATTAGCATCGAGCATAATTGCTGAAGCATCGCAATCAATTGCTGCGGGTGTTCCTCCGAAGAGACCGCCAAGAAGGCCACCCGATTTTGGTTTTGTTACTTCATCCCATCCTAAACCAACTTGAATTTTAGACAAACCAGGATTCCCTTTAGTTAAATCAATCTTTTGTCCCTTTTGCAAATTAATCGCAGCCACGCCAAATCCCCCTTTAAAATTGAAACTTCTTTCTTTAATGATACTTTTGCTTCCTCAGTAGCATCTTTATATTCTCCACAAATCTTCCACAATGTTACACGTCTATACATAACCTATCATTCTTTATATTATCACAAGAATGCACTCGAATAATACTTGTTAAAAGGGTTCACATAACTTTCACATATGAGACTGTTAATATTCCACAACTCATTCCATTGTTTACCATGTATATTGTACTTTAAAAGAAACCATTATACAACTTCCTTCTTGATACCTGACCCCGCTACAAGATCTATGATTTCCTCTGCTGCTTCAATTGCACTTCTTTTAGTGAATCTTATCCTCTCTAAGCCAGAAACACCCTGTTTATACAGCGAGTATAATTCACCATGCGCTGGGGCTATGGCCAGTTCCGCCGCTTTTAGCATCTCTAAATCCAACAACGAATCCCCTGCCGCGACAACTCGATTGATATTTTCTTGATCCTGGATATATTGGATCGCGGCTTTTTTGTTGATATTCCTAGGAACAAGATAGAGTTTTCTCCCTTGGACAGATAGCTCCCAGTTATTTTCGTTTGCCCAAATTTTGAAAGCTGCTAATTCTGATATCGGGATCTTTTCTCGTTCGATCAGACAATAATAAAATAAATTATCCGCCCATTTACCTGAATCCTCGATCACCCATGAAGAATGCGCGATTTCTTCAAACTTATTGATAAGATCCTGGGCAGCAAGACAGTTGTCGCTTCCTTTGAGCACCTGTTGGGCCCAGTCTTCATCCTCTCTGCCCCTATAAAATATCGTTCCACCATTACTGGTTACTGCATATTGATATACAATGTCATATCCCAGTAAATTAATTCTCTGATATTGAAGTTTAGTCCGAGTTGTTACTGGCACAAAAAGGACCTCTTGAGAGATCTCCCTTAATTTGCTTATAGCACTTTGAGTCATATAGGAAATAAATCGATCATCCAGCCATTCCACTGGCCTAATTTGAGCGATTATCTCATTGCTCATTATCGTTCGATACGAATAGATCAAGGTTTGGTCAAGGTCGCTTGCAAATAACATTGATTCCTCCATTAAAGCCGTCGCACAATGCCACAGCATGAATATGTAAGATCAGGATACTCCTCAACCGGAACTCCTTTATCACTAGACAGGAGTAGAATATGTTCTAAATTAGGGTTTTTTAGGTTGTCCACCAGGATCCTCTCCGGTATCCTCCTCAAAAGAACCCTAGTTGTTTCTCCAATGCCTGGTTTAATAAAGTTAATATCCTCAACCCCAAACTTCTCCATAATAGTCGTTATCTCTTTAAGACCATGCCAAGTAACCTCAACCTGGTCATCGACTCCCTCAAATTTAGGATTTGGCAGAACAAGCCTTTTGAACTCCGCAGATATCGTATCAACAAAAAGATTAGAAACATCCTCAGCTAGAAGATCTTCGTAAAATCGAGCTCCGTGAAACTCCTGCTCTCCCATTAGATCCGGGCGAAAAGCGGTTCGACTGACTAAACCGGAGACGGTTGAATTTAAACAAGCACTAGGGATTAAAAAATCTTCTCGTGTTCCGAAGGTTTTGACACAGAATCCGGGATCGGCAAGAACAGCTAAATCACTGTCTAACTCGTACCCATATTTGGTTTTGAACTCAGTACATGCCTGGCTCAAAACACTGGTTATTGCTCCTTTACCTGTCCAACCATCTACAAACTGGATCTTAGATTCTGGGTGATTTTGAAGAATGTAGAGGATAGCGTTTTCGTCAATGCCTCTGCCCCGGATAATGGAAATACTGTAGTGGGGTATATCCACGTCATGAATTTCCGAAAGATAACGTTTAATTAAAACTCCGATTGGCGTACCTGCACGAGCTAGAGAAACAAGAACCATCTTTGAACCGTTTCTTTTCAAAATGCGCTCCGAGACTACCCCCACGGCCTCTGCGACTTTGGAAGCACTCTCATGGAGCGTTTGGTGAAAGAGATCCATGTATTCCTTAGTTGGCTTATATTCTATCGGCAGCATCTCTGAATAATGACCGCCGGATTGGATTTTTCTCTCACGTGTTTGCAAATCGGTTTCAGTCAATAACCCATTGAGATTTTTAAGCAAAAAGATGACATCCTTGGAGTCATAACTTCCCATTGGCAAAGGATCTGGAATACGAGGAGTAAGCAGGATATCGATCACTTAACAGCCCCCATTTTTATTGTCATTTAAACCTAGCGGATAACATCCCTTTAGCTTTGGCAGAAAAACTCTAGTTAACGTCATGCCTCCAGAACATTAACGCTCTGACTGGTACCAATCACCAAAACCAAACGGGAAATGCCTAATTCCCTGAACGAGGATAGCATTGGAGTTAGTCGTTCGGGGTTCACTTCCCTTTCAAGAAACAAATACACTTCGTCGTAATACTTTAATGGCACATTATAAACATAATTAGTGACACTAGGTTCGTCAGGGCTAGCAAAGAAAATGCCATTTTGAATCGCGTATTGCGGTTTTGCGAAGGGATAGATCGGACTCCTCGTGGTGGAATGGTAACAAACTCCCGCACCCATATAGGAGGAAACGAGCATGGGGAAATACATAAATTCCCCGGTTCCTAGACAAAGTGTCTTTTCACCCCTGCGGTCTTTCTTAAGCTCTTCGCCAATTTCCCTTGCCAAAGGAAAAACGCCTTGATTTTCAATACTTGACAGGCCAAATCTCCCTGTTAATTTCAAATACGACGAAGGATTCTTATACCCTGTAGAATCTTCTGAAAACACGGAGTCCACCTCTTGAAGTTCGAGAAATTTAAGTTCAGGTATAACAAAAGACTCTTCTTCCAAAACACATGATCTCGAAGTGGGATTGTAGAGATCAATCTCTTGGTTAATGGGGTCACCGCTCACCGCTATTTCCCCTTCTAATAGAGAAACAGTCTGGATCTTTATGTCAAGTTGTTGCGCAAGTCTTGTAAAATTAGCACGGTCTTCTCTGGTTCTCCAGTCTAAAAGAGATAGGACAACGTAATCCGTCTTCGGGAATTTTCCTTGTATGGCCCGAATTATATTTAAAGCAGTATTTCCAGTCGTTATCTCATCATCGACTAGGATAATTGTTTTGGAAGTCTCCAGTAACTCCTTGTCCAACGGATAACACCGATGATTAACGGCATGAGAATGGTCCTCAGTAAAGTTTAGCTCAGAGACCATCGTGGGTACTGTTTCACGTGTCGTGTGAAGGTAGTGAGCATTATCAAATAAACTAAACGCGGCATGCCCCAAGGCTGTCGCTGTCTCTGCAAAGCCTATGAACAAGGTTTCCTCAGGGAGAGTGACCAGTGATCTTTGTAATACTGTTTCATAAACCTTCCTTGTATCCCGCTTGATCTTAAGTGCCTGAATAATGTCTTGGGTATCAACATAGTCCCCACCGTGAATTTTTTGCAGGAATCGAACACCAAGTGCCATCCCTGCAAGCAGTGGAACAAACGGATCAACAGGTACATGTTTTCCGAGTACGTTACTGACAAACAGAAAAGCTCTCTTCTTGTTTTTTCTTGCAGCTAAAGAGAACAACGTCTGTGGCTCGAATCCAAAGGGATTGTTTCTTATCGTAACTGTGACCCTTTGCCCTTCAAGATTATACAAATACGTCTTCGGTAAGCAGACTGATAAAATTGTGTTGTTCATGAAACACTCCATAATTCATTGCTCTTAATAAGATTTTTCGTGCCCAATTATAATGCGGTTTAATTTCGTTCATTTTATTAGTATAGTGACTTTTAATGACACCGCGCTGATCTTGGTCGCTCTCGATTATACTCAAAGCGTCCAAATATTCTTCATGCCCCACAGTATATAAGGACTGAACGGGGACAATATGACTCGGATGAATAATGGTCTTGCCAATAATTCCATTTTCTTTATCCAGAATTACTTCGCGAATTAAACCATCAACATATTTATTTAAAAGCTGGCTTCTGATCTTAGTCCCATTACCCCCATTAGTGAGATGGAATTCTTCAAACGGGCTCTTCCGCAGCTGAGGTTTGAGCACTCTCCCAACATTTGCAAAGTATTCCCATACGGGTCCAGACACCACGTAATCGCTTTCACCACGGGCAAAAATATTTGTAATATCCGCGATGCAATCCCGTATTACCATAATATCATAGACGGTTACATCCGGTCCCCTTCTAATTCCGAAACGACCCGAAAAATCCGTCGCTCCGATTCGTACATTCAGAACTAAGTCATGATAAGAATCTAAGAGTCGCTTCGTTTCCAACAACTCTTTGACACGTGATTCAAGATAAATGGCTTGGGGACTTTCAATGATTGGCATTCCGTAAAAAGGTCCCGTGGATTGCTTATTGAGACTCTTAAGCGCCTCAAAATACCGATAACTTTCCGATGTGAATTTAGGAAAAACAAAACCCGCGATGATCTTCGAGCTGTCTCCCATTCCTTCTGTAAGCCTAAGGATCTGTTCGGGATTTCGTACCCGTATAAAAATCAGCGGTAGGTCATTAG
Organism: Desulfosporosinus metallidurans; assembly: GCF_001936615.1. Lineage (GTDB taxonomy): Bacteria > Bacillota > Desulfitobacteriia > Desulfitobacteriales > Desulfitobacteriaceae > Desulfosporosinus > Desulfosporosinus metallidurans. Next base: position 62,805 of record NZ_MLBF01000016.1, read on the forward strand.
GCTCGATTTCCCGATTACCCAAGGCCGTATGGATCTCTTGCACTTGGTTTGTTAGATTGCTCTCAGCAAATGGCACCTCAGAATCCCCAATCGAATCTTCTAAACAAAACACGGTCGAGGCTAGTCCCATATTTTTTTTCGTAATGATATCGTTTGCTATAGTTTCTCGGGTTCCAGGCATATATAAAGTCGCCCCGAGCGCATAAGAAAGAATTTCTCGGGGAGTTTCTTTATCAAAAGACTCTGGAGCTTTAAAGAAGGTTGCTTCCCTACCCTCTTTCGTCATAAAATCAAAATATCTCAATATATCGTACTAACCCAAAGGCAGCACTTCTCTCCTTTCACGACGTTTGTCTCGAAATCTTACAAATGTACCCGAACAAGTGTCACACGCAAAGGGCTATTGTTAAAATGTCTTCATGAAATTTGAATTTCACTGCATAATGCTTTTTGATTAAATATATCAGCTTCATGCGTCAAACACAAAAAGTGAAAGCCATGAGTTCCTATGCCTACAGGAATAAACAGCTTCCACTTTATGGTCGCAAAGCGTGCGAAACCTTCTTAGATAACGTTCAATTCCTGACTAAAATGTAAATACTTTTGCTTCAGTTGCTAGGTCAATAAGGTGTGGAGCCGTAGATAATTTGGCGCCCTTAATATATTCGTCCTCACTGTAAAGTCTGGTCCTAGCGCAGGGTGTACAGATATAAAAAGTGACATTTTGCTCAATTAAATAATCGATATACGGTTTGGCAGCATCCCCAGTTGGTGCCTTTACATTATCCGCCAATCCCAAAACCGCATACGCCACGGCATCATCTACTAAGAAAATATTAACTTCATGCCCCTTTTCTTTGGCTACCTTCGCAAGCTGAAATGCCCTAGTTGCCCGGGTAGGGTCCTCAAGCCCGCGACTCAACACAAATAAAAATTTCTCCAAAGTTATTCCCTCCTTTAATTTTTGTTCAAAGGTAAGTGCCTAATACTGGTACACATGTATTCTTTCTCCACAGAGTACCAGTTTCCTGTGTAGAATAAAATATTTTTTCACCATTAACGCATCGGGATCTAATCTTACATCAAATTTCTTTTCTAACATCCTCTACTCCGTGCGTCGAATTGACCGCCAAGGAATACCCTGGGTTGGATCATTTTCTAATCGATCAATTCTCTGCCTTGTACTTGTATATTCCGCTTCTATGGTATTAAGTTTTTCATTGTCAATCACGCTAAATTTATTTTTCAAAACCTCGGTATTCGGGTAAAGGTATGGGTCACGCATCATCTCCATTCCTTTCCTCTTTCATTTTGTTCCCGATGCGACCCGATAGCTATACTAGCTATTTAGGGAAGCTCGTCAGAGACAAAAAAATACCGAAGACTCGTTTGCACTTTCTTCGGCATTATCATGCGACATGGCTGTATGAAAATGATGTACTAGATCATTTAGCAGCCGAGCGCCTTGGACACGATATTAAAGTTTTAAAAGGAATCTATCAGCATCTTGGAGTTAAAAAGAAAGATGAGATCAATAGAAAAATCATCGAGCTCCAACAAGAAGAAAGCAAATATAACTAAGAGCAGGATACGAAAATAGACCATCTATTATGGTCTATTTTTTTGGTCGGCATTTGGTCAACATTTGCTGTTTGACCCGCCTACCTTAAAAGGCTGAAAGCCTTGATAATACTGGTCGGAGCGACACGATTTGAACGTGCGACCTCTACCACCCCAAGGTAGCGCTCTACCAAGCTGAGCCACGCCCCGACTTAATGCCCGATGAAGGACTTTTACAAGATATCACATATAGGGGGAAAACGCAAGTCTAAGTTTGACCAATTACTTCAATTTTTCTCACCCCATCGATGTCCCCAAGCCCAGATAAAAGATTTTCGGGGGTGTCTGCCATTCCAGCGGTTTCAATGGAAACCGAAACGTTGGCAATTCCTTGCAAGGGAATTCCTTGATTGATGGTGAGAACATTGCCTTTGACAGAAGCTATAAAATTAAGGACGTAGGAAAGCACCCCCGCTTTATTTTCTAGAATGAGAGAGATTGTAATAATCTTTTCTCTACTCGCTTCGTAAAACGGGAACACTCCATCCTTATATTTATAATAGGCGCTTCGACTAAGCCCTACCTGTTCCACTGCATCATTGATCGTATATACATCTCCTTTGACAAGGAGTTCCTTCGCCTTCGCGGTCTTAATAATGGCTTCAGGCAAAATATTTTTACTGACAATTAAGAAGTCATTTGTCTTACCAACCACTCAATCGCTCCCCATCTATCTTCGATCATCCTTTGCTATCCTGACTATTATAAGCTAAGCTGTGTAAGTTTGGCAAGATTATCAAATAAACGCCCTAAACGTCAATGAAATGGGGCCGGAACAAAAAGGAACGTTGGATCTCCACTATGGGTGATTCATACGTTCCAAATCTTTTTTGTATCTCTTCTTATGCCCCTTTAGATAATGATACAGATAAGGCCTCCACTGCCATCATTGACTATCCTCTGCAAAGTGTCTTGGAGCTTATGTTGGGCATTTTCCGGCATACGATAGAGTTTATTTTGGATTCCCTCACGAACTAAGTTATGCAACGATTTGCCAAAAATATTAGATTCCCAGACCTTCTGAGGATCACTTTCAAACTCATCGAGCATATACTTCACGAGCTCTTCAGCTTGCTTTTCTGTCCCGATTAAGGGCGTGATTTCTGTCGTAATATCCGCTCTGATAATATGCAGAGACGGTGCGCTTGCTTTGAGCTTGATCCCATAATGTCCTCCCTGTTTAACAAGCTCTGGTTCTTCTAGGAACATTTCTTCAAGTTGAGGAGTAACCACGCCATAGCCATTAACCCGTACTTCTTCAATGGCCTCAGACATTTTATCCCATTCCTTCTTGGCCTTGCTATAGTCTAACACTAGGCGAAGCAAAGTATGATCCCCTTCAATTTCAATCCCGGTGAGATCTTGCAAAACTGTTTTGAAGAGCCCTTCAATAGCGGTGATTTCCACATTGGCGACTCCAGTGCCCAAGTTCATCTCCTTGAGAAGAACATCTTGGGCATATTGACATTCTGTCAAAGCGTTTAAAGCCTGATCGATGTCACGCAAACGCCGTACCCCGTCGATTGCTTTGCGCACACTTTCCTCAAAGGCGGCCCGAATCGGATGAGCGGTATCGAGTTCCTCTACCCATTTTGGAAGATCAATATTGACTTCTGCTACAGGGAACTCATAGAGTACCTCTTCCAGAATTTGCGTAATATCGTCTTGTTTCATCTCCAGACAATTCAATGGAATAACTGGGATGCCATATTTCTCCTCCAGAGAACGGCTTAGTTCCATCGTATTTTCTGCATAGGGGCGAGTTGTATTTAAGAGCACTACAAATGGTTTCCCCAGTTGACGCAACTCGGAAATGACCCGTTCCTCAGCGTCCAAGTATGCTTCTCGTGGGATATCTGTAATCGATCCATCGGTCGTAACCACAATGCCGATGGTAGCATGATCCGTTATGACTTTTCGGGTACCCATTTCAGCTGCATCCTGAAAGGACATGGGTTCGTCACTCCATGACGTTTTCATCATGCGAGGCTCTTCTCCATCTTCGGCTTCGTACCCGAGGGCACCTTCTACATTGTATCCTACACAGTCCACCAAACGAACATTCATGTGTATTGAATCTTTGACAACGATTTCCACCGATTCTGAAGGAATAAACTTAGGTTCTGTCGTCGTGATCATTCTTCCTGTCCCACTTTGAGGAAGCTCATCTTTGGCCCGCTCCCGCTCAAACGCATCTAAGATGTTAGGCAAGACCAGGAGGTCCATGAATCGTTTGATAAAGGTGGACTTTCCTGTACGGACTGGCCCGACGACACCGAGGTAGATATCGCCCCCTGTACGTTCAGCGATATCCCTGAAAATGTCTAGTTTTTCCATTACTAATTTCCCTCCCTTTTGAGTGCTGTCCCAAAATTTGGGGAAGGGCCTCCACCTTATCTCCCCTTCCACCTCCCTGTAACACGTGGCTTCCCGGTGACCGGACTAGCACATTAAGCAGTATAAGTATATTGACTCTTTTGGGTAAATATGACACACAAAAAAACGTAGAAAAGGTTTTTTACAACCTCTTCTACGTCTATGAATCTAAGCCTCAAAATATGTGCACTATTTTAGCCAGCTCATTTCCACAACTTCTTCAAGTTCATGGCGTTTCCCGCGCATCATTAAATCCGCAACTGCTTCTTTGGGATCCGCACCCTCAAATAGAACTTTGTAGGCTTGTTGGGTAATGGGCATAGAAATGTCTTTCTCTACACTGAGTTGATAGGCCACACGGGCAGCCTTTACCCCTTCTACCACCATGCCGACTTCCTTAAGCACAGTTTCTAAGGGTTTCCCCTGCCCGAGCGCCACACCAGCTCGGCGATTGCGACTGTGTTGACTTGTACATGTAACGATAAGGTCGCCCACGCCCGATAACCCCGCAAAGGTCAACGGATGCCCCCCTAAAGCCACGCCCAAGCGCGCTATCTCCGCTAATCCCCTGGTCATAAGAGCCGCTTTAGTGTTGTCCCCAAACCCTAACCCTTCTGCTATCCCTGTGCATAAAGCAATAACATTTTTCAAAGCACCACCAAGTTCAACCCCGACAACATCCGGATTGGTATACACTCTAAATTTCGGGGTCATCATCAGGTCTTGAACTATTGCAGCAGTCCCGACATCCGAGGCAACCACGACCGTTGTCGGCATATCCCGTCCCACCTCTTCGGCATGGCTGGGGCCAGACAAGACGGCAATCGGATTTTGTGGAAGTTCCTCTGTTAATACTTCTGAGAGGCGGAGGTGTGTTTGTTCTTCTAAGCCCTTGGCCGTATTGACCACAATGCAACCCGGCCTTAGGTAGGGCCTAACCAAACAAGCGGCTTGCCTCACACTATGAGACGGTACACTGAAAACAACGAGATCTGCGTTTAAAAGTGCCAGATCTGTTGTCGGCAGAAGACCTAGTGGCAGAGCGACACCCGGCAAATAACGTGAATTTTCGCGGTGCTTGTTCATAAGTTCCATCTCATCCGGGTGACGACCGATAAGTGCAACCTGATGACCTGCGTTCGCTAAGAGCACTGCCAGAGCACTCCCCCAGCTTCCAGCTCCATAAACAGCTACATTGGGCATACGTATACTCCTCCCTCTACTCCAAGAATTAACCCTTTTACTAGGACCTCTCTTCGATGAGTAGGTCCTGGTAACCTACAGGGTGGGGTAGAGACCCCTCACTACACATCCCTCGGATTCTTTTTATCGCCGAACCGATGTTCTGTTCCTTGCAACACTCGTTGGAAATTAGCACGATGAAGAAACAGCACAATCGAAGAGGCGACCAATCCGAAAAACCGATATGCAAAAGGTTCTGGAAAAATAAAGACTGCAATAGCAACCGTGAGAGCACCGACCACTGAGCCCATGGAAACATAACGTGTCACAACCACTACCAGAAGGAACAGTGCAATAGCCACAAACATGACTTTCGGCATCAAGACCGTAATGATTCCAAATCCAGCGGCAACCCCTTTTCCGCTGGGTCGAAAACCAAACAACGGGTTCCAGCTATGCCCCGCCATCGCCAGTAACCCTCCTATAATTCCTCCCCATGGTCCAAAAGCCCAATAACCAAGGGCGGCAGCCGCGGCCCCCTTCAAGAAGTCCCCAAGTAATACCAAAATGCCCAGTTTAACCCCCAGAAGACGAAAGGCATTCGTCGTGCCGATATTTCCGCTGCCATGCCGACGTACGTCAATCCCTTTTAGTTGGCCCGCCAAATAAGCAAAAGGAATGATCCCCAAGCAATACGTCACGATAAACAACAGGTAGCGTAGCATTTGCCTTACTCCTTTTCTTCGTCTTTTTGGCGAACTACAATTCGGATCGGTGAACCCTCAAAACCGAAATGTTTCCGCATCTGATTCTCTAAATATCGTTTATACGAAAAATGCATCAATTCAGGGTCATTGACAAAGAAAACAAACGTCGGCGGCTTTACTCCTACTTGAGTGAGGTAACGGACCTTTAATCGTCGTCCTTTATCAGATGGGGGTGGATTGAGATGCACCCATTCTCTCAGTAAGGCGTTCAAGGTGGCAGTCGTTACACGGGTTGCGTTTTGTTCAACCACGAAATCAACCAGTTCTAAAATTTTATTAACCCGTTGCCCAGTTTTGGCGGAAATGAACATGGTTGGAGCATACTGCATAAAACCCAATTCTTCGCGAACCGTCTTTTCGAATTTGTTGATCGTCTTCTCGTCCTTTTCGACGAGATCCCACTTGTTAACAATTAATACAATAGCTTTGCCCGCATCATGGGCATAGCCGGCAATCTTCTTGTCTTGTTCCGTGACCCCATCTGTGGCATCGATCAGCATGAGGATCACATCAGAGCGATCGACTGCACGAAGAGAACGGACAACACTATATTGCTCTGTTAGTTCGTCGATTCGCCCTTTACGGCGCATTCCCGCCGTATCAATGAGGATATAATGCTTCCCTTCATGCTCAAAGGGAGTATCAATCGCGTCCCGAGTGGTTCCTGGAATATTGCTGACAATCACCCGTTCTTTCCCCAGCATAGTATTGACTAACGACGATTTTCCGACGTTTGGACGTCCAATGACGGAAATACGGATCACATCTGGATCATACTCTTCATCGTTGTTCTCTGGTAAGTTAGAAATCACGAAGTCGAGTAAATCTCCTGTATTCATGCCATGCACTGCAGATATAGGAATTGGTTCCCCTAACCCTAAACTATAGAATTCATAAAGTTGGCTTTGGATTTTTTCGAAGTTTTCCACTTTATTGGCAGCGAGCAAGACTGGTTTTCCGGAACGACGCAAGGTACGGGCAATCAGATCATCATCCGGCGTAGGAGATATTTGGGCATCCACAACAAAAATAACCACGTCCGCTTCTTCCATGGCAATTTCTGCTTGCCTCCTCATCTGAGAGGCAATAGGAGTCCCTTCATCCTTAAATTCGATTCCTCCTGTATCGATCAAAGCAAACTTCCGTCCTAGCCACTCTGCATCTCGATAAAGTCGGTCTCTCGTCACCCCAGGCATATTTTCCACAATGGCCACCAGTCCGCCCGTAATACGATTAAACAACGTCGACTTTCCGACATTTGGCCTTCCTACAATAGCAACAACAGGTTTACTCAATAGTTTTACCTCCCAAAGGATATCCGATTACATGCTCTAAAAATGCCAAGCCATCGTTTTTAACGATACGGGCCTTGCCATTCACCTTTTCCTCTAACCACGTTACACTCTGATCATCGAGAAAGAGATCTTCATCCGCCTTGAGCATAACACGTGGAACAAGAAACTCCTCCCCCAATAAATCTCCTAATTGATGAGCAATATCTTGAGCCGTCAGTAATCCAGCGCATGTGACAGATCGGCCAAAAAAATCATTGCTTATCGCATGAACTGTGAGCTTTAATCCTCTTATTCGATCCTCTAAGCGGCCCCGCCACAATTCAAATAGTTTTTGCGCCGATGCTCCGGTAATGAGATGCACGCGGCGTTCTGAGACCTCCTCTGGTAAAGAGTCCCACCCAGATTCGATTTCAGCGATGAATTTCCGTGCCATGCCCACACCGTTCTCCAATTGTGGAAAATCATCATAGACTGATAACTCAGGAAAGTCCTGTCCGGCTAGAATATAAAATTCATCTGCCAAGTAGACAAGATGCAGACCCGTCTTTGCCAAGAAGTCCTTTTGCCACCTCTGTGCCTTATCCAGAATCCAACGAGCTTCTTCTGTCGTAAACCCACGCAGTAGGGTAAGCTGTTCGCGGTAGCGAGTTAACCCCACCGGAACAACAGCAATCGACTGTACAGCAGGATAGAGTTCCCCTAACCGTTCGATCGTTTCGATCAACACGTCTCCATCGTTGTGATCTGGGAGCAAGACAACTTGAGCATGTATCATAATTCCAGCTTCAGCTAAACGTTTGATTTGCTCTGGCAGCTTTCCCGCATGCGGGTTTCTCATAAGACGAGAACGCACTTCTGCATCCCAGGCGTGGACAGAAATATACAACGGACTAAGATGGAGAGAAATAATCCGCTCTAATTCCTCCTCACTCAGATTAGACAAGGTAATAAAACTCCCCTGAGTAAGCGATAAGCGATAATCATCATCTCTATCATAAAGAGTTCGCCGCATCCCTTTGGGCATTTGGGCTACAAAGCAAAACGTACAATTATTACGGCATACTTTCAGACCGTCAGCACTTATTGTTTCTACCTCTAGGCCCAAGAATTCCCCTGGAGCCTTTTCTATTTCAATTTCCCATTGGTCTCCATTAGGTTTTTCAATAAGCAGGGTAAATTCTTCTTCCGATACCCCAAACTGAAAGTCAATGATATCATTAAGTTCTTCATCATTCACTGCCAGAACGCGATCTCCGACTTGAATCTCCATCTCTTCGGCAATACTCCCTGTGTCGACCGCCGCGACCACAAGCCCTTTAGACAAACTATTTCATCCTCCTGACATTTAGATCAGGCATATTATCCCAGCCTCTGATCGATTACAAGTATACTACAAATGAGACAAGCCTGCTACTGAAGTTCACGTTCTTCAGCTTGCTCATAGGCCCCAACTCCATTCACAGGTAATAACTGCTCAGACGTTGATTTTCGCAGTGCCCTCGCCGTGAAATTTTTCCATCCTAGACGCAAACCCGCCCAAGCTGTAAAAAATAACACGCCAAAATTCCAAACAAACGAATCCGGTAAATCTGCATGCCTGACAATTCCCTCATAGGCGAAACGCACTAGGGCTTGGTTCAAAAGAACACTCCCTACAAAGGCTGCTGCTGTTCCCCAATAGGACTTAGCCGTTAACCAAGCCACTAAGGTCAGGGCAATGGTAAAAAACCATGCTCCATACGGAAAAACCCCAGGTTCATTCACTAGAAAAAGTGTTTCGATGCTGAAAAGAAAGCTAGTAAACAAAAGCGGGAAAATTCTCCGTTCAGCACGCCGCAATGCCCATCCTCCAAAAAACAACATGACCGATAGACGTGCGAAGTGCCAGTGCCAAGGCATTAGCGATGGAAAGGCTATCTCTAAAGATTTTCCAAGCAACCAGGCAATCGCTAGCATAAGAAAAAATCGCCGGGAAGCTCGTCTTTCGGCCCAAGTTAAAAGTACTAAGCCAAGAATAATCCACTCTCCATAGGGAAAATTCAGATAAACCCCTCCTCCAATGGAAGCCTTTATCTCTATCATTCCCATCTAGAAGGAGTTTACACGGTCATATTGGGCAGGTTTTCTTCAGTACGACTGGCAATTTTGCGATAACGGGATATATTTAGGATTAAACCAAGTTCGATCAACGTTATGACAAGGGAACTCCCCCCGTACGATATCAGAGGAAGGGTAATCCCCGTAACTGGCATTACTCCAGTGACTACTGACAAATTAATCGTGGTTTGAATTGCCAACGAGGAGGTTAGACCAAAGCCTAAAAGTCGACCAAAGCGATCCGGACAGCCCTTAACCACGTGGTAAGCCCGTGCATATAACGTAATGAAAAGAGCTAATAAAAACAATGCGCCTACTAAACCTAGCTCTTCTCCTACTATAGCATAAATTGTATCAGTATGATTTTCAGGCAGAAAACCATACTTTTGCATACTTCGTCCTAAGCCGACCCCAAACAAACCGCCGGAGCCAAAGGCAATCTCAGCATTTGTAATCTGGTAGCCTAAATCCGAAGCATATTTCCATGGGTCTAGCCAAACCAAAATCCGATTCCATTGATACTGTGTGCGATGGACCAAATATAAAAGCGTTATTCCAAGAGGTGGTACGGCCGCTAAAAAGTAGATCGTTGGAATTTCGGTCTGCAAGAGCATTGCGACACTCGTCAGACCTAAAACCATCACCGTCCCTAGGTCTGGTTGTTTATAAACGAGGAGTAAGACTAGGATCATCACTAAGGCGATAATCCCCAGTGGAATGCGCCAATCCTTTCCTCGTTTGAGGGGAAACCGATCTAAGATATGCGCGAAAAAGAGCACTAGGGTTAGTTTAGCTATTTCAGAAGGTTGAATTGTAACACCTGCGATTTGAATCCAGCGAGCTGAGCCTTTCGCCGCAATCCCCGCATGGGTGAAGGTTACTGCGATCAGTAATACTATACTAATGAGGATCCCAATCCCTGCAAAGCGTCGCCAAAACACATAAGGAATCTTGATAACCACAAACGCGAAAACAGAACCAATCAACGTCCATTTCAGCTGTTGAAAAACATAGTAATACGTATTTTGGGTAGCATTAAAACCGCTCACTGCCCCGGCACTCAACACCATAATCAATCCAAAGGCTAAAAGGGCAAGTGCTATAAAAAGCAATGGGAAATCAATCGGCTGAGCTACTTGTCGTTTAGCCATCAGGATCACCTTCCGTTACTTCTCTTGGTTTTCGGCAATAAAAGTCTTACCCAGTACATCCCCGATCGTTACCGGTGCAGTTTCAGATTGCAAGGCTAAAGCTTCGGCATCATTTTTCTGGTTTGAGTCTATGGTCCCCTCGCGAATGCTTAGACTAATTCGCTTCTCCTCTGGCTTACATTCAATGACTTTGGCACTCACCATATCCCCAACTTTAAGTACATCTTCCACTTTATTGACCCGATGATCTGCCAACTGGGAAATGTGAACCAGCCCGTCCACCCCGTCTGCAAGCTGAACAAAGGCCCCAAAAGGAGCAATGCGCACAACTTTACCGTTCACCAAAGATCCTACGGGGTAGTTTTGAGCCACCGCAACCCATGGGCTCACTTTGAGTTGTTTAAGCCCTAACGAAAGCTTCCCAGTTTGTTGATCAACTATTAAAACTTGAACTTCCACTTCGTCCCCTATTTTTAGTAGCTCCGAGGGATGCTTAATCCGAGTGTAGGCCATGTCCGAAATATGAAGCAGTCCATCTAGCCCACCGATGTCTACAAAAACACCGAAATCGACCATCCGTCGAACGACCCCTGTCACCACATCACCCTCTTTGAGGGTCTCTAGTAAATGTTTACGTTGGATTACCCGCTCTTCTTCCAAAATAACTTTTTGAGAAAGCACTACTTTCCGCTTAGATGGATCAAATTCAAGCATCCGCAAGCGAAGAGTTTGCCCTAAAAACTGATTCAGGTCTTCAACATAACCCGGTTGGATTTGAGATGCAGGAACAAAACCACGCATTCCGACATCAACCACCAAGCCACCCTTGACAACTTCAACCACGTTAGCCTGAATCTCTTCTTTACTCACGGCTAAAGTTTCAAGGCGTTCCTTAGCTCTCTCTTCATCCGCTTGCCGTTTTGAAAGGACTGTATGCCCTTCTTCATTTTCAACACGCATGACCACTGCCGTAATTTCTTCCCCGATGGACACAACATCCTCTGGGCGTGTTTGCCGGGCTACAGCCAGCTCTTTAAGCGGTATGACACCCTCAGATTTCCAGCCGATATCGACAAAGATCTCATCATTTGTTATTTTAACAACCTTCCCCGAAACCCTTGCACCAGGATGAAGTTCTTGGAAATTTTCCGCCCAACTGGCCATATCCATTTCATTGTCATTAATCTCAGTCATTTTCTTATAAACCTCCTCAATTATCCAATCTGGTGTTGAAGCTCCAGCTGTCAAACCTGCCTCCTTGGCTTCTTGAAACCAAACGCTTTCTAATTCCTCCGCTGTTTCAATCAGATATGTTTTCGTGCGTTCCGCACAGATACTGGCTAATTTTCGGGTATTGGCACTATTGCGCCCCCCCACGACCACCATTACGTCCACCATTTCTGCCAACTCACGGGCCACCATTTGTCGTTCAGCCGTGGCGTTACAGATCGTGTTGTGCACGGTAAGTTCATCCGTATGGAGTTTCAGCTCTTCGACAATCCTTTCATAATTTTCCGTCAGTTGGGTGGTCTGCGCCAAAACGGCCAAATGAGGGTAAAATGGCAGTTCTTTAGCTTCCTCAACCGTCTGGATGGGGATGGCATGTTCTCCTGCCCAGCCCAGAATTCCCTGTACTTCTGGGTGAAGTTTGTCACCCATGACGATCACTTGTTGTCCCATCTGAGCAGACTCGGCAGCTAGCCGCTGAGCTTTCTGAACAAAAGGACAGGTGGCATCCACTACCTGAATTCCTTTACTTTCAGCCTCATGATAGACATTGGGAGCTACGCCATGAGATCTGATAATTAAGGCCTGTTCAGATTTTGCCTCTTCTAAAGCATTTACAACTTGAATCCCACGTTCTTCTAAACGTTTTACAACCTGTTGATTGTGAATGAGTGGTCCAAGGGATACCGCAGATGACGTTTCCACTGTTCGTTCTGCCATATCTAAGGCGCGTTTCACGCCAAAACAAAACCCAGCTTTTGCTGCCCGTTTGACTTTCAAAATCAGAACCTCCCTAAAAATCGTCAAGAACTAATTCTCTATTCTGCTTCTAAATTCCTGTCTATCCTTCCCTCAATAATAAAAAAGATGCGACTGGAAAATGAGACTGAGCACTATTCAGCCGCATATTCCAGTTCGCATCCCGTCTCTAAGTTAAGCTTTGAGCTTCACAAAAGTTCAGTCGTACTCGAACGTCTACTTCGCTGTCAATCTTCTCGACACTGTAGCCATGGATTTTCCCGCTTTGCGGGCAGTGATAATCTGGTTCCATTTAACAACACTGTCGGTCAAAATAATCACTACAAGAGCCAACATAATAATGATCATGCTAACCTTTAGATAGTCGTTCTTCGGTAAATAGTTCCAACGCACTGACCATACGCCAGCGTCAAACACCGTAACCACCATGTAAAACAACGGGACCAAAGTTGTCCATGCGTAAATCATCTTCGTGCTGTTACGCAAGATCACCGTCGTACCAATCGCCAAAGCGATAACCCCCAATAACTGGTTCGAAACACCAAAGATTGGCCAAATCGAAGCGACATTACCACCGTATAACATATAACCCCATGCAAAGGAAATCGTGATACTCGTAATGATGACTCCGGGCCACCAGTTTGTATTTTTGAATGGTTTGTAAACATACCTTCCTAAGAAATCCTGAAGAATATAACGACCCACACGCGTTCCAGCATCAATCGTCGTCAAAATAAAGAGGGCTTCGAACATAATCGCAAATTGGTACCAATACTTCATTAAATGTTCGCCTAACACTTTGGAAAAAATGTGCGCCATCCCAACAGCTAGGGTAACTGCTCCCCCTGTTCTTCCCGCGAGGTCCATTCCCACCAGACTTGACAACCTTTGTAGCTCCACGGTTGCGAGATGGAGGCTGGCAAACGTCTTCGGCGCAAGGTTAATTGCAAAATAGTCTCCCGGAGCCAAGACAGTAGCAGCAATGAGGGCCATCATGGCGACAAACCCTTCCATTAGCATCCCACCAAATCCCACTAGGCGAAGATCACGTTCACTGCTAATCATCTTTGGAGTAGTACCGGAGCTAATTAAAGCATGGAAACCAGATAAGGCTCCACATGCAATCGTAATGCTTACGAAAGGCCAGATTGGACCTGGCACTACTGGTCCACTACCCGCATGACCAAAGGTCGAAATTGCAGGCATTTGAAGTACGGGATGTACCCAGAAAATTCCCAAGGCCAAAGCCGCAATCGTTCCGATTTTAAGATAGGTACTGATGTAATCCCGGGGAGCGAGTAACAACCACACTGGTAAGATTGCGGCAACCAGGCCGTAACTGGGAAGGATAATCCAAAGGGCTTTTTCCGACCAGTTAAAATACTGAGCAAGTCCAGAATTTTGAACCGTAGGTCCCAAAGCAACAGCAATGATAACAAGGGCAAAGCCTATAAAGGAAGCTTCGCCGACTTTCCCAGGGCGTAATTTATACATATACAAGCCGACAAGCAAAGCAATGGGAATCGTCATGCTGATCGTAAAGGCTCCCCAAGGGTTGTTTTTAACGGCTCCAACCACCACTACAGCGAGTCCAGCCATGGCTAACACTAAAATGAAGAGGATGGATATGGCAGTGGCTAGCCCGGAAACAGACCCAAGCTCTTCCTTGGCAATTTCCGACAGCGAGCGTCCATCATACCGAACAGAGGCAAACAAAATAACCAAATCATGCACTGCACCTGCCATAACGGCTCCGATTAAAATCCAAACCGTGCCGGGTAAAAATCCGAATTGGGCGGCAAGCACTGGTCCAACCAATGGTCCTGCACCAGCAATTGCTGCAAAATGATGTCCGAATACAACCCATTTATTAGTTGGAACAAAGTTCTGCCCGTCATTTAAACGATGAGCAGGTGTCACACGGGACTCGTCCACCATCAACACTTTCGTCGTTAAAAAGGCACCATAAATCCGATAAGATAAAATAAGAACACATGCTGAAATAATTACAAGTGTTAAGGCATTCAATGTTTCTCACCTCTCCTCTCTCTAATTACCGTTGTATCTACAGCAGTTCCCCGAATATCTATCCCCCTTTCAACGAATATTGCAACAATAATAATAGTTAACTGTAGTATAATACAGGGAGTGAACTAGTTTCTATACTGCCAACATGAAACATATATTATCTGTCTTGAGATTACAAATTAATGTATTCAATGTTTATTATTGTTTAAATCTTGGCAAAAGAAAAAGTGTTCTTTGGAGAGAACACTCAGACATCTAACCGCTCTTTAAGTACTTTCACATAAGTTCTACTCACCGGAATCTCAGGTGAATTTTCTTGATCGATGACAATCTTATAGGTCGCGTTAAACCAGGGAATCACTTCTTTGATCCGATCAAGGTTTACAATATACGCTCGATGAGTTCGCAAGAACTGAACGGGGTCCAACCTCTCCTGAATTTCCTGCAAACTGAACGTCGTAGGCCATATTTTTTGAGCTGTGACCAAACTGGCGTAGCGACCCTCAGCAACCACAAAAAGCAACTCCTGCGGGTCAATTAAGACGACGCGTCCTTTGCAGGTTGCCGCAAGTTTGCGCGGCCGTTGTTTAACTCCAATCTCCTGAATGAGTTGCGTGATTTTCCGCGACAATTCTAGATCATTAGGCTGCAAACGTTGTTGGATCCGATCAATCGTAACCCTTAAACGCTCCTGGGAAAAGGGTTTGAGAATGTAATCCACGGCATTAAGTTCAAAGGCACGGATGGCATGAACATCGAAAGCGGTGGCAAAAACGACGGACGCATGAACGTCCATCTGTTGCAGGGCACGAACAACATCCAATCCATCCATGTCTTGTAGATGAACATCCATAAATATGACCTCGGGTTGCAAACTAGGAATATGTTCAATGGCCTGGATCCCACTCTCAAACTCTCCGATAATTTTTATCATTGGATTTTGTTCTAACAAAAAGCGAAGTTCTTCACGTGCTGGTCTCTCGTCATCCACAAGTACTATTTTGATCATAGAGTCGCTCCTTTTAGAACACTACCTGACGTGGGTACTCGAAACGAAATTAACGTTCCTTTACCAAGAGAGCTTTCGATCAGCAGCCCCTGTCCGTAGAGTCCCAATAATCGTCGATGTACGTTCTTCAGACCTAAACCCGTCTCAGTACTTTCATCATGATTCCCTTCTAAAATGTTGCGCAACTTAAAACTCGATATGCCGATACCGTCATCACGAACCTTTATATTTAAGCAATCCCTCTCTATGTACACATGAAGAGATACGGTTCCACCGTTTTCCTTAGGTAATAGCCCGTGTTTTACTGCATTTTCTACCAACGGCTGCAAAACGAGCGGTGGAAGTAAAAAACCCTCTGTCCCTGCCTCAATATCCATATTGACCTGCAACTTGTCTCCAAATCGTGCCTCTTCGATCGCTAGATAGGCTTGTACGTGTTTACATTCTTCCCGCACGGAATGGAACGCCACCCCCTGACGCATATTGTGGCGCAAAAATTCGCCCAAAAAAATTAGAACCTCACGTGCCTTTTCGGGCTGAGTCCTAATCAGGCTAACGACAGTGTTAATGGCATTGAATAAGAAATGCGGTTGAATCTGAGCTTGAAGCACACGGATTTCAGCTGCAATGCGCAACTCTTTTTGGTGTTCAAGATCCGCTAGTTCAAGTTGAGTGGAAAAAAGCTTTCCTAGCCCTTCCGCCAGCGTTACATTGACCTTAGATTTACCACGCTGAGCACGATAAAGTTTTAAAACTCCGATTGTTTTCTCCCCCTGTCGTAGAGGGACGATAATCGCCGATCGCAAAGGACAATTTGGATCTTGGCAATGAATCTCCGTTTCTGATATGGCTTGAATTGGTTTTCCAGTTTGTAATACTTTACGGGTTGCCTCTGTCAAAATAGGTTGTCCAAGAAAATGGTGATCCTCTCCTAGACCAACATACGCAATAATTTGTTCCGTGTCTGTTAAGGCCACTGCCGCCACATGGGCGATGGTATGAATGCATTGGGCGGCCTTCTGTGCACTTTCCACATTTAATCCCGTTCGAAAATAAGGCAACGTCACATCAGCAATATGCAAAACATTCTGGGCTTGAATTGCTGCAATCTGCTCCTCTTCCATATACACCGTCTTGACAATGACGAGAAAAAGCCCCACCCCAAGACCATTGACCACCATCATTGGCACGGCAATAATCTTCACAAGGTTCCAAGCTTCATCGAAAGGTTGAGCAAGCACAAGAATAATGACCATCTGCAGAACTTCTGCAACCATCCCTACCCCAATGCCTACCCTCCAATCGCTAGCTTTATCCCGTGCCAGTCGATAAACAAACCCTCCCAACAAACCCTCCATTGTGGTCGATACGGCACAAGCAAGACCAGTAAACCCTCCATAGACTAAATAGCGATGAAAACCGGCAATAATTCCAGCACCGAAACCCACCAAGGGTCCACCGAGCAATCCGGCACTCACCGCGCCTATTGCGCGCGTATTCGCCAAAGCCCCATGAATTGAGATCCCGGAATAGGTTCCCGTTGTAGAAAATGCACCAAAAATAAGAATCAAGGTTAACGTCTCACGCTGAGTTATTTGGGAACGCAAAAAACGACGAAAGACTCGGCTCCTCGTCATCAGAAACGCTACTGTGACAATAACACTGAGCCTTTCCGCTAAGGCCACGAGTAATTCCATAGCTTCGTCCCCTTTTCACATGTCTGGGCTATCTCGTTGGCTTACTTCGCTTCGGGCAATTCGAGCACTGCCTGCATAATGCGGTCAGCAATCCATTCACGACGGTTTTGGATTCCTTCTGGAGCCTTCAACATCTGAGCTGTCAACGGTTGACCAACCACGACCGCAATTTTTCCCCACCCTTTTCTTAACAAGCGTCTTGTTCCGAGTACCTTGATAGGAACGACAGAGGCCTTGCTTTTTTCCATCAGTAGAACCATACCCGGTAAACCTTTTTGGACTTCCCCAGTCTTAGAGCGTGTTCCTTCGGGAAAAAGCCCTAAGACCTGCCCTTCTTTCAAAAGCGCCAAGGACTGTCGAATGGCATTCATATCCCCTTGCCCACGTTTAACCGGAAAGGCACCGAGCTTAGAGAAAATCCAACCCATAACAGGGATAGCGAATAATTCGTCTTTGGCCATAAAGGAAACATGGCGAGGAAGACTACAGGCTGCGACAATGGGATCCCATAAACTAACATGGTTAATCGCCAAAATAACAGGCCCTTCGAGTGGCAAATTCTCCACGTCGTGGATTTTCCAACCCATTAAATGGAACTGAAGGCGAAACAACCCTTTCGCAAAATCGTATAACGTCATCTTCATTCCCCCTACGCTAACGCTAGAATTTTCTCTACGATCACCTCTACACTTAAACCCGTCGTATCAAGTATAACGGCATCTGGGGCAGGTTCGAGTGGCGAAACCTCTCGCTCTGTATCCTGGCGGTCACGTTTTTGCATATCCTGATGGACCTCTGCTAAGGAAATGTCTTTTCCAGAATTCTTAAGTTCTATCCACCGACGTCTAGACCTCTCCTCGGGACTCGCTGTTAAGTAAATCTTGACATCTGCTTCAGGCAGAACATGTGTACCAATATCACGGCCATCCATGACGACTCCTCCACGAGCGGCCTCTAAGCGTTGTAATTCGACCAAGCGTTTCCTAACCCCACTATAAGCAGCGACAATCGAAACAGCGCGCGAAATTTCTGGATTTCGGATAGCTTGAGTGATATTCTCTCCATCACACCACACAGTTTGCTCCTTCGAGTGATCAAGCACAACTTCTGTGGTTTTAACGAGTTCATTGACTCCTAACTCATCTTCTAAGGGGATTCCATTCTTAAGTACTTTATAAGCGATTGCTCGGTACATGGCGCCTGTATCTACATAAAAAAGGTTTAGTCGTTGAGCTACAATCTTGGCAATCGTACTTTTACCGGCACCAGCAGGACCATCGATGGCAATTTGTAATTCATGTTGTTGTCTTTGCTTCACGCTCCAAAGCTCCTATCACTATCGTATAAATATCTTATGTATTCTTGAACCTAGCATGACGATATTTTTTCAAATTTATTACTACACAGATTATATCATACGCCTGAAAATGCAAACAGAACTTTCCCTATAACTCTCTAATGATGTTCTAGAAAATGACGTATCCCCAAGCGATAACGCTTATACCAGCCGATAGTTAGCGTTATATCCGCAAGTTTGCGGCGATGAGTGTAGCAACTATGTTGTTCAAGGCATGCAACCCAACGGAAGGATAGAGAGATTTGTACTTATCATAAAGATACACCAAAGCGATTCCTAAGATAAAGCGCGGAATGAATCCATAGGTTTGGAGATGAAGACCGGAAAATATAGCGGCGCTAATAAGGGCGGCAGTCCATTTTCCGAAGTACGCTTGTAAACTCCCAAAAATCACTCCCCGAAATAACGTTTCTTCCACCAAGGGAGCCAGAACTCCCGCTAGAAGCAAATTTAGGATCAGCGTATACCAAGTGGTCTGCCCTAATAACTTGGTATAAACATCCGTGCTTGGAGGGGTTAAGCCATGCTTATAAAGGAAAAGGGCGTAACTAATATTGATGATCCAAGTCAAGGAATAGACCACCAAGACCTTTGACCACACTTTCCTCAGGGGTATAACATGCCAACCAAAATCTGACCATTTCCAATGCCGGATTTTTTTCAACGTCCAAATCAAGAGTACAAAGGACAGCTGAGTCATAAACGCATTCGCGTACATTAAAACGCGTTCATTCGACCACCACTTCATTAACCAGAGCGTTCCAAGACTCAGTATAATATAAATGCCAACAATCCCACCCAAAATTATGGCAAGATCAATCCAACTCAAGTTTCGTTTCAGCAGAGGGCTCTCAGCCTGAGTGAAATCCAGTTCGGTTTCTTCGTCCATACTCACCCTCCTTCTTTCTTCACCTTGGGCACATATTTTTTTGATGATTTTCCCAGACTAACCTTAAAGGGAGGAATTCGAATGCATCCACCGGATATGACCTTACAAATTTATCATCGACATTTTAAAATTCCCCTAGACACTTATTTCAATACGGTTGCCGGTTTCCTAGATCCCTGGGAAGAGCGTGCTTATCAATTTGTTGTCCATCAATACTTAGCAGAAGCGAAGGACAGTGGAATCATCGGTATGGTGCGTCAAGAAAGAGACGAGAATTATGTTTATTTAGATGCTGCAGTTCGTTATCCAGTTAATCAATGTGCTGGCCAAGGACTTGAACTGGACGTTCGAGGTTAGGGCGCCACCAAGGATGGCAAGGCGTCGTATGGCCGAGTGTCCATGTAGCCATGGATGGCGAGAAGGGACCTTCCAAAAGCTATCTTAACTAAACAGTAACTTTTCTAATACCCCAACGCTCGAGGCGATAAAATCTGGGGATGCCCCCTGTAATTCTTCCGCTGTCCCATACCCATATCCAACTGAAATTACATCAATCTGATTGGCTCTGGCCCCCCGAACATCATAGCTGCGATCCCCAATCATGACCGTTTTTGGCCGTGATCCCGCGGGCGCCTTTTTCAGGACTTCAGCAATCAAGACATCCTTCTCCACAAATTGACCATTCAATTCGCTACCCATGATAACACTAAAGTATGAATCTAACGCGAAATATTGAAGGATTTTCTCAGCAAAGACCCTAGGTTTTGAGGTTGCCAGCAGATGCATACAGCCCTGCTCTTTTAATTTGCCTAGCAATTCTGGGATTCCCGGGTAGACAATATTTTCATAGAGGCCGCTCTTTCGATAACGCTCCCGATAAATCAGGACGGCCCGTTCCAACATCTCGTCATCTGACGTTTGAAGTAAGGTCTTAAAACTTTCTTTCAATGGTGGTCCTATTATCCAATCAAGATCATCGGCCTTAGGTATAGGATACCCTAACCGATTTAGAGCGTATTGAACTGAGAGGGTAATCCCCTCCTTAGGATCTGTTAATGTCCCATCTAAATCCCAAAGTAATACATCATAACGCACAGCGAAACCTCCTACATAATTTCCTGAAATTACCTGGATATAAAAAATCAAAAATGACCATTCTAAAACTAAAGAAGGGGGGATCGATAATGTTTTATCATCAAAAACACTATCATAATCATGGATTTCTTTTTATACTTAGCCTTATTGCGGCTTTTATGCTCGGTCGGAAATCTGAACAGTACGGCTATTCCATTATATCACGAGGGTGTTGCTCTCATGCTGATGATGATGACTTCGATATGATGGATGAACCTACGCCTAGCGACAACAGCTATCCTCAATAATATCAAAACATTATTATAACTATAACCTCTAGAGAGGTAACTGACAAATAGGGAGGTCGCAAAACTAAATTTTTTAATGTGGTAATGCTACTCCCTTTTGATTTTAAGCTCTTAAAATCAATAAGCTGATCACGATAAACATTGGAATTCCCAAATCCCATTTAAATCACCAACTACGGGTCTTCGGCCCTAGTTTTATTTTATAAGAAAAAAGAGCTGATATCTACGAACTATTTTAGTTCGTAGATATCAGCTCCTTTTAACTACGGATCCATCTAGGCACTTTCCGCCCGTCCACCCCTCTTTGCAGATTTCATACATTTGGGATAAGAACGAAAATAATTTGAACAAAATTATACTCTTTCAAAAATTGTAGCAATCCCTTGTCCGCCACCTATACAAGCGGTGACCATACCGAATTGAACATCCCTGCGATTCATCTCATACACCAATTTTGTGGTAAGAATTGCCCCTGTTGCTGCAATTGGATGACCGTGGGCGATCGCTCCACCATTCACATTCACTTTGTCCATGTTGAAATGCAGCTCCCGATCCACTGCTAACACTTGCGAAGCAAAAGCTTCATTCAATTCAATGAGATCGATATCGTCCAGGGAAAGACCAGCTCTAGCTAAGGCTTTCTTGGTAGCAGGCACTGGACCGATTCCCATGATGTTTGGATCAACACCCGCATAGGCAAATGTGCGAATTTTAGCCAAAGGTTTAAGACCTAAGGCTTTTGCTTTATCGGCCGACATTACAACAACTGCAGCTGCTGCATCGTTTAAGCCCGAACTGTTTCCCGCTGTAACCGTTCCGTTGGCTTTAAAAACAGGGGAAAGTTTGCTCAATCCCTCAAGTGTCGTCTGCGGACGTGGATGTTCATCTGTATCAAAAACCATCGTCTTATTCTTGCCTACTGGAACGGTAAGAGGAACAATTTGGCTCTTAAACAAACCAGCCTCCATTGCCTTACCCATTTTTTGTTGGCTTGATACAGAGAACTCATCTTGTTCTAAACGGCTAATCTGATATTTTTCCGCCAAATTTTCTGCTGTGACCCCCATCGGGTCGGTGGGTTACCGATTTCATCGGTCGAGAGTTGAGAACCTTTACGGAATACAGGTCCAGTCCTACTGAAAAACTCCATATGTTCCATAATATACGGCCTGAGAGAACAACTCTCTGTGCCACCGGCAACAAAAACGTCACCCATTCCAGCCATTACAGCTTGAGCTGCTAAATTCACTGCGTTCAAACCAGAGCCGCATTGACGATCAAGTGTAACTGCTGAGATCTCCATAGGCAAGCCGGCCTGCAAAACGCTTAAACGTGCAATATTACCCCCAGCATTAAAACAGTTTCCAAAGTATACATCTTCAATCTCAGTGGGATCCAAATTTATGCGTTTGATCACTTCTTTGATTACTTCTGCACCATAATACTGGGGAGGAATCTTACCTAAGGCCCCCCCTGCTCGGCCTATAGGACTTCTAACTGCTGATACAATAGCTGCTTCTTTCACAAAAATGCCCCCTTTAAATTCATTAATCGTAAGTTCAAATATCCTTTTTTCCATTTAATTTTTTACTGTATGTTTTATTTGTTGCATATTAGATGCCACTGCGGACTATCTTCAAAGCCCACAGTTTAATTCTTCTTATAAAAAATGAGCTGATGCTTGGCTCTATGAACTTTTTCAGTTCGTTTGGCAACAGCCCCTATTTTTATATTTTGATAATTCTTTTTTCATGAGACTCAGAGTTTACTCTCTTTAAGTCGTTAGTTTGATGGAATAAAATTTTAACGAAATTCCTAAACCTGAGTCCCTGATCCGGACTTTCCTGAGGCCGAAGCCGGAGCCGCAGCTATATTAACACTGTTGACTAGAGATTCATTTGTGGGATTTGGGGTCATACATTTTTTCACGGATAAACAAGCCAGGTATTAAAGCACATAGTGCATATGATATTCCCATTAGTGCTATTCCATATCCAATTGAGTATTTTTCAGCAACAATGCCTATCATCAATGGCGATAACATGGAACCTGCTCGTCCAAAAGCGTTAGTCGATGCTACGACAGTGCCACGTATCTTGGTAGGAAAACTTTCAGAGATATAGGTTGCAAGAATAGCATAAGGAACACCATAGAAAAATCCAAATATTACGTACCATCCCACATTTTTGAGATTAATTCCTAAGCCCTGCACAAGGTAACTCGGCAACCAAGTATTCGCACCGTAGTATCCAAACTGAAGCGTTACCATACCTAAAGTCTAAAGAATAAAGTATTTTCTATTTGTTCGATCGGACAGTATCTCATTCCAGATGCTAATTTTCTTGCCTTCGGTTGATTTGCGAGAGGCAACATAGCTCGAGGGCTCCTTAACATTCCGCATTAACCAAATCGATACTATTACGGGTATGATGGACATTATAAACATTGGACGCCAACCCCAATGGGGCAAAATGTAAGACGACATGAGTGCCGCTAAAATATAGCCAACTGACCATCCTGCCTGCAGCATGCCCAAAATTGTCGTTCGTCGGTTAGTTGGAACATACTCGGCAACCAACATCGTACCAATACTATACAAGGCAGCAATACCAACCCCGGAAAGAAAACGAATAACTGCAAATTGAAAGTAGTTTTGCGTAAATCCAAGGACAGCAGTCATTACTGAGAATGTGATAATTGATGCAATAGTTACCTTGACACGACCAATACGATCAGAAAACCAACCAGCAATAAGACCGCCAACGCCCATGCCAAATAAGGTATAGGTTCCAAGTGCTCCAGCTAAGATTTTGTTAATACCGAAGTCTTTCTGGAGAAGTGGTAAAGACAATGAAAGCATCTGAAGATCCATACCATCTACTATTAGCGCAACAAAAACAGCAATAGCAATAGTTATACCCATGCGACGATCTTTATTTTCGTTCTCCACTTCATTATACCCCCTTATTTTTTAGAAATAGGGTTAAGCAAAAATCTAAATTTTTGCAAAATTTATGCCAAATTTTAAACCAAAAAATTTAACGTCAAATTCTTACATAATACATAATATACTTAATGAATTCATCTAGTCGTGAGACTCCCACTTCTATAAGTGGGAGTGGGACCCCGTACTCTGCTTCGGTGGGGTAGACTCCCCCACCGAAGTCTCGATGTTCAACTTTAGTTGAACGAGTTCACTATATATATTAATTTGTCTTGCTACTACAATATTTAAGGATGTTGAACAACCACATTCAGTCATTATTTTACAACATTTACAAGGATCACAGGCTCGAGGGCTTTTGTATTTACATTCAATTCTACCAATTAATGTTTAATTGCATTAAAATAAACAAAAAAAGTTTACTTTGTATAACTGAAAATGGTCTAATTGATTATATAAAGCCGTTTGCTTCTGTAATGCAAAAATACATTGCTTAATGCGTTACGGCATTATCTTATATAATGGTATTATGTTACATCAAAGCATAATTCTTGCCTTCTGTCTATTGAGCTTTTATCTTCCTCTTACCACAGTCCATTACCGGTATGAAGTGTATTCCAATTAAAATTTAAATACGTATTCCTAATTCCCATCGGAACATTAAAAGCAAAAAGT
>NZ_MLBF01000017.1 GCF_001936615.1 Desulfosporosinus metallidurans
AACCCTTTTGCTTAAAAAGATGGGTGAGATCATCGTTAGGAAGGTACGTAATTTTATACCCATCGAGAATTTGATCCGTTTTACTAACTAACCGATCACTCACATAAACTTGAGGTGAGAATTCCTCACGTTCGCCGTTCCAGAACACCCATTTTGCGTTTTGAGAAGGCAATACCTCAGCAAAGCACGCCTGTGCATCCCTACCCGCTTCGCCTGGGATAAACGTAATTTCATCCCCCGCTTTTAAGGCTTGATCCAATTTACTAGGTGTACCGTTAACCGTTAAAAGGGCTGGGGTTCCCATAGTACCCTTAATCACCCGCATTTCGTTATTCCACTCAAAGGTCAAAGCCGCTCCCGGCCGGCCAAAAAATGAACGTGGCTGTATTCCCGCAGCAAGTAAAGCCTCAGCAACCGTTGTTAATTGTAATTCGAAAATCGGAACAGAGGTATTGTTAACCGATACGGTATAATACTGAAGTCCATTTCCTTCAAGCGCGGCAATCCCAATCCCGATCGGAGTAACACTCTCTGGCCCCTTTAAGCTTTTCTCCCCATAAATCTCTCCGAGCCGTTCTCTGACTTGAATGCCGACTCGGTTCTGAGGAATTCCTAGGGTCTCTGCCAACATTTCGGAAAGCATGGGGGTTAAACTTCCGCCGCCGATGAGAATAATAGCTTGCGGAACCTCCTGATTGAGATTTAAAATCTCCTTGGCAATGCTCTCAGTCAACGTTTCCACGACTGACCGAATTAGGTTGAGAACGTCTTCCTTATTGACCACGACCTTAGCTCCGAGAAAATCCGTAAAACTCAGGCGTGCTTTCTTATTAATTTCTCGTTTCACTTTTTCGCCCACTTGGAAATCTAATAAATAATGAGCACAAATTGCTTCGGTAACCTCATCTCCAGCCATAGGAACCATCCCATAGGCAAAGAAGGTTCCCTTCCGCGTCAAGGCAATATCTGCAGTACCTGCCCCAACATCGACCAAAGCCAAATTAAGACGCCTCATAGTCGCCGGAATGGCGGCCATACCTGCCGCAATCGGTTCCAAGGTCAAACTTGTCATTTCCAAGCCCACTCGAGCCAATACAGCCACCAAACCATCAACGACCGTCCGAGGTAAAAAAGTTGCAATCACAGATACCTTGCCTATATTCCCACGCTGCCCGATCAGATTGGAAATCTCCTCTCCCTCATTCCACTGGGCAATAGGGTTATATCCAACACAATGGTAACTTTGGGAATCATCGTCAGTTGACGATTTCAGCTGACGAAGGGCTTGATGAACTGCTTCCATTTCTAGCGCTAAGACATCTTCCCGCTCCCAGCGCACCGGAAGTAATTCCTTATGTTCAGCAAACGCAACTTCCGTTCTCAACGCCCGACCAGCTGCCGCCACGGCAACACGGGTTAACGTAATCTCTAGCTTCTTTTCCAGGATCTCTTTAACCTTTATAACAGCCCGAGCAACTTCATCCACATCATGAACTTGTCCGTCATACATGGCCCGTTGCCGATGTTCGGTACGAGCGCTCGCTAAGATTTCATACCCTTGGTCTTGACTCTTCGTCATCACTAGGCCCATAACCATACGGGTTCCAATATCTAACGCAAAGATAGGTTCCACTAGTCTCACCTCTCTCTGAGTCAATTCGACTCCCTAATCGAAAAATCCTTCTCCTTCGTAATTAAACAAACCTCCACCCATGCAATCCCTGCGCAGAGTGGAGGTTTCAAGAATACTTTATGGTTTACGCTTGCATCGCCCGAGCCAAACGCTGAACACCCTCCTCAATCATTTCTGGTGTTGAACAGGAATAATTCAAGCGCACCTCTGACGTTACGCGCCCATCCGGGTAAAACAACGCACCGGGTACATAGAGTACATTTTGCCGAATCGTCTCTTGGACATAGTCAAAACTATTATTAATCTTTTTGAAGCGGGCCCAGAGAAAAAGCCCCCCTGAGGGAACGATCATGTCCACATCATCGCCTAGATAGTTTTCGATAGCCTCAACCATTGCCCCCCTGCGTTCCTTGTAAAGTGCACGCAATTTCTGGATATGAGCCGGAAGCAACCCTTCCTTCAAAAACTCAAACACGGCACGTTGCGTGAGATTATTGCTATGCAAGTCCACACCTTCTTTGGTTAAGCAAAGATGGTCAATGATATCGGTGTCGGCAACCACGTAACCCACTCTCAGCCCGGGAGCAAGAACCTTAGAAAACGTACCTAAGTAAATGACGTTTTCCCCCAAATCGATTAAATCAGGGTACCCCTCTCCCTCAAAACGCAACTCGCCATAAGGGTTATCTTCAACCACCAGCAAATCGTAGGCCTGAGCGACACGTAGTAATTCTCTTCTTCGTTCCAGCCCCATGACCTTGCCTGAAGGGTTTTGATAGTTGGGAATAATGTATAAAAACTTTGGCGTCACTTCTTTGAGCAGTGTTTCCAGTTCTTCGGGGATAATCCCCTGCTCATCACACGGTATCATGATCATCTGAGCTCGGAACCCTTGAAAAGCTTGAATCGCACCCAAATAAGTGGGAGTCTCTACGAAAACAACATCCCCAGGATCGAGAAACGTTTGCGCTAATAAGCTCAGTCCCTGTTGGCTACCCGTTGTCACCACAATTTCTTCCATGGAAACCGGTTTGCCGTTTCTCTTATGCTGCTGGGCTATCCATTCCCTGAGTTGCGGATGTCCCGCCGTTTGCGCATATTGTAAAGCCGATTTTCCCTGCTCTTCAAAAACTCGTTGAAAACAACGTTGTAATTCCTGATCCGGGAAAAGTTCCAGGGCAGGTAATCCCCCAGCAAACGAAATCATACTAGGGTTCTGAGCAGCTTTTAATATTTCTCCGATAAATCCTTCTCCTAACGTTTCCATCCAACTCGCGTACTGCATTAGATCTCCTCCTCTAGTTTGTCCTTATGTTGCGAATAACTTCTATCCACTAATACTAGTTACGCAGATAAGATGTTAACCGTAATCGTTTAGTTATTTCCGACAATATAGTTGGCTACTTTATATTTCTGCTTTCCTAAATAAATTCCTGCTTCTAAAACCCATAGCCAATGAATTTCTTAAATTTACCCTTGTGGGTGTAAGAAGCGTTTTTCCAGGTCCTCGGCCGGAAGTGGTTTACTAAAGAAATATCCTTGCATTTCGTCACAGCGCTTATCCTTTAGGAAGGACCATTGAGTTTCAGTTTCTACTCCTTCGGCAATCACTTTCAGTCGTAGGTTTTGAGCCAACAGAATGATCGCCGTGATGACTGCTTCCCCATTTGCGTCCGGACATATATCCCGAACAAACGACTGATCGATTTTTAAGGTATCAACAGGCAACTGCCTCAAATAATTAAGTGAGGAGAACCCTGTTCCGAAGTCATCGATGGAAATTCGCACACCCAATTCTTTAATACTACGCAGCATTTCAACAGAAGACTCACCTTTTTCCATAGCAATGCTTTCCGTGATCTCGATTTCCAGCCATTGAGGATCCATTTCAGTTTCCTGCAAAATCCGCGCGACTAACTCGATAAAATGGGGTTCTTGGAGTTGCCGCGCTGAGATGTTTACCGCGATACGCCAAGGCGGATACCCTTGTTCTTGCCAGGCTAGGTTCTGAGTGCACGCCCTTCGCAATACCCATTCCCCGATGGGGACAATCAAGCCTGTTTCCTCCGCAATAGAAATAAACGCGTCCGGCGAAACGATTCCCCGCTCTACTGAGTTCCAACGAATCAGGGCCTCCACTCCTACGATGCACCCGCTTTCGAAATCCACTTGTGGTTGATAATAGAGGACAAATTCTTCCCTCTCTAAGGCTCTGCGCAGGCTGTTTTCAAGAGAGAGACGTTCATGTGCCCTAGAATTGAGTTCAGGCGTAAAAAATTGATAGTTGTTTCTGCCTTGTTCCTTGGCATAATACATAGCCGTATCCGCTTGCTTGACCAGCGTCTCTAAGTCACTGCCATCGTTTGGGTAAAGGCTTATTCCGACACTCGTGCTGATAAAGACTTCATTCCAATCAAGTACAAATGGTTTAAGAAATACAGCCAAAATTCTTTCCGTTATGGAGGCGGCTTCTTCTTCTTGCCCTATTTCCGGAAGGAGCACCAAAAACTCATCCCCACCCTGACGGGCAATTGTATCTCCTTCGCGCAAAGCTTGCTTAAGGCGCTCTGAGCTCTCCTTAAGGAGACGATCCCCCATATTATGCCCCATCGTATCATTGATTAGTTTAAAGCGGTCCAAATCCAAGAACAAG
The DNA here is from genome assembly GCF_001936615.1 of Desulfosporosinus metallidurans. Classification (GTDB taxonomy): domain Bacteria; phylum Bacillota; class Desulfitobacteriia; order Desulfitobacteriales; family Desulfitobacteriaceae; genus Desulfosporosinus; species Desulfosporosinus metallidurans. The sequence continues at coordinate 4,287 of NZ_MLBF01000017.1, forward strand.
ACCGCCAGCCTACTCCGCTTGCGCCTTGCCTGGGCCAGTGCTTGATTTAAGAGTTCATTGAATAGGAGCCGGTTCGGAAGACTGGTCAGGGCATCATGATGGGCTTGATGAGCCAGTTCTCTCATAAGGTTTCGCTTATCACTAACATCATGAAAAACCAGAACCCCTCCGATGACTGCTTCCTGGCGATCGCGAATAGGAGCAGCCGAGTCTTCGATTGCAATCCTCTGTCCTTCTCGATGAATCAAGACGGTATGGTTGGCTAACCCAACGATACGGCCCTCTCTTAGACACCGGACTATCGGACTTTCTACCGATTTGCCAGTTTTTTCATTGACTATACGAAAAACTTGTTCCAATGGGTGTCCAACCGCTTCTGAAGTTGTCCAACCGGTTAGGGCCTCTGCTATCGGGTTTAGGTACTCTACGATCCCCAGTACATCCGTTGTGATCACCGCGTCTCCGATGGAATCCAGAGTGACTTGAGCCCGTTCTTTCGCCAGCCAAACCATGGCTTCTGCATTTTTACGCTCTGTGGTTTCACGGATAATGCTTACAATAATCGGATTCCCATGAAAGATTGTTCCCTTGGAACTGACATCGACTGGGAATACGCTTCCGTCTTTGCAACGATGCAGACTTTCAAACTGAATCCCTAACCGTGCCTTTTGGAGTTGATTAAATAGTGCACTCTTATCCTCGAGCAGGCGTAAATCTTGTATATGCAGATGAGTCAATTCCTCGCGGGTATAACCATAACGATTCACCGCTGCCTCATTGGCATCGATGATCCGTCCGTCCGGGTGGATAAAGAGAATGATTTCCAAGGAATCCTCAGCTAAAAGTCGGTAGCGTTCCAAGTGTTCCCGATCTTGAGCAGAGTTAAAGGTTAGGGCCAATTGAAGTGAAAAACGCTCCAGAAACGCGATACGCTTTACGTCAAAAAAATCAGCCTCTCTCGAATACAACGTCAACGCACCAAACGTTTCCCCCTGATGTGTCAAGGGAAAAGCCGCCACGGAACGAAGTCCGTTTTGCTCTGCAAACTCCTTCCAAGCTTCAAAGAGAGGGTTACCCTCTAACACATCGACATGCTTTCCCCCTGTTTGAATCGTCCGCCCCACAGCTCCCTGCCCATATGGAGACTCGTCCCAACGGACAATAAGAGAGTCTACGTTCTTAATTCCTGCTTGCGCTCGAAATTCAACCATCCCATCGTCTTTTTTCATCCCTATCCAAACCCAGGGTAAATCCATTTCTTTAACAAGTTGTTCACACAAATATTTCTCTATTTCAGCGAGGGGTTTTTCTTGCAACACCAGACGGTCAATCTCCTTTAAAAGGTGTTCGTAAGTTTCCAAGGTTTTTTCTTCTGTAATATCTACTAGGGTCGTGACAATTTCCTGATCGTGTTCAGCATTTACATTCTGGATAGGATCGGAATGAATTGAAAGCCAGGATTTCGGAATAGTTTCCCCTGAGACCTCTATTACACGATACATTGAGGATCTAGTATTTCCAGAAAGTACATCCCCAGGCAGTTCTTCCCAACGAAACGGGGTTCCTTCTGAGAACTTGGCCTCCCAAGTCCCATCGAACAGCGTAGGACCAGACAACTGGAGGCGGCTACGCTTTAACAAACGAGATGCTGCATCGTTGGCGTGAATCAGCTTACCAAATCGGTCCTGCACCAAAATCCCGCTTGAAATCCCTTCATAAATCCGTCGATAATAGGCCTCTTGTTCCTGAACTTCATAAAACTGCTGCTTTAATTCTTCCTCTGCCGCCACAAGTTCTTCATGCGTGGCTTCCATTTCTTCATGGGCTGTCTGAAGTTCGGTATGCTTTAACTGTAATTGTATATAACTTTCTTGGAGGGCTACCTCAGATTCTTGCTGTGACTTCACTCCCCAGTAAAATAAAAAATACAGGAGTACCGACGTCACGACAACATACAGCCACCCTTTAACCGTTGATAACTGGATGTATATATCGTGATCCACTACAAAAAAACCCAAGACACGATCCGAGAAGACAATCCACAAACCACCGATCAGCGCGTAAAGACTTGACAACCGCCAAGGGGTAACACGTTTTAAATGATCCCATTTTAGATTTTCTAGCATAATGGATTCCCTCCTTAGGATTCCATTCTCCAATATTACATAAAATTCCTGCTAATTTATGTTTATACTATAAAATAAGACAAAGAAGATTTGAGAGCTCTATAAAAAAGAAGTTACCTACCAATATGAATAACGACTGCATTTCCATATCAATGTACAACGATGAGCTTTTAGAGTACACTAGAAGAAGAGCTATGCTCGTAATTTTTTAGTTTAGTAGGGTACTGAAAGGGAAAACTATGACAATCTTTATCCTCACTTTTTCTTTTTACGCTTTTGCTGGCTGGATCATGGAAACCATATACCGTTCAATCCAACAAAGGCGTATGGTGAATCCAGGATTTTTATCCGGCCCCTTCCTTCCGATTTATGGGTTTTTTACAACGCTGGTGATTTTCTCTTCTGGGCTATTATCTCACATAGCTTGGGAAGGGCAGTTTGCTTGGTTCGTTTTTTTAAGTACCGTGCTAGAATATCTAGCTGGTTGGTTTTTTGAACGTTTCTTTCATTTGCAACTTTGGGACTATCATTCAACGCCCTTCAATCTCCATGGGCGTATCGCTCTCCCCTACTCCCTGCTCTGGGGAGTTTTGGGCCTTGTGTTTCACCTCATTATTCATCCAGCGGTTCAAATCCAAATGCTGCGTATCCCCATTTCCGTTCGTCCAACCTTAGCTATTATCTTGACAACCTATGTTATTTGGGATATTATCCATTCCTCCCTATTGCTTCGCCGCCTAGAACACTTTGTGGTCGTGTTCCAAGAACGCTATGAACGATTGGAATTCACGCCTTTTCTAATGGCTTTTTCCCAGTTTCGTCGCCTTCTGCATACCTATCCAAAAATGCGCCATACTTTAAGCGAGAAAATGTCTTTGCTTCATGCCAAACAAGAAGCACTGGAAAACTTCTTAAGACTTCAAAGACAAAAATTCTACAACTCTGAAGGGGGAAACGGTCCTCACTTAGATGACTAGGAAGGTGAATTCATTTGAATCTGGCAGATCACGTCAACGACATTTTAAACCACGAGGAGTATAAACAGTTGGCCTCATTTACTCATCATCGGCCCTTTACGACACTGGAACACTCTATCCGTGTTGCTCAGATCGCTTATAACTGGTCCATACGCCTCGAAAGAACACTCCATCTAGATACGGATGCGATCACCCGTGGCGCCCTCCTCCATGACTTTTTCTTGTATGATTGGCATCACCTTAGACCGGACGGATCGAGATGGCATGGTTTTCGCCATCCCCGCATCGCTTGCCAGAACGCAGAACGTTGTTTCCTACTAAGTGAAAAGGAAAAAGACATTATCTTGAGCCACATGTGGCCACTCACCCCGCGCATGCCCCGAAGCCGGGAGGCTTTTCTCGTAATGGTTGCTGATAAAATGGCATCGATCCAGGAATTTCGGTTTAAATTCAAACGTGAACTTCCACCCTCTGAGCGACGCACTTCTCTCCACCTATCAAAACAAACAAAATAGTAAACGGCATGCTTTCTAAATAAAGCATGCCGTTTCCCTTATTAACTATGTTATTCTGCAGCATACGTATTTCCCATAACAATATGCCCTTTGCCATTTTGCTTTCCTATGTAAAGCCGATGATCCGAGACCTTATAAAGTGTTTCATAATCCTTAGATTCTGTGGGGAACTCCGCTACTCCAATACTTAATCCTAAACCATACTTTTCTAAACCCAAGTTATTCTTTAACCGCTCCATGACTATTAGTGCATCCGGGCCCGATTTTAGGTCCGTTAAAATGACTGTAAACTCGTCACCACCAGTCCGAGCAACGATATCTTCCTGTCGGACGGACTTTTGAAGGTTTTGTGCCACATGGCGCAAAGCCAAATCTCCAATCGGATGCCCTTGTGTATCGTTTAGATTCTTAAATCCGTCCAAATCAAGAATCAGAAAAAGAAACGTCGATCCGCGCCTAAGGGTACTCGCCATTTCCCCTCGAATCCGTTGTTCAAACCCTTGGCGATTCAAAATGCCGGTCAACCGATCCGTCATCGCCAAATCCTCAAGTTCCCGTCTTTGTCGAATTGTCTCTAAGGCCATACTTAACATGCGTACAAACGCAGAGAGAATCTCCTGGCTCTGTTCAAGGTCACTCGTTCCGGAGTCCATGAGCCAAAGTTCCCCAACGACCCCTCGATAGGTTTCGATCGGCTGAATCAGGATTTTTTTCACTGGGTAAGCACTATCCTTTTGGTCATTCTCTTCGAGAATTCTCAAGGCTGGTTTTAAGTTTGGTACATAACCCAACGGATAGTTTACCTGTTTATCTTTTTGAATCCATTCTTGCCAAACAGCTTCAAACTGTTTAAGTCGACCAAAGGGCGCACGCAATTTCCATTCTCCATCCATTTCCATATGAAAAAAACCGGCCTCCAGGTAAAGAATTCCCATGGCCATTTCTCCAGCTTCTGCCAGCAACTGTACTTCTGACACCGCCTTTACCAAAATCTCTGTTCCCCGCAGGAGCAACGACAGAGCCTGTTCGCGCTCAAGGGCCGCCAGACGCAACTGTTGCTCATAAACATTGGAAGAAATCAAAGGCATAAGCTGTTCCAACCAATAGACACTCTCCTCGTCAAAGGAGGTGGGATCATCACTGAATAGGGTTAGCAAACCAAATAATTGGCCAAAATGGACGAGGGGCACGCATAAAATTCGGCGCACACCGAACTCCCGAAGTGCTTCGCTCCAAGCCGAGAAACAATAACAGTCACAAGAGTCGGCTAAATTGCGCTCGTTCCCAGATTCATCAATCTCATGAAGCGTCATTTTCAGTGCGACAAAAGCGTTCCCTTCTATCCCTCCCTCTACAAAGTTCCGTAAGTCTGACGGGAGATCATTATGGGTTAGAAACTTTTCTTGCTTTTCATTTCGGGCGCTGATGGTCAGAGAATGAAATTTCTTTTCTTGAAATAACCAAATACCGGCCATCGTAGAGTTGAAAAGATCAAGCCCGCGTTGGGTTAAAATTTTAAGTGCGTCTTCTAAATTTTCCTCATGATAAATTTCCTGAAGGAGTCCGAAAATATCTTCCGGTTTCAGGCGATTACTGTGAGGTTGAAGCTGCATGGGCTTATCTCCCTTTCATCTCGCGTCACTTATTGTTACCAATTAAGTTAAATAAAAGCACTATCAAGAACATTTTTTATTGAATTCAGTCAGTTAATAGCTATTATAAGCCCCGTAACCTATATAAGGCAACCACAAAAACTGAAGGTTGTCTTTTGTTCTTGCCCTACTCCTCATCCCAATCAAGGGTACGCAAAACTGCTTTTTCCCACCCACGGTATAGCTTAGTCCGCCGTTCCACTCATTTCCGGTTCAAATCGTTGATCCAATCTCCATGACGTCTTCAGTTTATCCAAATCCCGCCAAAATCCCACCGCTAAGCCCGCCAATAGGCGGCTCCCAAGGCAGTTGTCTCAATGACCCGTGGGCGTTCCACCGGAACTCCTAACATATTGGCCTGAAACTGCATGAGGAAGTTATTAGCTGCTGCCCCTCCGGTTTGCTCCCTGAAGCCAAGAGTGGGCTTAACACAATATACATGGTCACCTACTTCATTGGGGGAGCACTAGGGTCATACTCTGGTATGACCGCCTGGAGCCTCTGGCAATGGAATGGTGTTTGTCTCGTAGGAAGCCTTATGATTTTGTTAAGTTTAATAGTCTGGATAATCGGACGAAAACGTTAAATGATAAATTCTATAAAAGCGATTGGGTTTTGCCCAATCGCTTTTTGTTCAACTTACCGATCCTTAGCTGGAATTGGCCCCCTTGAAAGAGCAATCCTACCTGTCCGAGCAATTTCAATAATTCCATGATCCTCATCGAGGACTTGGCATAAAGCATCGATCTTTGTTTCATCCCCGGAAAGTTCGATAACCATCGTCTCCCGGTTAACATCCACAATGCTTGCCCGGAAAATATCCACAATATTAATGATATCTGAACGGGTCTCTAGGCTCGCTTTGACCTTAATTAAGGCTAACTCGCGCTGAATCGACTCGACGGCCGTAAGATCACTAATTTTTATGACATCCACTAATTTAGACAGTTGGTTAACAACCTGCTCCTGCTCGATCTCATCCCCTTCCACCACAATCGTAATTCTCGTGGTATCCGGTTCCTCCGTATATCCTGCAGCAATACTTTCAATATTAAACGCTCGGCGGCTAATCAGTCCGGAAATATGGGTTAAAACCCCTGGTCTATTTTCTACTAAAACAGCGAGTGTGTGTTTCATGCAACTAACCTCCCATAATCATCTGGTCCAAACGTGCACCCGACGGAACCATAGGCAAGACGTCCACCGTTTCCGGCGTCCGGATATCCACGACGACAGGACCAGGCGTAGCTAACGCTTCTTTTAGGACTTTATCAAGTTCCTCCGGTTTAGTCACCCTTAATCCAGCCACACCCATAGCCTCAGCCAATTTCACAAAATCAGTGTTTCCTTTAAGACTAGTATGTGAATAGCGTCCGCCGTAAAACATCCTTTGCCACTGAGCTACCATGCCTAGCGTCTGATTATTTAAGATCAAGATCTTAACTGGAAAATTATAATTCGCAGCAGTCGCCAGTTCCTGGCAGTTCATCATGATTCCGCCATCGCCAGCAAATAAAATCACCGTACTATCCGGCAAACCACATTGCGCTCCCAGAGCAGCTGGAAGACCATACCCCATCGTACCTAGCCCGCCAGAGGTCAGAAACGAAAGAGGATGTTTAAATCCGTAGTACTGAGCTACCCACATCTGATGTTGTCCAACATCCGTGACAATCACGGCATCACCCTGGGTCAACTCGCTGACTTTCTCTATCACAGTTTGTGGCATCACGAGCTCTGCGTCGCGCTCGTAAGTTAAAGGGTTTTCGCGTTGCCAGCTAAGAACATTCTCAGTCCAGGCTCGAACTTGTTGTTTTAACTCGCTGGAAACGTCCTTAACCCGTTGCACAAGAGCAGGTAAAGACCATTTCAGGTCTCCAATCACGCGCAAATGGGCCAAAACATTTTTGTTAATTTCCGCAGGATCGATGTCAAAGTGAACCACTTTGGCCTTTGAAGCAAAATCGCTCAAAAGTCCAGTCACTCGATCATCAAAACGAACCCCGATACCTAGCAACAAGTCACATTCTGTCGTCGCCATATTGGCTGCATACGTTCCATGCATTCCAACCATGCCAAAAAACTGGGGATGATCATACGGAAGACTTCCCAAACCCATCAAGGTCGAAATGACAGGAAACCCTGTCTGATCAACGAGCTGTCTCAAGGCTTCAGACGAACCCGATAGATTCACCCCACCACCTATAAAAATAAGCGGTTTGCGAGCGGATCTTAATTCCTCAAAAACCTGATTGATCGTCTCTAGATTCCCTTCGAATATAGGATGATACCCCCGCAACTTCACTTCTGACGCATAATGATAATCCAGAGAAGCAGCAAAGACATCTTTAGCAACATCTACTACCACAGGTCCGGGCCTACCTGTACGTGCAATATAGAAAGCTTCTTTAAGAACTCCAGGTAAATCCTCTACCTTTTTCACCAAATAGTTGTGTTTCGTAACAGGAGTCGTGATCCCTCGAATGTCTGCCTCTTGGAAGGAATCCCTTCCAATCAGAGGAACGGCGACTTGACCCGTAATCGCAACTAAGGGTATAGAATCCATGTAAGCTGTGGCAATACCTGTCACTAAATTGGTTGCCCCCGGCCCGGAAGTAGCAATGACCACTCCGACCTTACCAGTTGCCCTGGCATAACCGTCGGCTGCATGAACCGCTCCCTGTTCATGTTTGGTTAGAATATGTCTAAACTCTGCAGTATACAAAGCATCATAAAGCGTCAACACCGCCCCTCCGGGATAGCCAAAAACTACGTCAACGTTTTCGTTCTTCAGGGATTCTATAATTGCTTCTGCTCCACTCATCTTCAAATTATTGACCCTCCCTTTCTGCTCACCTCTGAACCGACAGGTTCATAAATGTTTCCCTATATTATAACAGATTTAAGTTTAATCAAAATATTCTTTTTGTTAAATGAGTAGCATTTTTTCACTATTATAGCATAAATGCAGCTAACCCTTACGGAGAGATTAGCTGCATTTAACTTCACAAATAGTCCAGCTCTTTCTTGAGAAAATTCGCCGGGAAGTACCGTCTTGGGCATTCCATAGTCACTTCAATAGAGACCCCAAGTTAATGAGGAATGCTTAATTCATACTTAGTGCAGTATTGGAAGAATTTCTTCTTATACCACTTAACCGCTCGATAAAAACCATACCAATTAGAATTTGAAAAGTTATCCGCTAATTGAACTCCATCCACTTGCCTATCATCAAAAATTTTTGGGTCAAAATTACGAAATGCTTCTTTCAACCATTTATTGTCATCGTAGGTTATTAAATCTAGGTCATCCGTATTAAATAGTCCCTGCTCGATAAGAAGTCGTATCCAATTCTTTTCCCTTTTCTTATCCTCTCCTTCCGATAACAGCGTATCCATAAGGATATCAAAGTTTTCAAATCCTAAATAACAATCCAAGTATTGATTATGTAATGCTAGATAATCCTCCAAATGTTTTCTAATGTTATTGAAAGCTCGTTTAAATCTTTCTTTATTGTCGATCTCTACGCTCTTATAAGAACCATTAAATTCGCCACTTTCGTCAAACTCATACGACCAGACCAAGGAAGGGATATCTGGAAATTCCAGTGCTTGACCATGTCCGTAGGCAGGCATAATTCGATCAAATAATTTCTCATAGTTTTCCCGACCGAATTGCGCAAAAAAATGTAGGATTTTGTATAACAACCCTAAATCTTCTTTTGTTATTGCTTTACAATTCTTAATATCATTGACTTTACTCAACATCCCACTAAACCCTTGGTGAGTGTAGGAATCTGCATACGCATGCAAAATGATACCTAGCTTAATCAAGTCATCCTCAAGAAATACGTCATTTATGATATCTAGAATTATTGGGGCTTCTTCCTTGCAACGCAGCCTTTTCGTAAAGTTCTCACCTTTACAGCCTGGAACAAAATGAAAGGCAATCGTGTTGTTTACCATAGCCTCGTAATTAAATGTATTAATGCGAAAGTAAGAATGGCAAGTCGCCATATTAAAAAAAGCAGAACGATTTTCAACAAGGTCATGCTCAGGAATATGACTCGAACTATCAATAAACATAAGATTTATTTTCGCATCATCCACAAATTGTGAAGCATAGGCAATGACTTGAGCACTGTCTTTTTTAAAACCACATGCGCGACAAAACGCTAGAATAGCATAGTAATGGGCATCTCTTTTCATAGTTCCCCTCCTTAAACTTCGATCAAAAAATTTATGAATCGATGCACCATACTATGCGCAAACCAAATATTATGTACTAAAGGGGGGTGATCTAAATGTCCGTTCGGGTAATAAACTCTAACGATGAAACGGTCCTCTTACCTCAAGAGACGGGTAATGAGGAACTGGATAATATAGTAGAAATTGCCGGTTATTCATATGATCCAAAACAAGACATTTTTTATTCTAATATGGATCCATGGCAAAGAGGGATTGGATATTGTCGTTTGTATGATGAAGCGGCAGCACCTTTAGGAATGATTATAGATTGTGAACCGATTTACTTTGAATATGGTGGAAAAAAATGGATGATTGCCTTGTGGAAAGGCCAGTATGATCTGGTAACGGGTTGCGAAATAGGCGTCTATACAGGGACTCTTGATCTAAAGATTCCTGGTTTTCTTAGGGGTGCTTTTTATCATTGTGCAAGCAATGACGATCTTTTGCAAATGTCCTATACTTTAATCAAGAATAACAAACCATACTTTACACGAGAAGGAACCCACTGGTGGCTCACAGGTTTTAGACTAGGAGAGTTTTCCGAACCCTCAGAACTAATGATGGACGTTAAAATTACCTTGAAAAATGTGCCAATGTGTGAGGCGTTTGTGATCGGATTAAGAAATGCAGGATACTCTGATGATGAATTTACAACAGAAACGGATAGAACTACAGTAAGTTTCAAATTTGGTGTGCCCCATACACGACAACCGATTACACGGACACCAACAACAGATTGGTTCATTCAAAGAAAAAATGAACAATTATGTATTAAGTATCAAGAAATTACGAAAACATCGACTACTATGCCGGATAAAATTAAAGCGATCGAGGAACAAGCGCCTGAGTTATATGGTAAAATCATGAGGTTTGGAAAATCCAAAGCATTATTTGAGATCTTCGAAACATCATTACTTGTAATCATTGTAACCGGGATGTTAATTTTATCTCAGCAACGCGCTAAACACAACTAACAAAGAGCAATAATATACCAAGGGCGTTGGACATGAAACTGAAATATAACTAAAGAGTGCCTCTGAGCGTTAGTTGCAGTTAAGTATCGATGAATTTAAAAATACCCCCGACAAAGCTAGTTTGTCGGGGGTATTAACTTATTTTACGCATAGTTCAATTCGAATTTCGCGCTACCTCTCCTCTCGGTCATAGGACAGACCCAAAGCTCCGGGAGTTGATAAACGTCCTTTGTGTCGAGCGACCACCACTACCAGGACCAACACCGTAAACAGGTAGGGTAGCATTTTTAAGAAAAAGGGCGACACGTGAACCCCTAAAACCTGCAGGCGGAAACCAAGGGCATCAATCCCCCCAAACAGGTAAGAACCCAATAAAGCTCGCAATGGATTCCACAGAGCAAAGATAACCAGAGCCACCGCGATCCAGCCCCGTCCAGCCGTCATATTTTCCAGCCAACTGGGGGCATAGGCCAAAGATAGATAAGCTCCCCCGGCTCCACCTAACATGCCACCGACAATTACATAGATATATCTTAAGAAAAAGACATTTAAACCAAGTGCATCCATAGCCGCTGGATTTTCTCCCAAGGCCCTGAGGTTTAACCCCGGTCTGGTACGATACATGTAAAACCATAGGAGGATTACCAGAGCGTAACTGATGTACACCAGAATGTCATGTTGAAATAAAATGGGGCCGATGATCGGTATATTTGCCAAGGGGCCAAGGGGCGTAATAGTGAATGGCTTAGGCACGGGTATTCCGATATATCCCTTTCCGAGGTAGCCGCTAAGTCCAGTCCCAAAAATCGTCAGACTCAAACCACTGACTACCTGGTTGGCCCGTAAGGTAATGGTTAAAAAGGCATGGATGAGAGCCACTGCTCCACCTGCTAGCATGGAGACCAGTAAACCAATCCAAGGATTGCCCGTGGCCACCGCCGCCATAAACCCTGAGACCGCGCCCACCAACATAATTCCCTCAACGCCCAGATTGATGATCCCGGCGCGTTCGGTAATGAGTTCTCCCAAGGCCGCATAGAGGATAGGAGTACCAGCGGTAATTGCGGCTGCCAATAAAGGTATCAAGAATTCTTGGATGCTCAATTTCCCAATTCCTCTCCTTTCCGGCTCACCAGTTTCACCCGGTAGTTAGTAAATACTTCGCCTCCGAGGACAAAGAAAAGAATCGCTCCCTGCATCATGGTTGCTACCGCTGCAGGCACACCCTCAAGCTGAACTGCATATCCCCCCACTTGCAAGGCCCCAAATAGCACTGAGACTAAGAGGATCGCTAAGGGGTTAAGTTTACTGAGCCAGGCCACGATAATGGCAGAATACCCGTATCCTGGGCTGATTCCATGTTGGAGCCTGCCGATAATACCACTAACTTCGGTCATGCCTGCTAGCCCTGAAATCGCACCGCTGATAAACATGACCAAATAAATATTGCGTTTAATATTCATACCAGCATAGCGCGCTGCACGTTCACTTGAGCCTATGACCTTAATGCTGTACCCCCAGCGGGAATATTTGAAAACGACTGCCAGAATCATTGCCAGAGCTAAAGCAAAGAACAGTCCAGCATGAATGCGGGAATCCCCCAAACCAGGTAACCGAGCAGCATCTGGGAAGGGTGCGCTTATTGGGAAGTTAGACCCTTTGGGATCCTTCCATGGACCGTAGACGAGATAGTCTACCCAGAGGATGGCAACATAGTTTAGCATCAGACTCGTAATGATCTCGTTGACCTTCCATATTGCTCTAGGCAGAGCCGTTAGAAGAGCCCACAGCCCCCCTGCAATCATTCCGAGAACGATCATTCCCGGCAACATGAGGTAGATAGGCAGGTGGGGATAGGTTAATGGCAAAAAGGATGCGCCAAATGCCCCCATATAAAGCTGACCTTCTGCACCGATATTCCATAATTGCATTTTGAAGGCCAACGAAACTCCCAGTGACGTCAACATCAACGGGATAGCCTTGACCATGGTCTCTGTGAGTCCATATTTTGAACCCAGACTTTCCCCGAACATGATCGAATACACGTGCAGTGGTTTTTGTCCGGTAAAGGACAAGAAGACTGCCCCTAATAATAGGGCCAGTAGTACCGATATTAAAGGTATGATAAAAACCATCACCGGCGAAGGGGTAAGACGTTTTTCCAGTTTAAATGTGAGCCGGTTCATCGTCATTTATCCTTTCTCTGGCTGAGCGGGAGCCTGTCATTAAGAGTCCCACTTCTTCCAAGTCAGTTTGTTCAACGGGAAATTCTCCAGTTATTTGACCGTTGAACACTACCCCAACCCGGTCGGCCAATTTGAATATTTCATCAAGGTCCTCTGAGATCAGCAGGATCGCTGTTTGGCGTTTCTTTAACTCCAATAGCAATTTATGCACCGCTTCGGTGGCCCCAATATCCAGTCCCCGCGCTGGGTAGATTACCACCATTAATTTGGGGGAACTTGATATTTCTCTGGCCAGTAAAAGCTTTTGCAGATTGCCACCCGACAACATTTTTACAGGCTGACGCAGGCTAGCTAGTCTAACTTGGTACTGTTTAACCAGATCTTCGGCATTTTGTTGGACAACCCGTGATTTCAACAGCCAACGCCCCGAGTACTTGGGTTGATGATAGTTTTTCAAAATAAGATTGTCCAGCGTATTAAGGTCTGGGACCAGTCCCATCCCCAAGCGATCTTCAGGCACATAAGCTACCCCTAGGTCAATGATCATGCGAGGGGAGAGATTGCCTATATTACGATCGTTTAACAGGACTTTCCCACTCTCAACCCTGCGCAAACCGGAGATTACTTCCGCCATTTCCCGTTGGCCATTACCAGACACGCCTGCCAAACCAAGAACTTCTCCTTCTCGTACACAAAGAGACAGTTCACGTAAGCACGGAAGACCCATATCATTTAAGGCATTGACCTTATCTAGCTGCAGTACGACCTGGCCTACAGGGGAAGATTCCTTGTCATACTGCATTGTTACAGCTCTTCCCACCATTAAGCGGACCATCTCTTTAGCATTGATGTCGCTTTGCTCCAGTACACCGGCTACCTTGCCATGTCGCAGCACGGTAACCCGGTCTGCAACCGCCTCAACCTCATTTAATTTATGGGTTATGAGAACCACAGCACAACCTGCGGAGGCCATTCTACGCAAATTCCCAAACAGTTCCCCAGTTTCTTGAGGGGTTAGCACTGCCGTAGGTTCATCTAGTACCAAGACCTTCGAACCACGATAAAGCATCCGGACGATCTCTACTCGCTGTTTCTCTCCCACCGAAAGTTGCCATATTTTAGCGTGCAGATTAAGCTCCAGACCATATTTTTTTCCAAGCTCATGAATACTGGCTTTAAGTTTTTTGCCCGATAGGATAAAGGATGACTGTTTTTCACCTAACGTAATATTTTCGGCAACGGTGAAGGGCTCCACCAGTTTGAAGTGTTGGTGAATCATGCCGATACCGCAGGCTATAGCATCTCTGGGGGAACGCAATTTTTGCTCAAGCCCATTTACCAGGATTTTTCCCTCATCCGGCCTGTAAAGACCGGCCAGTATGGACATTAGGGTGCTTTTCCCTGACCCGTTTTCTCCCAATATAGCATGAATTTCTCCAGGGTAAATATCAAGGTCCACATGGTCATTAGCCAGTACGCCCGGGAATTTTTTCACAATTCCCTGCAATTGGATTAGGGATTGGTTCATCTCTGTTCCCCTCAATTCACAAACAGTTTCTGACGAACTATTTAGAGGAAACTCTTAAATAGTTGAAGATTATGCCTAAAGCGTCCTCTAAGCATAATCTCTTGTTTAGATAATGGATTTTATTCTAACCGTATTATTTAGGGATGGTACCGTCAACACCCTCAACAAACCAGTTAAAGGAGAGCATATCTTTATCAGCCATTACCTGACCAGCTGGGACTTTGACTTCTCCCTTTTGGTCTTTGATTGGTCCAGTAAAGACATCCCATTTTTTGTCCATGATTTTCGCTTTAGCATCTGCCACCAGTTTCTTGGTGTCTTCAGATACCATCGGGCCAAAAGGAGCAATGTCAACAACACCGTCGCTCAAAGAGCCCCAGTATTGTTCGTTTTTCCAAGTACCGTTTTTAACTGCTTGAATAGTCTTCACATAATATGGACCCCAGTTAAATACCGCGGAGGTAAGCACCGCCTTGGGTGCCATCTTGGACATATCACTATTGTATCCGATACCGTATTTGCCTGCTTCTTCCGCAGCTTGCATAGGCCCAGGGGTATCCTGATGCTGGGTGATTACGTCAGCGCCGCCAGCCAGAAGGCTTTTAGCAGCATCTTTCTCTGCAGCAGGATCATACCAGGTATTAGTCCATACTACTTTTACTTTAGCGTTAGGATTTACAGAGCGTACCCCTTGGGTAAATGCATTGATACCTCGGATAACTTCCGGAATCGGGAACGCGGCAACATAGCCAATGAGGTTACTCTTAGTGGTTTTACCAGCAACGATACCCGTCAGATACCTAGCTTGGTAAGCGCGGCCGAAATAAGTACCCACGTTGTCTGCTGTTTTATAACCAGTGGCGTGCATAAACACTACATTAGGGAATTTTTTCGCCACATTAATGGTCGGATCCATATAACCAAAGCTGGTCGTAAAGATTACTTTGTTGCCTTTTTCAGCGAGTTGAGTAAATACGCGCTCCGCATCGGCGCCCTCAGGAACTGACTCGACAATGCTTGTTTCCACATCTGGCATTTTTTCAGCTAGGTATTTGCGACCAACGTCATGGGTATAGGTCCAGCCCCCGTCACCCACAGGTCCTACGTAAACAAAAGCCACCTTCATTTTTTCCTTACTGGCTTCAGGCGCTTTGGTCTCTGCTGTTTTGGTCCCACAGCCAGATATAATCAGTAGTAAAGAAACCAGCAAGGTAACCAGGACTGTACTTCTCCGTTTTAATCTCATTCCTAACTTTTCCTCCTCTTCCTTCTCCATGATCTTCTTAATTTTCCCCTCGCAAAGCATGCTTTGCAATCACAAGTTACATATGATTTATCTAAATCCCCCACCTCCGGCAACAAAAAAGCTTTATAGAGATAAAAATCTCCATAAAGCTTCATTGCTCAAATTACTTAGAATCCTGTCTATTATATAATTAGTTTTTAAAAAATACAATGATTTCTTTGGATACTACATTTTACCTCAAACAAAGGCAAACAAAGGGACAGGTTCCATGTTTCTCCCTCTGTTTCACTATACATAGTCGTCCAAAAATGCTCCTATCAGTTTATCTTCATCTTAATGTCCCAATGAACTCCTAACCCCTTAGTTCTTTGATTTTTGAAATTAACTTCTTATATAACTTATGCATATGAGGTTCAGTACTATAAACGTTTATTTCCTCAAGGGGAATCCATTGAACGCCACTATTTTCATCCTCTTTTACAATAAGTAAGTCGTTATCATCAGCTTCAATTAAATAAGCAACTGATAAATGTAAATGTGGGGAAACGTATTTTCCCTTTTTTGCATGTCCTAACACTGTTAGTATGTCCAATGAGAAAATATCCGGGGTAATAGGGTGACTATTTATTACCCCAGTTTCCTCCTTCAATTCTTTCATGGCAACCGCTAATAAGTCTTCTTCTCCATCAGCATGGCCTCCTATCCAGGACCAAGAATTATAAATATTATGATGTATCATTAACACTTTATCTTTTGCCCTATTAACTACGAATGCCGAGCTTGTGATATGAGCCACCTCATTATTCCTAGTTAAAACATCCCCGAATACCTTTGTACAATACAAAAATACTTCTTTATCTTTTTCTTCTTGCTCATTGTAAGGGGTATAGCTTTTTATTGACTCGAACAAATGCTTATTATCTCTCTTTCGCGTTTATAATAACTGCACAACAAATATAACTGCCCTCCTACGACCAAATCAGGGTGGGAGGGTATTGGCTGCTCGCTCTAACCATTTTCCCTCGCACACGGCACCTTTCTCATAAACATTTGTGGCGAGAAGTATTCCCTGATCTTTCCATAAAGTTTCAACCTCCTGTAATAATTGTAATACAGCAAGGTTCCTTGTCAACAGATTTTGATCTTTAGAGTCTTTGTTGTTTAACTCTGGGATTTACTATGAGATAACTCTTCATTATTTGATAATCTTGGATCTAAAGCAAACTGTTCAATAGAGACATTTAATTCTTTTAACAGCCTAATCCATTGGTTTGGAGTTCCTTTATATAATCCTCGCTCGATCCGAAAGAGATAATGCTTCTTCAAGCCTGTTTTTTGTTCCAATTCTTGCAGAGTTATTCCCCGATGTAACCGCCATTTTTTAAAGTTCCGACCAAAATGACTTTCATTCATTTCCCTTGTCTCCTTTACCTACCAGTTGACCTAATTCACAATATTAATCATTATAGCATCAATTGTCCTATCTTGTGAACCATAAAGGGTTTTATTTCTAAAAAAAAGAACAACACTCTATAATCATTTTTTAGCAAGTTATTATGAACCTTGGAATAAATGGCAAGTATCTAAGAAAGGAGGGTAAGCCTATGCCAGAACTCGGAAAAAGGCTTAAAGAAATTCGGCTAACTAAAGGTCTCAGTGCTAAGGAATTATCTCATCGGTCCGGGATAGCTCGTAGTCTTATCAGCCAATTAGAGACCGGAAAGCGCCAATCCACAGGCATTGATACCATTTGTCGTTTAGCACTGGCCCTTGAGGTTTCCCCTACCGTCTTTCTTGGCAGCGAATCTATTCAAGCACCGACATCAAACTACGGATGTTCCAAAAACTCTCACTATAATGAGGACCTATTTCCATTTATGGTTAAGGAAGAAAATCAACCCTTCCTACGTCTGGCTCAAAAAGCGGAAAAAGCCGGTCTCTCACCAGATCTTCTGGAAGAACTACTAGATATTATCGTTAAACTTCGTTCAGCGCCCCCTTGTCCTAAAGACTCGAACTAAATAGGCAATAGCAAAGGAACTTGGTAATATATTAAGCAATAGGAAAAGGTGGTAATCTATGCCGGGTGATAAACTTATGGCTTTACCCCAAGAACTCTTAATCCTAGGTGCGGCAGTGAAGACCGGCCGGCAAATCGTTACCGCGGTGTGCACCTGCCCTGCCTAATAGAGAAACAGAGGGGTGGGGAAACAGTGGGACAGGTACGTTGTTTCACTGTTTCCCTGATACTTAAACAGCCCAAATCAATTTCTGCTTTTCACAGATGTCTTTCAAGAAGGAACGCTGTGAACCGTTCTTGAAGTGAACCATAATCACATTCCCATCTACTTTGACGATGACTCCCTCTCCAAAGGCTTTATGTTGTACTACTAACCCTGCGACCAAATCGCTCTGGAGGGTTGACGCTTCCTTGAGGATAATTTCTTGAGGATCTTTTCCAGCCAACACAAGGGAAACCTCGCGAACAAAACGAGACGCTTTAACGCGCTTATGATGATGATAATCCATAGAGCAGAGGATCAAATGTCGTTTGGCCCTGGTCATCCCCACATAGAAGAGACGTCTTTCCTCTTCGAGTAATTCTTTCTGCCCACTTTGTTCGGCCTTGATCGTCTCTCTCTCGGGAATAATCCCTTCGACGAGATCAATTAAAAAGACCTCTTCCCATTCTAAACCCTTGGCCGAATGGATCGTTGTAAGGGTCACAGCATTACTTTGCTTATTCTTATAAGAAGACTTCATCTGCTCTTCCAGCTTCGTTAAGCGATTAGCGAACTCCACGATCGTAGGTTCTTTCTGAGCAATGGATATTAAAACATCTAAGAGGCCCCCGATATACTCTTCAGAAAAACCTAACGCCTCACAAATTCGTTTCACTGCTCTATCATACTCTAACTGGTTTCGGATAAAACGAATGGCTTGGGCAGGCGGAAGAGTATTAAGGACCTTAAATTGCTTTCTTAGTTCTAAATACTCACTTCTGCGCTTGGACGTAACCCCTGGCTGTTCAGCTAGAATTTCAAAAATGGAACGATCAATTGGCATTTGCTTGAGATCATCGAGCTGTTGCTTTCTCAAATGACAACTTAGCTTGGACCATATTCGCTCGAAGATAGGCAAGCTTTTATCACTAAAAGAGAAGCGTAGGAAATTTAGAATATCGTTAATCGCCCAGTGGGAGAAAAACCTCTGTTTTCCGACCTCTCTCATATAAAAGGGAATCCCTGCTCTATTGAACTCATCGGCTAAACAAATTGCAGATAGATTATTCCGGTAAAGCACTCCAACGTTCGATAGATCCTTTTGCTTCTTAAGGTTCTGGATTATAAACTGATATTGCTCACTCATTCCTTTGAATTGACCGATCTGAAGCACATCCCCTTTAGGATTCTTCGTAAACATCTCTTTATCAAAACGTAGCGTATTGGAACGGATGAACCTACAGGACACCTCAACGATTTGTGGAGTCGAGCGAAAGTTTTGCTCCATGCGAAGAATTTGCGCTCCAGGGTAAGTCTGCTCAAACTCCAAGAGATACTTTGGCTCAGCCGCTCGAAACCCAAAAATACTCTGGTCATCATCCCCAACCACAAAAATATTGCCTTTGGGTTTTACAACGATTTCTATGATTTTGTGCTGTAAAAGAGACGTGTCTTGGCTCTCATCGGTAAGAATATAGGCAAAGCGCTTTTGATAAGCCTCCAGACACTTAGGGTTTTCTCTTAACTCCTGAAACGCGATGGACAGCATATCGTCGTAATCAATAAGCCGCGGTTGGCTGTTTCGCTTATAGTCCTCATAGTCGTAATAAATTAAAGGAAAGTTCTTAATATCGAGATTAGTAACCTCTCCGGGCTTGCTTAATGTATTTTTTACATAGCAAATGGTATTCTGCAACCCCTCTAATTGCTCATCTGTAATGGTTGAAGGATTGTACTTTTCATAAATTTTGCGAAGAACCCCCGTCTTGCTTTCAGCGCCTCTTTGTTCTTCAATAATCTCGAATCGAGTACCGCTTTGACGAAAAGCGGACCGAACCACCTCATAGGCAAAACTGTGGATGGTTGAAAATTGGATTTCGCCACTAGCTTTGGATAGCCCACTTGCATTGTCTCCAAAGTTTTTAATTAATCGCTCCCGCATTTCCTTGGCCGCTGCCCGCCCGAACGTAAGACAAAGAATCGTTCGAGGGTCTACTTTCTTTACAAGAATCAAGTAAGCTAAGCGAACAGTTAGAACTGTCGTCTTACCAGCGCCTGGAACAGCTAACAGCAAAAGTGGGCCCTGATCATGGATAACGGCCCTTTTTTGCTGTTCTGTTAAATTAAAGCCTCTAGCTTTAATCTCTTCGAAAAATTCCTTCTCGTTTAACAAAATAAATCTCCCACTTTGTAAGTCTCAGCAAACAGAGGGACAGGTACGTTGTTTCCGTTCATGGAAACAACGTACCTGTCCCCTTGTTTCCTTAAACCCTTCCTTCTTTCTGACGAATCCTTTCAGGTTGTATATCAATAACTTCGCATGAAGAAAACCCTTTTGGCCACACCTTGAAGTGTCTTGTTCTTTTTTTAGACAAGTAATAACGGTAAATTCCAAATAAGCTCGCTATCGCTGCTCCCACTAAAACAATCCCAAGAGTAAACGTTATCGTCGTAACAATGACGAATAGAATTGCGAGGAACCATAGAACTTTATAGAATTTCGACATGAAAGTCCTCCTCACTCAGTAGCTTGATGCCGCATCCAGCATACTGAATTAATATCTGTCCTAGTCCATTATATCATACCTAAAGGAACCATCACCACATTCTATTGCTCTCAGTGCAAGTGACCGTTTGCTAATTCTGCAATACGTTGATTGGCATTGTCCTTAAAGAGACCGCCATGATAGCAAATGACTGTTTCAATATCATATTTTGCCAACATTTTTAAAGAATTTATACTTAAGTCCCTATCAAAATTTGTAGATTGTGGGGCTTGAACAAGTTCTCCGCCATCGAGCTGCAGTGCATCTCCAGCAATAAGTATCTTACACTGCTTATGATACAGGCAAATATGCCCTGGCGTGTGGCCTGGCGTGTAAATGACCGTGATTCCGCCACAATACGGCAATTCTTCGCCATCAGTTAACGTTTTATCCACCTTGGCTTGATTGTTTTCATAAAAGGCTTTGAGTTTTTCATACAGTGCTTTCAAATCATTAGGTAATGAGTTCAGATTTGCTTCGAGTTGAGCTACCTTAACCGGGAGTTTCTCACCCTGAATATATGCGTTTTCTTCTTGATGGGAAAGTACTTTGACGCTATTAGGCAACTCTTTTAGAATAGTCGAAAGGCTCCCAACATGGTCAATATCCTGGTGAGTAAGGATCACCAGGTTTAGTTTATCAAATGACACGCCTACATTCTCAATGGCCTCGCGAATTTGGGGTAGTTGTCCCGGAAATCCTGTATCAATCAAAATTACTGTATCATTATCCCAAATCAGCGTTGGATTAATAACACTCGACGTACCCATTATATTTGCCGATATTTCAAGCATATAAATTCCATTAGCTATTTTCATTTTTATACCCATTCCTTTCGCTTCGCTCAAGGCACAAAACGTAATGAAATACGTTGGCTTTGAGCGGTTTTTTATTTAATCTTATAGCCATAGGGGTAGCAGTTAACTACAAATCACGTGGAGGTGAGTGGGCTGCTCCAACGATGGAGTAACCGCATTTTTATATGTGTAGATTGCCTTTCCAAGCACAAATAAGTGTGACTTCAAGCACGCAGACTTATCTTTGTTTAAACAGTACTCGTTTATTGCTGGGCAGTCAGTCAATGTTGTCTATCCCTATCATTCTGTGAAAGGAGTTATCTCTATGGCTTTAAAAATTGTCTATCCCATCTGCTGTGGAATCGATGTCCACAAAACCTTTGTTGTTGCCTGCATTGCTTCTACCAACAAAGGGGTGACGACCTACAAATGCCATCGCTTTTCTACCTATACGAAAGGTCTTAGAGAGCTGTCACAATGGCTTTGTGAACATGACTGCAAAGATGTCTGCATGGAATCTACTGGTAAATACTGGATTCCTGCAAGATCACGCTGGCACATCCGAAATATGTCAAAGCGATCCGCGGTAAAAAGACGGACAAAAAGGATGCGCAATGGATTGCCGATTTATTCAAGCATGACCTAGTAGCTGGAAGCTTTATGCCCCCACTTGCTATCAGACAACTTCGTGACCTGATGCGTTATCGTTTTAAACTGACCAACTTTAGGTCAAGTGAAAAGAACCGTCTTCAAAACTGTTTAACTGTAACTAACATTCAACTTGGAAATGTGGTTTCAGATACCTTCGGCAAAAGCTCCATGAACATCATTGACAAGATCTTGGCCAATCCCTTGGACACTTCGTTTGACATCGAACCTCTTATCCATGGCTCCATGAAGGATAAGCTTCCTGAACTGGAACTCGCCATTGAGGGGTTTATTGCACCCGAACAGGCTGCTAAATTAAAGGTGATCAAACAGCACTATGAAGACCTGGAATCCCGCAAAGCGGATCTGGAACATATCATTCTTTCCCTTGCCAAGCCTTACTCAGAAGAAATCAACTTGATCCTAACTGTTCCGTCCTTTAAAAACATCTTTTCCGCCATTGCCGTGGTTTCGGAAATCGGTGTGAACATGGACGTGTTTCCGACAGCTAAGCATTGTTGTTCCTGGGGCGGGGCTTACTCCCACGAATAATGAGAGTGCTGGCAAGAAAAAATCAGTAAGGATTTCAAGAGCGGGCTGTTACATCAAGCCACTTTTGGTACAATGTGCTACCGCTATAGTCAAAAGTGAAAAGCATCCTGAAATCCGAAACCGCTACTTAAAACTTAAAAAACGTCGAGGTCACAAACGGACAATTATTGCTATTGCGCGAATGCTATTAACGGTCATCTATAACATCTTGAAGAAGAAAGAGCCATATAACGCCGAATTGTACAAAAAATCTGATATTCCTCTAGTAAGCCGTGAAATCACGGTAGAACAAGCGATTTTATTGGCGAAGGCACAAGGTTACCGTATTATGCCGTCTGTTACTTAACCGCCCTTCCTCAACCCACATTTTTCCATAATGTCATCATTAAGATGGCTTGTTTGCTATGCCTTTTTACTTTGCTGGTCACATTTACTATCAATTTCAGACTTTCTCCTTTATAAACAGGGTTCAGAGTCTTTTACAGTGACTCTGAGCCTTTCTGTGCATTATATACCAGCTACCCTATCGACTTAATCTTACATAATATTATCGTGCTTACTCAGATAAATTGATCTGGTTATGCTCAGAAACCCTGAAGATGTCCTTTCCAGTTTTTCCTAAGACACTATTTTTGATGCTAAGATCAATTTTGAAAACTTTAACCGGAATATTCGAATTACCCAGATAAACATTCAATAATTCGCGACTGTGCATCAGTTTGGCTACAGATAAATGAAACAATGTACCTGTCCCCTTGTTTCC
Organism: Desulfosporosinus metallidurans; assembly: GCF_001936615.1. Taxonomy (GTDB): domain Bacteria; phylum Bacillota; class Desulfitobacteriia; order Desulfitobacteriales; family Desulfitobacteriaceae; genus Desulfosporosinus; species Desulfosporosinus metallidurans. The sequence continues at coordinate 27,266 of NZ_MLBF01000017.1, forward strand.
GTAATTTCCTAGCAACAGCTGCCTCCGCCACCATCCGAACAGTCGCAGCTCGGTTCAGTTCCAGTCAGCCAGCCCATAATGATAGCGTATGCACAACCCACACCCGGTTTAACTTCTATTGCGTTAAACGGACAGTTTTTGACGCATGCACCGCACTCCATACAACGATCTATATCAACAATGATTGATTTTCTGTCTTCTATTAGAAATACATTATGCGGGCAAACCTCAATACATCTTCCACAGCCCGTACATTGATCTGACTTCAGTTTCAAAGTAGAAACATTTTTCAAGTATCGATTCTTCATAAATAACAACTCCTTTAAAGCTTAATAAAGCTGTTAACCAAAATCAAAACTATCCCCAAGAATATTGAGAGAGCTATCGCAGGAACAGCAATTCTCATCTCTTTCAAAACACCTGAAAAAGAAGTGAACGTCGAAGAACCTGTAAAGTTCATCGCAAAAAAAGCTGATACAGAAGGCAGAATGAGCAAATACCCCAGAGCCCTCAATATACTATATTGAGGAACAGCCGTCCAACCATTAAGTACATTAACTAACACAGCCCAAATAAATCCCATTAACCATCCCTTCCATGCGAAAGCCCTGCCCGGAATCCAGGGCAACAAGACCGGAGTTAAGACACATCCTACTAAGACCGCGCCCATATAGGCGTAAAAATCAACGAACCCAAAAGGACCAAAACCAAGGAGATTTAACAAAAAGAGTATGCCAAAAATCATCAAGGAAACTTTGAAAGTACCCACCAATTCCACCGGAGTCAAAACCAGTCGATCATAAGCGCTGAACCTTACCGTCCGCATTTCAGCAGTGGCTTTCATTCCCGAATTAATAAACTCTATTACATCTTTAGCCTTCACCGGCCCATAAAGCACTTTAAAACCAGAATACTTTAAAACCTCGTGAGCACTTATACCCGGTGCGCCCAATTGTGGTAATATAACGTTTCTGTGAGACACGACCTTCTCCAGTTGTACTATAGCAATACGGTTTAATAGCTCTCTAGTCCCGAATGTGCCCTTCCCGGCAGCACACCATACATTTATCCCCTTAGTATCAAGCACTAGAATCCATGCATCAATCCCCTTTAATTCTTTTCTTAACATATCAAAACTCATTTTATAATTAGCAGTAACCAGAACCGGTGAATTGCTATTTGGTTTCCCAATACTATAAAGACCTGGCTCTACTTTATAATTCATTCTGTTAATTCCCCAACGAGCCTTCCAAGTCCCTAAAATGTCACGAACTGTAAGTTCAGTTGATGTTTGCATGATTTCAATTTTTCTAATACTAATTTCCAAAACGCTGCCCCCCATCCATTCCAATAATGTATCTCAAAGATTTTCTAATATATTATATCAGGTGCCATGTTTACTGAATAGGTTTCTTATGGCCGGTGTGTGTGAGTCAGGAATATATTACCTACATAAGAATAAGCATTTTCTTTCATACTACTTTTGTACACATCAAAGGAGGGGTTAATATGACCGTTCAACAAGATTTGCAGAAAGCGGTTGCTGCTGCTCAATCTGCGTTGGGGACCTATGCTACATTTTCAGAATCCACACAAGACCAATCCGCTAAACAGATGTTTAAGGAAATGACAGGGGATATGAACAAACACGTGGCGATGTTAAATAGTCGATTAGGATATTTAACGGAAAACAACGGCTTAAATCAAAAAACCCAAGCCTAAAACTACTTAGATAAGTCCCAGAGTTTAAAAGACGCTTACCGAACAACATTAGTCTAATCTTATCAATTTAGAAAACCGAAAGGGCGGTTCCTTCTTAGAAGGAACTGCCCTTTCGGTTACATTTTGCCTAGTAGCATCGTCACACCGAAGTGGCGACAGGTGCGGAAGAGCAATTGAACGGAGGCAAAAAGTTGCCCAGTGACAGCATTATTTTGGAATGACGCTAAAGTCCCCGACTTCCTGAGCGAGCGTTAACATTCCCTAGTCCCCAAGAATTTTCTATTCTGCTCCACTTATCCCTAATATTGAACATCCCTTAAGAATAGGCCTTTAGCTTGAGCTAAGGGTCCAGCTTCCCATCGCTTCTTTTCAATTAATATTTTTTTAACATCTATTGGTTTAAGATTCCCTTTACCTACTTCAATAAGCGTTCCGACAATGATTCTTACCATATTCAGCAAGAATCCATTTCCATTAACTTCTATTTCTACAAGACCATCCTTTTCAATTATATTAATATAATTGATCGTTCTACTCGTCGATTTGTCACTATTTCTTGAGTTAGTAAAACTCTGGAAATCATGACTGCCAATTAGGACCTCTGAAGCATTTCTCATTTCTGTTAAATTAAGTTTTTCCGCAAGGTGATATGAATACTTTCTGTTAAACACATCTCTGAATTTGTTGTTATTTATTCTATAGACATAAGTTTTTGATTTTACATTATATCGGGCATGAAATCTCTCCGCTACATTTTCCATGGATTTTATTACTATATCTTCTGGTAAAAACTCATATAAATAATCTAACATCGTGTTGATACTAAAAGCACACTTAGTATGGAAATTTGCGATGTAATTATCAGCATGCACCCCTGAATCCGTTCTTCCACAACCTACTAGCTGAATAGCTTCTCCTGTCATTTTAGATAATACAGCTTCTATTTTACCTTGTATCGTTAGATCAGTCTCTTTTTGTTTTTGCCATCCTTTATATTTGAAACCGTCGTAAGTAATCGTCATTTTTAAATTTCTCATAAGTTCCACCTTTTATTTATTTTTAATACCATTTTTGCATTTGCCTGCATCCAACTAAGCCATAACCGATTTATGGATTACATGTTAGTATACTACAATAATTATCAGAGGGATATTTAAAATGAGTGAAGTTTAAGTTCTACAGGGCAATGGTCAGACCCCATCACGGATGTATGGATCTCAGATGCTATGAGCCGGCCTTTTAACCTTTCCGAAGTGCAGAAGTAATCAATTCTCCATCCCACATTTCTGGATCGGGCATTAAAGCGGTAAGACCACCAGGAGTAGCTCTCTCTGTCCGGATAAAAAAAGCGGTAGGTGTCAATAAATCCAGCCTCTAGAAGCTGGGACACTTTTGTTCGTTCTTCATCGGTAAAGCCTGCATGGCGTCTGTTAGCTTTAGGGTTTTTTAGGTCGATTTCTTGGTGCGCAACATTTAAGTCTCCACACAGAATCACGGGCTTTTTTTCGTCTAGCGATTTTAGATAGTCCCTGAAATCATTTTCCCATTCCATGCGATAATCTAGTCTTTCTAAGTCTTGCCTAGAATTTGGCGTATAAACATTGACCAGATAGAAATTTTCAAATTCTAGCGTGATAATCCTTCCTTCATGGTCATGCAAGGATATTCCCATGCCAAAGGTACAGTTTAGGGGTGGTATCTTTGTAAACACAGCCGTTCCAGAGTATCCCTTTTTCTCTGCAAAGTTATAATATTGCTGATATCCGTCTAGGTTTAACTCCAGCTGGTTGGGGGATAGTTTGATCTCCTGAAGACAAAAAATATCTGCATCGACTTCATTGAAATAATCCAGAAAGCCTTTATTGATACATGCTCGAATACCATTAACATTCCACGAAACTAACTTTGTCAAACCTAACTCTCCTCATCCTTTATGAATCTAACATTTGTGACAAACTAAACATGGTTTTCTGGCCTGATCATACATCTTCCTCAAGCAAATCTATGCTATTTGCAGCGTTGAGAAAAGGGGTAGTCTGTAAGGACTAGGACGTTGTGAAGTTGTAGGAAAAGAAGTATCATTAAAGTAATCTATTTAGTATGACATCAAGAAACTAGAGGTGTAAGCTGTGATCAACGATCCCTTAAAGACCTTCGTTACCGTGGTCGAGCACAAAAAATTCTCTCGTGCTGCTGAGGAACTTTATCTATCCCATCCCGATGTTAGTTCACATATCCAACGTTTGGAAGAGGAACTCGGCACAAAACTCATTAATAGTTCGTCAAACCATTTGGAACTTACGCAATCAGGCGAGATATATTATAGATATGCAAAACAAATTTTACGTTTGCATGATAAGGCTGAAAAGGAAATTATGCAATTATCAAATGAGGTTGCAGGGACTTTGAAGGTCGGAGCAAGCTACACGATCGGAGAATATATCTTACCCTTTGTAGTGGCAGAATTTGCAGCCGAATATCCAAAAGTGGAGATTGAAACGTCTATTGGCAATACGCAACAGATAATTCAAGCGGTTCGAGATAACTATTTAGACATTGCCCTTGTGGAAGGAGAAGTCCATTATTCAGACATAAAAGTCCGCCAATTAATGGAGGATGAAATTATCTTAGTAGTACCTAACCAACATCCCTTGGCAAGAATTCCTATTGTTACTTCAGAGCATCTTCAAGACCAAGTATGGGTTCTCAGAGAAAGTGGCTCCGGAACTCGTGCATTCAGTGATAGGCTATTTGAAGAGTGGGGCATAAACGTTAGAAAAAGTTATGTCTTTGGAAGTGGTCAGGCCGTCAAGCAGGCAGTTACAGCGGGTTTAGGAATTGCACTTGTCTCACGATGGATCATGCGAAAAGAGTTAAATGCGAAGGAATTAAAGTCGACCAGAATAAAAGGGAAGCCACTTACTCGTCCTTTTTACTTAATAGAACCGGAAAATCACGAAACATCTGAGGCTTTGGAAGGTTTCATGGAGCAACTTCTCGCCCTTACTTCGTGGAGAAAATTGGGCAAAAGAGAAATCGATATATAAATCTGATTTCCTAATCGCCCTTCCTTAGTGGGAGGGTGTGTTGTCATAAATATCAAGTAACGTTAAGACTTTAATTTTATGTTTTAAGGTGGTGGATAGTTCATGAACCCAATTGATAAATCGATGGTACAACCCTTGCTGGACAGTTTTCTCAACCGTGAAGTTTACCTCCACCTGGAGACGACCAATGGTGCCTATGCCGTTCATAACCAAGAGAGCAACATGACTGTAGGTGCGTATATTCGCAACGGTCGCATCTGTTTTGGACGAGGAACCATTACGGGTGACGGTCCGTACCGCGTCGGACTCAAGATGGAAATCGGCTGGGTTTACGCCGAAGGACTGACCGACTTTGAAATGGCGCAAGAAGGTCAGCTATTGCTCGCCGGTCATGATCAAGAAGGACGACTGGCTGTGGCATTGGAACTTAGTTTATCTCCGTTTGAACTATAAACTCGTCGCATAACCCGCTGTATACGGGTGTTTAGAGTAGTCAGTGAAATTTTAATTAACGTGGGAGGAATAATTCTTGGAACAACATGTTCTCGTAGTTTTCCCCCATCCGGACGACGAAACGTTTGGATGTGGCGGAACCATAGCACAATTCGCCAAATCGGGCGTTCCTGTCACTTATATCTGTGGTACTTTGGGCCAAATGGGGCGCAACATGGGAAAACCGTTCTTTGCCACCCGAGAGTCGTTGCCTAACATTCGGGAAGCAGAGTTGGAGGAAGCTTGCCAAGCTATCGGCATTCAACATCTGATTAAACTTGGGTTACGCGACAAAACCATTGAGTTTGAAGACCCAGAAACATTGATCGATAGAATTGAGGGGATCCTTCGTGAGGTCCGGCCATCCCTAGTCCTTACCCACTATCCCGGATATGCCGTGCACCCAGATCACAATGCTCTTGGTGAAGTGACGATCCGTGCCATTTCTCGTCTTTCCGTTCCGGAACGACCTATAGTATATGCACATGCTTTTGCTCGAGACTGTCAGGATGTGCTCGGCCCGCCGGATATCGTCAACGATATTTCAGCCATGTCTGAAGTGAAGCTGGCCGCGATCCGGGCACACAGGTCACAATCACAAGTGATGTTCGCACGTACCGCGAAAGGGCAGTCCAAGGAACAGTCGTCGAAGAACCCGTTCAGTCACATGCTCAAGAGCGAATCTTTCTGGACCTACCGTTTTTCGTAAGGTCACCCTAGTTTTCTATTCTAAGCACAGTAAAAGTAGCAAGAGGGGGATGTCATGACCCCCTCGGATTCTTTCTTTGTTCTCAAAGCTGTAACTTCTTTGGGAATAACAATAATAACGATTATAGAAAAAAATATAAATAATTGATGGGTTGCTATGATGATTTTTAAGATCAAGCTTATTCCAAATCTATTGGCAAGTCCTATTTGCCCGTCCATTTATCTCTTTGTTTTATCTGCTTGGGTACGGAGCCAAATTTTTATTTCATCTAGATCTTGAATCTTATCCAGCTTCCATTGCCAATTTCCATGGATAGTTCCTGGGACATTCATTCTGGCTTCCTCACCCAAACCCAAAATGTCTTGCATCGGTAGGATAACCCACGCCGCTGGGCTCAAATATACTTTTTCGATTAACTCACGGCATGCCTGTTTGCTTATAACTTTTTGGTCTATACCGCTACTGACTAGGTTTCCCCCTTCTGCCAAATAACTTTTTTCATACCAGCCTAACAAGGTGTTATTATCATGAGTTCCAGTATAATAAACATAATTCGTTTCAGAATCCCTTACTATTTCTTTTAAAGAGGTAAACTGTAGTACCTTTATTCCGGGAAAACCAAAAATCTGTTTTAAAACATTGACTTCCGTTGTTATGGCTCCCAAATCCTCAACAATAAAGGGGCATTTCCCATACGCCTCAACTAGGCTTTCAAAGAATCGTTTCCCTGGTCCTTTTACCCAGCGACCCTTTTCTGCCGTCTCTTCTCCAGCATCTACCTCCCAATAGGCTTCAAAACCCCGGAAATGATCCAGACGAATATAGTCAAACAGTTCTAACCCCAACTGTATTCGCTTATTCCACCAATCATACTGAGTAACGGATAGAGCATCCCAGTCATAGATTGGATTCCCCCATAACTGGCCAGTCTTGCTAAAATAGTCGGGAGGTACTCCTGCCGTTTTAGCAGGTCTACCATGCTCATCCAGCACAAACAAGCTACGGTTCACCCATACATCACAGCTATCGGCGGCGACAAAGTGGGGCAAGTCTCCAATCACTTGAACGCCTTTAGCCTTGGCGTAAGTTTTAAGTTTATCCCATTCATAGAAAAACGTGTATTGTAAGAATTCAATAAAGCCCATCTCTTCTCGGAGAAGCACCCTATACTCGGCTAACTTCTCCGTCTCACGGGAAGCAATTTCTGGTTCCCAATCATACCATGGAACATCTCCGAAATGCGCCTTTAACGCTCGAAAGAGCACGTAATCGTCAAGCCATACTTTATTTTTCGCTTTAAATTTGAAAAATTCTTCATTGGAAAGATACGTTGATTTAGCAGAAACGGACGACCTGTTTGGGGTGGATTCAAGTTGAGTCATAAATCGCTGATAGGCTTCGTGGAGCAAATCACGTTTCAACTCTTTCAAAGCTAAAGACAAGAAACTCCGCCTAAGGTCCAAGCTCTTTATCTGTTCGTATTTTTGACGAGTCTCCTCTAAACTCAATAGTCCCTCACGGATCAGGTGATCGAGACTGATGAATACCGGATTCCCGGCAAAAACTGACTCACTTTGATAGGGACAATCCCCCACTCCAGCAGGGTTCAAGGGTAACACCTGCCACAAAGATTGGCCAGAGTCCGCCAAAAAATCAACGAATTCATAAGCCTCTTTCCCTAAATCTCCAAGGCCCCAAGAAGAAGGCAACGAACTGATATGCAATAACACTCCGCACGAACGGTCAAGTTGCAAATTATTAGGCAAGGTTTTTTTTCTTAACAGAGCTCTTCCACTCAGAGCGTTTAGTTGTAAGGCACTTAACGTTTCTGGGGCAAGCCTTTCTCCATTTATTAGGTCAATTACAAAAGAGGATGGCTGCAGCTTAGTAGCGAGATTCACCGTTTTTGTTTCCCCTGAATGACGATTGATAAGGATAATTATTTCTTCTTCGTCCTCTGCCCGCGCAAAACCATAAACATCCGGTTCAAAGAAAAAGGACTTAAAATCACCCGCCTGCAGCACCTCATATTCAGCACGCAGGCGCAGAATTCGTCGATACCAATCCCTGATTTCTCCGTCTTCCTTACCCCACGGATAGGTCGCCCGGTTATAAGGGTCTGCATACCCTTCCACACCTGCTTCATCTCCATAATAGATACAAGGGACTCCTGGAAATGTCATCTGAACCAAACTTAATAACTTTAGCCTTTGTACAGCCAGTTGTCGGGCATTCGGGGGAAGCCTAAAGCTCCTTTGTTCTGTTTTTGTTAGACTCTGTTCTGGCGGGGCATCACCTAACAGCGTCAAAATCCGTATCGTATCATGACTCCCGATCAAGTTCATGGCAGCATAGAAATTTTCCCGGGGATAATTTTCATATAAGCTCATGACCTCATCATGAAGGACACTGGAATCACTTTGTCCCAGAATAAAACGCAGGAAACTAGCGCGGAAAGGATAGTTCATCGTCCCATCCAGTTCATCCCCTAAGAAATATTCGCGTTGTTTACTATAGCTTACCTTATTCGAAGCATCTTCCCAGACTTCTCCGATCAGAACAACTTCGGGGCGAATGCTCATCATAGCTTGCCGAAGTTCCTGAATGAACTCATCCGGAAGTTCATCGGCAACATCTAATCGCCAACCTGCAACCCCAAGGTTTAGCCACTTACGAATGACACTATCTTCCGAACCGTAGATAAACTGTCGGTAGGAAGGGTTCATTTCGTTCACTTCAGGAAGGGAATCAACCCCCCACCAGGATTGATACTCTTGGTGGTTGGACTTAAACTTATACCAATTGAAATAAGGGGAATCAGCCGATTGGTAGGCTCCCACCCCCGGATAATTGCCATATTTATTAAAATAGATACTGTCACTTCCGGTATGGCTAAATACTCCATCCAGTATAATTGAGATCCTATATTGTCTTGCAGTGTCGATCAATCGCTTAAAAACCGCGTCATCTCCATACATAGGATCGATCCGATGATAATCCGCCGTGTCATACTTGTGATTACTCGGGGCGTCAAAAATAGGATTAAAATAAAGGATGCTGATACCTAATTCTTTAAAGTAGGGTAATTTTTCAATGACCCCTTGCAGAGTTCCGCCAAAAAAGTCCCAATCCGTAACTCTGCCCTTCTCGTCCTTAATATAGAGCGGTGGATCGGACCAATTGGCATGCAACAGAGTATTTTTCCTTGGATAATAGGTGAACCCGTTTTCGTGATCATTGAAAAACCGATCGACAAAAACTTGATACATCACCCCTTGTTTATACCACTGAGGTACTACGACCTGCTTATGAACTGTAATTTGAAAGGAGGGAGGCTCTTGCTCCCAGAGCGCACCCTCCCCACCAAGCTTTTTAAGGTTATTGCCATAATAATAAGTTTGTGATCCTACCCGAATCTCAAAATAATACCAAATAAGCCCAGGGCTATTGGGTACGAAATAGTCCCCCTCGAATAATCTCTCATCTTCAACGGGCTCAGGCACCGATTCCGTAGCAAAATTTTCACATCTTGTCTCGGTAGTTTGAGGCATGGAAATCATTATTTCCCGGTCCGATTCCCAAAGACGAAGAACACAAGCTTCAACCGGAACTGCCGAACTTGTTTTTAAACGGAAGGTTATCCGCTGTCCACACGCGACTGCGCCAAACGGTTCGCGGTAAAACAAATCGTGAGAATTATGATACGCATTAAACCCCATCATAATAAAGACTCATAGATTTCGATGTAAGCATTTGCCGATCTGTCCCAACTAAAATCGCTCTTCAATGCATTCTGACGAATACTATCCCAGACCAGCTTATCCTCATAGTATAGTCGCACTGCCCGTTGCACCGCAAACAACAATTCATGAGCATTATAATTGACAAAATTAAATCCATTACCTTGACCAGTCATTTCATTATAGGGCAGGATTGTATCCTTTAACCCCCCTGTTTCCCGTACGATCGGAACCGTCCCATAGCGCATGGCGATCATCTGAGAAATACCGCAGGGTTCAAAACGAGAGGGCATCAATAACATGTCTGCCCCTCCATAAATTTCATGTGCTAGTTTATCAGAGAATTCTAATCTTATCGCCAGTTTTTCGGAGTATTTTGAGGCGAAATAACGCAACATTTCTTCATATCTGTCTTCTCCTGTTCCGAGGATAACCATCTGAACATCGAGCTCAAGTATTTCTTCCATAACGTGGGCCAATAGATCCACGCCTTTCTGGTCTACCAGTCGAGATACCATCCCCAGTACTGCCCTATCTCCTCGAACCGGAAGTCCAAAAATTCGTTGTAAGTGCTTTTTGTTTTCTTCTTTAGCAAGAGGAAAATTGCTATACGGCATGACAAGATAGGGATCCTTCATCGGATCATAGACCTCATAGTCAATGCCATTAAGGATGCCCACTAGAACTTCACTTCTTTTTTTTAGAAGTCCATCAAGTTTTTCTCCGTAATAAGGATTTTTGATCTCCTCTGCATACGTCGGACTCACCGTCGTAATCCGATCTGCATAAAGTAGAGCCGCCTTCATAAAATTAACCGCGCCATGAAATTCCAAGGTATTTTCCGTAAAATACTCCATTCCGAGCCCCACGATATCTCCCAGAACTTCCTTAGGGAAAATCCCCTGATAGTTAAGGTTATGAATTGTAAATATAGTTTTTATCGGGTAATATAGGGGCTCCCGGCTATAAAACTCTCTAAGCATGAGCGGGATTAATGCCGTATGCCAATCATGACAATGTAAGATATCCGGTTTAAACTCAGGTATGTGGATTAAGCTTTCTAGGGCGGCACGGGAAAAAAAAGCAAATCGTTCCGCATCATCATATTCCCCATAAACACGGGGGCGTGAAAAATAATACTCGTTGTCAATAAAATAATAATGAACCCCTTGATAAACCAACTCATCCAAGCCACAATATTGTTTTCGCCAAGCAACTTGGACATCGAAATGGGCCAGATGTATAAACTCTCTTTGAAACTTTTCTGGGATGGTGCTGTACTTGGGCATAATAACGCGTACATCTACCCCTTGTTTATGCAAGAAGGCAGGTAATGAACCCATTACTTCCCCCAAACCACCGGTTTTAACAAAAGGATCCGCTTCTGCAGTCACAAAAACCAGTTTCATACTCTCCCGCCTTTCAAAGTCTAGATCACTGTTCTTTTGAGGACAACTAAAGGATTATTCAAACTCCCTTTTAAGACATTTTTTCCATTAACCGTTACCGATTTATCGAGAACTGCATAGTCCGTTTGAGCCTGTGCATGAATATGACATTTCGGAAGGATTATGCTGTTTTTAATTTTACACCCTTGCTCAACAATCACACCTCGGAAAATAATCGAGTTTACAACTTCTCCTGAGATAGAGCACCCACTAGCAATCAATGAGTTGCTGACTTCTGCCTGTGAAGTGTATTGAGTAGGGGGGTTATCCTTAATTTTTGTATGGATCTGATCTGCTCCCAACCATAATTTTCCTCGAACTTCTAGGTTCAGAAGATCCATACTTCTATCAAAGTATTCCTTAAGCGTGCGAATCGTCCCAATCAATGAACACGTTGGACTGCCATAGATTTTGAGGACTTCCAAATTTGAAGCAAAAATATCGATTAAGTTAATACACCCAATGGTGCTATACCTCTCAACAATATCCAACAAAATCTTGCGTCGGATTATTAACATATTGACAAAATGAGATTGGACAAGCATTCCCCTTTCGAGAGCTTTTTTGTCTAGAATATTAGACACTTTCTGTCCCTCATCCATCTCAAGAACTATCCCATCCGTCTGATCACCCGAATTAGCGATTCCTTTATAAATCAAGGTAACGTCGGCCTGCTTGTCATTATGAAATTCCAGCACATTCTTGAAATTCACATTAAATATTTGTTCACCGCTACAGATGATAACATTTTCTGCAAAATCGTTTTGCAAATACTCTAGATTAGTTTGTAAATCCTTAACACAAAACGTATGATTGTTCCCTGACAAACCATGGTTGGCTCCGGGCAAAATAAACAACCCTCCATCTTTCCGATCCAAAAACCAGGCTTTACCTGCTCCCAAGTGATCTAGAAGCGGTCTATAATGGTGTGGCGTAACCACTCCAATCGTTCTTATTCCGGAGTTAACCATGCTAGACAACGCGAAATCGAGTATTCGATATCGTCCTCCAAAAGGAACTGCAGCTATTGGTCTTTTTAGTGCAAGCCCTTGTAAGTTGTCAGTTGCGCTATTAGCATAAATAATCCCTATAGCGTTCGACATCATTGCTAACCACCTTTCAAATCACCTGGGGCCTGTAGACATTCTCACCCTCTTTAATCACAGAACCTTCAGGAATAATATGATGATCCTCAATAACCGTAATCCCTGCTTGATCTGAAGCGCTTCGTCCCTCAGCGCCGACATTACAGTGACGCATAATTTCCGCATTTTCCCCAACAATCGTTTTTCGAATGACCGATCCAGTGTGAACTTTTGCATACGGTAATAATATTGAATCCTTAATTTGTACCCCTTTACCCACATAAACCCCAGGTGCTAGGATTGAATTGTTCACCTCGCCATGAATAATACACCCATTACAAACCAAACTGTTCTCTATTTTCGCTGTAGACCCAACAAAGTGCGGGGGTAAGATATCTTCATTCGAAAAGATCCGAAACTTCGGATCGAAAATATTAAGGAAGTGGCCCTCTCTTAAGGACTCCATATTGGCATTATAATAGCTTTCAATCGTACCAACATCTCGCCAATACCCCTGAAACTTGTACGCATAGACTCGTTTCTCTTGTTCTAGCTGCTGAGGGATGATGTTTTGACCAAAGTCGTGCTGAGACTGATCGTCGCTCGCATCTGCAATTAACGCCTGCTTAAGTGTTGACCAATTGAAAATATAAACTCCCATCGAAGCAAGATTACTATCTGGTTGAGTAGGCTTTTCTGTAAACTTTGTGATCCGTTCATCTCCATCAACGGTTAGGATTCCGAACCGTGAAGCTTCCTCCCAAGGAACTTTAATCGTTGCAAGGGTTATTTCCGAATTCTTCTCTTTATGAAACTTTAACATTAGAGCATAATCCATTCTGTAGACATGATCCCCGGAAAGAATAATCACATATTCAGGATCGTAAAAATCAATAAATTCGTAATTTTGGTAAACGGCATTCGCTGTTCCGTTATACCAACTTCCTTCTTTTTCACCCAGAAAAGGGGGAAGAATATGCACTCCGCCAAAAGGATTATCTAGGTCCCAGGCTGAACCCAAACCGATATAGGAATTAAGCAGTAATGGCTTATATTGGATAAGAACACCAACTGTATCAATGTTTGAATTTGTACAGTTACTCAAGGTAAAGTCAATAATTCTATACTTACCACAGAAGGAAACAGCAGGTTTAGCCCGCCTTCGAGTTAGACCACCTAATCTGCTTCCTTGTCCACCTGCTAACAGCATTGCTACACATTCCTGCTTGCGCATACCTGTTTCCCCTTCCTCTTAATCTGTATAACCTTATAACTGTTCTCATGTTGAACCTACCTTACAAACCTTTAACTACACGTTAGGTTATTAATGGTACGGTATTTGATTTTCCATATCTTATCAGCATATTCTCTAATTGTCCTATCACTCGAGAAAATCCCAGACTCTGCAATGTTGACCAAGGAAATTCGGTTCCATTCTTCTTGATTTAAATAAAGTGTTTGGAGCTTTTCATGCATTTCAAGATAAGAACGAAAATCTTTTAGGACAAAAAATTCATCATTATAGATCATCAGTGAATCGTATAATACCCTGAATTCTTCCCCCATATTATCGAAAAATCCTCTACTTAATTGATCCACACACCTTCGAATATCGGCGCTAGCGTGGTATTCATCCCAAGGCTTATACCCGCCATTTCGGGTGTAATTCAAGACCTGTTCGGCAGTAAGGCCAAAGATGAAGCTATTTTCCTCGCCCACCGCCTCTTTAATTTCTACATTGGCTCCATCCAAAGTTCCCAAGGTAAGGGCACCATTCATCATAAATTTCATATTCCCGGTCCCTGAAGCCTCTTTACTCGCTGTCGAAATCTGTTCACTAATGTTTGCCGCAGGATAAATTAGTTCTGCCTGCGTCACATTGAAATTCTCTAAAAATATGACCTTTAGTTTTTCGCTAACTTTGGGATTATGCTCTATTTTCTGACTCAGAGCATAAATAAGCTTAATTACGGTTTTTGCATAATGGTAGCTTGGTGCTGCTTTTCCACCGAAAATAAAGGTTTGCGAACCCGTTAATGACTCCGGGTCGTTCAAAGCCTTATTGTATAAGTGCATGATCTTCAGCACATTGAGCAATTGTCGTTTATAGGCATGAATTCTCTTCACTTGAACATCAAAAATTGACATAGGGTCAAGGTCAATCCCCTGTTTTGCCTTGACCTTTTCGGCCAATCGGCATTTGTTTTCGTACTTGACTTTCGCGAGCTGTTCTAAAAAACTCGGATCATCCTTTAACCCATGAAGTTTCCGGAGTTCTCCGGCATCTTCCTTCCAGGTTGGACCTATTGCCTCCGTTATCAGGCTAGACAATTTAGGATTCGCGGCTAACAGAAATCTCCTGTAATTAACACCATTTGTTTTATTATTAAATTTATAACTAAAAATCCGATAGAACTCTTTAAAGACCTCCTTCTTAAGGATTTCGGTATGTAATTGCGCAACCCCATTTACTGATGAGCTCCCGATAATTGCCAAATTAGCCATCCGAACATACCCATCTTTGAGAATTTGAGTGTTGTTAATCACCTCCTCCTTATCCAAAAATCTGCGCTTTAAATCTTCCTTAAATCTTCGATCGATTTCCTCTATAATCTGATAGATCCTAGGCAAAAGGCTTTTAACCATATCAATCGGCCATTTTTCCATGGCTTCAGGCATAATGGTATGATTGGTAAACGATAAGGTGTTGACTGTGATATTCCAAGCCTCATCCCATCCCATTCCTTCTTCATCAATCAGGATACGTATCAGCTCAGGGATACACATTACGGGATGAGTATCATTGATATGAACGGCCACCCGTCGCGAGAAGTCTTGCAATGAACTTAAATTATTTCTTTTTTTGTAACTCCGCACGATGGACCCTAACCCAGCGGCAACAAAAAAATATTCCTGTTTAAGCCTTAGCTCTCTTCCAGCGCGACTACTATCGTCCGGATAAAGAATATAAGAAATCGATTCAACCTCTGATTTATAGCTTGTTGCCTGATCAAATTCCCCACGATTGAAACAGGCCAAATCCAGTTCTCCACAGGTTGTTTCAGCACTCCATAACCTTAAGTTGTTAATATACAAAGGATTATCATAGCTCGCAATCGGGACATCATAAGGAACAGCCAGTACCGCTTCATAGTTTTCATGATAAAACGCTACTCGCCCCTCTTTTACCTCCGTTCTTACATTACCTTTAAATTTTACAACAATGGCCTTTTCCGGCTTGCGCGTTTCCCAAGGATAACCATTCTTTAGCCAATTGTCCGCCACCTCAACCTGATTTCCTGCCACAATTTTTTGTTCGAATAATCCATACTGATAGCGAATCCCATTACCATGTCCCCCAATTCCTAAGAAGGCCATTGAGTCGAGGAAACACGCTGCCAATCTTCCTAAACCTCCATTACCCAAGCCCGGATCCGCTTCTTGCTCCAAGAGATCATCAAGATTGATATCCAACTCAGATAAACCTTCTCTGACGAGATCCTCTATTTGGAAATTGACCAAATAATTATGGAGAAGCTTGCCAATCAGAAACTCCATCGAAAAATAATAAACTTGCTTTCCCGGCGATATAGAATTTCTGTTGATGGCCCGATATAAACTCATTTTTTCTTTCATCAATACGACCAAGGCACTAAATTTATCCCAAAGGCTTGCTTCATCAGGGGTTATCCCTTCCCCCTCAATCAACTTCGTCAGATAGGCCTGCTTAAAGCTGTCTTTATCCGAAAACATACTGTTTGTTTCCTCCAATACTTAACCATTCAACTTTGGTGTCTTTGGTGTCTTTGGTGTCTTTGGTTTCAATATAATTATTGCTAAAGGAGCCACGTTAAGTGTTAGAGAAAATTGTTGATTATGCCATGAAACCTTCTCGGCGATGAGCAATGACCGGTTGAATTGACCCTTCCCTCCATAAATCTCTTGATCAGAATTAAAGAGTTCCTGATAAATTCCCTTGTTTGGAACTCCAACACGAAAATTTTCATAACTATTGGCTTGGAAATTAATCAAGATGATGAGGAAATCGTCAGGACTTTGTGCTTTCCGAGAAAATACTAAAATGCTCTGTTGATGATTATTGACATCAATCCATTCAAAACCGGACCAATCCTGTTCGTTTTCCCAGAGGGCTTTTTCTTGCCGATAAAGTTGATTCAAAGCACTCACGAAATTTTGATGCTTTTTATGCATCTCATACTCCAATAGGAACCAATCCAGTTCCGCATCATCACGCCACTCGATAAACTGGGCCAACTCCCCGCCCATAAACACTAATTTTTTACCTGGATGACACATCCAGTACCCGTATAAACTTCTGAGTCCTGCAAATTTTTGCCAGTAGTCGCCCGGCATTCTACCTAATAAGGACTTTTTGCCATGAACAACCTCATCATGTGACAGAGGAAGAATGAAATTTTCGGAAAAGGCATAGGTCAAAGAGAACGTCAATAATTGATGGTTGTCTTTACGCAAAGGAAAATCGAGACTCATATACCTCAGAGTATCATTCATCCAACCCATATTCCATTTATAATTATAGCCAAGTCCATCCACATACGGTGGATAGGTTACCAGCGGCCAGTCGGTCGATTCCTCAGCAATCATTAATGTCCCAGGAAAACATTGCAAAACCACTTCATTCAATCTTTGCATAAAAGCTACGGCTTGAAGATTCTCTCTCCCTCCCTTAACGTTACGCCTCAATGAATGTCCAGTTTTACCAAAATCCAAGTAGAGCATACTGCTTACCCCATCCACTCGCAGCCCATCGACATGGAATTTGTCAAACCAAAACACCGCGTTAGAAATGAGATAACTCCACACCTCAGTTTTTGCAAAATCAAAGTTATAAGTTCCCCATTGTTGATTTTCTTCGCTTTCAAAAACTGACCTTCCATTAAATTGACCTAACCCATGAGCATCTTTACAAAAATGACCCGGTACCCAGTCGAGAATAACCCCGATCCCAGCTTGATGACATTGATTCATAAAATACATAAAATCATCTGGATCGCCGAATCTGCTCGTACATGAGTAATACCCAGTCACTTGATAGCCCCAGGAACCATCAAAAGGATGTTCCATAATGGGCATCAATTCAAGATGGGTATATCCCATTTTTAGCACATAGCCTAGCAACTCTGTGGCTAAAGTTCGCCAATTATAATAGCTTCCGTCCTCGTTCCTTCTCCAGGAACCTAAATGAACTTCATAAATCAAAAGGGGCTTCTCCAGTACGTTAAACCCTTTTCTCTGTTCCATCCAAACTTGATCTTGCCAATTAAAACCCTCGAGCGAAAAAATGATCGATGCTGTAGCAGGTCTTAACTCTGAGAAAAAAGCATAGGGATCGGATTTCAGAAACACCCGTCCGTCCTTCGTCTGTATTTCATATTTGTATAATTGCCCTTGGAGAACCTCCGGTACAAAGAGTGTCCACACTCCGCTACTCCCAATTTCAACCATCGAGCTATTTGTGGAACACCAATTATTAAACTCTCCGACAAGACAAACATGGAGCGCGTTAGGCGCCCAAACTGCAAAATGCGTCCCCTGAATCCCATCGCGTTCTATGATATGTGCACCAAATTTGAAGTAACTACGGTACAGTTCTCCACGATTAAAAAGGTATATTTCATCCTGATCAAGAAAGCACTTCTTGTCTATTAAAATCACAACCTTTTTACTTTGTTTCAAACCACGAATATCAACCTTTATGGGGAAAATGGTGATTTTAATGTCTCTAGGGAATCATCATTGATCCCCTAGAGCAAACAGAAGTCTATTCAAGTTCTTTCATATACCTCTCAGCATCTTGCGGTTTCCAGACCCGGTCAACGAGCGAAGGTCGATCAGCCAACCAAACGAGGCGATCACTGAAGGTTGGTCTTTCCACGCGGTAGAAAATACCGACGGGTATTTTGTCTCCCCATTCCATGGCTTTTTCCAGCGCTCGGCTCAGATTACCCGTGTCATACTCCTCTGGTAATTCATAAACCCGATCCGCGTACCACCGATGGGTATTCACTTTATTAAAACTGACGCAGGGCTGGAGAATATCAATCAAGGCATAGCCCGGATGGTTAATCGCTTCTTTCATGAGGTTAATGAGGTGTTCCTGACGTCCGGTGAAACCCCGAGCCACAAAACTCGCTCCAGCAGCCAAAGCCAACATGAGCGGGTTAAGCGGTTGGTCTATATTACCATTCGTCTGGATTCCAGTCACCTGTCCAAGGGCTGTCGTCGGTGAAGCCTGCCCCTTAGTCAAAGCATAGATCTGATTGTCATGGACAAAATGAGCTATATCCACATTACGCCGGATATTGTGAATGAAATGATTTCCGCCCTCTCCATACGTATCTCCATCACCGGAATGAACGATCACAGTTAGTTCAGGATTGACGATTTTCGCCGCCACTGCTGGCGGCAAAGCACGCCCGTGCAAGCCGTTAAAAACGTTGGTCCGTATATAATGAGGAAGTTTTGCGGCCTGTCCAATTCCTGATACTATCAGGATTTCTTCCGGTCGCTTCTTTAATTCTAACAGGGCTGTCTTGATCGCCGTCAGAATAGCAAAATTTCCACATCCCGGACACCAAGTGATTTCGTCATCAGACTCAAATAGTTCGTTGCTCTGTTGTTCGTTGGTCACTCGATATAACCTCCTTCAGCCTGTCCGAGATATACTGCCCGCTCATTGGTCTTCCATCATAACGCAAGATGCTGTGCGTACAGGCGATCAAGGCTTCCTGACGGATCAGAGCTGCCAGTTGTCCAGTGGCGTTTTGTTCCACATTAATCAGCATCGTTACGTTCGGTTTCAAATCCATCAGAAGCTTTGTTGGCAACGGATAGATATCTCCGAAGATTAAAGCCCCAATGGAGTAGTCTTCTTCCAGAAGTTCGATCGCTTCCCGAACTGGTCCAGCGCTTGAGCCCCAAGCTAAAAGCAAGATCTCAGGATCCGTCTGTCCGAAAACCCAAGGTTCCTGAACCTCTTTCCTCATCTTCTCTAAGCGCTGCATCCGTTTTTTCGTCATGGCTATACGCACATCCGCTGCTTCCGTAATATGACCGTCCTCAGTATGCTCATCACTATCCACCAGAACAACCTGAGTTCCGCACCGTCCGGGTAGCAACCGTGGTGAAATTCCATCTTCTGTCAATTTGTAGCGTTGATAGTGTTCCTGTTGCTTCCATACCTCTTCTCCAGCTAAAGCGCGCTCAATCGTCAAACCGGAAAAATCAAAGGGCGGTATCGTCTGATAATAATCTCCAAGGTATTGATCACCAAGAAGAATCACTGGGATCTGAAATTTGTCTGCAAGATTAAAGGCTCGGACTGTTTGATAAAAAGCATCTTCTGGATCACGCAAGGCGATGACCATGCGAGGAAATTCCCCCTGGGAAGCCGTTAGGACGAAACTCAGATCGGCCTGCTCCGTACGAGTGGGAAATCCGGTCACGGGACCCGGGCGCTGAATTTCAGCTATAACAAGCGGTGTCTCCGTCATTGCCGCTAGACCAAGCCCTTCAACCATCAGGCAAAACCCACCGCCGGACGTTGCAGTCATGGCTCTAGCCCCAGCATAAGAAGCCCCAATAGCCATGTTGATCGCCGCGATTTCGTCTTCTGCCTGTTCAACTACAATCCCTGCTTCTTCCATTTTGCTGGCTAAGTAGGTCATGATTCCAGTAGACGGAGTCATAGGGTATCCAGAATAAAAGCTAACCCCTGCCGCCAACGCCCCCAGGCCAATCGCTTGATTACCGGTTACCATAATTCTCGGTTGACGTTCGGGGAATTCAAGCTTGAATTGCGGTTCAACCAGTGAATAACCCATTTCTAACGCCCGTCGGTTAACCTCAAAAATTTCCATTTTAAAAAGACTATGCAACACCGGCCAGACTTTTTCAAGGTCAAAATCAAACAAACGCAGAATAGCGCCCGCAGCCACTGTCCCTTCCGTCAATTTCGTCCCAGCCTCGACGGCCTTTTCTTTCAACGGAAGCCATAAAGCGATTCCCTCACTGATCTCCGCACGGTAACTCTCGTCACTGACCAGCACAACCTTGGCAGTCAACCGGGAAGAATGCACCTCCACAGTTGTGGAATCAAGCGCTAAGATAAGATCGAGAGTCTCGCGATGAGAATAAATCGGCCGATCCGCAAAACGTATCTGATGAAAGTTGTGCCCGCCTCGGACACGGGACATATAATCTTTATGGGAGAAAACCTCGACACCTTGTTTTTTCATGATTAACTCCAGTACTTTTGCGACTGTGTCAACCCCTTGACCAGCGGCGCCACCCACCAAAATATTAAAGTCCAAGTTCGTCCCCCCTTCATAATTTATTATTCCTATTTATTCCACGCAATATGTTAATATCCTTCTTATTATTTAATGATAATTACTATAAATCTATTTGAAGTTTCACCCATAAAACAGCCTAAATTTCAGCCTAGAAAGAGACAGAAAAACAATGAAAATCCGCATGAACACAGGGTTTTTGGTATAATAAGATGCTAATCCAAATCAACCAAAAATGAGGTGTTATCATGCGGAATCATGTCAAAGAAATTGAAAGCGTGCTTCAAAATCATGGTTATTCGATTAACAACATTATATGTGAAGTTATGAAGACGTTCAAGCTTAAAACACTTTGCCGCCAAGTGGGCTTTCAAAAAGAGGCTGGATACAGTACTTCGGAACTCCTCACGCTCATGTTAATCCTTAGCCTGTATATTGACGAGCAATTTCAGCGGCGTGTACCTTTTCTGTCGGCAGATTGTCGACTCCAAAGACAATTATGTCGCCTTCATGGGTCAGGATTTCGACGCCTGGGATGAGGAGCACCCGGTCTCACCATAATCCGTTGATCCGCTTCGAAGACGATCTTCTGACCTTTTTCAGACAAGGCCCAATCTACAAAGGCTTTAGCGTTTTCAAGGTTCTGTGCATTCTTTAAAATTGCTAGGCCAGCGGAAGGAGTTACTTTTGATTAACCGACTTGCCGAATTATATCTTGACTCTTAAATAAAAACCCTTCTGGAGTAGATAATTCTCAGTCTACTACAAAAGGGTTTTATGTTAATCTCAATTTGGAAATAACTAAGTTTTATTCCCTCAATATAACGTGTTTATATTATTTTAATGTCCGCATTCATCATGGTGCTGATGCTCATGGCAAACAGAGCCAGTGGTTTTAAGTGTGCCTTGCAAATATTGCTCTACTGCAGCCTTTGCATGTCCTTTTGCACCTGTTATTACTTCTATGCCTTTCTTATTGATTGCATTACGCAACGCACTCACTCCAAGCTTAGAGCAATGTGCTTTAGTTTCAGGGAGACCATCAAGAGCCCTGATAACATCCTCTTCGGTAATATTTAAGGCATCGTCTAAGCTTTTTCCCTTAGCTAATACAGACGTCATACTGGATGTCGCAATCGATGCACAACAACCAAACACAAGATAACTGATCTCTTGAATAACATTATCCTGTACCTTTAAAAATATGATTAGTGCATCTCCGCATGAAGGATCTCCATAGATTCCCTGAGCATTGGCATCCGGCATACTGTATGCATTCTGGGGACTCATAAAGTGTTCCATCACCTTCTCAGAATATATAATCACTCACCTCCGTTATCATCTTCCATAAAACCTCTGCCGCATCTATGTTTGTGGCAACCGCCACAACCGCATGATTTTTCGTGGCCGTCACAAAGCTTGTAATCTCCGCCCTCAATCCTTAGCACTTTTCCATTTACTAAAGACTCAGCAAGTTTTTTTCTCGCATCATTATAAATACGCTGAACGGTTGTGCGTGCGATATTCATTTGGTTGGCACACTCTTCCTGCGTAAACCCTTCTAAGTCGATTAGTCGCATCGTTTCATACTCATCAACCGTCATAGTAACAAAATGCTCTTGATTAATCGGAACGTTAAGTGGCCCAAATCGGTTGCTTTCCGGCAAGCAACACACTTTTCTCCATTTTCTTGGTCTTGGCATAATCCGTTCTCCTCTATTTGCGACAAAAGTAACAGGAGCGTCCATCTGCCACTTTTGCAGCCTCTTATAATCTCTCTAATTGCTTGCTTATGATATCAAGCTTGCTTTCAAGCAGCTCTTTTTTCTCTTGCAGCAATTCTTTTTGTGTTTTTGATACTGTTGGATCTGTTACAAAATTTCTTCCAGGACCTCTTCTGACCCTTGGCCTATCCCTTGGCCTATCCCTAAGCCAACAGCATTTGCTCCAGTGCAAAATCCTAAGCCTCTTCCGTTCATTGATACACACCCCATTGAACCCATTCCATCTCTTCTTGGCATGCAGCAAATTACCTCCTTTCGGTTATAGATGACTAAGTTAATAACAAACGATATAGACACCGGTGTAGGAAGTTCATACTTCCTACACCGGTGTCTATATTCTAGACGTATTTTCCCAACCCTCGCTAATAACCAGAAAAATTGGTTCTTCGTCCCCTAGTATTTTCTATTTGTGCAATATCCCATTCCCGCTAGAATTCCTTCTGCTTTAACTGTAATCTCAGCCGCCGAACAATGCGTTTCTGAAATAATTGCCTCTGTTGTCAGGTCCTGAAACCCTAGATCCTCACTGAGAGCCTCTCTAACGATACTCTCATAATATAAGGGATTCATGCGGAATACCTCCTTACGCTCAAATGTTTCGGTTGCCAGGCCGGATCAACCTCCGGGTAATCCAGACGATAATGACTTCCCCTGCTCTCCAAACGTTTAAGCGCTAAAGAAGAACCCGTAATTGCAACTCCTCAAGGTTATATCTATTTTAAGGATTCTCCTCTTCAACGGGTGAAACGGGTCATTTTTAACCGACACACTGCCGAAGATACGGAACGGGAATTAAATCTCCTCGTCGACCTTGGAGTTCAGGTTCTTAGGTTCCATAATACACCTCTCATCAAATTGATTTACCAATTATTGTCCTTCAATTGGGAACTTCGTTGCATAAGTTCCTCACGAAGTTCGGAGATGGATTGATTCAAGTATTGGGTTTGTGCTTCATATTGTTTAACCTTACCGCCGCTGATGTGAAGCCCTGTTTGCTTGAGAACAAAGTTTTTCTCCTCTTCTAATTCATCTAACTCTTCCTCTAAAACTCCCAACCTACGTTCTAATTCTTCAATTTTCATCTTCGATAGATTTTCCATAAATTAATCGACACCCTCTCTCTTTACAGTATTTTAATTTATAAAATTCTCATCTTTAGCCCACTTAGTGAACTCGTTCAGCCGACAATTAAAATCAGTCGTGGCAGCCCGCGACGATTTGAGATGATTTTGAGCAGCATTGAGCTACCTTTAAGGCTAAGCTCGTGCAGCAAATCGAAGATGTTTTGCTGATTGGACGCAATGATTTCATCCCCTTTCTTTATTATTGGGTTTTAACATATTTTCCCTTGAAAAGTACGGCTGATCATTTCGTACCCATTCTTAACGTAAGCGTCGTTTAGCTGATTCAGTTTATCCCATATACCCCGGAAGGGTATATACCCCCTATTAATATATTCCCCTCATTTTCATTTGTCAATCCTCTCACATGTTTTCTTATAGTTTATCTCATGGAGAGGTTCTGATTCAACTCACATCATGATGAATTGTCTAGTCGTTTTAGGAAAAAACACTGTATACAATACTATAGGGTTTCACGAATAAAACAGTTCATATTACACTATTTACTAAGTTCTAACATCCGGTTTAAGGCAGAAATTGCATCAGCGGTTATCTTACGATCGACGCAAATCTGATTAACCACCTTTCCTTGATTGAGGTTTTCAAGGGCCGCTAGAAGATGGGGTTGGCTAATTCGGCTCATCATAATGCACAAGCATACGTTTTCATTGAGACTGACAACCGTTTTGTCTGGATTTTCTTGAGCTAATCGGTGCACCAAATTGATCTCCGTCCCGACTGCCCAGACACTGCCTGCCGGAGCTGCCGAGATCTGTCGAATGATATAGTCTGTAGACCCACTAAGATCTGCCCTCTCAACTACGGCGTGGCTACATTCCGGATGGACGATAACCGTAACACCCGGATATTTTCTTCGAACCTCATCCACGTGGTGGGTCTTGAACTTTTGGTGCACAGTACAGTAACCATTCCAGAGAATCAGTTTCGGAGCTTTCTCGGGAAGTTCAACCTCTTCTGGATTTTCACGGGTCCAGAGCAAGATATCCTGATCATGGAGCCCCCATTTCAGACCGGTATTACGTCCCAGATGTTCATCCGGAAGAAAAAGAATGCTTTTTTTCTCACCTAATAATTTTCCAAAGATCTTAGGGGCATTCGAAGAAGTGCAGGTCATTCCTCCATTTCGCCCACAAAACGCTTTGACCTCAGCACTAGAATTAACATACGTCACCGGAATAATTTCTTGGGAATATTGAGCCGTGAGCAGGTTCCAACACTCCTCCACGTCATCGATTTCCGCCATATCCGCCATCGGGCAGCCCGCTTCAAGATCTGGCAAGATAACCTTTTGCTCGGATGACGTCAGCATATCCGCAGTTTCGGCCATGAAGTGAACACCACAGAACACGATATATTCAGCCTCTTTCTCCTGTGCCGCGAGTTGCGCCAATTTAAGAGAATCCCCTCGGTAATCAGCATACCGGATAACCTCGTCACGCTGGTAGTGGTGTCCTAGAATGACCAACCTTGAGCCTAGATTGCTTTTGATGGCGCGGATCCGTTCATCTCTATCCTTTTCACTCATCAAAATATATTCATCCGGTATGGGTTGTTGACTATTAAACATTTTCTCTCCTCACTATCCTTTGACCAATTGACTAGAACGTTCAACTTTAATGATTATGCCTACTCAATTACTCAATAATATTTAAACTCAGATCCAAAGCTTGCGCCGAATGAGTCAACCAACCCAGCGAAATCAGATCCACTCCTGTCTCCGCTACCCGAACCAAGTTATCTAAGTTGATCCCACCCGAAGCTTCAGTAAGAACTTCTTTATTGATGAGTTGAACCGCTTCTTTCATTTGATCCGCTGACATGTTATCTAACATAATAATATCCACTGAAGTGCGAAGCGCCTCCTCGACTTGAGCTAAGGTTTCCGTTTCCACTTCAACTTTAACCATGTGACCGACCTTTGCTCGAACTAAACTCACTGCCTCAGTAATCCCTCCAGCCGCTGTAATATGATTATCTTTAATCAGGATCGCATCAAAAAGTCCAAAGCGATGATTATACCCGCCTCCCATGCGCACAGCATATTTTTCCATTCCTCTTAATCCCGGGGTCGTTTTACGCGTATCAACCAGGTGACACGGAAAATCTTTAACGCTCTCCACGGCCTTATTCGTCCCTGTCGCGATACCCGAAAGGCGTTGCATGAAATTGAGTGCAACTCTTTCTCCCCCCAACAACGTACGGGTTCTCCCCTCAATCACCGCCACCACTTGCCCGGGAGAAACCTTCGCGCCGTCCGCAATTTTCGTTTGGAAGCTCACCTTCTCATCAAGTAACTTAAACGCACATTTTGCGATATCCATTCCCGCTATAATTCCTGCCGCTTTCGCTGTAATCTCTGCCACCGAACAATGCGTTTCTGAAATAATCGCCTCTGTTGTCAGGTCCTGAAACCCTAGATCCTCATTGAGAGCTTCTCTAACGAGACTCTCATAATATATGGGATTCATGCGGAATGCCTCCTTAAGCTCAAATGTTTTAGTTGCCAGGCCGGATCAACCTCCGGGTAATCCAAGCGATAATGACTACCCCTACTCTCCATACGGTTAAGTGCAGAAGATGTAATCATTTTAGCGACCAGGATCATATTCTGAAGTTCGCCTTCACTCGGGCTAACTTCTTTTTCGAGTTGACAGAGTTCTCGATAAGCCTTTTCCAGCCCAGGTTCATCTCGGATAATCCCAACAGAAGACCACATCAGCTTTTGTAGCGTGTCAACTCGTGGATCATTTATGTCCAAAGGCTTTGTCACCTCAGGAATATCCAGAGTCATTGCGTCTTGAGCTATGCCTTGATCAGGAAAATCAAAGGTTCTCAAGGACTTTTCTTTTAAGGATTCCACCAGCGTCTGAGCCACTCGCTTGCCAAAAACTAACCCTTCTAATAGGGAATTACTCGCTAACCGATTCGCACCATGCACACCTGTGTTGGCACACTCACCACAAGCATATAAGCCCTGAATATTCGTCCGTCCAAAGCTGTCTGTCCGAATTCCCCCCATTGAGAAATGGGCGGCTGGAGTGATCGGAAGTAAATCCTTCCTCGGGTCAAGACCCAAGGATTGGATTTTAGCGTAGATGTTCGGAAAACGCAGTTCAAAATGATGACCCAGCGATGAAGCATCAAGATAGATCTGGTGACCTTTTTTCTGTTCAGAGACAATGGCTCGTGTGACAACATCCCTGGGAGCTAAATCAGCCCGTGGATGATAGCTTGGCATAAAGCGCTCTCGTTCTTCGGTTACGAGTACTGCGCCCTCACCCCGAACCGCTTCGGAAATAAGAAAAAGAGGATTCTCCTCTGTAGCCAAAGCGGTAGGATGAAATTGAACGAATTCAAGATCGCTTAAGACTGCCCCAGCCTTCCAGGCTAGAGCCAAGCCTTCTCCGGTACTGAGCAGAGAATTTGTCGTTCTCCCATAGATCTCACCTATTCCTCCAGTGGCGAGGACAACACTTCGGGCAAGAATCCGTTGAACTCCCTCGAAGTTTCTCACAAGCACTCCGTAACAGTGACCCTCCTCAACCAGAAGCACTTCAGCTCGGGTTTCTGTCTGAAAATGCACCTTTTGTTCCTGAACCTTTCGAAAAAGAGTTTCCCAGATCGCCGCTCCAGTGTCATCCCCCCGGTGAATCACTCGGGCCAGGCTATGTGCACCTTCTCTCCCTAAAGCAAGTTCACCCGATTTCGTTCGGTCAAAACTTGTTCCGAGCTCAATTAAACGGTCAATAACCTTGGGCGCCTCCTCAGTTAAGATTTCGACCGTCTTTTCCTCGCAAATCCCAACCCCTGCTATTAAGGTATCTCGGGTATGCTCTTCAGGAGAATCATTTTTCCCTACCGCTGCAGCAATCCCCCCTTGAGCTAAGGTTGAATTACAAAGATCTGGCCTATCTTTCGATATGACAATAACTTCTCCGTAAGGGGATGCCCCCAAAGCTGTCGACAGGCCCGCAATCCCACAGCCAATAATTAAAAAATCCGTCTTAATAGTTTGCATTTTCTCAGCCCAGCTCTCTATTTTATATAAGTCAGTTTTACCATTATGACAATACATTTGTCAAGACACTTATATTGACAGTTTTCCGTACAGACCGTAGAATCGTATTAAAGTAGGTGATTCAAATGCCAAGAAAAAAAGGTCAATCCGGAACAGAACGTCGAGAATGTTTACTAGAAATGTTAAAAAAGAGCAAAGAGCCTCTTAAGGCCGCTCAGCTCGCAGAACTTACCGGGGTTAGTCGTCAAGTCATTGTTCAGGATATGGCGCTGCTTCGCGCCAAAGTAGAACCCGTAATTGCAACCCCTCAAGGTTATATCTATTTTAAGGATTCCCCTCTTCAAGGGGTGCAACGGGTCATTTTTAGCCGACACTCTGCCGAAGATACGGAACGGGAATTAAATCTCCTCGTCGACCTTGGGGTTCAGGTTCTTGATGTCGGGGTCGAGCATTCTGTCTATGGAAAAATTTTTCGCCCACTTAAGTTAAAAAGTCGCTTGGATATAAAAAAATTTATCTCACAAATGACGCAGAAAGACGCCAATTTACTCTCTTCTCTAACCGATGGCCTTCACATTCACACCATAGAAGCTTCGTCAGCTGAAGTGTTGGACAAAGCTTGCAAGGTCCTTGCCGAAGAAGGCTTTTTGCTTGAATTATGAGTAATAATGCCTATACCCATAAAGGGTTCAACTATCTTATCCTTTCTGGAATACAAAAAGGCACCGGTTTGGTTCAGCGAATCAAGAAATTCTAGAGACATTGGATGAGATTGCAATGCAAGATCCCGTTTTAAACAAGGCGATGGTTGAGTGGGAGAAATCAAGCGACGACCCAAAAGTACGAGACGAATATCTGGCAAGACGAAAAGTTGTATTTGACGAACTAGCGGCAGTCAGTGAGGCTGATCTCAGATTGAGAGAAGCAATCCTTTTAGGGGATCAGAAAGCTAGGGAAGCTGAACGAATTGGAAGGGCCAAAGGGGAGGCTGAGGGAAAGGCTAAGACTAAGGGAAAGACTGAAGTCGCGAAGAACCTCTTGGACATGGAATTTGAAATTTCAAAGGTAGCCCATGCAACCGGTCTTTCTGAAGAAGAAGTTAAGAGATTACAAGCACGCTTTTCTTGTCCGTCCGTTTTGTCATGATACCGAAACGTTACATATTGACCGTCATACTCCTCAATCCGACTCAACTCTATTGCGGGTCGACGAATATACCGACCAATATATCCTATTTGCACCTTTACATTCCCTTTCTATTTCGGTGCATAAACGTAAAATCCATCGCCATTGGCTTTATAAGGTAAGATGCTCATCGTCTATTTCCCCGTCCTCTCCTCTGCTGATAAGCTTGGGAAGACATCCTTTTACGAAGGGATTTATCGTAACCAGCTTCAGATATGAACTGTAGCGATGCGTTTAAATTGATTTTAGCCTTGGCATAGTCTTTTTAAGATTTCAAGCGAGCTGTTCGCTTTTCTTTAGTGTGCAACAAAACGAGAGCAATGGTTATCCCTGTTAACACTAAACCAAAAGTGGTGGCAATTCCATGAGCTAGAACTGTGGCAGGAATATAAAAGGATAGTAGGCCTGACTGAGTTTCATAGCCTACCCCGAATAAAAGAGAACGAATGCCTGGGATAAAAGCCACTTGATACATAATATGCCCAGCTAGGACTAAAGGAGTAAATGCAAAAACCAGCTTGACACGTAGGGAAGCTGCTTTTGTTTTAAAGGGTTTGGCGATCATCCAAGCGAACATACCACCTGTTAAACCTGCTCCCCAATAGTACAGACTAAACCACACTTTCCAGGAAGTGGAGGTCCATATTTTTTGTTGCGGTGCAAAGTAGTTAAGAGGGACTAAAATACCCAACATTACCCCGATAAATACGACGAATCCCTGGTTAACTCGAACTAAATGCCAAACCTCACGGCCCACAAGCCTTAAATTAACCTGCACGGAACCATTCGGACAATTTCGCACACAGTTGAAGCACAGTTTACAATCTAAATTATTATCTAAGAACGGAAGATGTTGGGACATTGGACAGCCTGGAACATTTCCTGTGCCAACGTAGCATTCAAACGTAGTGCACTTATTCAGGCAAACAGAGGCATCCGCTCGGACCTCTAACATTGAGCCTACAGAAGCAGTCCCGATAAATCCTCCCAACGGACAAAAGTGCCGACACCAAGTATGGCGTGGATAGAGAACCGCGATAAAAATCGCACTAACTTGGATTGATATTAACAAGATAGCCGTGTAGCTAGGATGGAAACGCATGTCCGTAATCACTTCAATCCAGAAAATTATGAGAAACAAAAAACTGACAAGCAGGTAATCATATTTTATGATAGACTCTGGAATCCCACGGTTCTTATGCACCCTTTTTTGCACAAAATCCATGATTGTAGAAAACGGGCAGACCGTGCACCACAATCTACCTAAGAAAGGGGAAATAAGGGCGAGTGCCGGCCACCATAAACCCCAAACTAAAGCGAAGATCTTTGTGGAAACTGCAATCTCAGGAGTAAAAAGCAATAATAAGACCAACGTGATAAACAGAATTGCAATTACCCGCCTTAGCCACCCAATAAACGTTCCATTTTTCAGTAAACTTTTTAACTTTGGCCACGCTAAAAGGTTAATCGTATGTCCGTTCTGTTCCGACGTGGGACCAAAAAAGATCTGTTCTAACCCAATGACATCCTGTTCTGCAATATAAAAGGCTCTTTCGATGACTTGAATTAATTCCGAGACATTTCCCTGTTGGTAATGATGAGAGAGCAACAGTTGGATCGCTTCCTGATTCAGAGTAGGGACGTTTCGATGGTTCTTTTGGGCCAGTTTCTCCAGGAATCCTTGAGCAAGAATCGGAATATCTCGTTTTCGCTGACGTAAAGGAGTTATTTCATACGTATGAGCAAAACACTTCCGGAGTTCCGGAATGATAATTCTTTCCAAGTCATCTGGTTCCGCGTTCAAACTTCCGATGACGAAACATTTGTTTTTCTGAAAGTTCATTGCCCGGGCAAGTTTAAGCTGGGTATGGGGAGATATGAGGTTTATTTCCCGTATGAACAATGTTCCACCCTCAGCAATATCGAAAAGATTGGAGTTATGAAAGCCTGAGGACATCTCTTGTCCAGCGGGCTCCACGATCAAGTCCCTCCACTGCTGATCGAAACGTCGTCCGTCCACAACAACAAAAGGAGCTTCATTACCAGATTGGCGTTGATGGACGTACCATGCCATCATCTGGCGACCGGTACCCCGTTCTCCGGTTAAAAGCAGATGTCCCTTAGGCTGAGCGAGTTCTTCTAGTTTCCGTTCGACCTCTCCTGTCGTGCGGGCGCCTCCCCAAAGCCCATAAAACTTATCCTTATATTGGGTAAGCTGCAAAGCGGAACGTAGAATTTCCTTATATTTGGCTTCAGATAATATGAGGTTTGCTTCATTCAGGTCTTGGGACAATCGGCCGATAAACGTTTGGTAAAGTTTCGGCCACCGCAGTAGCATGCGCGCAAAACTTTCTGCATCCAGCGCTAAAACCTGGCAATTCTCTTGGCAAATAATTGTATTACAAGCGGCCTTACCGTTAAGCAAAGAGAATTCACCAAAGGTATCTCCTGGATCCAATGAATTGACACGCCACAAACGAGGTCCTTCTTTTTGAACCATGACATCCGCTTTTCCCTTGATCAGAATATAAAAGGAATGCTCTTCCTGACCCTGCTTGATAATCTCGGAGCCCAAATCATAGCTTTGCCATTGAAAGTCACTAGCGAGCTCCGCTAATTCAGCGGATGATAAATCTGAAAACAACTCAATATTTGATAGACTATAAGCCTTATCGTCAATCATATGCCCTCCATAAAGTTTAAATAGTAACAATGTAATACTTTCGATTCATAAAACGATTCCGATCCATTCTTTAAAAAGGTTTGATATAGTCTCATAAAATTAGGATGGGTTAATCTTCTTTTATGGCAAACCCCGGAGCATTATTCCGGTGGGGTCTTCGTCTTCGTCAACAAGGACTCGTTTGAATTTAATCTCCTTCTATACATTGCCGACATGAATGTATTTCAAGCCCGCGTTTTTGCCTATAACCTTGGCCTTTTCTAAGGTTTCCACAGGGGTAATCGGGGTGTCCATCATCTTCCAGGAGGGGAAAAACCGACTTACATGCCAAGGCACGTCTTGACTGAGTTCCGCAGCTATAAATTGGGCAATCATTTCGAGTTGGCTGGGCTTATCATTTACGCCTGGCACGACCAGGGTGGTGATTTCAAGGTGCACTCCCGCTTCGTGAAGGTATTTTAGGTTTTCCATAATAGGTTCGGCCTTACCGCCGCAATAGCTTTCGTAGACACCATCATTGGGCCCTTTAAAATCGACGTTAGCAGCATCTAAATAAGGAAGAATTGCATCGAGGGTTTCTCTCGACATATAACCGTTGGTCACCCAAACATTTTTTAGCCCTTTTTCTCTGGCTAACTTCATAGTTTCCAGAGCATACTCCGCAAAAATTGTCGGTTCAGAATAAGTATAGGCAAGGGAAGGACATGCATAGTCAAGAGCTCGTCTTACATGTTCTTCCGGAGAAATATCGACGCCCTCGATTGGCTTGCTGGGTTTTGGACTTTGCGCTATTTCCCAGTTCTGACACCAGGAGCAACGGAAATTACAACCAACTGAGGCTAACGAATAAATCATTGTTCCGGGTAAAAAGTGATAAAGGGGTTTCTTTTCAATGAGATCTGCGTGTACAGCTATGGTTTTTCCATAATTCAAAGCGTAAAGTTTACCTTGACGATTTTCCCGAACGCCGCAAATTCCTCGTTTACCCTCTTCAATCGTACATCTGTGATTACATACAGCGCATTTCAATATGCCGTTTTCCAACTCTTGGTATAATATTGCTTCAATAATCTTGACTCCTCCTTCCTTTCTCAATATTTCTATTCAAAGGTGCGGAAAACCTCGAAGCGCCACATTTCAATCGGTTCCTCAAGTCCGAGGCCTGCTTTTTGTTTAGCGATGCTCACTTGTTCTTCGGCTGTATTGATACCCTCTAAGTGAGGAAGAAGCAGGCCGGTTCTCCCTCGTCCCCGGACAACGACACCGTAGCGCCAAGGATCAAGTTCCTTAAAGCTTTGGATTTTTTCCATTTCTCCAAGGACATCGACCGAGAAGGTAAGCGAAGCAAGCTCGTCTTTTTCAACGGGCCAAAATCTAGGATCTTCCGTTCCTGCTGCGATCGCATTGTGTTCAATTTCTTGGGCTAGATTCTCTCGCCAAGGCTCTGTCGTTCCGATACACCCTCGTAATTCCCCATCTTTCTTGAGGGTTACGAAACAGGCACGTCGGAGTTGGAATTCGGGCTCGGTGGGTGGAGTAAGTCCTAGGGTATTCCCTAGTTTTAAATACGTTTCAAGGCAGAGTCGAGCCCAAGGGGGTAACGGTGAAGCATGATAGAGTTCTGTGACAAGGTATCCCACACCAAAGGGTCCTTCATAGGAAAGAACTCTAGGCATTCCTTCCTGAACGGCTAAGGCCAGTCTGAGGCTGCGCCAACCACATTCCCCAGCTTCTTCAGCCATTTCCTCCGGAATATGCTGGATTTGAGACGGATCTCCGGATAGAGAATTCACGATTAGCCGATCAAATTGCGGGCCCGAGGGATGGAGTCCATAAGGACCCTCTTTTTTCAAGCGATGAGATAAATCCCCACTGGCGATCAGAGCGATTCTCTCCGGAAAGACTTTAAGGGTGTGTGCGATTTCTTGTCCGTACCTCTCCGGATATTCCATTGGCATGCTCATCAGAACAAGGTTTCCCTGCCAACCTGCTTCCATCAAAAAGTAAAGAGGAACAAGCGCACCATGATCCAGTTTTTCCGAGTGAAGAATAGCCTCAGGCAGTTCGGAGGCCAAAGCCTCGGTCAGTTGGCGATGCCCTAGGAAAGAAAGCTTCACTTGGGGAGCACCAAACGAGGCAAAATCTCCACAAATCACGTCCTCCTCAAGAAGTGTGACCCCCTTACGAAGAAGAGTCGCATGGGGTGAGATGAGTAACACCGTCTCAATCCGAGCTTCGACGAGATTTTTCGAAATTTCGCGATACGCCTCAAGGGTTGCGGAGCACTGGGCTTCTTCTCCTCGACCGATTTCTGGCACAACGATCGGAGGATGTGGAACAAAAGCAGAATAGACTAAGGGCATAATCGTTCACCTCTCTCTCGAATTTCAAAAGATAGCAGCTATAGCTTGTAATACTTCTTGTAGTTGCTTAAGGCAATGACATCTCTTTGTAGCGTTTCATTGCCTTTAAATGATGAAGTCGCTAAATCAGCCAACGAGAAGAAAAGTCCTTACTCTGCAGTTTCTTCCGACTTCTCTTTACTATTTCTAAACACAATCCCTCTAAGAATTAAAGGATGCTTTTCCTAAACGTATTTGCGTTCGGCTTCGCAGCTCGCACTGTTGCTTCATTATACCATTTATTGGGTTCTGTTAATACTTTTTTTATGTTTTCAATACTTCAATTAGGCTTTCGTCGCATGGGTGCCCAACAGTTTTTTTCCAGTGATATATACCCATCCGGCGTTCATAAAAAGTAGGGCTGAAGTGGAGATAAACACATACTGAATTCCAAGATAAGCAGCCATTTGCCCACCGAGGTTCGGGCCGGCGATGTTACCTAAAAACTGAGCGGATTGATTGTAACCGAATACCCGGCCGGAAACCGACTGAGGAACACTCCGTTTAATGAGGGAGTTAACCGATGGGAGCATTCCGCCCATTGCAAGGCCCAAAAGAAAGCGCAATCCCATCAGTTGCCACAGGTTTTGGACGAATGCTTGGGGAATAAATACAATTGCAGCAAAGAAGAGACAAACCAGAAGGATCTTACGGGCCCCGTACTGATCCGATAACCTGCCAAGCCAGGGAGCCGCGAGAATATTAGACAACCCGGCAACGGAAACAACTGCGCCGGAGACCATTGCCACATGCCCCATGTTACGAGCCAATTGTTTAACATAGAGAGAGACTATTGGTTCAATCGACATGTTGGCAAATTGAATCATGAAAGTGGTAAGAAACATGGCTACCAGCACCTTAGGATGTTTGATCATTTTAAATACTTCCTGGTTTGTTAAGTCGGAGCTGGTCGGTTTAACAAATTCTTCACGAACAAACAATAAAGATACGAGAAAGGAAAGGAGCATAAATCCCCCGGTGACAAAGAAGACATGGTGGAGTCCAATGATTTCCGATAAAGTTCCTCCAATCAGCGGGCCGATTAATGTACCACCGACAGATCCGGTTGATAACGTTCCCAAGGCCCACCCGGAGTGTTCTTTGGGTGTCTGGGTAGCGATCATGGTGATGGCTGCTGGGACATAACCATTAACCGCACCCATTAAAAGCCGGAGAAAAAACAGCTGATAAACGTTCTGGACAAGCCCGGTTAGAGTCATGATAACCGCCATGCCCAAGCTGGCGCGTAACAACATCAGTTTGCGGCCATGTTTATCGGCCAATCTCCCCCAAATAGGTGACACGAAGGCCGACAACATAAAAGTAGCACTATATGCTAATCCCGACCATTGTTCAATTCTCGCGACTTCTTTTACGCCGAGTTGCTCGATATAAAGGGGCAAAAAAGGGATTACCAAGCTCGAGCCGATCATTGTAATGAAACATCCAGACCATAATATATATAAGTTGCGTTTCCAAAGAGGCATGAGTCTATCCTTTCATATTGCAGTTTGCCATGCAGAGAACAAGCCTGGTTCTAATGTTCACAGGAGAGTGAAAAAGCTGAATCCCTAGGCCAGGATTCAGCCAACAGTTACTCGTCTTCTTACCCTCTATTTTAACACGGAGATCTATGTTTTGACAGGACAAGTTGTCATGGCCCGTCCACCTAAATTAGGTCCCTCACTTTGTTCGAACAAACCAATCTATTTAACGCCGGGCTATACTTCCGATACCAGGTATCAGTGGGAGTTTCTTGACGTCGTTTCCATTTCAAACACGCTCATATTTACATTTATGGTCGATCATGCGGTCAATATTAACTACTAATGATGAATCCGTTAGAAATTTCAATCGTTGAATACTATTTGCAAAGTTCCGATCCGTACCATCAAAGAACCCACTCCATATTTATAATCTACAATTTTAAATTCAATCCTATGATAAAATAATGCACCTGTCCCCTGTTTCTTCAAAATTCTACTTGACTTAAAGTAGACTCTAAGGTTTATGCTATTTTAGTAGAGCAACTTAGTGTTTGTGTTCTAACTATTATGTCTGCAGGTAAAATTCGTCAGTCCGGTTCTAAGAAAATTATGGAATAGTTGTATTGTGGAAGGCTGATAGATTATTATTATTTAAATTTTGGAGGTTATTAATTATGGAAAAATCCAAGGTCTATTTTACGGACTTTCACGTAACGGCGAAAGAAAATTTGCAGCAGAAGTTGAGCCGTCTGATCAGAACAGCAGGGATTAGCCAAATTGATTTTGAGAAAAAATATGCAGCCATTAAAATTCATTTTGGCGAGCCGGGTAATTTGGCCTATCTCCGCCCTAATTTTGCCAAAACAGTGGTAGATATTGTGACAGAGCTGGGAGGGAAACCGTTTCTGACAGATTGCAATACTTTATATGTCGGTGGTAGAAAGAACGCGCTAGATCATCTGGGCTCTGCCTATGTCAATGGCTTTTCTCCCTTTTCCACCGGTTGTCACGTGCTGATTGGCGATGGATTGAAAGGGACCGATGAGGTTCTGGTCCCTGTTGAATGCGGTGAATACGTGAAAGAGGCAAAAATCGGTCATGCTATTATGGATGCAGATATATTAGTTTCTCTGACTCATTTCAAGGGACATGAACTGACCGGTTTTGGCGGTGCGCTGAAGAATATAGGTATGGGTTGCGGCTCCCGCGCAGGTAAAATGGAGATGCACAGCAGTGGAAAGCCCCATGTTTCCCAAAAACGATGTGTTGGGTGCGGCATGTGCACAAAGATCTGTGCCCACAGTGCCATTACTGTGACAGAGAAAAAGGCATCCATTGATCACGGAAAATGTGTCGGCTGTGGCCGCTGCATCGGCATTTGCCCAATGGACGCAATTCTGCCTGCCTCGGATGAATCTAATGAAATCTTGAATAAAAAAGTAGCGGAATACACCTGGGCTGTACTGCATGAACGCCCCCACTTCCACATCAGCATGGTAATTGATGTCTCTCCTTTCTGCGACTGTCATTCAGAGAACGATGTGCCGATTGTTCCAAATGTCGGTATGTTTGCCTCCTTTGACCCGGTTGCACTGGACGCTGCTTGCGCGGATGCAGTAAACCGCCAGCCCGTCATGATGGGTAGTCTTCTTGAGAAAAGTGTCCATGAGCACCATGACCATTTTACGGATGTCAGCCCAAATACAGACTGGAAAGTGGCAATTGACCATGCGGTGAAGCTGGGCCTAGGTAGCAAGGAATATGAGTTAATTACAATTTAACGAGTACAGCATTTTATTACCTCAACAATAATAATAGGCCCAGCGGAGTTTATACCGCTGAGCCTATTATTAGTTTGTCTTCGTCAACATCGATTATCTAAAACCATCGCTGTGAATTCATGCCCTATCCTGTGGCTTGAAATTCAATATCAGGTGCTTTATACTGATGGTGTTACTTAGAGTTAGCTCTAAGATCAGTTTCGTAAATAATTTATAAAACTGACAAAAAAGGATAACTCTTATAGAGGAGAATTTATCTATGGGATACACAATCAGCCAAGTTGCAGAGAAATTCGATCTTACTGCACACACAATACGATATTATGATAAAGAAGGTCTGCTTCCATTTGTAGAGCGAGACAAAGCAGGAAACAGAGAATTTTCGGACAGTGACTTTGATTGGCTGAAACTCATTTGTTGTTTAAAAAACACAGGAATGCCCATTAAACAAATCAAGCAATATATCGAATGGTGTCTGCAAGGGGATGAGACCTTGGAAATCCGAAGGCAAATGTATCTTGACCATCGCAAAGAGGTTCTGAAACAAATGGACGATTTAAAGGAAAACCTTAAAACCATCGATTATAAGCTTGAATACTATGATACCGTTTGCAATATACCCTTAAACGAAAGCAAATTATCTGCTGGAAAGTAGAATGAGCCAGTCTCGTTCTAATACAAAGCCTTTTTACCTTAAGTAATTTATTAAACCCAAACTTCTGGATTTTCCTGTTGATTCCCTTTAGAAAAATTTGCTTATCACTGCTTGGATAAAACCTTTAATATCATCAAGGTTTTCCTGCAAAATTCGGTAAATTTCAGAATTATCAACCTCTTGGTACAGGTGCACAATTCGGTTACGAAACTTCACCATTTGCACTAGTGAAAGTTCTTTGTCCTTACC
This sequence comes from Desulfosporosinus metallidurans, assembly GCF_001936615.1. Taxonomy (GTDB): domain Bacteria; phylum Bacillota; class Desulfitobacteriia; order Desulfitobacteriales; family Desulfitobacteriaceae; genus Desulfosporosinus; species Desulfosporosinus metallidurans. The sequence continues at coordinate 65,228 of NZ_MLBF01000017.1, forward strand.
CAATACGCCATGTTGTATTATTAGCTTCACTGCTTCTGCAGACGTACTGGGGATTCCCCAGCGCTCTCTTGCTACTACATGATTAGAAACATCTATTAAGGCCTCAATACATACTTGAAGGTTATATTTCGCCGCATCAACCGCCTGAAAACTAGCTAAAAAATCTTCCCGTTCTATAAGCTTTAACGTCTCTAAATTTTGCAACTTTAGATCAATAAAGGATAGTTTTCGCTGAATAATATCCTTATCCACCATGACTGTTATATTCCTCCTTAAGGGCCTGCTCGTAATCACGAGCGAATACAGCATACTTAACAGCGTAGTCCGGATAGGTCTTAATCACGCCTTCAATAAAATCACTATGTTTAAAATAGTCTCCTTCGTAGACAAGCAAACCTTCCCGGAGGGCGCGAAACTGCAAAGCGATCGGAGCGCGATTCAGATTAACCAAATCTATTCGGTCATGATTAACATGGAGGCATAAGGCTACGTCTAGCTCCAATTCCTCCGATAGCGTAACTGGGCGAGTAAAAACTACTCCCAAATCAATATCACTCAGCGGATGTTCAAACTCAGTCCCAAGTGATCCAAATAAGTAAACAGCAGCAATTTCAACTCGGGACTGAAAAAACGCTTTCCATGATTGCATCTCAACAGGAACCTTTCGCATAGACCTCCCCCCCTTGTCTCATTATATCATGCTAGATGCGTATAAAAAAGGGCATATGGTATTATTTCCCTTGTGCGCTACAGGTAGTTTTCATGCTTTATTAGGTGCTAAGAAGTTCTTATCTAAGGCCATCTCAATTTGAACCTGATCCATATAAAGATTTAATGTTCTTTCAACTTTCTGAAAGTCAATAAATCGGCTTTCTCTCAGAATTTCTCTTCCTTCGTAAACCATCAAAACTGTCGGTACTGTAAATACCAAGGATTGCCCTGCTATTTCCATCTGTTCACCGATGGATATTTTTGCGACCTTAACCGGATAGTCTTCTACTAGATTCATCAGTTTTGGGAAAACTGCCTGGCAAACATTACAATCTTCGGAGCTGAAATAAAGAATATACAATTTCTCTTCTGCTATAAACCGTTCGAAATGCTCTTTTGTTTGAATAAGAACCGCAGATTCAATGCTCATTTTAATTGATTCTCCCTCATGATTAGAGTGCCAACAATGATTCTTTCCAGTGAGTTTTTTCAGAAACGTAAATGGCGATCCGTCCCTCACGTCTGCTTTTGTAATTGCTACGGGTATTTTAGGTACCGTTTTAACTCCCATTCTGCTCAACCTATTTAAAGTTGCTAACCCCTTGGCTCGAGGAATAGCTTATGGAACTACTGCACATGGTCAAGGCACTGCAACAGCTCTGTTAGAAGGATCTATTCAGGTATAGAAAAAGCCCCTAAGCGCTGCCGCTTCGGAACCTTCATCTTTCTTACAAGGATTGATCTACTTCTTGGCGATGCGCAAAATGTTCCATAATTTTTGCCCAAATACGTTGAGTTTCAAGGAATTCACGATGATGTTTCTTAACATTTTTATGGTATTTGTCTAATTCAGCTAAGACTTTAATAAAATCCGGTTGTCCGAAATAAGCACAGATTTTAGGCAAGGTCTCGATAAGCTGTTCCCGCATCTCTTTAATCTTTTCCTCATAACGATCTGGCTGTGTGATATAAAGCAATAAGGGCTTATAACGAATCCAACCTATACAGGCCTTGTAAAAGCGAGTTGTAATCAGTTCGGTATCAGCTTTGATGAACTTCAAACGGATTGGGAGAACACCTTCTAAAAGGTCATTATAAGTGGAAAACCCATCATGGAATGTGTAGCACGGCACGCGCAAAACTTTTCGTTCGCTTAGGCAGGTACTTAAAAAAGTATCCTCTCCTCTAGCTCCCGGTGGATTGTAAAACGGAAAAATACGGCGAGAATCGGTTAGGTTAATACACAGATTAGCTCCTGAGATGAATTTGGCATGGTTTGTTTCCTGCACCTCTGTCGCCTCATCGCTCGTCAAGATCTTCGTATCAGCATAGGTTACCCCGCCGTTTTTCATAACGGTTTTCAAGGTATCCCAGTTAATGATATCATTGCTGATAGCCTCAATAAACGAACGGAAATCCTCTTCGGTCATAGTATCATTAAATTCCATATAGGGAATCGGCGATATATAACCACAGTGATGTCCGTGGGTGATGTCCGCTTGAGAGATATATTCAAGATGGTCGAGCAGAACATGCTGGCCTCCCCAAATTGTAGTTCGGCGCGTATTGGTCACTGCCATCGGATATTCGTCATCGTCCAAAAAGATCAGATAATCCATCTTGTTCTTTATAGCGTTATAGAGCACAGCGTTACGCTTAGCTGCGTACCCCCTGCCAAAAATCATACGAGCTTCATTCATATCGATGACATTTTCTCGAGTTAAATAATCAATTTCTTCTTTTAGCGAGACACTTCCAATAAATTTGCTACTATCAATCTGCTCGACGAGTTCTGGGTGTATATTGGTATAATCCGTTGTTTTTGTTTTATTATAATTAAGATCATAGGCTACAAAAAGATTCAAGCTGATTCGTTTGTTCTCCACCAAACCAGATTCCTTCCAGTTGTGTATGGTGGTTCTCAGCACCTTTTGAAAACTCCTTCTCCCTGTAGCAAAACCGATTCCGACTTTAATATGTTTACCCTTTTGCATTCAATCACTCCCTTTCAATGCAAAAATTAAACGAATATTATAGCCTTAAGTAAACACAGGCGTTTCCGCCCATGCTCCTCAACGGAACCGTACGTGCCCTATTAAGGCATACGGCTCTTCACATCATATTTACTCATCTATAGAATAAGCTCACTTTTATTGTCGGCTCTAATAACGGAAAAGTTTTCAGCAATCCATTGAAGAATGTATCAAGCGTGTAACTTCTTCTCTGACTTCTTCTATTAAGCCATTTAAGCAGTTGCCACTTTACTACATTTTGATAACTTTTCACACCTCTTGTATTATCATTTACCCCATAATACTGATAGTGTCCCCTAATTTTCTGATTAATCTTCTTAATCAGTTCACCAACAGGCATTACTCGATTATCCCTAATCCATTCTTTCATTGTCTTGACTTTGCTTCGAAATTTCTTCTTACTCGTCTTAACCTTACAACGAAAGAATTCTTTCTTACCATCTTCGCTACAGTAAAATGTAAATCCTAGAAAGTCAAAAGTTTCGGGTTTCCCTAAGCCTCGCTTTGCTCTATTTTGCTTAGCAAATCTTCCGAATTCCAATATCTTGGTTTTCTCTAGGGCCAATTCTAGACCAAACTTCTCAAATCTCTCGATTAGCCTTTGATAAAACTCTTCTGCTTCCCATTTGTTTTGAAAACAACATACAAAGTCATCACAATACCTGATTAAATACGCTTCACCCTGACACTGTCGCTTCACCTTCACGTCAAACCACATGTCCAGTACATAATGAAGATATATGTTTGCAAGTACCGGTGATGCTCCATTTCCCTGCGGAGTGCCCCGTTCACTTTCCAGATAGTTACCATCTTCCATGATTCCAACTTTAAGAAACTTCTTAATTATTTCTATAAATTTCTTATCCGCTATATCATGCTCCAAGAATTTTATCAGCCATTCATGGTCAACGTTATCAAAGAATCCCCGAATATCTGCTTCCACAATGTAATTGATCTTGTGGTATTGCACATCCTCTATAATTTCTCTGACAGCTTGATGACAGCTCCTGTTTGGTCTGAATCCAAAGGACTCATTATAGAACTTAGGCTCATATACCATCGTTAATATCTGCGCTATGATACTCTCAACTAGTTTATCTTCATAACACGATATCCCTAATGGCCTCATTTTGTTGCTTCCGTCTTTTGGAATATACACTCTTCTTATAGGCTCTGGCTTATAGCTTCCGCTTTTCATTCGTTTGACCAAATGTTCTACGTTTGCTCTCAGATTGACAGAATAATCTTCCTTGGCCACTCCATCAATTCCCTCGGCTTTCTTTCCATTCATTCCCATATGACTGGCTATCAGCGTCGTTTCATTGATGTATGTGGCAAGGTTTTGAACCCTTCCATCCAGTCTAGCCTTTTCTATGTTGAATTGTATTCCAAGTAACTCGTTAATAATGTTCTTCAGCTCCTGTCTGCACTATCCCACGTTTACTTGAAGCTATGTTGTGCTAACCCCTTCCCTCCATCTGCTTTCACATATTTCTACGGTACTATGGGTTAGTCGGATTTCCTATAGTGCATTTGCTCATCTTGCTCGTTCCCTTACTTGACTTCGCATACTGATTTCCCAGACACTATAGGACCTCAGCTGTTCTATTAACATACTTATCAGCAAACTCGCCAAGCCCTCGGACCCCGGAAGAGTCATGCATCTCTCACCATTACGATTTGCACGATTTTGCCTGCTACCGAAAAGACAGTATCGGCCTCTTCATTTAGATAATAATTTCGTGGCTCAATAGCTTCACTTTCGTTTCGGCTCGTTTGCTCCCCGCCCTACGCTTAAACCTAATGTTACCATTTCGGCTCCAAGGAACTAGGTACAGGCTACTGGTTAGGTATTACCTGATAGGATTTTCCTACTATATGTTAATAACTTACTAATGAAATGAAATTGCTTTCATTTTCAAGAGGAAACATCACGCATTTGCGTGCTGCTTCGCAGCTCGCACCAATTAATTATTATACCATAATTGTTAATTATATCAAAATGCCAGATCGTTAAAAATGATAATATCTTGATGAGAAAGTTCTCGCAGCAGTCCCACCAGATTTTTCCCAGGGTCTTCATATTCCACCAAAGAAATAGCCTGGTCGATGGTACTTAAGTCCCTATCGTCCTCCACATTCCAGCCTTGTGCCGCACCGTAAATCATGCCAGGAATGGCAAGAGACGGCATATTAATGTGGCCGCAATCTCCCCAGTCGGTATTCAAAAATCCTACGGCATGGTACTGATTACCCAACTTAGCCATCTCTCTCATGTTGGTAAAACTCATGTCATAGGCATTCACCAGTCGGCTGTAACCGGATACGCTAGGGCACACATACTGCTTTAAGCCATGGTCAGAGAAAACCTTAATGTTTTCTTTCTTAGCGCCATAATCGTAGTACCAGTTGAGACTGGTAACCTGTGCATTCAGTTTACCCAGATGTTCGGGATGGCTCTTTACAATATCCCCCCAAATCATGACCTCTTTTCCCTTGCATTTTATACAGTGCCAACCGATCGACCAGCACTTTCAGGCTGTCCATAGTGGGCACTCTTCCGCGGCTAACATCAAGCATATAGCCTCTGTTTGAATAGGATGGTTCATCGGCAATAGTATAGAATATATCAGTGTAATTGGTAAATATCAAATGAGAAAGGACAGGTTTACATGAGAATCCGACAAAAAACATCCTAGTTTACAATAATATAGCAATGCTTTTTACAGCCCGTAACTCAACCTGAGTATATACTCCTTTAATACAATATGGTAAAATAAACCAATTGATATTTTAAGGAGGGGTTGTTGTCTCATGGCTAAACATCCTAAAAGGACCAATACTGCAAATATTACTAAAACTGCAAGAATCATTTCTGTCGCCTCACAGAAAGGTGGGGTTGGCAAGACGGCAACTGTCACAAACGTGGCTGTAGGATTAGTTAGTCTCGGATATAAGACAGCTATCATTGACATGGATGCTCAGGGCCATATTGCCTTATCGTTCGGGATCAAGAAAATTGACTTAAAGAAAACGATATATGATGTTTTAATTGGTGAAGCCACAATGCAAGACATCAAACAGAATGCATTTGGAGTTGATCTCTACTTATCCAACAATTCTCTTTCTAATCTTAACTCAAAAGTAATGGCTCAAATTAATTCCAAGTTATTCCCTGCCCCCAAATACCTTTTACGAAAAGCAATCGGTGAGATAAAAGCTCAGTACGATTACATTCTAATTGACACTTCCCCGAGCAATGACATACAAACTATGAATTCCCTGTTAGCCTCCACGGATATTATTATCCCTGTCCTTCCAGAGGGTCTATCCATTGATGGCATCTACGAGACAATTGTTCTAATCAAGGGTATTCAGGAACAAGGTTCAAAGCTAAATATTTTGGGGATATTGCCTACGATGGTCCAAGACCACACCAACCTTCATCATGTGAAGCTCCAAGAACTACGAAAACAATTTGCTGAGACCCCAGACATAAAGGTGTTTGACACTGTTATTAAACGAGCCATACGGCATGGATTAGCGCAGTCCGATGGTGAACCTGACATAAAAAAAGCACCCGAGTATCTTTCGTTTGTAAAGGAGGTCTTTGCTATAGCATGATGTGTTATTTAAAGTGAAGATAGGCAGCTCTTTTGAATGAGTTAAACTAACACCGATGAACAAATCCGGCAAAGGCTTTGAAGCCTTACCGGATTTGTTCATCGGTGTAATTGCGTTGGAGTGTGTAAAATTCCATAAGATCGTTGCCGCACTGTATATAGCGTTTTCCCATAAGTTTCAAGGTATCTCAAGCCTAAATATTATTTGTTGATTTTTTGCGATATTCAAGTTATCCTTGTTATTATTACATTTCTATTACTACTGTCACTCCTGAAAGGTTTTAGGAGTGTTTTCATTTTGAGAAGGGAGTATTACCATCATGCAACTCTTAAAAGATAGAATTCGTACCGACGCAAAGATAATTGAAAATCGAATCATCAAGGTCGATAATTTTCTGAATCACCAATTAGATATAGCTTTGTTTAATGAAATAGGTAAGGAATTCAAACGCCGATTTTCAAATAAAGAAGTTACAAAAATTATAACCATCGAAACCTCCGGTATTGCCATTGCAAGTATAGTTGCTCAGTACTTTAACTATGTGCCTGTCGTATTTGCGAAAAAACATGTGGGCATCAATATGAACCAAGATGTTTACGAAGCTAAGGTTTATTCTTATACTAAAGATCAGGAGTACACCATTAAAATATCCAAAGAGTTCTTAAGTCCAAATGACAAAGTATTGATTATTGATGATTTCCTAGCTAGTGGAAGTGCACTCATGGGATTGGTTAATTTATTATTTCAGAGCAGCGCAGAGATTTCTGGAGCGGGTATCGTCATAGAAAAAACATTTCAAGAGGGTAGAAAACGCATCGAAGAAAAAGGCATTCAGTTAGAGTCTTTAGCTATCATCGACTCAATTAAAGATGGCCAGGTTATTTTTAAATAAGTTCAAAGAACAAAGAGTAGGAGATTGACCCAGCATACATCTTATGCATATTTTATAATTAAAATAATTATAAATCAAGAAGATCTTTCCCCTTTATTTCGACAATTATCGATATGGTTTCACAACGACAGATATTCGCGCAATTCTAAGAGGTTGACTCACCTCCACTTTAGGAGTAATGAATCAACCTCTTTTCATTGGTCTAACCTTCCATTGTCTAGCAATCTTTTTACACTATGCCGACTTTATGAAACTGCTCAATTTGAGCTGCACTATACCCAATACCCGCTAATACCTCATCCGTGTTTTCCCCAGTTCTAGCAAAAACCATTTTAGCTTCACCCGGGGTTTCAGAAAGTTTAATGGGTACTCCAGTGCACACTATATCTTTACCCGATCCTTGGAAATTGGTCAAAGTATGGACCATATCGCGAGCCAGTATCTGCGGGTGTTTAACCATTTCGTCAAGGGTAAGAATCGGTGTAAAACATAGGTCAGAATCGGAGAAGAACTCGACCCATTCATCGCGAGTCTTTGTGAGCATAATCGTTTTGATAGACGC
>NZ_MLBF01000018.1 GCF_001936615.1 Desulfosporosinus metallidurans
GTAATATATCGCAAAGGTTTTTTTGTCAGTTGGGTTAAAAATTATTTAAGAAAATACAACACCAGAAAACAACAACATTTAAAGCATTTGCTTTGCTGATGTAACTGTTATCTCTAACACTCTAGTTAAAAAAGAGAACTTTTCTTTCATCATATCGAATTCTGAACCTGACTCAAGGTATTTTGCAGTACCTTCAATCACGAAGCCTGTTCCCTGGTAATCTTTATAACCCAAAACTTCTTTACTACCCAAAGCGATCTTTACTTTATTATTTTGATTTACATTTTTTTCTGTTCTACGCATTGCATATGCAGGAATTAAAATTCTTTCATCAGATGTTACCTCTAAATATGAGTTCCAAGTGTTAACCACATGCGGTTCATCTATCCCCCATGACACTATTGAAACTACACCTTCCTTTTTTAGTATCATCAAAAAACTTTTCTGTAAGCATTTGTATATTTCCCCCTAAAAAAATTAATTAACAATACAAATCTTAATAAGATACAAGATATATCGTCGATATGCATTATCTATCTTTAATATATATTGACTTTATAAAAAAGTCAATATATATTAAAGATAATTATTATCTACTATTGAATCATGTTATATCGACAAAAAATAATTAAGTATTATGTGGGGACTTTATTATTTAGGAGGTGGATTGTATTGCAATTTTCCATAGGAGTAGAGTATGCATTACATTGTTTATTATATATGGTAGATATTCCATCAGGAAAGGCTGTTGGAATTAAAGATTTAGCGACATTTCAGGGAGTTTCAGAAACTTATTTATCAAAAGTATATACAAAATTAAGGAAAGCCGGGATTGTGAAGTCAATTCCAGGTGTTAATGGGGGCTATGAGTTAGCACGTATTCCAGAAAGCATAACCTTTTGGAATATAGTTGAAGCGGTAGAAGGGACGACTCCATTATTTCAATGTGCAGAGATTAGACAAAATGAGATATTGTTAGATAAAAATAATTTACCTGATACATATACAAAATGTCCTTGCTTGATAAAAGTTGTAATGGTAGAAGCAGAAGACCAGATGAGACAGTATTTGAACAATAAGACTTTAGGATGGCTTCATGAACAAGTTAGTAACAAGATTCCTGAAGAGCATGGAAAAGCAACGATTGAATGGTTCAATAATACTAAATCGCGATAAAATTTAAGAAGCATAAAATTGCCACATCAGATTTCTCCAAAACGATTGTTTAATATGCGTGTCTTTGAATTGTCGAGACGAACATTCAAATTACGGAGAACAGCACAATAAATTGGTGTGGCTTTTTTGTAGCATTAAAACTTAATTCGCTACGTCGCATTATTCTTATGAAGCGTAGAACAGAGCTTCGCATTTTATCCATAGCATGTGTAGCTCTAAGTTGATGATTATCACATGAAAGCTGGTTATACCGTACAATGGTGAAGAGGGGAAGCCATACATGAACTACAAAATATGTCATGAATATTTAAGTCTGAGGTATAGAGTAGACACAGATTATTTGTGACAAAAGTCGTTTGATAAATTGCAAATGGGGGGAAGGGGATGATACACAAGTAGAGTATTATCCAGACTCTTAATGTTAAACAGGAAATATGATTAAATCCAAACTTCCGTCGATGGATCCCATGGGGCATAAGACGAGTTATGTCTACGATAATGAAGAACGAGTTGTCAATAAAATTGTATATGATGGGACAACTGAAATTACAACGCTCACAACCTATGATCCAACAGGAAGAGTCGTATCAGTACAAGACCCCGCAGGTAATACGACCAGTTATACCTACGATAAAAAAGGAAATGTCCTGACTAAAACTGAACCAGGAAAAGGTACAACAACCTATACCTATGATCAAAATGGCAAAGTCTTAACGGAAACAGATGCGGCCAATCAAACGACAACCTATGCTTACAATAACGTAGGAAGGTTGATCACCGAAACCAATGCCTTAGGAAAAACTACAACGAATACCTATGATGCCAACGGAAAACTAAGCAGTGTTACCGATGCGCTCAATCATAAAACACAATATCAATATGACGAGAAGGGCACGTTACTAAGGTGATCGATGCTAAAGGCAATGCGACCACCATGACCTATGATGCATCCGGTCGCTTGATTGAAACAACCGACGCACTTGGTCATACCGAAACAACACAATACGACAATGAAGGCCATATCGTAGGAATTACCGATGCCTTAGGTAATAAGATTGTTTCAACAACTTATGACGCCACGGGCAAACCATTGACGGTAACCGATGCTCTTGGCAATGTTACAACGATCAGTTATGACAGTCTCAACCGCTTGGTTACCATCGATGCCCTTAACCACAAAACCTCTCTGAATTATGATCAACTTGGTAGAGTGATCTCAGTTGTTGACCCATTACAAGGGCAAAGCACACAGACCTTTGATGCTGGCGGAAATATTAAGACGACCATTGATCCCAACAATAATGAGACGGTCTATGACTATGATCTTATTGGTAGGTTAATCAAAGAGACAACGGCGATCGGCAGCAGTAAGACCTATGGCTATAACGCACTGAACTTAAAAACCGAACAGACAAATGGACGGGGACAGGTAACCAATTATCAGTACGATGATGCCGGACGCTTAACCAGCTTAACTGACCCAACGGGAACGGTTTCCTACACGTATGACAATAATGGTAATGTTCTAACGGTAACCGATCAGCACTTTAGCCTCTACCAAGTCGATTTTACTGGTATTTATATCGATTACAAAAGTGTATCAAATTCGGAGTTTTTAAAGTTTATCTCAGCCCTAACTTTCTGTTAAAATCAGACAGAAAGAGAGGGAGAAATGAGAAAGAACTACTTTGCAAAATTAGTAAGCTATATGTAATTGTTTCCAGTAGTGTTGGCAATTTTTGCTGTGGATATTTATCAGACTGCTGTAGCATAAAGGGGGCCAATAAAAAAGTTAAGATGAAGATAAGTCTGCCGGGACGTTGTTCTTTAACGTTCTGGCAGGCTTAGTTTTACCATGGATTATTTCTGCGATCTAAGTCCGAATAGCGTGGTGGTGTTACAGTATATAAAGGGGAAGCTAAAACCAAAAGTTCGTAATTTGGGAGTTTAACAAATGTAGAAAATGTACTAAATGTGAGCAAAGGGGTACACAAAGAGCTAGCTTGATAAATACCGAAGGTACTATGCAATTCGGCAAAGTCACCAGATATTAGAATCTGAGGTTTAAGTCTTTCGAAAAAGAGAGGTTATGTTTTTTGAATCGAAGGTTGACCTCATGGTATCAGAGGATGTCCCCAACAGCTTTACGCCAAACAATCGGTTAGATGCTAGAAGTAACAATTGACGCTTGCGAATGCGGGATTATACCGACTTATTGAAATAATACTCAGCGAAACGGCTCACTGCTCGAGTGAGCTTGCTCTCGAATCCAATATTAAAGTCAAATAACTTTGCTAACATTAAAAAGAATCCCAGAAATGTCTGACAAATGGCATCTAAGGATTCTTTTCTGGTAAATTGTTAAAACCTTATCCAAAAACAGCTGGATAATAAGTGACCCAGCCTCCACTTAAATTCTTAACTTGGGTAAATCCGTGTTGAGTTAAAATTCGATAAGCTAAGTAGCCGCGTAACCCGATCTCGCAGTAAACCACGATATCCTTATTTTGGGGAAGTTCCGATAAGCGGCTGCGAAGGTCATCGATCGGTATATGCAGCGAACCAAGAATAAATTTACCTTTTCGTTCTTCTTCGGTCCGTACATCGATGATACATATATCTTTCGCATTAATTTTTTTTAGTTCATGCCAATGGATAGTACGAACATCTCTATTGATAATGTTTTCTGCCACGTAGCCGGCCATGTTAACCGGATCTTTAGCCGATGAAAAGGGAGGAGCATAGGCCAGCTCGAGTTCCTGGAGATCATATACAGTGCCTTGGCGACGGATTACCCCAGCGATGTCATCGATTCGTTTATCGACACCCTGAGATCCGACTATTTGGGCACCCAGGATTCGACCGCCACTTCGTTCAAAGATAAGTTTAATGGATAATCTTGTTGATCCAGGATAATACCCAGCATTGGAACTGGAGTGAGTAAATGATACTTCATAAGGAATTCCTAATTTGCTGAGCATTTTTTCATTCGTGCCGGTCGACGCTGCCACTAAATCAAAAACTTTTGCAATAGAAGTTCCCTGGGTACCTTTATACTGGCTATCCCGCCCAGCAATAACGTCGGCAACGATGCGGCCTTGCTTATTGGCAGGTCCAGCTAGTGGTAAGAGCGCCGCTTGTCCAGTTATTAAGTGTTTTACCTCAATGGCATCGCCAACAGCGAAAATATTAGGGTCTGACGTTTGTAGTCTTTCATTAACTTTTATTCCACCCAAGTCCCCGATCGTCAGTCCGGCTTCCTTAGCTAATTTGATTTCAGGTTTTACACCAATGGCTAAGATTGTTAAATCAGCTTGAATTTGCTCGCCGCTTTGGAGCGTAATGATGGTCTTATTTTCCTTTTTAGCAAAGGATTTTACCCCGTCTTCCAAAATGAGGTTGACCCCTTTGTTAAAAATTTGCTCATGGAGAATTGCGGCCATTTCATAATCCAGAGGAGCCATGACCTGATTGCTCATTTCTATAATCGTTGTAGTTACTCCTCTTGCCTGGAGATTTTCAGCCATTTCCAAGCCAATAAAACCGCCGCCTACTACGGCTGCTGTTTGCGGTTGCTGCTCATCGATATATCGTTTAATCTGATCAATATCTGTGACATTACGCACGACAAGGGCCTGAATATCGTCGATCCCGGGAATCGGCGGACGAAGCGGAGCTGCTCCTGGAGAAAGTATCAATTGGTCATAGGATTCTCGATAGAGCTTGCCATAGGCTTCTTGGACTTCGACGACTTTTTCTTCAGGAAAAATGCGGGTGACCTCACTATAGATTCGCACATCAATTCCAAAGCGTTTTCGCATACCTTCAGGCGTTTGCACTAGAAGAGCATCCCGTTCAGCGATGACTCCGCTAACATAATACGGTAAGCCGCAGTTAGCGTATGAAATATGTTCTCCACGCTCAAAAATAATGATTTCCATCTCTTCATCTAAACGGCGCAAGCGTGCTGCAGCGCTGGCTCCTCCAGCAACTCCACCAACAATTAGTACCTTTTTGCCCATCACAGACTTCTCCTTCAACTAATAGATTTAACCAAGTTTACTGAACTTATGAAAATAATAACATGGTTATTGGCATTTGACAATAACCATGTTATTCTCATTTGTGATATAATCACAGCAGATCAAGCGAAAGGAGAATCCTATGCCTAGGCCAGTTAAATGGAGAAGGGTTGAGTATATTCCCGAGAATAGATATTTTGCGCCATGTCCAAAGGGAAAATGTGGCTGCTTTGAGGAAATTGAAGAGGTTCAACTTAAAATTGAAGAATTAGAAGCAATGAGGCTAAAGGATATAGAAGAACTCAACCAAGAAGAGTGTGCTGTTAGGATGCAGATTTCCAGACAAACCTTTCAAAATATTATCGATGAGGCAAGGAAGAAGGTAGTAACAGCACTCATAGAAAATAGAGCGATCACTATCGGAGGCGGACATTACACCAAAAATGTCTGTAATTTCAAATGTATTTCCTGTGGGAATGAAACGAAAACATCCTATGAGGAACACGGGCCTGTGTGCAATCACTGTGGTTCAAATAGGGTCGTGTGTAATAAAAAGCAATGTATTACCCAATGTGAGAGATGACATGAGTTGCTCTACTCTGCTTGGCGGTTCACCGTAAGCGACAATTGTTACATATAATATAAATCATATTTTCCTTCTGTTACCCAGAAAATACCGATTTTTTACCGAAATTATGTAGGTTATACCCAACAACTATTTATTGGTTTGAAAAACCGGAGAGGGGGTATTAGACATATAAAAACCCTCGTTAAAGACCCAAATTGCGAAGTATTAAGCTTAATGGGGTTTAATTGCTTACCGTCTATTAGGCCTTAGACTTGTTGGGTGTCGAAGGTTAAATAACAGGCACGTTCACAGTCCATCCCAACCAAGTAGGGCTTCTACAAATGGCAGCTTAAGATTGCTGTTCAGGCAAAAGTGTAAGCGAGGAGTTCCATTCAAGTTTGATTTCCCCATACTCCTCACTGAAGAGGGATTGCCCATGCTGAGTATTATTAAATTGGTTATCATTGGTATTTCCCAAATTTAGCGTAAACCTGTGATTTTGGGAAAAACTAACTCTGGACTGTCCGTTTTATCGAGAAAACCTCAATTGGTTTGGATGAAGGATTAATGCCAAATGATCGCTTTATCTTCGTCGGTAATCAGATAGTCATTGATGAGGAACTTGAATTGTGCTCAAATGTGAAAGGCACTGTACTTAATCCGTCAGGCAACAAGGATCTTTTGACGAAGTTGGAGTCATCACTCGTGCAGGACGATTTTGCACATGAGCAGAACCTGATTATAAAAGAGGACGGTAAAACACTTCTGGTGGCAGGGTGCGCCCATAATGGAATCGTGAAAATAATTGATCATCTTAGAGCTACAGGTAATGATTCACCGGATCATGGTATTAGAGGGTTCCATTTATATAACCGTTCAGCAGATAAGCATGAGGACCCCGCCATAGTCAGACTGATAACAGAATACCTCAAAAATACAGGTTCGAAGTATTACACCTGCCATTGTACGGGACTTGAATCCTATAAAATCTTGAAAGAGATTATGGGTGAAAAAATCGGGTATCTCGCAACAGGAAGTCAATTAATAATATGAAGTAATAGTCGGAGCAAAAGGCCCCGCGAATACTGTTGCAGAGCAGTATTTGCAGGGAATGCTCCAATCAACCGGATCTGTTTGCCATGAGCATCAGCACCATGATGAAATGCGGAAATTAAGGAGCGATATTGATGAGTAAAGGTACGATCTATGCTATTTGTATTAGCGCTTAAAGGGGACAGCTTAAAAGAGAAGTGCCGGAAGCCAATGTTATAGAAAATTATGGGATTGAAAATGACGGACACGCAGGTGACTGGAATCGGCAGATTACTTGTTTAAACTGGGCAAGTGTTCAAAAGGCAAATAAAGAGCATCAGTTGAATGCCGGTCCTGGTGATTTTGCAGAAAATATCTTGATAGATGGATTAAACTTTTCCATTATGTCCGTTGGTAGTAGGTTCAAATTGGGTTCAAGTGTGGTTTTAGAGGTTACGCAGATTGGCAAAGAGGATCATCCCAGTATTGTTACCAGAACACTAGGTGTAAGCCTTTTGCCTAGTGAAGGCTTATTTTGCAAAGATATTACAGGTGGGATTATTAAAAAGGGAGATTTTGCCGAGAAAATCTAATGGAACACTAAAGAAATTGAGATAAGCCCCCTGAGCAGAAGTATGTTGTACCCTAAGCCCCTTGCGCTCCTCACCACCTAACCGTGCTCGATGCACATATCTGTGCGAACACCGCCGGGGTAGTCTAGGAAAACGTGGGTGTGGGGATATGTGATGAGGTAGCGGGTGATCGGTGCGTCTCCTGCGACTTTGAGTTTGTGTTTGAAAGTGGGCTTTGCTATCAAATCTGAGCTGAAAAATGAATACAAATATAATATAAATAGGCCGCCGACTTGGTGCTGAGAATGGCAATGAAGTTGGCGGTTTTTTGTGCTAGAAGAAGAATCAATCTGAGACAGAAAATTATCAAAAATAATATTTGACATATGTTCAAAACTGGGATATTATTAAATCGAAAAGGGCATATGTCAATAACTGAGGAGGTAGTTAGCATGTCAAGAAGAGATGGAACTGGTCCAATGGGACGTGGAGCCATGAGCGGAAGAGGCTTTGGAGTTTGTGCTGGATCAAATGCTATTGGCTATGGTGCTGGCTTAGGTCACAGAAGAGGTCTTGGAAGAAATTTTGCAGCAGATCCAACAGTATCCAAAACACAAAAAGAATTGCTGCAAGAGCAGAAAGAATTGCTTGAAAGCAAGCTTAATAGCATAAGCAAGCAATTACAGAGCTTATAAAAGGCCGCAAAAGTGGCAGGGGGACGCTCCTGTTACTTTTGGCGCAAATAGAGGAGAACGAATTATGCCAAGGCCAAGAAAATGGAGAAAAGTGTGTTGCTTGCCGGAAAACGACCGATTTGGGCCACTTAACGCTTCGATTAATCAAGAGTATTTTGTGACTATGACTGTTGATGAGTATGAAACGATACGACTGATTGACTTAGAAGGGTTTACACAGGAAGAGTGTGCCGACCAAATGAATATCGCACGCACAACCGTTCAGCGTATGTATAATGATGCAAGAAAAAAACTCGCAGAGTCTCTAATATATGGAAAAATGCTTAGGATCGAGGGCGGAGATTACAAGCTTTGTGAAGGGCATGGAAAATCATGTGGTAGTGGTGGTTGCCGCAGACATAGATGTGCCAGAGATTTTATGGAAGATGATAACGGAGGTGAGTGATTATTTATTCTGAGAAAGTGATAGAACACTTTATGTGTCCTCAAAATGCATATAGTATGCCGGATGCCGATGCTGAGGGAAGCTTTGGAGATCCTTCATGCGGAGATGCACTAACTATATTTATCAAGGTACAGGATAATTGCATTAAAGAGATCAGTTTTCTTGTTTTTGGTTGTTGTGCATCAATTGCCACATCCAGTATGACTTCTGTATTAGCTAAGGGAAAAAGCTTAGACGATGCCTTAAAAATCTCAGAAGAGGATATTATCAAGGCTCTTGATGGTCTCCCTGAAGCTAAGGTACATTGCTCTAACCTAGGAGTGAGTGCCTTGCGTAATGCAATCAATAATTATTACGAAGCAATAAAAACACGTATCAAGGAGGATTCCCAATGAAAATTGCGATGCCAGTAGACGACAAATTCATGGAAACGAGTGTATGTCAATCCTTTGGACGCGCACCGTATTTCCTTATTTATGATACGGAATCAAAGGAAAGTGTATTTCTAGATAATAGCGCAGCAGCTAGCCAAAGGTGGTGCAGGGATCAAGGCAGCACAGACCATTGTAGATAACAATGTTAGGGCTTTACTAACCCCACGATGTGGCGAGAACGCTGCAGAGGTCATTAAAGCAGCCAATATCAAACTATATAAGACGATCAATGATTCTATTAAGGATAATATTGATGCCTTGAATGAGGGAAAGCTCTCTTTGCTGGAAGATATTCATCCCGGATTTCATGGTCACGGAGGCAAATAGTATGAAGATAGCTGTGCTAAGCGGCAAGGGCGGCACAGGGAAAACACTTATATCTGTAAATCTGGCTGCGTCAGCAAAGGAATCAATCTATATAGATTGTGACGTTGAAGAGCCAAACGGGCATCTGTTTTTCAAGCCGGAGGATATTCAATCAGAAAAAATCTCGATCAAGGTTCCTTCTGTCAATGAAAAACTTTGTAATGGCTGCCGTAAATGAAGACAACGATTGCCAGCGCATTTATTAAGTTAGCTGAGGCTAGAGCCTATGCAGATTGTGATGTAGATGCCCCTAATTTGCATTTGGTTATGAATCAGTCGTCGGAAGCCAAACGATCAAACTATTATGGATTGCCTAAGGCAGTAATAAATCCGAATTTATGTGTGCAATGTGACTTGTGCATACAAAATTGCCGCTTCGATGCAATACATGTGGGTCTTGATTATCAGGTTGATGACTATGCTTGTGAAGGCTGTGGTGTTTGCGAAGCTATTTGCCCTGTGGGAGCCATTTTCACAAAACCAGTCTTAGCCGGAGAATTAATGTTGTATTCAGATAACACGGTATTTTCTACTGCTCAACTTAGAATGGGAAGTGGCAACTCCGGGATGCTGGTAACCGAGGTAAAAAAGCAGATGAGGTCGGCGGTGTTTACAGACTTTGAGCTTGCAATCATTGATGGATCGCCAGGTATAGGATGTCCGGTGATCGCCTCGATTAGTGGTGTTGATATGGTTTTGATTGTTGCTGAACCGTCTGTTTCGGGAATCAGTGATATGGAACGCATCATTAAAACCGTAGAAAAATTCCAAACGCGAATCGCCATTTGCATCAATAAATATGATACTAACATTGAAAATACAGATAAAATCGAATCGTTTTGCCAAAAACTCAATCTCCCTTTTGCTGGAAGAATACCCTTTGACCCAGACGCTGTAAATTCAATCAATAAGGGGCAGAGTATTGTTGATATGGATTGCGAAGCAGGGCGCGCTACAAAAGATATTTTTGATAAAACTATCAAAATACTATTTCATGAAAAGTTAGGTTAAGGAGAGAATCCGATGAGTGAAAATTGTAATCAAGATTGCAACACCTGCAGCGATGATTGTGCCGAAAGGAAAGAAAAGCCAATAGATTTTTCCATAAAGCCACATGAACTGAGCAGTATCAAAAAAGTGATTGGTATTGTTAGCGGAAAAGGCGGTGTTGGTAAATCGCTAGTAACATCGATGCTTGCTGTTACAATGAACAGAAGAGGCCATAATACTGCCATTCTGGATGCCGATGTTACAGGACCGTCCACTAAACCTTTGGAATAAATAAAAAAGCAACAGCAAGTGAACTGGGTCTATTACCTATCAAAAGCAAAACAGGCATCGATATTATGTCGATTAACCTTCTTTTGGAAAATGACACAGACCCTGTAATCTGGAGAGGCCCTATTATTGCTGGTACAGTTAAGCAATTCTGGACAGATGTAAGAAAATATGGCATATTTCAAATGCCCGGACTGCGATAAGGAATATAAAATATTTGGTGATAGCCATATTGAGGAAATCGCTCAAAAACTCAACATAGATATTCTTGCCAAGATGCCAATTGATCCTAAAATTGCAACAACCTGTGATAAAGGTTTGATTGAACTTTTTGACGGTGATTGGCTTGATAATATAGCAAATATTTTAGAAAAAATGGAGGAAAAGTAAATGAAAATTGCAGTGGCAAGTATGAATGGAATGGTTACAGAACACTTTGGTTATTGTGAGAGTTTCAATATTTTTGAAGCAGAAAACAATCAAATTGTTAAGAGTAAATCCGTACCAAACCCCGGACATAAGCCTGGCTTTTTACCTAATTTCTTAAACGATATGGGAGTTAATGTTGTTATTGCTGGGGGCATGGGTGGTAGCGCTATTAACATCTTCAACGAAAAAGGTATTGAGGTTATTACAGGTGCTCAAGGAAGTGCTGAAGCTGCAGCAACTAGCTATTTAAAGGGTACGCTTAAATCTACCGGCTCTGTTTGTCACGAGCATCAGCATCATGATGAATGTGGAAATTAAATGAGGAGATCAGCTTACGATGTTTGATATGATGCCGGAGTAGGTCTTGCTGCTCAAAGAACCTTTCAATGATGGTTTAGATTTATCTAAGGAGTAATATCAGATATTCGAAGGAGGACAAAAATGGAAAATATTAAAAATCTATTAATCATAGTTAACAGTGGTATGGATAAGCCATACAATCAGTATGCTTCTTATGTAGTAGCTTTTATGTCCAAGCATATTGCCAAGATTGAAAATGTGACTGTATATTATGGACCTTATGGAGTAGAAATGTCTAAAAAGGGCAAGCTAGCAACCCTCAAATTAACTGATGATCTTAAAGAATTAGTCGCTAGTCAGCTGGATGGTGTAACTAAGGATGCGCTTCCAGATAATCTTGAATTAATGGCTCGTTTTGTTGAAGATCAATTGGGAATAAATATCGTTTCATGTGCTACATTTAATGTTATTGATGGTATTTCCAAAAATCTTGAAGACACATCCCAAATGGAAGACTTCATTATGCCGGTTAAACTGCCACTGGCAGCTCAGACATTAATCGGCGCAGATAAAATAGTATACTTTTAATTGACTTATTAAAAGATATTACTCCTGTAGATTTAACGGTAACCATATTAGTTTATTGTTACCGTTTTTTTAGATTCCTCAACAGGCCCCCACCGAAATAGCGATGTTCAGCTTTAGCTGAACGAGTTCACTTTGCAATTTGCATATTGGCTAAAAGTGGTATTTATGTCTAAAAACTTTTAATATCGAGGTGCTTTCCTTGGATGAAACTATGATTTAGGCAATTTTAAATCTGAAAAATAACTGTTCTCGGATTAATTCTGGCGGATTTTATCTTTGGTGTCTTGCTCTCGTTAAAAAATGGCAATTTCAGTTTCAGCAAGCTACCTCAGTTTATCCAAACTAGCCTACTACATTATAGTGGTGACACTAAGCCCCTTGCGCCCATCGCCTCCGAGTGTGTCATGAAGGAATTGAGTTGTATTTGATTCCATACTTTGCTGATGAGGTAGCAGGTTGGTGCATCTCCTGCGACATTGAGTTCGTGTTAAAAGTGGGCTTGCTATCAAAGCTGAGCTGAAAAATGAATACAAATATAATTAAATAGGCTGCCGGCTTGGTGCTGAGAATAGCACTGAAGTTGGCGTTTTTTGTGCTAGAAGAAGAATCAATCAATGACAGAAAATTATCAAAAATGATAATTGACATATGTTCAAATCATAGTATAATTTAAACTGTAAAGGGCATATGCCAATAACCATAAGGAGGTAATTCAGATGCTAGGAAGAGATGGAACAGGTCAAATGGGGCGCGGATCCATGACCGGAAGAGGCAGAGTGTGCCGACCAAATGAAAATCACACGCACAACTGTTCAGAGTATTTATAATGATTCGAGAAAAAAGATTACAAACTTTGTGATGGCTTTGTTCAAAGAGAAAATAATTTTGAGGAGGATACATTATGATTGCTGAAGTAGACCAAGATGAGTGCATCGGGTGTGAATCATGCCCTGAATTCTGTCCAGAGGTTTTTAAGATGGGGGCTGACGGGTTAGCAGTAGCTTACACAAACCCAGTCCCTAGTGAGTGTGAGAAAGCCACAAAAGAAGCTGCCGAGGGCTGCCCAGCACACTGTATTACCATCAAATAGCAAGTGCTAATTAAGTGAAAAAACCGTAAAAGGCGGATGATTATCCGCTTTAGTACATATTCAAGGGTGCTGATGAAGAGTGTTCTCCTTGCTAGATTGTGTCCGACAAAGCAGTCGAGGAATTAGAGCCATTGAAACCTCTTTCAGAAACTATCCGATCATAAATCTTCTTGGCACAGATGTTTGCAGAACATATCGATAAGGGTATTCATGTGCATGGCGATATGTTTCGGAAGATGTTTGTCAAAGAAACATTGATATGACGCCGGATTATTCTCAAAGTGCTTTAGAGCAATTAATGCTTCGCTACTGGCGGCAAAAAGTGGCGGACATGTATTACAAAGCTGGATTTCGGTTGTTGTAAAGGATACTTATTTGGGAAAAGAGGTGCATTCTTTTTTTCAGGCATTTGAATCAAAGTCCTACTTTTTTTCTTAGTATGAAAAACTTATGTCCTATAAAAAAGAGGGCAAAAATATTACTCTCAAGAGCGAACTGGAATTGTACAATGTGTAATCGATGTACCGTGGAATGCCCAATGGGAGTGAACATAAACGCGCTCACGAGAGCCTTTCGAGGAAAAGTGGCAATGCCGCCTGGTCATTTGCAAGTTATTGCTGATGATCATATGCGGACAGGTAACCAGATGGGTGTCGAACAAATTGATTATGATGAGACATTAGAATGGATTGAAGAAATGATGCAGGAAGATCTGAAAGATCCGACTTATAAGATTCCTTTAGATGTTCCTAATGCAGATTTCTTCTTTGGATTCAATGCTCGGGAGATTAAACATTATCCAGCTGATCTGCAAAGTATTTTAAATGTTTTCCACGCGGCCAAAGCAAACTTTACGATCAGCTCTAAGCGCTGGGATGCTACTAATATTTGCTTGTTCACAGGTAAAAACGATGAATTCGATGCAATTTCACGCCCGATGTTTGAAGAAGCTGAGAGGCTAAATCCTAAGGAAATTATTGTCACAGAATGTGGCCATGCTTTCCGATCGACCAGAGTGTTTGCGCGTGATTACTGGAAAGGGAAACAGTTCCCTATACGCAGCATAGTCGAGTTGTATGCCGATTGGATTAAAGACGGCACATTAAAACTAGATAAGACCAGAAATACAATCCCAGTAACCCTACATGATCCCTGTAATATGGTTCGTAAAGAGGGGATTGTTGAGCCTCAGCGCTATGTGTTGAGTAATACTGTAATGGATTTTCGCGAAATGTTTCCTAACAGGGAGTATAACCTTTGTTGTGGAGCTGGCGGGGGAGCGGGTGCCGTAGCTGAAACTAAAGCAATGCGTATGGTTAAAGCCAAACCTAAAGTTGATCAATTAGTGGCTACAGGTGCGAAAATTGGGTGCATCCCTTGCCATAACTGTATGGACCAGTTTGTTGACATGAATAAGCATTACAAGATTGGTATGAAAATGATGCATCTCACTGCATTAATAGAAGTTGCATTAGGTTTAGTAGATGAGGAGAAACAATATTTTCATTGAATTATTTCCATTTCACCAGTAGTAATTACATTCTCAACCAAATATGTGGATATGCTTGGCAGTACAAAAAAAGTATCAACTATTGTGAGAAAATTGCAAGAGGCAGGTTATACTTCACAAAATCTAGCACGTTTAAGAGCCCCAATTGGTTTAAATATAAACGCCCAAACACCATCCGAAATTGCTATAAAGTATTCTGGCTGAGATTATTTCTGTTAGAAGGGAGGTAAATAAAATACGATCATCATACGAATTGAGTTAACTTTGTGGAAAGAGGAGAGCTGAGTATGATAAATCAAAAAGATTTACGTCCAAAGGATATGGGGCGATCGGAGGAGCAACTGGTCAAACTTGATCCCGAACAGCTAATGCCATTATTTCCGCCCTATGATAAACCCGGAATGGAACCCCCATTAACGGATCCTAAGCCTGCCTGGAAGGAAAAATTTTGTACTTCGTTAGATGGCTACGTTGGTCTCGATACCTTAACCCGCCCAAAAACGAAAGAGGAAGAAGATGAATTTGTACGGAAGTTCCTCAAGGGTTTAGAGAAGAGCTTTTCTGATGCCAACAATGGAATACTCGAACCGTTCTTATTGTCATTTGAATATTGCGCAAAATGTGATACATGTTCAGCTGCTTGTCATATCTACAAAGCGTCAGGGAACAACGAGTTATACCGTCCAATTTTCCGCTCTGAAGTTCTTCGAAAGATTGTCAAGAAGTATTTTACTACAAGTGGAAAGCTGTTTGGCCGTTCTGTCGGAGCAGATATTGATGTGAACTGGGAAACGATTGCTCGACTGGGGGAATTAGCCTATCGTTGTAATCTTTGCCGTCGTTGTGCTCAGACCTGTCCACTGGGCTTAGATAACTCCATTCTCGCGAAAGAGATTCGTAAGATCTTCAGCCAAGAGATGGGCATTGCTCCACTTCCTCTGCATACAAAAGGTACAATGCTTCAGATAAAGACAGGTTCGTCTACGGGAGTTACCAAACCTGCTTTCTTAGATACGATAGAATTTTTAGAAGAAGATATTGAAGAGAAGTTTGGCCTGAAGATCAAATTTCCGATGGACAAAAAAGGTGCCGATATCCTCCTGATCCATAATGCAGGCGAGTATATGGCCTGGCCAGAAAACCCAATTGCTTTTGCCATTCTCTTCGAAGAGGCAGGTTTGAATTGGACACTCAGTAGTGAAATCGCAGGCTATGACAATGTTAACTACGGCATCTGGTATGATGATTTTCAAGCAAAAACGCTAGCCACGATGCAGATGAAAGTAGCCAAAGATTTAGGAGTCAACCGAATCGTCATTGCGGAGTGTGGCCATGCCCATAAGGCTGCAATGATTGTGGGTGATCGTATTGTGAATGGCGATGCTAAAGTTCCAGTGGAAAGCTGTCTGCCTCTTCTTTGGGATTTAGTGGAGAGCAAACGGTTAAAGTTAGATTACAGTAAAAATAACTTTCCTGTGACGCTTCATGATCCTTGTAATTATGTTCGAGGAATGGGGATCGTTGAACCTCAACGGAATGTCCTAAAAGTTATTTGTCCTCAGTTTAGGGAAATGACACCGCATGGAGTCGACAATTACTGCTGTGGTGGTGGTGGTGGGTTCGCCATCACGAATTCCCTTAATTTTTCTGAATGGAGAAACAAAGTTAGTTCTCGCATGAAGTTTAACCAGATCCTTGGAGCCTTTCAGGGTAGTATGGACGATGTTTGCACTCCTAAATATGTATGCGCACCTTGTTCTAATTGTAAAGGAGCTATTCGAGACATTCTGGAGTTCTACGAGGCGACGTCCAAATTTAATGTTCAGTATGGTGGTTTAGTAGAACTTATGGTAAATGCACTTATTAGTATGAAAAAACCTTTTATGGAATTTTTAGAAGAATAGTTATTGTACTTAAAATTTTAAAAATGGAATTTCCACATGTATAAGGCCATAAATAATAACCCGAAAGTTTAATGTTGAAAATTCTTGATCAAACCAAGTGTAGACTCGGTAGCAGTTTATATAGACTTCGTGTTACTGGTATCTCCGGGGGTGAGTATATGTACTTATCTTACAAGGAGGATAAGAATGGGCAATCAGAATGAGGTTCGGAAGAACTTTGGACAAAGAGCTTCGAAATATAGATTAAGTACTACTCATGGTAATCCAGTGGATCTTGAAAGAATGATTAATCTTATAAAGCCTACTTCAGACGATATTGCTTTAGATATTGCAACAGGGGGAGGGCATACCGCGATTGCGTTAGCTAAATACGTTAACCGGGTGGTTGCAATTGATATTTCGCCAGAAATGTTGGCTGAGGCGGAAATGGCGTCAAAACAAGAGAGTATTAGTAATATTGCTTTTAGGACGGAAGATGTCCATAACTTTAATATTTCAGACAGTCGATTTGACATTGTTGCATCAAGGTTTGCTGTCCATCATTTTTCCGATGTGAAACGGGCCCTCAGGGAAATGTGTAGGGTATTAAAGCCAGGTGGCAAGTTTTACATTCTCGATTGCTCGGTTTTTGACGGGGAGGAACCGGAAAAAGAAATTAATCGTATTGAGTTATTAAGAGATAGTTCACACCAGTGCTCTTATTCGCCACGTTTATGGCATCAATTATTAAAGGAACTACCCTTGACTATAGATCATACTTCTCTGCTAAAAGAACAGTATGAATTACCACGGTGGTTCGACAGGATGGGAACTGAACAAAACAGTCGAGAAGAAATCTTCCGAATACTCAACAGCTTGTCTGCAGAGGGTAAAATCCGCTATCCTTTCTGTGATGATTACATAACCACTTATCGTTTTGAGATTTTAGCAACCAAAAATTGAGGTGGGCACATCGCAACAACTCTTCCCAGTCCCTCCTGCTTGAGCAAATCATTTCTACCCTCGCAATAACCTGCCGGGGTGACGTCTTGGTAAACTGGGGCGTTTTTCTTACGAAAATAAGTCTCCCCGGCGTTAAAATCCGTGTCCGTTCTTTATAAATTAAGTATCAAAGACACATAGGGATGCCCGAGAACCACTTTGGGATTTGAATATCCCTTATTCGAAACTTGATATCCTTTTAATTGAAGCTGCCGAATAACCCGTTGTTCCTTTTCGCGTTCGCGTTCTGCTAAATATTCTGTGCCTAATTCCTTGTATGGCTCCTTGGTAAGCAATATATTGTAAGAAGACATTCTAAAATATTTCGTCCAGAGACACCGAAGATATCGGTAATATAGGTTGTCATTTTGATATTGGCGTCTTGCAGAACCTTATGAATTCCTGAAGGAGTTTCTTCCTATATCTCGTTAGATCCCTTAAATTACGGATCTCCACCAGCACTTTAGCCTCTGCCACAGTCAAAGCATTGATGTCACTGGGATTTATACCGATTTCAAAAGTGTATCAAATTCGGAGTTATTAAAGCTTATGTCAGACTGGATTCGCTCATTTCAAAGGATGCCATAATGGCACCCAACGCTCATTCAATCAGAGACCACAAAGTGGTCTTTTTTCTTTTTGCGCTCAATAACTTGGGGACCACGACGGTAATATAAAAATACTGATGGAAAATTCGGCTCTTTATGCTGTAGCCTGGTATCTCTCCAGCGGTGAAAGTATGCGATCAACCGCCCAAAAAGTAATCAAAGTCTTTGGGCTAACAACCTTCAGCCACTCCACCCTTTGTCGGTTTTTGCCAAAGCTTTATCCGATCTTGCCCTACCTTATTCAGTATGGGGCTCAGATCATCAATGACTAGGGTTCAACCACTTCTAGGGTTGTCCCTCGCAAACATTTGGATAAGCTGAAGTGCGTGTTGGCCGAACAATTAATCGGACTCCTTGAGCCTGTGCTGAGGGCTCCGCCAGAATTCGGCAGTTGGTTAGCGTATCAATACTTTACAGATACCGATCACTTTCTTGTATAGGCAAACTTGCCTAATATTTTTGTAAAATAGAGCGCTGCACCAAGTTCCTTGTTAATTTAAGGCTAAGGAGGTGTAGCGATGGATATATCGCGTAGTAAACTTGAAGAAATCCCGGTAAAAGCCATCCAGGGTAACAATGTTCTCGCAATCTCGGTAGGCAATCGGGAAATGGAACGTAGTGAGAAGGCAATTCGAGAGTATGGACTCATCCACCCTTTAGTAGTGCGCCGTTGTGATGATGGGCATTACCATATCATAGCTGGTGAATGCGAACGAATGGTCATTACCCAGATGCGTCAGAGTACAGTTCGGGCGGTGGTGATGGAATGCTTAGAGGCACCAGAAGCTACCTAGTAGGACGGACGGACGGACTGACTGACAAACTTGAAACACGGGTGTAGGAAGATCAATCTTCCTACACCCGTGTCTTTATTCCAGACGAATTTTCGCTTAAATCTCGTGATAACAAGCTAATTCGTTTTTTTCCACGGGATAGTACAACGGAAAATATTGTACAGGCTGCTTGCCGTAGCTTCATGCCCTAGACTCATGATGTCTCAAGCACTCAGACCTGGTATACTTTTACTGATCGTGAAAAAGTTGACCTTAAGATACTTATGGTATCTTTTAGACGAAGCGTATCCATTAGTGCTATCCATAGCATGTGTAGCTCTAAGTTGATGCTTTTCCCATGAAGGCTGATTTGAATACAGTGATGAAGAGGGGAGGCCATACATGAACTACAAAATAGGTCATGTATATTTAGTTTGAGGTAATGGAGCGGACATAGATTATTTGTGACAAAAGAAGTTTAATAAATTGCAAATGGGGGGAAGGGGATGATACAGAAATACAGTATTATCCAGACGCTTAATGTGAAGCACGAAATTTGATTATATCCAAACTTCCGTCGATGAACTCAAAAAACAAGGTAGTGTATAAGTATTTGATATTCTCGAAATGTTTTATTAAAAAAAAATTACAAAAATCAACTATGCACTAAAGAGTATTTTAACGCATAGTTGAAATGCGACAGAAGTGGCCTTAGTAAAAAGGTTAAATCTTCGCTTGTACAAGTCCCAATCATCATCGACTAATCGGGCAACATTGCTATTGAAATGCCCTGGAATTGTCTCATTCGTGAAATTTGGCCTTAGCGATTTATTAAGCTCTATGGCCATGGGTCTCGTAGATTAGATGGAATCATACTAGGCTCATATCGTTAAAGCCTTATAGAGGCTCCTAGAGACTGGTTTTATGATTGGTTAGGAGTAAACAAACTCTTATCGAACACTTTATAGTTTTGGTAGAAATTAATCTAACTACATAAAACCGTACCAATTGATGTTAGGAGTAAAAAAACAAATTCAACAACATGTTCGAGATGCACCAGGTTCTACAAAAATTTGAAGAACCCATTCAAAAATAATAGCCCAATAACTTGATGTTGGCAAAATCAAGTTATTGGGCTATTATAGCACTACTCCCCCATGGTATAAAATACTCTACTTTACATAATATCTATTATCGGACCCAATATATTATATAAAGTTCTCCCTCTTCTTCGTCATCTGACGGGTGTCACAAAAGTTTATATAAAGTTTGTATTTTGTACTCCACCGACTTTTTGACACAAAAGTTCGTAATTAGTACTTCATTGATTTTCCTTTGGAATTCCTCAGTTTCGGGCTTTACTGATAATCTGTTAAGCTCATTTCTATACCAACACAAGACAACCCCTTTTAGTGTCTACTTCAGCCAATTTATTATACCCTTCCACACATATTAGATATATCTATACATTGATATATCCTTCTAAATAAGTCACTGCTTCCCCAGACATTCTTACAGTTTCACCTAAATCAGTACAGTAGAGCTTTCCTCCTCTTTCCGATAATTGTAATACCACAAACTCATTCTTGCCTAATTTCTTTTTCCAATAAGGGACCAACGTACAATGAGCAGAGCCCGTTACTGGGTCTTCATCCACTCCCGCCTTTGGGGCAAAAAATCTCGATACAAAATCTACTTTATTACCCCTCGCTGTAGCATTTACAGCAAATGCATCCAGTTTTTTCAGTTCGTCCATATTCAATTCCAGATTCAGTATATCTTGTTCAGTTTCAAACCGCCATATAGTCTCTTGACTTGTAAACTTCAATTGGCTTCTTGCCCAGACCCTTAACAAGTGCCTCGGGAGCCTCGCATCTTTCTCCTTCTCTGGAGGGAAATATCATTGACAATAGGCTACCTTCCTTTGATATTTCCAACACTCCACTCATAGTATGGAATTTAATTTCAGATATTTGGATATGTCCATTTAGCATTTCTCCTTATTTTGTATCCAATTTTTATTATATCTATGCAATTGGATATTTACAATGTTTTCCCCACTCGTTAAGATTTAAGAAATATTAGAAGTAGGTGGTTAGAAGTAGGTGGAATGATTATGCAGCTATCAAATCTCCTCTCAGGTAAGAACGAACTAGCGGAAGAAGCATGGGTGGCACTCCGCGAGTGCACTCCAGTGGTGCTCGGAGTAGTGCCCTTTGGGATTACCTGCGGGATAATGGGGCTTACAGCAAAAATGTCCGGCGTAGAAACTATTCTAATGTCTGTCTTTGTTTTTGCCGGTGCGTCACAGTTCATTGGGATTACCATGCTGGGTGCAGGCATAACGGGCTGGGGAATTATTATACTTACTACCTTACTGGTAAACTTGCGCCACTTGATCATGGGATCATCCTTGGCGCCCTATATGATTAAACTGCCGTTTCCCCTTCAAGCACTTCTGGCATTCCTTTTGACCGATGAAGCCTATGCCCTGACCATTAGCCGAATTCACAAGGCCAAATACAGTGTGCTCTATCAATTGACCGTGAGTACTGTGCTTTATCTAGTTTGGGTTTTGTCTACTGTAGCCGGGGTAGTTTTAGGTGGCTACATTTCCGATCCCTTAACTTGGGGGCTTGATTTTGCCATGCCGGCAACTTTTCTGGTATTGCTGATACCGCTGTTGGCCGACCGCATCAGTTTAATTGTATTCGGTATGGCTGCAGTGGTTTCAGTATTTGCTGCCCTGTATTTACCCGGTAAGTGGTATATTATTATCGCCTGCCTTACAGCCAGCTTAATAGGGGGCTTATTAGAGGGGGATAGCGAACATGCGTAGTGAAGTTTTTTACATTATTATAGGGATGGCCTTAGTTACTTATTTTACCAGAATCGGTGCTCTCGTATTGTTCCGGTTTACAGGGGTACCAACTTGGTTAAACAGATGGTTAAAATATGTCCCAGTTGCCATATTGACAGCCTTAATTGTACCGTCATTACTTTTACCCAAGGGATATTTGGATATTAGTTTAAACAATCACTACATGATTGCGGGCATCGTTGCTGCTATTGTGGCTTATAAGAGCCGTAATATTATTGCCACCTTGGGTATCGGAATGTCAATTATGTTTGTCCTGAAGTTATTTTAGATAACTTACTTTCTTCAAAAGCCATACAAAAACACGAAAGCGACCATACTGGTCGCTTTTACGGTCTATTAACCTAATATGGCATGTTGTTTGGTGCCACCACTTTGGCCATGTCCTGCCTCTTTACCAATCAAGACTAGTATTATTCCATACTTTTGTGACGTCCCTCATCGTTTATGTTCACACAAAAAGCGCCTTGAAAATATCCCCAGCTTATCACTTATTTTTATTGTTTAGTTTATATTTTTTGCTATGTCCTTTAGCATGACTTTTGCTCTGATCTTCTGTGTTCAATAAAATATCATCGATCTCAATTTCCGCATAGTCACCCTCAGGAGTTTTAATACATTGGCAGCAATTATCACATTGCTTTGTTGGATCAAGATCACAAAGATCACATTCGCCGCATTCAGTACAGGAACGATCTTCTAATACGCATGGTTCACCAAGGTTTTTCAAGTTCTTTACCCTCCAGATAAATTAATTCACTGCTAAGGTTAAAAAATTCCTGGCCCAGAAAGTAGCGATCTAGGGTCTTCAGCCAGACCTCGCAGCGCAGCATTTGAACGTTGCTCAGCCCAACCCTCATCTAATAATTTGACAGTGTCCTTATAACGTTGTTTGCTACCTAACAGGATGAGTAACAAATCCCCATCGGGTCTTGTGACATAGGATACAAGGCACTCCCCCGCTTCTGTGGTAGTACCTGTTTTTATCCCTTGGTCTCCAGGATAGACTCCAAGGAGTTCATTCGTGTTTTGCACTTCTGCGTAATGCATAGTTCCTCGAGCGTCTTTCCATTGAACACGGGCACGTGGTTCTTTGACATAGTTCATAAGTTGTTCATTCTTGAGAAATAGACTAGCAATTTTGCTAAGATCATTGGCGGTGGTATAGTGATCTGGGTCAGGCATTCCGTGAGGATTGGTAAAATGGCTATGTTGACACCCAAGAGTAGCCGCATAATTGTTCATTTCTTCGGCAAAGGCACTGATAGAACCACTTACTTTTACCGCAAGAGCCGCTGCGGCATCATTGGCACTATGCACATAGAGCGCAGTCAAAAGGTCGTGGACAGAGATTTCATCTCCAGGGCTGAGCCCAAGTCGAGAACCATCAATAGACACTTCTTTGCCGACGGTCACCATATCTGTTTCTTTTAAAGTTTTTAGCACGATAAGTCCAGTGAGAAGTTTTGTAGTACTGGCCGGAGCACGTTGTATATCGGCATTGTTTGATCTTAGAATTTGAGAAGTGTGTGGATCCATAAGCACATAGCTTTCAGATTGCGCAGCTGAAAGTTCTGGAGACGGTGCATTTGTATTAGATGTATTTGGATTAGCCTCAGCTAAATCAATGCCCTTACCTAGAGTGGAAGTTGTTAAATAGTGAAATCCGGCAAGTAGTAAAATGCCTCCAATTACGGATGAAATTAAGAGTTTCAACACTGATAAACGTCGCGGAAAATAGTTCAAAGAATAACCCCTCTTTGCTAAGATAAAGACAAAGCAGATTGTCTCTAAGTGTCCAGATTATTAAGCACTGTGTACAAACAACGTTATTATAACGAATCTCAGAGTTTGGTGCAAGTTTATAGCGAGAACGTGGTGTTGGTTACCCCAATTTACAAATTGGACCAATATTGCCATACCTTCAAAAAAGGATAGGGATTGATCCATTGTCCATTCGGCAATTCAATTCCAAAATGAAGGTGGTCTGGTGTTGTTATTGCATCTCCAGTATTCCCCATGCTTCCAACGAAATCTCCTGCTTCGATTCGATTCCCTTTTACGAGTGATGGAGAGATGAATTGTAAGTGTGCGTAATAATAATAATTACCGTCGTCACCACGCACACCCACTCGCTCTCCCCCCAGTCGATTCCACCCTAATTGCTCGATTTTCCCCCCACAGATACTCACAATGGGAGTCCCTTCTTTTCCAAATAAATCGGTCCCTTCATGCTTTCGTAGTCCCCCTTCACGATCTGCACCGAAACTATTTTCAAACCACGTCGTTCCAGACACAGGAAATCTATACGTATTCGGGTGATAAAACGTATAATGATTTAAAATTTCCCTATGACGTCGAACGGTTTTAAGCAGACTCGGTGGTAGCGATACCCAGTTTAAATCAGAGAAAGGAACATGATTACGAAGTTGCTCAATTAGCGGTCGGGCATCTCTTTCCGAAAGCGACGAGCGTATTGCTAAAAGATCCTCCCAGGAAATTGTAGGTGATTTTCCATTTTCAAGTATACACTGCTCAACCAGTTCGGTCGACATTGTACTTAAATAGGGATAGACGTCTGGCGCAACGGAGGGCAGACGGTGAAGCCCCTTCCAGGCCGCTAGAGCCATAAGAAAGAGAAAGCTGAACTGTATAACTCCTCGTTTAAACCTAGATAAAGATTTCTTGGGATTTTTCATAGTTCCCCACTCTCCTATGTACTATAATCTCAAATTATATTAACGAACATTTGTTTGCACTTTAACTCAAGGGATGGTACAATAATCCTGTAAAGATAGGGGTGTGAGATTAAGTATGTACCCAGATTTATCTCAACGTCAAACGATGATTCTAGACTTCATCAAAGAGGAAATAAGCAAAAAGGGATATCCTCCTGCCGTTCGTGAAATAGGTGAGGCTGTAGGGTTGCTCTCAAGCTCTACTGTTCATGGCCATCTTCAGACGTTGGAGGATAAAGGATATATCCGACGCGACCCAACAAAACCACGTGCGATTGAAATTTTGGATAGTTCCAGTAATATGCCCGACATTAAAAAGGTCGTACATGTACCAATAATTGGTCGGGTCACAGCTGGACAACCTATCTTAGCTGTTGAAAACGTGGAAGGCACCTTCCCCTTACCTGCTGATCTTGCCACACAGGATAACCTTTTTATGCTTCGTGTTCAAGGGGAAAGCATGATTGAAGCAGGGATCTTAAATGGGGATCTAATTATCGTTCGTCAGCAGCATGAGGCGAGAAATGGTGAAATTGTTGTTGCTTTAATTGGAGAAGAAGCTACTGTCAAACGCTTCTATAAGGAAAGAACACTCATTCGACTTCAACCCGAAAATTCTGCGATGGAACCGATTTATTCCCAGGATGTTTCGATTTTGGGGAAGGTAATCGGTGTATTCCGTACTCTCCAATAAATTTAACTAAATTTAACACCGCCTTTAACAAAGATATGCATAAGAAAGTTGAGTTAAACTAGTAAGAACTTTATAATCTGAATAAAGCAACGCGCCTAGGGAACGTAAAGGGAGCAGATGGTCTTTGCCATCTGCTCCCTTTACGTTTATTGTAAAAACTCAATTAAGAGAAATTTTACAGTTCTGCTTATCTTTATAACGCTCAAAACCCAAGGCAATTAAACGATCGATCAATTCAGTATAAGGGATCCCTGAGGCCTCCCAAAGTTTAGGGTACATTGAAATTTTCGTAAACCCAGGCAAGGTATTAATCTCGTTAAGGACTATTTCATTTTGTGGGGTAACAAAGAAATCAACCCTACTCAGTCCACAAGCCTCAACGGCTTGGAAGGCCTTGATGGCCATTTCTTGTAAACTCGTAATTACGGATTCCTCAAAAGGAGCTGGTATCAATAAACTTGAGCCAATATCTGAATACTTTGCTTCGTAAGTGTAGAACTCATGGGCGGGTAAAACCTCCCCGGGAACTGAGGCTTGCGGTGTATCATTCCCTAAAACGGAGACCTCAATTTCTCGTCCAAGAATAGTTTCTTCGACCACAATTTTCCGATCAAATATTGCCGCTACAGCCAAAGCCTCTTGTAACTCTTGTCGATGGTGTGCTTTTGAAATACCAACACTAGACCCTAAATTTGCTGGCTTGACAAAACACGGATAACCTATCTTATCTTCAATAACATTAAGACAGGCGTCCACTCCATTTAAGATGTCTGAACGCAGAAGCGTAACATAACGCGCCAATGGAAGTTCCTTTTCTCTAAAAACCGCTTTCATGCGATCTTTGTCCATCCCCAGAGAGGAACCTAATACCCCAGAACCTACATAAGGTACATTGGCCATTTCAAGTAACCCCTGCAGAGTCCCATCTTCTCCATATGGTCCGTGAAGTACTGGGAAAATGAGGTCAAACTTCCCTTGGTTGGGGAGTGGGCTACCGTCTAAGGCCATAAAATGAGGAGCTGTAGGGTCTATGACCAGAGTAATTTGTTGAGCCTGTTTCGCCCCTGGAAACCCATCGCTGAGTACTTTCTCTGGTAGAACTCCCCAAAACCATTGCCCTTTTTTATTAATCCCAATCGTTTCCACATTGTAGCGACTTCGGTCAATGGC
Organism: Desulfosporosinus metallidurans; assembly: GCF_001936615.1. GTDB lineage: Bacteria > Bacillota > Desulfitobacteriia > Desulfitobacteriales > Desulfitobacteriaceae > Desulfosporosinus > Desulfosporosinus metallidurans. Next base: position 26,252 of record NZ_MLBF01000018.1, read on the forward strand.
ATTGAAAATGGACTTAGCAGAATTTATAGAAACCTCATGTTCCCCTGAACGTCCACCAAACATTAGAACCACACTTGGTTTGCGATCTTCCACAATACCCCACCCTCTCAAATAAGTAGTTAGAATAAAACTACATCATTCCCTCCATTATGTATGCTATTCTCTTTCTAAGTAGAAAATAGGAGCGGGAAAATGTAGATACCCTTTAACATATAAAGTATATGCCAGAAAAATAAAAAAAGCTCCCACCTAACGGGCAAGAGCACCAAAATGGTCAATAGGCCAATAACGAAAAAGGGTTCGCCCGGTTATATTTTGCATAGGTAAAAATCCCCAAATCCTAGAGTCATCGCTATTATTGCGATTATCCCCCATTACAAAAACTGAATCTTTAGGAACAACGATCGGTCCAAAATCATTTTTAGATTTATCCGCTATATAGGGTTCATAAAGGGGTTGATCGTTCACGTACGTCGTGTGATTGCGTATTTCTACTTTATCTCCAGGCAAGCCAACAACCCGTTTAATAAAGTCTTCTGTCGCATGAGCACTCGGTGGTGGATGGAAGACAATAATGTCTCCAGGACTAATGTGGTCAAAATGTTTGAAGAAAAACTTATCAACAATGACCCGATCTTCGAGCTGTATCGTCGGCAGCATTGAACCCGTAGGGATTTTGCGTGCTTCAATAACATACGTGCGCAAGACCCAAGAAAGTGCAAAGGCTATAAGTACTATTTCCAGTAATTCTAGGAGAAAACGAGACGTGCTCTTCGGACTTGGTGACTCAGACTCTTTCATAATTCACCTCTTTCTTTCCCACTATTTATCTTAACACAGTGGGGCAATGTTTCAAAGGAATGAGGATAGTTTTAGTGAACAATTCGTCAACATGATGGGTTAGCCCAATAGTCCTTGCTGCCATAAATTTAAGGCTGCTAAAATATTGCCCATCTGTACATAAGTATGGGATATACCACCTTGTTGATAAACAATAAAAGGTTCACGCAGTGGTCCGTCTGCAGAAAATTCACTGGTTGCACCTTGGATAAACGTCCCCCCAGCCATGATGATTTCGTCTTCATAACCTGGCATTCCGGAAGGTATGGGCAAAACATGGGAATCAATGGGTGAACCTTTCTGAAGGCCCTGACAGAAGGCGATCATCTTTTCCCTGGAACCAAGTTTTATGGCTTGAATAAGATCCGTTCTAGGTGCTTCAGGTTCAGGATGTACGGCAAACCCTAGGGCGCGCCAAAAAGCTGCCGAAAAAACAGCTCCCTTTAAGGATTCGGAAACAGTTAAAGGACTTAAAAATAATCCTTGATAAAACAAGCGTTGCCATTCTAAGGACGCTCCTACATGTCCACCAATTCCTGGTGCCGTTAAACGCTGGGCTGCGAGTTTCACCAAATCTGAACGACCGGCAACATACCCACCTGTTGGAGCTATACTCCCGCCTAAATTTTTAATCAACGAACCCGCCATCAAATCTACTCCGATATCACCAGGTTCTTGATTTTCGACCAGTTCTCCATAGCAATTATCGACGAAGATGATGAGGTGGGGATAGTTGGTTCTGACGAAATCCACGAGTTCCTTGAGCTGTGCTATCATCAGTGAGTTTCTCCAGGCATAGCCGCGTGAACGCTGAACGATCAGCATACGTGTTTTGTCGTTGATGCACTCGCTGAGAAGAGCGTATTGGATCTTACCTTGAGAATCTAGAGGAATTGAATCATAGGCTATACCAAAATCAATGAGACTCCCTTGCCCTTCTCCCCTTAAACCAATGACTTCTTCCAGGGTATCGTAAGGGGTACCGCTGACAGAAATAACCTGATCTCCAGGGCGTAACACTCCAAATAAGGCGGCTGCAATAGCATGTGTGCCCGACACAAACTGTCCTCGAACAAGGGCAGCTTGCGCACCTAAAATGCGCGCAACCACGTTGTCGAGGACCTCACGCCCTTGATCATCAAGGCCATAACCCGTTGTTCCTTGTAAATGATACGTTGTAACACGTTCTTCTCGAAAAGCGTTTAGAACTTTTTCGTGGTTTCTAATTGAAGCTTCCTCTAATAGAGGAAGTTGACGAATGAGTGAAGCTTCAGCTTCGGCCACAGCTTTAGTTATCAACTCTGGCCATTCGGGATTCGAGTACAAACAATTTCCTCCTCAATCGTTTAATAGGTCAATAATGAGTCACAAACTTTCCAAACTGGTTTTAATGAATCTCCACGGATGAGGGACATCTCAATTGGATAGGGAAGAGATTGAGCTAATTGTTTCAAATCCTCTTCAACAAGAACTTTATCAGCCTTATTAAGCAGAGTCATCATAGGTTTTTCTGCGCATCCCAATTGCTTTAGTACCTGTTGAACAGTCTCAGCATGTTGAAATGCTTGCGGATGGCTCGCATCTAAAACATGTAACAGTATATCAGCTTGCTGCACTTCTTCGAGCGTCGCCAAAAATGCCCGAAGTAATTGAGTCGGTAATTTTCGTATAAAGCCAACTGTGTCACTGAGGAGAATTTCCATAGTAGAATTCACTCTTATACGACGGACGATCGGGTCTAAGGTGGCAAATAATTTATTTTCCCCGATGGGTATGTCAGACCGAGTACCAGCTTGTTCCATAGCAATCTTCATAAATGTGGTTTTTCCCGCATTGGTATAACCCACTAAAGCAATAGCGGGTAGGCCACTTCTCGTTCTTTGACGACGTTGCACATCTCGATGTTGAAGGACAAGCTTTAACTCCTTTTCCAGTTGGGTTATGCGCTCCCGCATTCTCCGTCGATCAAGCTCCAATTTTGTTTCTCCAGGTCCTCGCGAGCCCACTCCTGCACCTAAACGAGAAAGAGCCTGTCCCTGACCTGATAAATAGGGCAATAAATGTTTAAGTTGAGCCAATTCGACTTGAAGTTTTCCTTCGCGAGATTGAGCCCGCTGTGCAAAAATGTCTAAGATTAATCCCGTTCGATCTAATACTTTGACCCCTGTTTCCATCTCTAAGGTTCGCAGCTGCGTTGGAGATAGTTCATCATCACAGATCACAACGTTGGCCTCGGTTTCCTGTAGATGGTGAATTAATTCTTCAAGCTTCCCGCTCCCTAAATAGCTGCGCGACTGACCATAACGGCGATTTTGCACAAGTTGGCCGACAACGTCTACACCAGCCGAGCGAGCCAGTTCTCGTAGTTCAAGCAAATCCTCATTGATTTCTTGGTCACTGTCTTCTAAAGCAATAAGAAAAGCACGCTCTTTACTATGTGCCGTTACTGTTTTAGTCAAACCCTTTGAAACGTTTGACAGGGACTCGTTATAGTCAAATGACTGCCAATTCTTAGAATTAATGTTAAGAATAAAGGGATCGTTCTCACCAGAACTATAGGCGATTTGTATTCCTGTCAGTTTCCCGTCACGTACACCAACCGACGACATACTTTCAAGCTGCAGAGAAGTTAGCGCACTAAGATCTAATTGGCTTAGTCTGAAGTCCCCATTGGGATGAGTATGAATACAACGCAGATGTTTTCCTAGAGACCTTCCCTTTATCGGTGGGAGGGTTACAGAGGCAGAACGTCCTACGGCAGCCGCTAACAAGATTCCAGGACGGGAAAGATAGATTGCGATTTCTCGATTCCAGAGTTGTGTAAGGCGCAAAAGCTCTTCAAGGATATTAGGCTGGATTAGTTCTGAACGCTCTGTTTTAAACTCAGATAGATTTTTAAGTTCTTGTAATTGACTGTCTCGAATTCCAGACAAGTCTCCGGAAATGTCCATATCCATATATAACCTCATATCTCAAGTTTTTTATTAGTCTTACTCTATCCACCTAGCCAACTTTCATGCCCTATTGGGACAAAACAGTGAAGAAGTTAGATTCTACCAGAACCTAACTTAGGTCTCTTCTAGGCTAATATCAACAGGTAAGATTTGTATTAACTCTTCCCGGCTAGAGCTAGACTTTTGAAATAACCGAACAGCCTGTTTTCTTACCGTTTTTTCTATAAGGTTACGGACGAGCCGGGCATTTCCCGCATAAGGATGTGTATTGAGCAAATTTTGCAGGTGAAAACGAAGTGCTCCTTGCGCTTCAGGGGTTAGCTCATATTGGCGTGACTTAAGCATCAAATTCCCGATGGCTAACAATTCGTCAAGTGTATAATCTGGAAAATCAATATGTATGGGGAAGCGAGATCGAAGACCAGGATTCGTTTGTAAAAACCATTCCATTTCTTGGCGATATCCAGCTAAGATTAACACAAGGTTATCTTTATTGTCTTCCATGGCCTTCACTAAAGCGTCGATGGCTTCCTTGCCAAAATCCTTCTCTCCCCCGCGGGCTAATGAATAGGCTTCATCGATAAAAAGAACACCGCCTAACGCCTTCTTTAGTTGTTCCCTGGTTTTTTGTGCGGTATGCCCAATATATTCACCGACAAGGTCTGCTCGCTCACATTCTATGATATGCCCTTTTTGAAGGACTCCCATCTCTTTAAACAGTCGCCCGACCAAGCGTGCCACTGTTGTTTTACCAGTTCCAGGATTCCCTCGAAAAATCATATGGAGAACGAGGGGTTCAGCGATAAGTTTTTCCTGTGCTCTCCGTTTTTGGATTTCCACGTAAGCTTGTAAATCCCGAATGAGGCGTTTTACGGTCACTAACCCGATAAAGGATTCTAATTCGTCAAGGATTTCAGCGATTTTTTCCTTGTCTTTTTCGATGGAAGAGAGATTATGTTTGCGTATTCGCCCTACTCCTACCTGCTCTGTGGCAGGAGTACTAGTATGTGCATGTTCTGTGGGCAAGGGAGTCTGAATGACCGGAGGCTGGTGATTGTCCGGCCTAAACGTTACACGGATTGTCATAAGTACAGGCACCTCCCATCCTTACTACTATACGCACGTAAAGATGAAAGGTGTCCTGGGATGAATCTGTTATTATTTTCCTGTTAAGGTCTTAGAATAACGAACACGACCTGAATGATCTAAAAATTTCTTGCGCAGACGGACACTTTTCGGGGTTATTTCAACTAACTCATCATCGTTAATAAATTCTAACGATTGCTCCAAGGAAAATTCTCTGGGCTTATCAAGGCGCAACGCTTCATCGGCCGAACTTGTACGCATATTGGTGAGCTGCTTTTTCTTACAAACGTTAACTTCAATATCTTGTTCACGCTTATTCTCTCCAACAATCATACCCGCATATACATGAAGGCCAGGGTCAACAAACAAGTTACCTCGTTCCTGAGCAGAATAAAGGCCGTAAGCGTTTGTTTCTCCCTCTTCAAAAGCTATAAGTGCACCACGATTACGTCCTGGGATATCCCCTTTATAAGGTTCATAACCCAAGAACACGTGACTCATTAATCCTTCACCCCGTGTTTGGGATAAGAAATCTCCACGGAAACCGATGAGGCCGCGAGCCGGAATTTTAAATTCTATGCGAAGTTGTGTTTCAGAAAGGTTCGTCATATTTACCATTTCCGCCTTGCGTTTTCCAAGAAGTTCCATGATGGCTCCCAGCGAACTCTCATGAAGGTCACAGGTCAAAAACTCAATCGGTTCGCATTTGACGCCGTCTATCATTTTATAAATGACTTCGGGTTTAGAAACTTGAAGTTCGTACCCTTCCCTGCGCATGTTTTCAATCAGAATTGAGAGATGCAACTCTCCCCTACCGGACACTTGAAAACAATCGGCAGAGTCTGTTTCTTCAACCCTCAAGCTAACATTTGTCTCGACTTCTTTCCATAGGCGCTCGCGTATCTTCCTAGAAGTCACAAAATGGCCTTCGCGGCCGGCGAAAGGGCTATTATTGACCATGAAATTCATCGACAAAGTAGGCTCATCGACTTCAATCGTTGGTAACGCTTCAGGACTCAAAGCACATGCAACCGTTTCCCCGATATTAGCACTGGTTAACCCAGTGAGCGCAACGATTTCCCCAGCAGAAGCCTCGGGGACTTCCTCTCGTTTAAGCCCTTCAAAAACCATAACTTTCCCGACTTTAACCCTTTCGAAACTCTCATCTCGCTTGATTAACGTCACATTTTCGTTTTGATGAACTATCCCACGAACAATACGACCAACCACGATCTTGCCGACATAATCATCGTAATCCAGTGTGGTCACGAGCATCTGGAAGGGTGCTTCGAGATCGACAACCGGTGCAGGAATGTGATCTAAAATGACTGAGAATAGAGGTACCAAAGAGTCTGCCAGTGAATCAGATGAGAGTCCTGCGATTCCAGCTCGTGCGGACGCATAGACAACTGGGAAGTCCAACTGGTGGTCTTCTGCACCAAGCTCGATAAAAAGATCAAGGACTTCGTCGACCACTTCAGATGGGCGAGCATCAGGACGGTCTATTTTATTGATTACTACAATAGGAACAAGTTTTAGTTCTAAGGCTTTCCGCAAAACAAATCGGGTTTGAGGCATGGGACCTTCGAAGGAATCGACGATGAGGAGTACTCCATTGACCATCTGTAAGACGCGCTCAACCTCGCCCCCGAAGTCAGCATGCCCCGGTGTATCAATAATGTTGATCTTGGTACCTTGCCAGTGTACGGCAGTGTTTTTTGAAAGGATTGTAATTCCACGTTCACGCTCTAAATCATTGGAATCCATGACGCGTTCCATTACTTGCTGGTTTGCTCTAAAGGTTCCACTTTGTTTCAACATGGCGTCAACAAGAGTTGTCTTCCCATGATCAACGTGAGCGATAATTGCAATGTTTCTTAAATTTCGAGTTTCCATAGTTGGATTGAGTTCCTTTCTTTCCATAAGATAAAAGCATATAGCTTTAAGTTATCATAGTTGAGTATGGAATTCAAGTAAAAGAACTAAGTCCGGCATAATACCGAACTTAGTTCTTCGTGCTTTCGGACTTATCCATATAATTAATGAGTGTTAACCATGTGTAACATTTGATTCGGCTGCGCTAGCGGCCGCTAAGTTAATCGGGCGAATAGGCATGACCGTCGAAATTGCATGTTTATAAACCATCTGTTGTCTGCCATCAAATTCTAGAACAACCGTAAAGTTGTCAAATCCTTTGATCAGTCCCTTAAGCTGAAACCCGTTAACCAAGAAAATGGTTACAGGAAGATTTTCCTTGCGCACTTGATTTAAAAAGGTATCTTGTAAATTGATGGGCGATTTATTCATAAATTTCCCTCCATCACCTTATATTTCTTTTACATTCTTCTAACCTATTCTACACGAATTTGGTATTCTCTGCAAGTCTTACGATATCCTTAAGAATTACGTTCATTTCATTCTCTATATCATACCATCTGATTCGAGGATCACGCCTGAACCAGGTCATCTGGCGCTTTGCAAAATGACGAGTATCCCTTTGCAGTAATCGCAGCATTTCTGCTTGCGTCACTAGCCCTTTTAAGTATAAAATTGCGTGGCGATAACCAATGCTTTGTAAAGGCTTTAAGGTTGACTCATAACCGCTGTTTAAGAGAGTTAAGGTTTCTTCAATTAAACCCTGAGAAAGCATTGAGACGCAGCGTTGGTTGATACGTTCATAGAGAACATTGCGTGAAGCAGTAAGCCCAATATAGAGGATCGAGGGATCAAGCGTTTGATAGTGATCATCTCTAAATTGACGTTGACTAGATAGGGTTTTGCCCGTTAATTCCCACACTTCAAGAGCCCGAATAATGCGAAAAACGTCGTTGGGGTGGAGCTGCTCTGCTGTTTCAGGGTCACGTTTTTTCAGTTCCTCATGGAGCGCCAAGTTTCCGTGTAAGGAAATAAAGTCCTTCCATTTGGAGCGAATTTCTTCCGAGCCATGTTGGGAGAAGTCATAGGGATCGAGCAAAGAACGAATATAAAGGCCTGTTCCTCCAACCACAATTGGGACATGTCCTCGACCCCTAATCTCTTCAATCAGGGAAGTAGCCAGCAATTTAAACTGAGCTGCTGAAAAAGGTTCTGTTGGATCTAAGTAATCAATCAGATGATGTTGGACGAGTTGGAGTTCTGCTGTGGTGGGTTTAGCTGAACCAATATCAAGCTTCTGATAGAGTTGGATAGAATCTCCGGAAATAATTTCTCCTCCCATTTTCTGGGCCAATTCTAAACCAAGTGCAGACTTTCCAACGCCGGTCGGGCCAATGATAATAATAAGTGGGTACACCAAACCATCCTCCATTAAACTAAAATAACACCATAATCGACAGGACTGTATTGTCCTCCGAGTAGAATGTCAAAACCAAGACGTCGGAACTCTGGACTGTTTTTGCGCTCCTTAAGCACGACTCTCTGCCTAGCAATCCGACAAGCTTCTACAACTGTCGCTTGATCAAGTGGGCTATGGTCAGACCATCGGTGCAAGGGCTGGATTGAGTGAGAATGCTCATAAGTTTGGCGAAACATGGGATCGAAATAGACGACATCAACAGAGCGGGTAGGGATGTTGCTAAAATAGTTTCGGTTGTCTCCCCAACTAACTTTAATTTGCGGAGAAACTCGTGCCAAAGCAAACCAAGCTTCTTGTTTATCCCTGCTCTTGGAGTTCGGAATCATTTCTTTAAAGTGATTCAATCCGTCTTGTACCATAGCCGCGAGGATGGGCGACTTCTCTATTGCGAGTACTCTACCTTTTTCACCGACCGCCCATGCCCCGATCAGCGCATCCGTTCCTAAACCAAGCGTAGCGTCAAGTAAAGATCCTCCGGCCTTTAATTGGGTAGCTTCGAGATAACGATCTGATCCACCTCGCAGAAGATTTATCAGACGTATTAGGGCCATACTCGGATGAAAGGACAGTTGTTCTGTTCCATAGGACAAGAAAACGCCACGACGTGTGATTGTGAGTTCAGGCGGCTCCCCTTCCCCACTCCAAGTGAGCATCCAGTGGCATCCGGGTTGCTGCAGAAACCAGTCCAACCTTTCCCGTAGTTCTGCATCAAAATGAGTTGTTTTTATGAGGATAGGGCTTTCTTCTAACATGAGACCTCCATTTCCAAGTAGTATACCCATGACAAAGTACCCACAAACTTCTGGTTAATTAGGTGCGGTAAAAGCGTTTTTCTAATTCTGAGCGGGTCATTTTGATCATAGTTGGACGCCCATGGGGACAGGTATACGGATTATGAGTTTGCCCTAGTTGCGCAATCAGTTGTTCCATTTCGAGCAGGGAAAGTGAATCTTGGGCTTTTATAGATTCTTTGCAGGCCAACAGATAAATCCATTCCTCCAGCAATTTTTCTGAACTGGGTGTCGAATTTTTCTGTATAACCTCTTCAATAAATTGACGTAGAAGACTGTCTGCCTGAAAATCTCCCGTTTGAACAGGTACTCCACGCAATAAGTAAGTTTGTGAGCCAAATTGTTCCAAAACAAAACCCATTTCATTAAGAAGCCATAAATGTTCCAATAATACCTGTTCTTCCTGAAGCGTAAACTCCATAGGAAGAGGAATTAGAAGAGCCTGGCTGGACTGTTCACGTTGCTTGAACTCCTTTAAAAGTCGTTCATAGTTGATCCGTTCGTGAGCAGCATGTTGGTCAATCACAAGAAGAATTTCACCATCGGTCGCTAAGATATAAGTATTAAAAAGCTGTGCTAGGGGCCAGATTCGGGTTAGAACATCACGAACTTGTGGATTAACTTGATCTAATAGATCAAGTTGTGTAAACGTATCATTTGGTGTTTCTGAATCGACAGGGCTCTCTTGATGAGCTAGGGCAAATCCTTGACGCTGAACAATATCCGGCTTTCCCTGAATAGAATCCGTTAATTGTTTTAGGTCCAGAGTATTCGGTTCATAGGCATGATCATCCATGCGGATAGTTTCTTCCCGGGGCACCGCAGTCTCAGAAATTTTCAATACCTCGTTAGATTTTGGTGTACGAACAATTGCCCTGGGTGATTCTGGTGGCGAGGAAATCATAGATGATTTGGGAGGGAACGACGGGGTGGGTATCGTTTTAAACGAAGGTAAAGGTTTACTTGTAATGAGTGCTTGATAAATTGCCCGACTGATAAACGGTGTTAAGGCTTGCTCACTCTTAAACCGCACATCCATTTTGGTTGGATGAACATTCACATCATAATCTGAAGGGGGAACAAGAAGATGAAGCACGGCGACAGGATGAAGTTTAACTGGAACGAGGGTGTGATACCCTTCCTCTAGAGCACGACTTAAGAACGGTGAGCGGACAATTCGTCCGTTAATCATAAAGGTTTGGGCTTGCCTGGATGATCGGACCAGGTCCGGTGGGCTGATAAAGCCTTCTAACTGCCAATCTTCGTGTTGTCCTTTGAGCGGAATAAGTTGTCGAGCGATTGTATGACCGAGAATTGCACCGATTGTTTCACGCAAATCTCCGCGTCCTGAAGTTTGCAAAACAACTTGTTGCGGATGGGTCAAAGAAAATGCGATATCTGGGTGTGCAAGGGCAATTCGTCCGACCGTGTCGCTTATGAGGCCAAATTCCGTGGGGGTTGATTTCAAAAACTTCAAACGAGCAGGGGTATTGAAAAAGAGATTGCGAACCGTCACAGATGTTCCGACAGGACACCCTACTTCCTTGTACTCCACCTGCTCTCCACCGTTAAGCGTAAGGCTTAATCCAACCACTTCTCGAGCAGGACGGGAGGAAATTTCCAGATGAGAAACTGAGGCAATACTCGGGAGAGCTTCCCCTCTGAATCCGAGGGTTCGCAGATGATCAAGGTCTTCTATCTGACTGATTTTACTTGTGGCATGTCGAATGACGGCCAAGGGTAAATCCGAAACCCCGATTCCAGAACCGTCATCTCGCACCCGAATTAACGGTACACCGTTTCCCTCAATGGTTATGTCAATGTGTTTAGCCCCAGCATCTAAGGCGTTTTCAACTAACTCCTTGACCACTGATGCTGGGCGTTCAACGACTTCTCCAGCGGCAATTTGATTTGCTGAGTGCGAGTCTAGAATATGAATTATGGGCGTCAAAGTTCCCTCAATCCTTCTTTCCTATGCCAAACGTATAGCTTGTCGTGGAGTTGGTTCTGCAATAATCCACTTGTAGTATCCTTACTAGGCTGTTGAAGATGCTCCCAAAGATCATAACCCGCTTGCTCACACTCTGGGCAGGCTTGAAACGGAATTCGCACTAATACAGACTTCATGGAAGAAGAAGAACGTCGGCTCTCAATATACACAGTTCCAGCACAATGTTTACATTGCCGGATGTAATCCTGGCGAGTTTCTTGGAAACCTTCGGTGTCATAATAGACAGGATGAGGACTGTAAACCCAATCTCCTTTGGGGAAATAAGGTATGTTTTGTATTGTAAAGGTGGGTTTAATCGTTTGGTGCTGTTTTTTTAGTTCCTGAATATACGGCTTTATCGCCGCTAACGATAAACTCGGACGAGCTAGCTTCTGAGGTTCACGGACATGGTGGTAATCTTCTCCGGCTAGCGCCAGTAAAATAGCCAAATTAACATAAGGTAGTGCTCCCTCAATCGAGTACCCTCCTTCTAAGACCGCTAAATCTGGTTGAAGAAGCTCTGTAATTCGCCCGTATCCCCCTGCAGTTAGATTCATAGAGGCCAGTGGGTCTGTAAAATGATTATCCTGTCCCGCTGAGTTAATGATCAGATCCGGGGCAAAGGCTTGCAAACGCGGCAGCACCCAGTTTTCAAGAACGTAGTGGTACCCTTCGTCTCCCGTCCCAGGCGGAAGAGGAATATTTAGGGTTTGATCCCAAGCATTCGGACCTCCCTTTTCATTGACAAAACCACTTCCGGGATAAAGTGTGCGCCCGTCTTGGTGAAGGGAAATAAAGAGGACATTTGGGTCGTGAAAAAAGATATCCTGTGTTCCGTCTCCGTGATGGACATCGGTATCCACAATAGCGATCTTTTTAATTCCTAAATGGGCCCTCAAATGGTTAACTAAAATTGCTTCATTATTTAGCGTGCAAAATCCCCGATTTCCCCAAACCGTAGCTCCGGAGTGATGTCCAGGCGGGCGTGCAAGAACAAAGCCATTCGTAATCTCCCCTCGAACCCTTGCTGCGCCGAGTAAAATGGCACTCCCTGCTGCGATAAGATGGGCATCTAAATTATCCGTATGGTCTTGCGGGGTTGGAAAGAGAGCTTGAGCACGTAACACATCTTGTAATGAAGCAACACAGGGTGAAAACTGTTTGATTTGTGGTAAGTCAAATATCCCCTCTTCAAACAGTTGTTCCTGAGTATAGAGAAGACGTTCTTCACGTTCCGGATGGGAGTCTCCGAGTGACCAATCAAAGGCAGGGAAAAACAAAATTCCGGTACGTTTCATACCTGTACCCTCCCCATTACCCCAGGCCGCATATGAACGGCCCCACGGACGATTTGACCTACGGTTTTATAATTCTGCACGATAGGAAAAAAATCGAACGTCTCTTTTTCTAAGTCATGTAGTTTGATTCCATAGTGTGCAGCTTGTTGCTGAGCAAGAGTGTCCAGAAACCCGTCCACTTCCTTATAAGGCCTCAGAGATCCCTTCCATTTTCCCTGTTCACCAGTTTCTTCGATCCGATAGTGCTTCATGTACGTGTCAAGGTGAAGTGTGCAATCGAACGTAGGTCTGGCCATTGCCGTTCCAAGAGCATTCGATACTTCCGGAAAGGCTCCGAGCTGCACAGGATTGCCAAGACGTTTTTCCAATGCCGTTGTTATTCCACGAGCACCTCCACCACTGACCAACGTATGAAATGTCTGAGTTTCTTGGGGATGAAGAACCTCCCAAACTTTATATGCCGGCTCTTCTTTCCACTCTCGCTTAAGAGAATCAACAGCATTTGTAATTCGTTCGACGAGCGTATCGATAATCGCTGTGGCAAGCTCACGCAGGAATTGGGGTTTACGTTGTTCCTGTGGTAGGATTGAGGCCAAAGCTTCTTCAGCCAGTCGCCCATCTCCATAGTCTATAAGTTCGAGGTAACGCATCGCATCTGTCGGGGTGGCTACATTCCCACCCAAACAATAGGCTGGGCCAAGGCGGTAACTTTCAAGAACAAAGCCCTGGTCTGTGGCTCGGATGACGGAGTCCCCACCCACGGGAATTGAACGAACCGCGAGTGAACGAACAAGGGTTGAAAAAGGACCAATCTGGGCCCCCTTTGAACTGAGTAAAGGCATACCTGAAAGGCTAATACCTAAATCTGTCGTCGTGCCGCCAATATCCACAATAATCGAAGAAGAAGTAGGTTCATTTTGGGCCAAAGCGGCGAGGACACTTGCCGCTGGTCCAGAATATACGGAATTAATAGGGCGAAGCTTAGAAAGTGGTAAAATCCCGCCATCAGCTTTTAAAATAAAAATTGGCGCTTTAATTTTTCGAGCAGTTACTGCGGTTTGTAATTGTTGAGCGAATTGATGATATAAATCGGATACCCCTAAATTAAGATACGTGGTCAGGCTACGCCTATAAAAATTGGCTTGTCCCCACTCGTGTCCTAGGGCAATTTGCAACCTAGGATTACGTTGTCTTAGATAGGCAGCGAGGTCTTCTTCATGAAGACTGTTCCTATGAGAGAATTTGCCTACAATTGCGACATGTGAACCAGGATCGCCAACACCAAGTGATTGGAGTTTTTCCCATTCCCTTCGATCAGGAGGTTCAATCTCTCTTCCCCGAAAATCTATTTCCCCAGAGAGTTCTCGATAGCTAACTGGCCAAGGAAGTGCATCTAGCTTCATCCCATTGGCAGAAAACAAGAGCAAATCAACCTTCGAAATTCGGTTTTGAAGAATCGCATTCGTTACAAGGGTGGTGCTCACTGAAATCTGTTCGATCTCCTGTTCATTAGGGATCTTTAATGCATCAAAGGCATCTAAGAGTGTTTCTACTAAATTTTCGGACCGTGTTGGCACTTTGGCTGTATGTTCGATTTGGTTATTATGAATAAACACGGCGTCAGTATAGGTACCTCCCACATCGATACCTACTCGTTTGGGCATAGTTACTCCCCCCTTATACGAACTACATACCTCGACTTCGCAGTGGCTCTAACTAAATTGTTTCCGAGGATTGAATGCGCTCACGCAGATCAAAGAGATATTGTAAGGCTTGACGTGCAGTCATGTCATCCAGCGGAAGTTGGTTAATTTCTTGCAAGAGCGGATGAGTTTGGGGCACATCAAAGAGCGAAAATTGAGTAACAACATTGGGCGAATCACTTATTGCATGTGTTGGCTCGGTCGATTCTAATTCCAAAAGTAGGGTTTTAGCGCGTTGAAGAAGTCCTTGCGGGAGTCCGGCAAGGCGCGCGACTTGAATACCATAACTTCGGTCTGCCTTGCCGGATAAGATCTTATGTAAAAAAATGATGTCTTCTCCCCGTTCCTTTACACCGACATGAAGGTTGAATAAGCCCGGGAAATCATCTTGGAGATGCGTAAGCTCATGATAATGCGTAGCAAAGAGGGTTTTAGGATTGAATGCTGGATTTTGAACCAAGTGCTCAGTAACTGCCCAGGCGATACTAAGTCCATCAAAGGTTGCTGTCCCCCGTCCAATTTCGTCTAAAATAATCAAGCTTTTCTCGGTAGCATAATTTAAGATGTGAGCGACTTCTTTCATTTCAACCATAAACGTACTTTGCCCGGCTGCCAAATCGTCCGATGCTCCAACCCTCGTAAAAATTCGGTCAACCTGAGTGATGCAAGCCTTCTTTGCCGGAACGAAGGAGCCAATATGGGCCATGAGGACAATTAAGGCGACTTGACGCATATACGTTGATTTTCCTGCCATATTGGGCCCAGTGATGAGTGCTAAATGATGACTCTTCGTCAAATGCGTATCATTGGGAACAAATACACCGGGTTCAAGCATTTCTTCCACAACTGGGTGTCGGCCTTCAGTGATGAGAATTTGACCATCATCTTTAATCTGAGGACGGACATAATGGTGACGGACAGCGACCTCTGCCAAACTGACAAAAACATCAAGTTCCGCTAAAACGTGAGCAACCTGAAGAATGGGTTTAGTATAGGTGCGAACTGTTTCCCGAAGAGCTATGAAAAGTTCGTATTCTAACTCTTTAAGTTTTTCCTCAGCCCCTATGATTTTCTGTTCGTACTCTTTCAGTTCTGGTGTGATGAAGCGCTCAGCATTGGATAGGGTCTGTTTACGCTGATAGTTAGTAGGAATAAGATGGGCATTCGTATGGGTGATTTCGATATAATAACCAAAAACCTTATTATACCCAATCTTCAAGGACCGAATTCCAGTACGCTCACGTTCAGCATTCTCCAGCCGGGCGACCCATTCTTTGCCGCCAGTCGAAATAGAACGTAATTCGTCCACTTCTATGGAATACCCGGTTTTAATGATATTGCCGTCTCTTGGGGATAACGAAGGAGTAGGATTAAGCGCATCATTCAATGTAGTAACGAATGACCCAAGCCCTTCTACCTCTAGTTGAGGTGCATTACTTTTAAGAGTTTCTGCAGAACTCGAGTTTAGGAGCTTACAAAGCTCAGGAAGAAGAGCTAAGGTTTGCGCTAAGGACAATAAGTCCTTGGCGTTAGCGGTTCCATAAGAAACCTTGCCCATCAGACGTTCAAGATCATACACTTGAGAAAGAAGTTTATACAAGTCATTACGGAGAAAGGAGTCCGTCGTCAATTCTTCCACCGAATTAAGTCGTCTTTCGATCACGTCACGAACCAACAGGGGCTTGTCAATCCAATGTTTTAAGAGTCTCCCCCCCAAAGCGGTTTGGGTTACGTCAAGAACGGACAGAAGTGTTCCTTTTTTCCCTTGATCACGGAGGGATTCAGTGAGTTCAAGATTGCGACGTGTCCATTGATCCAAAAACATCCATTGCTCTGAACGGTAAGTCTTTATTGAAATAATATGAGTAGGATCTAAGCCTGGTATCGTTTCCAAGACATAGGACCATAGAGCCGTAGCTGCTTGGGTGGCTACAGGGAATTCTGTAAACAAAGCAAGCTGTTCTGAAAAGCGATTCTTCAAGTCCTGACCGCAAAACGTCTTTTGTTCGCGCACTGTGCAATAATAGCCCATCCATAGCTTAGGCTTTTTACTAAGGTCAGGGGGTAGTATGAGTTCCGCCGGGTTAATCCGGGACAGTTCAGCAAGAAGACTATCGAGTTCTGGAGTTTGAAAAATTGTAAATTCGCCCGTTGACAAATCCAGAAAAGCAAGCCCCCAGTGTTGAGCAAAATACACACTGGCTAAATAACGGTTAGCGCGTTCTGACACCAATTCTGTCAACGTACCAGGAGAAACAACACGAATAATATCTCGATTGACAATCCCTTTAGCATTTTTTGGATCTTCAACCTGTTCACAGATAGCAACTTTATGCCCCGCATTGACGAGTTTTGATAAATAGCTATCCAAGGCGTGATAAGGAACACCACACATGGGTATACGTTTTCCTTCTCCTGCATCTCGAGCAGTTAAGGCAATTTGTAAAATGGGCGCAGCTAACTCTGCATCCTCTCCAAACATTTCATAAAAATCACCGAGTCGATAAAAAAGAATAGCCTCGGGTGCTTTTGCTTTAATTCCTTGATATTGTTTCAGCATCGGGGTTGTCATACCTTGAAGTCTCCCCTTCTAAGAATTAGTTCAACCCAAATCATCGAAATCCTAAAAGGGAAGAGCTACAGATTTAGCCCTTCCCTTTTTGATAACGTCTTTTTCGTCTTGGATTAGCGTGCACCGCACCCGCAGCCGCCGCTGCCACAGCCACCACTATTACATCCACCACTGTCACAACCATCATCCCCACAGGAACAACCGTCGGAAGAGCCAGCGATAGCACTGGCTAGAATGGCATTGACATTATCTAACATGACCGTAAATTTGTCTTGTGCTTCCATATAAGCAACAATGGCAGGATTCGAGCTTACTTTGGTTTCGATTTCATCAACTGCATCTTTATCCATTTCAGAAGGTCCATTTTCATTTTGCTGCATCTCCATGAAGCGTTCTTGGGCTTTCTGTAACTCTGCAATTAATTGTTGGGCAGACTCATCTGCACTCATAGCATCCTCCATGCTGTGTAATTCTGCAAGTTCAGAACTACGTGCAATCGCATCAGCTAGGAGTTGAGCTTTTTCAATGATTTCACTGTTCACTATTAACACCTCCACATACTACATTCTACATGGAACGCCTAATTCCTGCAACCTATTCTAGGTATAGATTTATTAAGATTCTTCTAATTCACCAACTAAAGTCCAAGTTCCTGCTTCAATGATCGTTACGTCTGCTAACGATCCAGCAAGATTAGAATTGCCCTTAAAAACCACGAGTTCGTTCCCGCGTGTTCGTCCTGTTAAACGTGTAGGATTCGTTTTACTGGGACCTTCGACAAGAACTTCATAGGTTTTCCCAACCATACGTTGCCGCCAATCTTGGCTTTCTTGGTTTTGTACACTCATCAGCCTCTGCAAACGTCGCTTCTTTACATCTAGAGCAATCTGATCTTCCATAGTGGCGGCGAGAGTTCCTGAACGTTTGGAAAACATAAAGGTGAAGGCTTGACTATAATGGATTAATTTCATTATAGTCAACGTTTGCTCGAAATCTTCTTCCGTTTCACCAGGAAAACCCACAATAATATCCGTCGTCAAACTCGCATTTGGTATGAGTTCACGGATTTTCTGCACTCGGCTTAAATAGTATTCCCTGGTGTATTTCCGATTCATGCGCTGTAAAATCAAATTACTGCCTGATTGAATCGGAAGATGGAAGTGCTCACATAGTTTCTCACCCTTAGCAACCGTTTCAATCAGTTTATCGGATAAATCTTTAGGATGAGAGGTGATAAAGCGTATTCGCAGTAGGTGTGGGATCTGATCCGCAGCACGGAGCAAATCGGCGAAGTCGTAGGCAGGTGAAAACTCTTTGCCGTAAGAATTCACATTCTGTCCTAATAAGGTTACTTCACGACATCCACTTGCTACAAGGTTTTCAATTTCTTGAATAATTTCCTCGGGTTTACGACTCCTTTCCCTGCCACGTACGTGTGGAACTATGCAATAGGAGCAAAAATTATCGCACCCATACATGATATTGACGTTCGCCTGCAACTTGCCTTGCTCTGCGAGTGGCGTCGATTCTAAAGTAAGTTTGGGTTCTTGCCACACTTCTGCAACTTTTTTTCCTTGTTCTGCTCGAGATAATAAGGAAGGAAAATTATGCAAATTATGAGTTCCTGCCCAAATATCCACGTGTGGTGCTCGTTTCTGCAACCGTTCTAAAGCACCCGGTTGTTGGACCATACAACCGCTGATGGCAATTTTTAAGTTAGGATTTTTCTCTTTAAGTTTCTTTAGTTCTCCAATCTTTCCAAGTATTCTATTTTCGGCACTTTCTCTGACACAACAGGTATTAATAATCACTAGGTCTGCGGTTGCAAGGTCTTCTGAACGCGAATATCCAGCTTGGCTGGCGATCTCTGCTATTGTTTCGGCATCGCGTTCAGACATTTGACAACCGTATGTTAACGTAACAACCTTCTTCTCATTTTCCAAGAAAAGTCAACTCCTAAATATGCCTTTTAATCTTCATGGCTTATTATACGGTAAATAACGTTTAAAAGCCAAACAAAAGCTGTCAGAGCTAGGTCTGAACAGCTTTGTTAAGAACTTACTTCTCCCTTAGAGATTGCGAAAAACCCCGGCCTTTTGCAAAGCTTGATAAGCTATAAGAATAAACGGACCTAAGATTAATCCAATCACACCTGTAGAAGCAAGTCCAATGTACATACTAATGAGAACGAAGAGTGGGTCAAGTCCTACGTTGTCACCCAGAATTTTAGGCTCAATAATATGTCTAACTATAGTAACCAGAGTCGTCAGAAGTATAAGTTCAATTCCCAAAAGGCTATGCCCACTTATAAAGGCTATGATCGACCAAGGTATAAGGATAATGCCGACTCCTAAAACAGGCAGTATCCCAAAAATCCCTGTTATTGTTCCTAAAATAATCGCATATTTGGTGTGGAACATCAATAACCCCGCGATGGAAAGAAACAGAGTAATCAGGAATACTATAAATTCCGCCTTAACAAAACCCGCAAAGGCACGCGAGAAATCCCGTCCTAATTCACTAAGGTGTTCACGCCATTCTTGGGGGAAAACATGCAAAAATTCGTTGAGATAGCGCTTGGAGCTGTTAGACATAAAAAAAGTAGCGACAAGAGCAATGACGATAACGATAATGATTTCAGGAATTTTAGCGGCAAACGATAATATATCGGCTAGCACTGCGGGAATGGAGTTAATGAATTTATTGACGGTATTTTTGATGGTTTCATTATTGGAGCCCGGTAGTTGCAAATAATAAATTTCTACTTTGGTTAGCCAATGAGAAAGAAAACGTTGCAACAATTGATTGTAATGAGGCCAGTGTATATAAATATCTTGGATTTCTCGAATTAGGCGAATAACCAAGAGAGCAATAATCACACCTAATCCCCCAATTTCAACGACCATTGCCGTTAAAACAGCAAGCCCTTGAGGGATACGGACTTTACGTATTAAAAAGTTTCGCAGAGGATTAATAGTCGCGGTCATAATAAACGCAAGGATGAACGGCAAGAATAAATAGATATAATGCCCAATAAGAAAGATGAAGCCACCAACAATAACCCAGAATGCAATGAACTTCAAACTCTGACTGAAGAATAGTCTCGTAACTTGATTCACGAATTAGACTCCCTTCTACTCGGTAGCAATGCTTCTCTGCTCCTATAGCGAGCGGCGTATCTTTTTTTATTGAAGAGTGTTATAAAGACTCCGATACCTATTATACCAGAAATCCAAGGCATAGGATTTGAACGCACAATTTTATTAGGAGCTTGTGGCAGAACTGTTCGCGAAGTTTTTAAGGGAACACTATCTAGACGTGTTTCTCCGTTCAAAATTTCGACATGGGCAACAACTTGCCCCTCTTCTACCGAGGTAAGCGCACTGGTATAGTTCGGAATTAGTCGCAAATTTAAAACAGGAGCTTGTTCATTGAGTTTTTGCGTGACATAAATAGGGCGATCCAGAATTAGATTCACGGGTTCATTATTCACATATATCGTTGACATAACCGAGCCAGAAGATTTATAGACACTATCTTTAAATTGAGTAAACCCATAGTCAAACATGTCCTGCATATCAGTGTATATTTCACGACCAGGAGACTTAAGTATCACTCCAATAAATTGACGTCCATCTCTTGTCACCGAAGCGACAAGGCAGTTCTGGGCTACAGCCGTATAGCCCGTCTTAATGCCATCTACCTCAGAATCTCTCCAGAGCAACTTGTTTTCATTAATCATTAACTTCGGAACATCCGAGCTTGATCTAGAAATGGTATGAGATTTAGTTCGGACATATTGTGCGAACAGAGGATTTTGATAGGCGGCACGTGCTATAAGCGCGAGATCGTGAGCCGTTGTGACGTGTCCGGTTTCCGTTAGACCGCTCGGGTTAAGGAAATGGGTCTGTGTGGCACCAATTTCGACAGCACGTTGATTCATCATTTTGACAAAGTTCGGTAGGTCGTTTCCTATATGCTCAGCTATTGCAACAGCGGCATCATTTGCGGAATTCAAAAACATAGCATACAAAAGATCTTTCAATAACATTTTTTCACCGGGCACAAGGTAAATTTGAGTGCCATAGACAAGCTTATTATTAAGCATAGTAGAACTCGCTGTGACAGTGTCATCCAAATTTCCACGCTCAATCGCTAATAGTCCAGTCATTATTTTAGTTGTACTTGCTGGAGCCAATGGCTCATCAGGATTTTTCATAAAAAGGGTTTGCCCTGACTGTACATCAATCAAGTAAGCCCCCTCTCCGTGTACCTGCGGAACTTTTGCAGCGGAAGCTTCTTGAGCAAATGCTGTGGGAGTCACACTGACAAACAATAAAATGGCAATGATCAAGGCAGTGATGAATTTCAAGGAAGTGCATCCTCCTATTTCAATAGTGATTCACTTTGGTAAAAAAGTGCAAGAGTTCCTGGACCTGTGTGACTTCCTACAACGCAACCGATTTCGCTGATCCAGATATCTTTCACCTTGAATCGCTGACGAATTTCATCGGCCAGACTATTTGCATCGTCTAAACAAGCCGAATGCGAGATCCCAATGACTTGTTGCTCAGGATAAGTTATATCTTGTTCCATTGTGTCAACTAATTTGCGAATAGCTGCGCGTCGGGAGCGAACTTTGGTAAATGGCTCTATTCTTCCATCCGGCGTTATATGCAAGATAGGTTTAACATCCAACAATCCACCAATGAACCCAGCCGTTTTGCTCACTCTTCCCCCTTTAACGAGGTATTCAAGCGTATCCAACGTAAAAACATAACGCATACTCTTGCGAAATAAGAGTATTTTAGCTTCAGCTTCCTCCCAAGATATTGCTGATCTCAGGATTTGTTGAGCGAAAAGTGCGAGCAGCCCATACCCAAATGAAGCTCCCAAACTATCGATAATATGCACACGTTCCGGAGCTGAGGTCATAGAGCATAACATTTGAGCGGTCGCTACAGTGGAACTTAAAGCTGAAGAGAGATGAATCGCCACTACTTCATGTCCCTCAAACAAGATTCTTTCATAATGTTCCAAAAGAGTGCTAGGATTGGGCTGGGATGTTTTTGGTAATTCTATGAAATCATCGAATTGCGCATAGAAATCTTTGGTATTTAGGTCGACCCCTTCAAACAAGGTCTTACCATCAATAGTTACAGTCATAGGAACGGTTACTATACCTTCTGCAGTTGCTCGTTCAGAGGGTATATCGGACGCACTATCAACAAGAACAATAAATGACATGGTGTAACCTCCTCAAGACGATACAACCTTAGTATTATTCGAGACAAACTAAGATTATCCTGCCAAATGCTTCAAAAAATAAATGCCCATCGTTAGAATGGGCATTTTATCAGTATTTGTTCGTAAGTTATACCTGTCTGCTTTTATGAAATAGACCTTAGATTAAGATGCTAATCTTTGGATGATCGCATGTTGCCCTAGGGTAGTCATCAATTTTGGAAGTTCTTGCTTCTTTACGAGTCGATAATTCACTTCTTCGCCTTCAATCCAAGTTACAAGAAACATAGAATCCCTTCTCTCCTTGTATTATGTATACATAATACCATAACACAGGAAGAAGCACAATAGATTTGTATCTCTTAAGGACGATTGTCAGCAAGTTTTTGATTTTCAAGAACGGATTGCAAACGTGGCCAGATGGCGTACTCACGTACGTCGGTTGAACGACCCTCTTTGTTAATAAATACGTGTACGGTTTTTCCTTCTGCCAAAAGGGTTTCTTGGCGATAGACGTGATATGAAAAGATTACAGTTTTCGAGGAAATGCTCTTAATTTCAGTAACAATAACCAGCTCATCATCGTAATGAGTTGGTTTCCGATAACGGCAATTAGCCTCTACGACCGCCAAGCCTAACCCTTGTTCCTCAAATAACGTATAAGGAAGGTTGAGTTCCCGGAAAAGTTCGGATCTTCCAACTTCAAACCATATCAGATAATTGGAGTGATAAACAATACCCATCTGATCAGTTTCAGCATATCGAACTCGCAAACTGGTTTTTGAAGATAATCCCATTAAAGGTCCTCCTTAAACTTGGCATAACTATCTTGATTCTTATTTTAAAGAGATGTTTATTGCTTCAATAAACATCTCAGCGGATGGTCGTTCTTATCTTAATGCAAGTAGCTTAAGGGGTTAACAGTATCCCCATTGAGAATAACTTCAAAATGCAAATGTGGGCCTGTCGAGTTCCCGGTTGTGCCAACCAAGCCAATGGTCTGCCCTCGACTTACGCTTTGGCCAACAGAAACTAGTAGTCGTGATGAATGTGCATAACGTGTCATCACACCGTTTCCATGGTCAATGAGGATCATGTTACCGTATCCTCCACCCCATCCAGCGGCCACGATTGTTCCCGAGGCTGCGGCAGTGTAAGGATCACCAACATCCCCACCAATATCAATTCCTGTGTGAAAGCTACCATGGCGAGATCCGTAATACGAATTGATAGAACCTCTCAAAGGCCAGACAATCCCCGAAGTGCTCCCTGACCCTCTGGATATGGAATAAGCCACAGAAACTGGCGTGCTACTTGGTCCTTTGTCAACCACTTGGGAAACGGGTGATTTGATCACTTTCTCGTTAATGACTTGTTTGGTTATGTCCTTTCCATTCTTTTGGAGATAGGAGTAAGTCACCAATTTTTCCCCATCACTACCTTGTTCCTTAACAACTGATTCTCCTCTGGCAAGTTTTGTATCCGTGTTTGTAACTACATCAAATGCGATAATTTCAGTACTGGTTAAGATCCCCTTACTCATGACGGTCAAATACGGAGTAACCGACACAAGTTTGATTTTCTGCCCTGCCTGAAGTTTACTATCTTCCGTCATTCCCGGATTACTGGCTAAAACTTCTTTAGTTTTCATATCGTTTTTGCGAGCAATCAGCCACCAAGAATCATTCGCTTGAACCGTGTATTCTGTTGTGGTTATCTTGCCATCTTTTAGCTCTTTCAAAACTTGATCGGGTAGTTTGACCTGATCTGGTTGCGCTTCGACAGGTTTAGTAGAAGTGGATTCACTAAATTCTACTGAGGTTAATTTGTTATTGTCACTTGGATTCGTATAGAATTCTTGATATGTTTTAAGAACTTTTTGAATATCTTCTTGGTTAGGCAAAATAGCGATCTGAGTTCCCGCGATGTCTAAAGCATACCCATCAATATAGGAGGTAAGCTTTTTTTCCAGTTCAATCTTAGTGGACATCTCCCCTAAGAGTTCCGCCTTTTTGACTCGTACTAGTTGATACTCAATATGGTCATTCGTTTTAGCAGCCTTATTAATGGCCTGTCCGCGTTTAGCCAAAATTTCATCGACAAGATGTTGACCTATTTCGACACTCCCGACGATTCCTGTCTTTTGACCGTTGACGACAAGATAGGCAGCAGAAGCTGTACTACTAAGGTATACTGTGGCACTTCCAATGACCATAATAAACGAAATCGTTCCAACAATAAATGTAGGTGATTTCCATGATAGTCTATGTAGAAGTCTAGAACTCCATAATTTAAAATTTAAAGTGAATGCTTCGATCCGAATAGTTACACGTGATATTAACTTTTTCATCCTATCCCCCATTCGTTTATTTAGACGTTTTCCGTTTATTATAGCATTCATTCATCAGCATAGGAACAAATCTGTCATTATTTTTGCTGATATGCTATAATGTGGTAAAAAATTGTTGACCTTCAAACAGACTATGACGAGAGGAGAATTTTCACTTTGACCACTCCACCCATTAATGTACTTATCGAACGAATAAACGAGCTAGCACGAAAACAAAGGTCCAATGGCCTTGAAGCATGGGAGCGAGATGAACAAGAGGCCTTGCGCCAGGAGTATTTAACATTTATTCGCGGACAAGTCAAGGATACTCTGAACAAAGTTATAATTACCGAAAATCTTCCTATACAATAAGATATAAACAAAGGGTTAACCGCTGATCCTTCTTAGAGAGTTCTGCAGTTTCTCAAGCCAATGACTTGAAGCAGGCGTTGCAGGACCGTGTCCGGGTAAAATCCAGCGCAGAGGACGTTCAATGACTGTTTGGGCAGATTCTCGCAATTTATCTGTGTTCCAGGTGAAAATACTCGGAGCTAAGCGAATCTCTCCACCCTGAAAGAGGTCTCCTACGATTGCGACGCCATTACGGTAGAGAATAATATGGCCAGGCGTATGACCGGGTGTATGGATGATTTCCCAGTCTTCAAATTCGATCCCCGTTAACGGATGCAGCTCTGTAGGAGAAATCAGCTTTCCGTAGAGCAGGCGGGTGGCCATCGGTAACCAGCGTTTAATGCCGGGACGATTCACTTGACCAAGAATATAGGGTATTTCTAAAGAATGCGCATAAATGGAGCATTTGGCAAGTTGCTGCATTCTTAGGGCGCTTCCGACATGATCGACGTCATGGTGAGTCAGAACAATCCCTTTCAGTGCTGTGGGTTCAATCCCAATTGAGTTTAAATAATTACAGATTCTGTGTTCTTGACCAGGAAACCCGGTGTCAATCAACAATAGTTGCGAACCCGTCACAAGATAAACATTCGCTCCCTTTACCCCTTCAATCCTATGTATACCGTCAGTCACTAACAAGGATATTTCCTCCGTTCAAAGGCAAAAGTGCTGTCTGTTCTTACCCATTATGGTCAGAACAGACGGCACTTTTACTGTCTTTCTCTTAATATCTTTCTATTCGACAATAAAATAAAAATACCTTCATTAAATTTGAATTGATTTAGATAATGTGATTCATGTATTTGTTTCACGGAATAAGCAAATAATAACTTCAAGTTATGAGAAACGTTTAATTCAAGGAGGAGGATCTCTTTGCCAGAACGCATTTTGAAGTACGGAGGAGTAAAAATCCGAAATCTTGTCCCCCCTGTAAAAATAAATCGGTTTGTAAATCGTTTACCAGAGAATAAACGCGATTCGCTCTTTGAAATTGCTAGCGAGTTACAGGAAGCGGGAATGATTGACGTTTTAAATGACCGTGCTCATAGTACAATTGATAAGGATACCATTGACGATCAAATGACGAATACAGGGAGTTTCACGCACCAACTTAAAGGATTTAAACGTCACAGGAAAGACACATTCGATCTCCCTAAGTAAACGGATTAAACGTTAAATTCTAGCAATCTAGCATAAAAAATAAAGCGCACAGTAGATAGAGATACTGTACGCTTTATTTTTTACTCAAACCATAGCTCGATTGCCTTGAACAAATGAACAGAGCATGACCTTGACTCTAAGCGAGTAAGACTTTAACGCCCATGAGTGCTAGTTCATCCTTAATGGATACCGATAATCCGGAGTCGGTAACGAGTGTTTGCACGCTGTCCCAATGAGCAAATGTATGAAAACAAACTTGACCTATTTTAGCACTGTGGGCAACTAGGATAACTTCTTTGGCTACTTTGAGCATGGCTTGTTTAACTTCAGATTCTAACATGTTGGCAGTAGACAAACCACGTTCGATGTTCACTCCAGTAGCTCCTAAAAACAATTTGTCCGCATTAAAACCTGTAAAAACGGATCGTGTCATCGGTCCGACAAGTGCAAAGGTGTTACGTCGTACTTCTCCCCCGGTCATGAGTAATGTGATTTCATCTCGATTACCAAGAACGCTGGCAATTGGTAAAGAATTGGTAATCACAGTGCATTTTGTTGTCAGCGCTTGTGCTACCGCTAAGGTCGTAGTCCCGGCATCTAAAATTATGGAGTCTCCTTCAGAGATTAGAGTTGCTGCTAAATGGCCAATTCTGGCCTTTTCACGTTCAGCCTCTCCCATACTCATCATTATCAAAGTATCCATAGGAGTTACAGGAGGGTAGATCGCTCGTCCATGTTCGCGTTGAATTAAACCTAACGCAGCAAGGTTCTTGAGATCACGCCGAATTGTCATTTCAGATACCTTAAACCGCTGCGCTAATTCTATCACGGTTAAGTTCCCATGTTCTTGGAGTAAGCAATGAATCTCATCCTGCCTTTCAGAACTCACGATCTCCCTCCTCTCATTATTTCTAGAGAATACTTATCGAGCCCTCATACATGACACCGGTCAGGGCATCAACCGTCAAAGTCTGGCCAGTCGATACCTTGGAAACAGCTTCTTGAGCACCAACGATCGCTGGAATCCCATATTGCAGGGCGGCAATGGCCGCGTGTGAGGTTAAACCACCCTCTTCGACGACTAACGCACCTGCTCGCGCAATAAGGGGTACAAAGTTCGCATCGGTTCTCTGCGCAATAAGAATATCTCCATCATTGAACGTATCTTTCTCCGGAATTTGAACTTTGCGTGCAAAGCCAGAATAGGACTTACGCCCAATTCCAGTCCCTTTAGCCAAAATATTTCCCATGATTTGAACCTTGATCATATTCGTGGAGCCAACCTTACCAATGGGAACGCCCGCCGTTATGACCACCACATCACCAGCATGTATATAGTTTTGATTTAAGGATGTATTGACAGCAACGGATAACATTTGATCCGTTCCTGAACTTTGCGGGACAAGAAGGGGTTGAACACCCCATTGCAGAGATAATTTCCTAGCTGTGGAAGCAAAAGGAGTTGCGGCGACGATCAAGGCAATTGGCCGATACTTAGAAATCATCCGTGAGGTCAAACCTGAATGCGTAGGGGTAAGAATTGCAGCAGCTTCGAGATCTTTAGCTATTGTATAACTTGCAAAACTAATTGCTTCGGCTACGTTAAGCTGAGAATGTCGGGTTGCTTGATTATTTAGATAGTTTTGTTCAGTTCTTTGGGAAATTCTATCCATGATGCGAACGGCTTCCACTGGAAAAAGGCCAGCGGCTGTTTCACCCGATAACATAATGGCATCCGTTCCATCCCAGATCGCATTGGCAACATCACTTGCTTCCGCTCGAGTTGGCCGAGGTTGGCGGATCATCGAATCAAGCATTTGCGTTGCGACAATAACAGGTTTGCCCAATACATTACACTTTCGAATCATTTCTTTCTGTTTAATAGGAACCTCTTCAACCGGAATTTCAACCCCAAGGTCCCCGCGCGCAACCATGAGACCATCAGCGACTTCAAGAATGGCGTCTAAGTTAGTCAGTCCTTCTTGGCTTTCGATTTTGGCAATAATGTGGACATCGGCTCCCATTTCTTCAACAACCCGACGCACGGCTAGAACATCTGCGGCCTTACGCGTAAAGGAAGCTGCGATAAAGTCAATTCCTTGAGAAATGCCAAAGCGAATATCCTCTATATCTTTTTCTGTCACAGCGGGCAAGTCGATCAGAGCGCCTGGTACATTGACCCCTTTTTGCGACTTTAAGATTCCGCCATTTCTAATTATCGTTCGAATAGTTCCATTATCTACGGATGTCACTTCTAAATCTAGTTGACCGTCATCGATCAGAATATGGGTACCCTGGTTGACTCTCTTCCACAAATTAGTATACGTGATTCCAACCCGCAGTTGATTACCAAGGTCGAGAGTTGTGTCTAGACTAAATTCTGAGCCATTTTCAAGAGTAATGCCCTCTTCAGGAACCATTCCAGTACGTACTTCCGGCCCTTTAGTATCGAGAAGAATCCCCAGATGCTTCCCAATTTTAGCAGCTTCCTCTTTTAGTACAGCAATTCTACGACCATGTTCCTCGTGAGTACCGTGAGAAAAATTCAGTCGCGCAACATCCATACCTGCTGCTAGAAGAGATTGAACCTTTTCCTTGGACTCACTTGCCGGGCCAATTGTACAAACAATTTTAGTCCTTCTCATGGTGCATTACCTCCTAGCCTACAAGCCCTTCGTTACAATAAGCTTCACTAAATCTAAAATCCGATTTGAATAGCCCCATTCGTTATCATACCAAGCCAATACTTTGACCATGCGATCTCCAAGCATTATAGTCGATAGTCCGTCCACAATAGAACTGGCTGGATTACCATTAAAATCGTGAGACACAAGAGGCAATTCTGTATATTCAAGATAGCCCTTCAATTTTCCATCAGCCGCTTGGCGTAACGTGTTATTAACCTCTTCTTTGGTTGTTGGTTTGGTTAAATTCGCTACGAAATCAACCAAAGATACATTTGGCGTAGGGACCCTGACAGCTAGTCCATTCATTTTTCCTTCTAATTCTGGTATGACCAGGGTGACGGCTTTGGCTGCACCCGTGGTTGTTGGAATCATGGATTGATAGGCAGCTCTTGATCTACGCCAGTCTGAATGTTCAAGATCCAAAATCCGTTGATCATTTGTGACTGAGTGGGTCGTTGTCATCATTCCTTGTTCAATCCCAAAAGCGTCTAGTAATACTTTGGCTACGGGAGCAAGGCAGTTCGTTGTACAGGAAGCATTAGAAATAACGTGGTGCTTTGACGGGTCATATTTATCGTCGTTAACCCCCATGACGATGGTGATATCTTCATTTTTAGCCGGAGCGGAAATGACAACTTTTTTGGCTCCTGCGGTAAGATGTTGTGCAGCGGCGTCACGCTTCGTGAAACGACCGGTTGACTCGATTACAAGATCTACCCCGAGTTTACTCCAGGGCAAATCCAGAGGATTCTTTTCAGCTAAAATTTCAATTCGTTTCCCATCAATAATCATCGTACGACCGTCAATTTCCACTGAGTTAGGCAGTATGCCGTGTACTGAATCATACTTGAATAAATGGGCTAATAAATCCGGACTCCCCAAATCATTAATGGCAACCACTTCAAAGGGAAGAGATTGATTTAACGCGGCACGCAAAGTAAGTCGGCCAATTCTACCAAACCCGTTAATAGCTACTCGTAAACTCATTTAGTAACCTCCTCATAATAATCCGGACTAATCCGGACAATGCATTTAATAATGCTTATGATAAACATTATTCTGTGCATATAAACAAATTCCTGCTTGCTAGATGTTTACTTACACAAGAAATTTCGCATTATGGGTTTATGGTTCCCAAAAAGGTGAAAAACTTGCAAGCATAGCTCTGCAAGTTAAATCATGCGTTTAATGTAGTCCATGCTTAATCAATTTCTTGTATAAACCAGCCCGTGATAAACCGAGCGTTTTCGCTGCTTGAACTTTATTTCCATTAGCATTATTAAGCGCATAGATAAGAGCCTCTTTTTCCACTCTATTAAGAATATTTTCTAACGCGCCTCCGACAAACGGACGCGTTTCATGGCCGGCTAAGATTTGCAAATAGTTTGGTAAGTGTTTAAGCTGAATTTCAGAGCCGTCAAGCATGTTGAAGGCCCTCTCAATGACGTTTTCAAGTTCACGAATATTGCCTGGCCAGAGATGTTTCATCAGAACACTTTTCGATTCTGAGCTTATTTCAGTTACTGATTTCGCAAACTGATGATTAAATTTCTTTAAGAATGTATCAATTAAACCTTCAACGTCATCCATCCTATCTCGTAGCGGTGGAATGGTTAATGTCACAACGTTTAGACGATAATAAAGGTCTTCGCGGAATTGTTTGTCCCGAATCATGGCTTCGAGATCACGGTTGGTCGCGGCCACTAATCGCACGTCTACTTTACGAGCTTTGCTGCTTCCTAAGCGTTCAATTTCCCGTTCCTGGATAACACGCAATAACTTGGCTTGCATGGCCATTTCCATATCTCCAATTTCGTCCAGAAACAAGGTTCCTCCATCAGCCAGCTCAAATTTACCAAGCTTGCCTCCTTTGATGGCGCCAGTAAAGGCTCCTTCGTCATAACCGAATAACTCAGATTCGAGTAGATTTTCGGGTACAGCGGCACAGTTAACCTTAATAAAAGGACCTTGCCTACGAAAGCTTTCGGAATGAAGCAATTGAGCAAATAGTTCTTTTCCCGTTCCACTTTCTCCCCTTAATAAAACTGTAGAACCTGATTTTGCTACACGAAGGGCGGTATCAACCAATGAAACCATTAGGGGGTTTTTCCCCTTTAAGAGCTCCAGTGCGGAACTATTTTTCTGTAACATGGTATTTTTATAGTAATCCAATTCAGAACGCAGCGAATCAACTTTTTTCGTTAAGGCGTAGAGTTCATTGACGTCTTTGAAAACAACTTTTCCCACTGCTCCGACAATATTCCCATCCTGAATGATCGGAACTCTGCTGGCAATAATTTCATGTCCATTCAAATCATGGATGTATCCGTGTACTGGCTGGGCAGTTTCAAGAACGTCTGTGAATTTTGGGTTTTCAT
Organism: Desulfosporosinus metallidurans; assembly: GCF_001936615.1. Taxonomy (GTDB): domain Bacteria; phylum Bacillota; class Desulfitobacteriia; order Desulfitobacteriales; family Desulfitobacteriaceae; genus Desulfosporosinus; species Desulfosporosinus metallidurans. Next base: position 57,051 of record NZ_MLBF01000018.1, read on the forward strand.
AAATCTCGGTAATAGGCTTGCCAATCATATCATCGGGAGATTGATAAAAAAAATCTGGCAAAAGCCTGATTTGTCATCGTGACCACGCCCTTTTTATTAACCACAATAAGTCCATCATAAGCCGTGTTAAGGACTACTTCGAGGGTACGTTGGAGTTGTTTAGTTTTCTCATGCTCTATCACTAAATTGTCCAGAAAATTTTGAAGAATCGTAATGTCTTGAAATACCGCCACGGCTCCAACCAATTCACCATCTACGTAAAGCGGAGTTCGGTTACTTAATAAAACAGTATCATTAAGTGTCAGCCTTTGCCCTAACTCAGCAATTCCATTTTCAAGAACCTTGAGTAGCCTCGTACCAGGAAAATATGTGTTTACAGGCTGACCTATAATATCCTGCACTGGGATTTTTAATATCTTAAATACAGCTTGGTTAGCAAAAATAATTAGACCTTGGGGGTTAACAGCAATAATTGCGTTATCCATATTGTCCAAAATTTCGCTAAGGGTGATTGAGACGGCTTGTTCCTCCATTAACATTGGCGAGACCTCCCGCATTTTAGGTACTTTCCGCATTATTCGACTAAAAGAAGCCAAATCCTTCTTGAACAGCTAATTGTCAGGCATGTTCGGGCATGTTTAGTCATTGATGACAAACTATTACAAAGAAGTGTTTTTGAGGTACTCAAACCAGCCTCTAACTTAAAGAAAACTTAGCTAGCGCCAAGCTTTAGCGAAGGCGGTCGCCTTAGTTGCACTTATGCGCTGGCCAAGGATGGCGAGAAGGGACCCACCCGAAATTTATACTTTCTGATTGGTATAAAAAAGGCGGAGCGTGCTGTAAGCACACTCCACCTTTTCTAAGTGATTCGAGGGAACGGTTTTTGAATATTTCTCTCTTTGTGTGTGTCAAACTCTTGATAATGAGGGTCTCGTACAGTAACCGGGGATTTCGGCCGCGAAACTTTCTTATGAGCACCCATATATATCCTTCCTTTCAAGTCTAACTATCGAATCGAACCTGAGAATAGTATTTCCGATCATAAAATTCGTATGCCATTTCGTATTCAAAAGCCCCAAGAGAAGAATCTTATATCCATTATATAAGCGTGTTATAATAAAAGAGCAAATTTTTACACTCCAAGCAACAAAGTACAAAAAGGGGGGATAACGTGACTAAGGAACAGCAAGTTCGTGAACTATTAACTCATAAACTTTTCGCAGGTAAATTACCACTGGAGTGTGTAGATTTCTGCTTAGCCCATGGCCGAATTCGTCGTTATGCACCCAAGCAATACCTTTATTTCTCAGGCGATGAGGGAAACACAGTTTATTTCCTCATCAATGGCAGAATTCGGTTGTACTTAATGGGCGAGTTTTCGGAGAAGATTATTCGTGTACTTAATGCTCCAATTTTTTTCCCTGAAGTAATCCTAGACGGAAAACCTTATCCCCATGCGGCTCTTTGTCTCGAAGAGACAGAAGTTTTGACACTTGATCGTCAAAACTTTATGCGGTATCTAGAAGATAACCCTTCCGTCCTGTGGGTCTTTTACCGCGAACTTGCTTTAGATTTGCGGCGGTCCTACCGACAAATCAGGAATCTTTCCCTAGGGGATGCGCGTTTGCGTTTGGGGGCTAAGCTTTATGCTTTGGCCCATGTACATGGTCAGCCGTCTTTAAACGGAGTTCTAATTAGTATTCCCCTATCCACAACAGAGCTTGCAGGCATGTGTAGCCTCGCTCGGGAATCCGTTAGCAGAATTCTGGGAGAGTTGAAAGAGAAAAATATGATCGAGATTAAGAAAAAAAACATTACCGTTCTCAATCTCGATCATCTACGACAATGGATTCACGAGCGTTCTGCCCGTTCGCACTCTACTCTAGGTTAAGGGTTTTCTGGCGCTCGAGGAAGTGTGTTAATCGTTCTTCTGGTCGTCCATCCTCAATATATCCAAGCATGGTCTGAGAGACCCAGGCCACAGCCTCTTCATCTGTTTGGACTTGACCTGCGGACTTGGCAAATTGAGGGTGGCGTCCAACTCGACCACCAACACGTAAAGTCCAACCGCTCTCCCCTGCAATGAGCGTACCTGAAGGACAGACACCTTGACAATCCCCACAGGAAAGACAGCGGTTTTTGTCGATGATGATCCCATCTGCCTGACAAGTTATAGCCATTTCCAAGCAAGAACGGACACATGCATTACATCCTATACACGGAGCAGCGGTAATTTGCGGGGTTACATAACCAGAAATACCAAAATCCTTAATGTTCGGCTGGGAACATCCATTAGGACATCCGGCTAAACAAACCTTCGGGAGATGATGATACATAATTGGGTTAAACTTGTCCTTAAGCGTTTCGACTAAGTTCAGCGAAGTAAGCTTTGTGCTCAGTAATTCATAAAGATTATGCCAGTCACGTGCTGATTTTGGGCAATTTGAACGGCAATGTTCAATCTGAAATCCACTTTGTTGCATATAAATACCCCCAGAGAACTATAGTCCTGGGGGTATTTTAACATTAATAGTATTACGATGGTGTGGCTTGAATCACAGTTTCATTCGTTTAAATCCATTCTCTTTCCAGTGCAGAGATACATAATCTCCTCGGCAATATTTGTACAATAGTCTCCTAAACGTTCAAGAAAGCGACAGGCAAAGAGAAGATAATTAGCTTGAGTTACTTGGGACGGATCTTTCATCATGATAAGCCGTAGTTCCTCAAAAACTTGAGAATAGATTAGGTCAATTTCATCATCGGTTAGAGCCATTAGAGCTGCGGACTCGCAGTCTTCCTGGATGTATGCTTTTAGCCCTCTATTGAGCATTTCCTGCACCAAGATACTCATACGCGGGATGTCAATTAGGGGCTTAATCAATTTTTCTTGGCCAATTCTAATGGTTAACTTTGCCAGGTCAACTGACAAATCTCCCATTCTTTCTAAGTAGATGGAGATTTTAAAGCCAGCCACTAACTTGCGTAAATCACGGGCAAAGGGCTGTTGAGTGGCAATTAAAAGGATACATTGCTTCTCAATGACAGCTTGTAGATCGTTGACTGCTAGATCCCCCGCCACAACAGTGTTGGCTAATTCCATGTCCTGGTTAACCAAGGATTCAACGGCTTGGCCAATTTGTTGATCTACGATCTTTCCTAGGTCTAAAATATTTAGACGAAGTTCTTCCAAGTCATTATCAAATTTCTGGCGAGTCGTCATCTCGATCCCTCCTCTCGTTATCTAGAAGTTATAAGTTGTACAGCTTCCTTTAAACAAGTTAAGTTCAAGTCATTAGTGTCTTATGATTTTCATATGGGAGCCAGGCATTTTCAATTATCCGAAACGACCGGATATATAATCTTCCGTTTTCTTCATAGCCGGTCGAGTAAAGAGGTTACTCGTAACATCTTCTTCAATTAATTCTCCATTTAAAAAGAACGCAGTTCTGTCTGAAACCCGGGACGCTTGGTACATATTATGCGTTACAATTATGATTGTGTATTTGTTTTTCAACTCAGCAATCAGCTCTTCAATCTTCATCGTAGAAATGGGGTCAAGTGCTGATGTCGGTTCATCCATTAACAATATTTCAGGTTCAACCGCTAATAAACGGGCTATACAGAGCCGTTGCTGCTGCCCACCCGAAAGTCCCAGCGCTGATTTATGTAGGCGATCTTTAACTTCGTTCCATAAAGCGGCTCCATGTAGACTAGTCTCAACTATTTCGTTCAATCGTTTCTTATCCGCTTCCCCATGGATACGGGGACCATAAGCGACATTTTCGAAAACCGATTTTGGAAAAGGATTAGGGTTCTGGAAAACCATACCCACCCTCTTTCTGAGCAAGACAACATCAGTATCGTCAGCATAGATGTCCTGCCCATCGATCCTAACTTGGCCCAAAATTTTCACATTTGGAATTAAATCTTGCATCCGATTGAGAGATCTCAAAAAAGTGGACTTTCCGCAGCCTGAGGGACCAATCAGAGCTGTCACGCTTTTCTCCGCCATAGCTAAACTTATAGTCTTCAAAGCTTGCTGATCACCGTAAAAAAGGTCGAGGTTACTGACCACAATCTTATCCATTTTAATTTCTCCTTATAACGAAGTTACTGGGTGCTACTCCCTATTTTTCCCTAGGAGTCGATATTGTAACCAACGGCTGGGTATTGTTAAAAAGAGGTTAAAGACTATGACCATAATTATAAGCAGTGCGGCTGTCCCGTCCGCAATTTGGTCAGCATTTGTCCCTGGCAACGGATTTGACTTAGCGGCAAATAGGTGAACCGCTAAAGTCTCTCCTGCAGCCAAAGGATTAACGTCAAACGGTATACGTGATACATTCATACCAGCCGTAAAGATTAAGATAGCCGTCTCACCCAATGCTCTACCTGCAACAAGGGTAATCCCTGTTATAAGCCCTGGCAAGGCTGTTGGCAGAATGACCTTTCGTAAGGTCTGCCACATCGTTGCACCTAACGCTAAACTTGCTTCACGGTAACTTCTGGGCACTGCTCGTAGGGATTCTTCTGTAACACGCACTAAAATCGGCAAGTTGAGTAATGCCAGAGTAGCGGATCCTCCTAGGATAGTGAATCCCAAACCCAACTTATTTACAAAAATGATCATGCCAAAGAGGCCAAAGACGATGGAAGGAACGGTGGCTAGGCTTTCTGTACTTAAACGAATGAGGTCGGTTAATTTGTTTTTCGGGGCATATTCTGCCAAGTAAATTCCGGCTCCTAGCCCCACGGGTAGAGAAAAAGCCAGTGAAAGGGCAAGGAGATAGAAGGAGTTAAATAATTGGCCTCTTACCCCGTCTGGACCATTAAAAAAATCAGGGTTCAGATAAGGAAGACCCCGTACCAAAATCAGAGCTAAAAACGCCACCAATAAACCTACAATGACCAGAGCCCCTAACCATAGCATAATACTCGCAAAACGATCAGTATGCCGAGCTTTCAACGTACCGCCCCCTTTCGCACTGCTGTTCGAACAAGGATAATCAGGACCAAGGCTATGATCAGAAGAATAAAGGACATCAAAAATAGAGCATTATTCCAAGTTGAGCCAAATGGAGTGTTCCCCATTTCCATAACTATGTTACTGGTTAAAGTTGACGTAGGACTAACTAAAGAACTAAGTAAGCGAGGCGAATTGCCGATCACCATTTGTACCGCCATTGTCTCGCCTATGGCCCTAGCCATCGCTAATATGATGGCTGTCAAGATTCCCGGCAAAGCGGCAGGAACAAGGACCCTATGGATTGTCTGCCAACGGGTTGCACCTAAGGCAAGGGAAGCTTCATTATAGGTTCCTGGCAATGAGCGTAAAGCATCCTCCGATAGACTTATAACCGTTGGTAAAATCATGATCGCTAATACGATCCCAGCAGCCAACACCCCATAGCCTGTCGACGAGTTGGTTGACTTTCGTATAAAGCCTACAATGACCGTAAGTCCAACGTATCCGTAAACGACAGAAGGGATTCCTGCAAAAAGATCAGTAGCCGGGCGCATGATAGCACGCATCCATGGTGGAGCAATCTCTGCTAAAAACACAGCCCCAGCCAGTCCCAGTGGCCCACCAATTACGATCGCCATTAAAGTCGTGCCAATCGAACCGGCTATAAAAGTGAGGGCACCGAACTGACCACTGTCGGGACTCCATTTGCTACTTGTAAAAAAATCAATGACGCTGACCTGTCGAAACGTGGAAAATCCCTGCATACCTACGAACCAAATTATGCATAAAATTATTAAGGAGACCAAAACGGCGCTACTTATAAATAAATAACGCGACAAGCGGTCATTAAAATACACCCAAGCCTTACGGTGATGCAACCTGTTACACCTCCAGATATTCTCTATACTTCTTAGACTGCAGTTGTTTCTTATTCTATACTGATATCGAATAGGCTAGCCTGCTAATACCTTAACTCATTTGTGTTAAGGTATGATTAAGAGATTGTAAAGTTTAGGTTAAAAGTAGCGGTTAAGGACCCAAATCCTGTATACTAATTTAATTTCCACTCCCTCTATAAGATTTCCTTTTATGGAATTCTTAATACTTTCTTATGCTAAGTTTGATCGTAATAAAATAGGAGCAAGGAATAGCCTTGCTCCTATTTTATACCTAAACTTCTATGCACTTTACTTCGTGTTACTTTTTAAGCTTGTTGATCGCCACGAATCCACTCTTCTCTACGTTTTTATCTTGGAATTCTGGGCTTGTAATATAATCTAGTAAAGCTTTCACCGTTCCTGTTGCTGCCCCTTTGGTGTACATGTGTTCTAAGGCATAAATAGGATACTGACCATTACCTACGGTATCAGCGCTAAACGCTACGCCATTGTACTTTAAAGCCTTGACGGTGTCTTTCAGGTAGGCTGCGTCGATATAGCCAATTGATCCTGGAGTTTGGGCGACACCTGTGATCAAGTTACCAGTAGAATCTTGGGCGGCGGCTGCATCCGTGAAGTCTTTACCGTCCATCACGATCTTAACTATAGTCGCGCGGGAACCCGAAGATTTAGCTCGCCCGATAATGGATATCTTGGCGTCCTTACCACCAACATCTTTCCAGTTGGTAATCTTTCCGGTAAAGATGTCCGATAATTGAGCTTTGGTTATGTTATCCAAAGTAACATCTTTATTAACAATTATTAGGAAAGGCGCTACCGCAACTTGATGGTCGACCAATCCTTTATCTTTCAGTTCATCCGTCACAAATACATCGGAGTTACCAATATCCACAGAGCCGCTAGCCACATTGTTTAGACCTGTAAAAGACCCACCACCGCTTAAGTTTACTTGAACACCGGGATTTTTGGCCATAAAATCGTCTGCAGCTATTTTAACAAGTGGTTGGAGTGCTGTTGAGCCTGCAGCAGAGATAGTTTTCTTGTCAATGGTTGTAGCGCTTGGTGTTGGTGTCGTCGGAGCAGCAGTTTGGCCACATCCGGCCAATACCATTAGAGCAATCAAAGTCGTACTTACAAGAGCAATTTTTGATTTCGTTTTAAACAATTTTGTTTCCTCCTTAAATTTCCTTTAGCACAAATTGATTATACCGGAAGTTTGTAAAGTCTTAATGAAATGAATGTAAAGTTTAAGTTAAATTTTGATTTTATTCCCGACGAGCAAAAAGGTATCCTACTCCCCTTACCGATTCTAGAACTGGTCCTAAAGTCTTTAGCTTATTGCGCAAATGGCTAATATGGACATCAATTGTTCTGCTATCCGTGCTGGAAAGGTAGCCCCAGACCTTCTGGATTAGGTATTCGCGGCTAAATACTTGGTAAGGGTTGGCTACGAAGAGCACCAACAGTTCGAATTCTTTCACCGTTAAGTTTAATGGCTTAGCAGCTATAGTAGCAATGTAACTTTCCTGAACTATCTCTAATGTCCCCCACCTCAAAGGACCATTTGATAGCTCATTTTTCCGTTGTTCTTCTCTTAGTCTTGCCTTAATTCTGGCAAATAATTCTCTAGAACTAAACGGCTTAGTTATGTAATCGTCAGCTCCAAGCTCAAGTCCGATTACTTTGTCTGCTACATCGTCACGGGCACTTAAAATTATGATTGGGATGGCTGCAGTATCATTTTGGGCCCGTAGTATTTTACACACATCATAGCCATCGATCACAGGTAGCGTTAGATCTAGGATTATAAGGTCTGGTTTTTCTCTCCTGGCGAGATCTAACCCTTGCTCGCCATCGGAGGCGGTAAAAACAGCAAACCCTTCTTTTTCTAGGTTATACCGAACCAGTTCTTGAATTTGGACGTCGTCCTCTATAAGTAAAACTTTGGTCACACTATAACTCCCCCTAATAAAGGCCCTCCTTTACTAATTTTCATTCTGAAAAACAACTAGCTATATAATAATAGTTGTATGTAAAATCTGGATGAATGGAATGTAAAGTTATTGTTAAATCTTTTGGTACGGAATCCTTATTACGTCCGTTTTCCTTTTGTTCTGTAACACCAACATCATCCACTGTGATATTGACACAAGGGGCAGGATTCTCAAAGACTTCATGGATCTGCGTTACGTCGATTTGGTGCTCTTTTTCCTTTCCCTCATTGTAATTTCTCGTCTCAGAGAAAATCCCAAACTCAGCGAAATACCGAGCAGAAATAAGACCATCAAAACTAAAATTGGTACTGCCCAGCTTCTGGCTAATTCAACTATAGCAATCGTAAGGGCGATGCCCCAGAAAGTCCTCCAGTCGCCGCAGAAAAAGTCGAATATCTTTTTCAATATATTCATCATCCATTTCCTCCTGCACTAGCTAGTTTCTTTTGCCTGATTCCATAAGGTTTCAGCCAATTGATGAGGATGACACTCAAAGCCAGGAAGAAGGTGATTAAAACGAACAAGAACAAATCGGTATACGGCCATTGAATTCCCAGGCCTTCTCCGGCCCAAAAGGTACCAAACGTTACCAGCATAATATCCACGGAAAATTTCAGGGTATTTTCCGGAATCTTCGTCAGCGGGCCACGAATCGCCAGACCAAGGATCACGACGATGAGCAAGGCCAACGAGGCTCCGACCGTCGCCATCCAGATTCCATTGAATTTATCGGTTGCTGCTGTAGATCCGAAGGTAATGACAATAAACGCCACTTCTAGACCTTCCAAGAGTACACTTTTATAGGAAGTTCTGGCAGATGTCTCTTTTTAATCTTCAGACTAAACGCTAAATTTTCAAAGACATTCATATGGGGCCAGACCAGCTGACATCTCCGTTCGTGATGACCCCTGCATCGATATCTGTTAGAGGCACAAAGGGTTGCTCGAAGCAAGGCTGCTATCAACACCATAAAAGTGCCGACAACCATTGACCAACCTTTTTTTCCCTTGACGAAGACCTGTTTGGTCGAAGAGGAAACTGTATTATAATTTTTCTTTTTGAGCCACCAAAATTGGAGAACAATGGCAGAGGCAGTGACCATTACTACCACTAGGGACATCCCGGCAGCAAGCCGGGTAATTCACCGGGGCTTCGCTTAACGAGGCATAAATCTGGTAAGTAGCGATGGGAATATGGGTCTGAGGGGTTATCGCTGCAGCTATGCCAAAGTCCCCAAATCCTTCGGCAAAAGCAATGGATCCGCCAGCTAACCAGGCTGGGGCTAAAAGAGGCAAGAGAATGCTCCTCATAATTTGCCTCCGGCTTGCCCCTGCTAGATAGCCCGCTTCCACTTGGTCACTGTTAATATTGCGTAGGGCCTGTTGCATACTAAAATGCACATAGGGGAAATAACGCAGACCCATAATTAAGATCAAGCCAAAACGGGTAAAGAACCAAGCTGACCAGCCGTTGGGCAAACCGAGCAATTGAGACATAATCCCTTGATCCTGCATCAGGATGACCCAACCCTGGGCAATGACATAAGACGGGACAAAAAACACCACCCAGATCAGAGAGTCCAGTCCTGCCTGTAATTTTGGGGGTGCTTTTTCTAGGGAAAAGGCGGTGAAAGAACCCACGATCTCAGCACAAAAACCGCTTCTTCAGGGCTTCCTTCGGCCTGCTTAATTGTTATCGCTGCCAGGGTTTCACTGTAAAGGCTGCTTTCCGACATAACCTGGTCGATCAGGTAGCGCATTTCACTTTCAATTTCTTGACAATCCAAAACTATACCCTTTTTCAGCCGCTCATACTTCAGTCGTTAAATTGATTCTTCAATGGCAAGAGTTCCGCCTTTTACTGCAACACTTTGACATAGCTCTTCTTTTCGATTCCTGGACCCGTCAGTTTAAATCCCTGTCATTACTCACAGAGTTTGCTTCAATGAAATTGTTGCTGCTTTGTGTGGGTCCCGCAAATCTCCTGGATAGGCCGTTCTGAATGCCCTCTCCTGGTCCTCCGGTTGAGCGTCATTTAATAAATACCTCGCCTAGATAGAATAAGCTTTGTTGAGCGCTTTCCCGTACTTTAACCATAACAAGACTATTATTAGGTTCTTCAATGGTCTTAACATGATAAATTTTAAGTATTTCTTGTGTTATTTTATGGGAACCTCTTCTGAACCTTTGATTAATACTTCGGTTCTTTTCTTTCTAATCATCAATTAGTCTTCTTCCTTTTCACATTTGATTATCCGATTTTTTGCTTCATTCTCAAATCCAACGCTAATTGAATCAAATCATCTACGGCCCGTTCTGTGGAGCGGCCAGGTAAAGCTATCGCTGCTTTTTCCTGCATTCTTTCAATATCCTCGGGATAACTTAAGAAGCGGTTGAGAAGCTGTTCCAATTCCGCTTCAGTACCTGCTACGTGTCCAGCGCCTAGGCGTTGCACAAACTGTGCATTTTCATCTTCCTGCCCTGGGATCGGCTTGAAGATAACCAGCGGCAAGTGCTTCGTTAACGCCTCGGAAACCGTTAATCCGCCCGCCTTAGTGATAATCAAATCGGAAACCTCCATTAATTCCTCAACATTATGAACATACCCTAACCGCACGATGAGGTTACGAGCCTGCACACTTACTTCTTCTAAAAAGTGATATAGCTTTTCATTTTTTCCACAAACGATAATAGATTGAACCGGGACCAAAGAATCTGCGAGTCTCTTGCAGATTCTTTTCACGCTTTTCACCCCCCCGTACGCCCCTCCCATCACAAGAAAGGTGGGAAGATCCGGATTTAAGCCTAGCTTGGAAATAATGTGCCCTCGATTCATTTCCCCTTCGAATTTCGGGCTGATCGGGATCCCCGTCACATGAATACGTTGTGCTTCAATTCCCCAGGACACTAAACTTTCCTTTACCTCTGTACAGGCCACCATGTAGCGATCAACACCTGGATGGACCCAATGACTGTGAACAGCATAATCTGTCATTATGGTAATCACCGGAACATGAAGAATTCGTTCAAGCCTGAGTTGGGCTAGAATCGAAGAAACTGTGGGATAAGTGCAGACAATGAGATCTGGTGCAAACGCCTGGATGTATTTAAGAAAATCACTGCGACCCAATTGATTCAAAAAACGTTGAATCATCGATTCGGGTTGGAGTTTAGCTGTTTTATAATAAAATCTTCCCCAAAGCTTTGGGGTATGTTTAATCATCTCAATGTATAAGTTTTTAGCCATGGTGTTTAACCGCTTACTCAAAAAATCGCCAAAATCTAAATGAATAATTTTTGCAAAAGGCTCCTTAATAAGTATACCTTCAATAACAGCTTCTGCCGCCCGAAAATGTCCGTTTCCAAACCCTGCAGAGAATACGAGAATCCTTAACTGTTTCAACTCTGGCCCTCCCTCTCAACATCTTTTTTCTCACTATTCTGACCTTAGTAGAAAGCCAGAAGGAACTCATCTGAAATCTACACAAGTCGCAATGTTAAACCATCTAACCGATTACAGGCAAAATCTAAAAAACCCGCTGAAGTAGCAATTGTCAGCGGGATCAATATTTCTGACGCCTTTTCATAGCTCTCTTCAGAACACCCTTCGTTCTGAGATACAAAGGGATATAGAGGACCAGAAACGCTAACATTATGATCAATCCATTGGGCTGGGTGAGAAAATGGCAAATACAAGCCACTTGTTTCAGGGAACTTATTCCAGTTTTGAGTTGCCCATGTTTCGAACTCTTTGTGACCGTCGAAAACAATTCCCAAGGAATGGTGTGGCACACACATGTCTTGTACTAGGTGTAGCGCTGCTCCCAAAAAGAACATACCTTTAGCAACGTTCTTTGGGAAAAAAGTGAAAGCCCTATTGAAATAGTACTGGCACTCCGCCGTTGCACCAGGCCAGCCAATGATTCCTTGCTTGTCAGGATGGCTGTAAAAATGATTGACGTTTTTCCAACCGCGGTCAGCCCAGTATAAACCTTTTGTCAGCATTGAGTGATGAGCCTTGAATAATTTGGCTACATCCTCTTTTCCATCATGCTTCAAAGCAAGATATGCCTGTTCCAGACAATGAACATGGGTTACGCCTGGGGTGTCGAGAAAATATTGCAAGGGACCCGCCGTAGCAAGAAGCAACTTTGTCATCTTACCAAGTGTCTGACCAATAATCTTCTCATACATATCCAAGTCAACACCTCTCCTTTGTACTTGAGATAATTTTAAGGCATGACTGTAAAGAAGGTATTATTCTCATGTTAAGAAATTACTAAGTTCTGTTAAATTTAAGTTATTTATTAAGGGATTATTGCACTCAGCCAATTTTATATTTCCTGCTTATTCAGTTATAGG
>NZ_MLBF01000019.1 GCF_001936615.1 Desulfosporosinus metallidurans
ACCGAACTTACTTTACAGAAATGTCACAGGTTTTTAACATTTTTTGACATAAACTCTACAAAAAAAGAGCATCTTTTTACAGATACTCTTACATGATGTTATTAAAGTCGGTCATCGCTCCAACAAAATCGATTACAGCAAGAATCTCAATGAATTTTTGCTCTGTCATGTTGCTCACTAAGCTTGTTCAGTAGGTGGCAAGTACACGGTAAAAACGGCTCCCTGGCCGGGTTCGCTTTCTGCCGATACTTTTCCGCCATGCATTTCAACGATTTTTTTAACGATAGAAAGTCCTAAGCCTGTTCCAGTTCCACGCCTCGATCTGGATTTATCGACCTTGTAAAACCTTTCCCAAATATTTTCAAGTTCTTCCCAGGGGATGCCAGGGCCGGAATTTTTCACAGATATAAACGTATAATTATTCTTCATACCCAACTCTACGCGCACTGCACCGCCTGCTTCTGAATGTTTAATGGCATTGTCTAATAAATTCGTAAGAACTTGTTTGAGGCGATCAATGTTTCCCCACACGGTAAAAGTTTGCTCTGGCACAGTGATCGTTAATTTGATTTCTTTAGAATTAGCCATATGTCTTAAGCGCTCAACGGTGATTAGAGCGAGTTTATTTAAAACCACATATTCCATTTCATCAAAAGTTTGGGCGGCTTCCATTCCTTTTAAGTCGAGCAAATCATCCACTAAGCGCCTGAGACGCTCAGATTCGTCAATAATGTTGCTTAGATAGAGTTTCTCCTGTTCCTTCGACTTGACTAGCCCGTCTAATACTGCCTCGGAAAAGCCCTGGATCACCGTTAAGGGAGTGCGCAACTCATGTGAAACATCAGAAAGTAGTTCCTGCCTTAAACGGTCAAGTTTCTCGATAGCCTCAATTTTTTCTTTAAGCTGAGTAGACATGCGGTTAAACGAGTGGGCAAGACGCCCCACTTCATCTTCCGAGGTAACCTGAATTTGCCTACCGAACTCACCTTCTGTAATATGGCGTGCTGTTTCTTCCATTTTAGCGAGGGGACGGATCATCTTTCGGGATACAAAGATACTTAACACTGTCGCTAGCACAATTCCTATTATGGCTCCAATAAGAGCAATTCCCTTAAAACTGTTTACATGATGATTAAGGCCTGTTATTGCGCTGTAAATAACTACCGAGCCAATAACTTGGTTGCCTTTTTTTAACGGAACAGCCACAAGAAACATTTCTTCATTGATTCCAACGATCTTGCCTGCGAATACAACATTTTCACCAGCGAGAACCTTCTCTTTAAAACCTGGCTCTAAAAGTAATTTGCTTGGTGATTGATTATTGGTCGTTTCACCGTATAAAGTGTTCCCATCAATATCAACGATAGCAGTATTAGCACCTAAAAATTTAGTTAAAATATCTAATCTCTCGTTGATAATCGTGCTCTCTGTGCTTTCATACTTATTGAAAATTATTACGACTTCTTCCGCTTCATTGATAAAAAAACGCGCTTGCTGATTATAAACTAAGGATGTAATCTGCTGAGCTTGTATGACAACGGAAAACAGAAAAACCCCTAGTACTATCAGTACAATTGCCAGCCAAAGCTTACTTACTAAGCTATTTCTTAATGACCACTTAATTCGAATTTGTAACCCACCCCTCTAACAGTTTGAATAAAGTCACTGTGACCCACCTGGCTTTCGAGCTTAGACCTTAAACGATTGACATGGGTATCAACCGTACGGGAATCTCCACAGTAATCGTATTCCCAGACCATGTCGAGTAACTGATCTCGACTATAGATTTGCCCCGGTCGTTTTGCTAAGCAATGCAACAGGTCAAACTCTTTAGCCGTTAAGTTTATATTTATTCCATCAACCTCGACTTCACGAGTAATCTGATTGATTTTAAGACCAAGGTAAGAAAGGATATGTTCCTTGCTTTCTTCCCCTTCCAACCTTCTCAGAACTGCCTTGACTCGGGCGCTAAGTTCACGCGGGCTAAACGGTTTTACGACGTAATCATCAGCCCCTAAATCAAACCCTAACACCCGATCATTTTCTTCTCCCTTGGCGGTTAGCATGATAATAGGAATTTTAGTTTCCTTTCTCAGTATCTTGCAAACTGTCCAGCCATCTAATCCAGGCATCATTAGATCGAGGATGACAAGATCTGGATTATCTTCCCGAACCATCTCTAACGCTTTGTTTCCATCCTCTGCCTGGTAGACGTCAAACCCTTCTGCTTCAAGGTAGAGGCACACAATTTCCCTAATCCGATCGTCATCATCTGCAATTAAAACCTTATTGTTCAATGTAGCTCCCCCTTCTATTTACTGACACCACCAATTCCTAACTGCATTACTCCATCTATCGTCGTGCGGACTATTATACCAATAATAGTCCGGTCGATAGTTTGGATTCAGCGGACTATACCACGATCCACTAACATCAGGGTTAGCCGATGGCCTAACATCAGAATTAACATTATTTGGTGTATCTATAGAAGAGGGATTAGGCTCGGCTTGGAATGATCTAGCATTTTGGTTTTGTTGCCAATGAAAGGTTTCCGCATATGCTTTTGTCAGGAAAAGACCTGCAACAAATAGTGCAATAACAATAAATATCAATAATGCCTTCTTCCTCATTGTAATCCCCCCATTATAAATCAACAACTATATTATATCTTAAGATAATTACATGAAGTTAACGGATTTTTAACATTTTTGTTAAACTACCCTTTCAAGTTGCCACCATGATATATTAATAACCTCCTGCATTTGGATGCAGGAGGTTGATTGACTAATTCGTTTTCATAACACGCATTGCGTTTATAACAGCAATCACCGTTACCCCGACATCCGCAAACACTGCTTCCCAAATAGTGGCTATCCCTCCAGCACCTAAAACAAGTACGACAGCTTTAACACCCAATGCGAAAAATATATTCTGCCAGACGATGCTTCGTGTTCTTTTAGCAATTTTAATAGCAGTTACAAGCTTTGAGGGTTCATCTGTCATGATTACAATGTCCGCCGCCTCTATGGCTGCATCAGAACCTAACCCCCACATCAGCACGAGCCAGTACCGGGGCATCATTGATACCATCACCGACAAAGAGCAGCTTCCCTTTTGTTTTCTTTTGTTTTTCTAATTGTTCTAGCTTCTCAACCTTCTGGTCAGGGAGCAATTCAGCATATACTTCGTCAAGGCCCAACTGACGGCCAATCGCTTCTCCCACCAGCTTGCTGTCTCCTGTAAGCATCACTAGTTTCTTTACGCCAATTCCCTTAAGCTCTCTTACGGCCTTTTGGGCATCATCCTTTATTTCATCCGATATAACAATGTAGCCAGCATATTTACCATCAATGGCTACATGAACCACTGTACCAGTTTCATCAACCACATCATAAGTTATATTTTCTTTAGCCATCAGTTTTTTGTTACCAGCAAGGATACGTTTACCCTTAACACTCACTTTGATTCCATGCCCCGAGATTTCATCATAGTTCTCTATTTCGCTTTTATTTATTTCTTTACCGTAAGCTTTCAGGATTGAAATTGCAATGGGATGGTTTGAATAGCTTTCAGCAAAAGCAGCATACTCCAATAGATTCTCCTCTGATTCACGATCAAGAGTGTAAATTTTTGTAACCTTAAACACTCCTTTCGTAAGGGTGCCCGTCTTGTCAAAAACTATAGTGTCCACATTATTTATGGCTTCAAGGTAGTTGCTGCCCTTGACCAGTATGCCGCTTTTAGCAGCTCCGCCAATACCACCGAAGAAACCCAATGGAATCGATATTACTAAAGCACAGGGGCAGGACACAACAAGAAAAACCAAAGCCCTATATATCCAATCTGAGAATGTAGCACCTGAAACAACCAAAGGTGGAATAATCGCCATTGCTAAGGCAACAAATACCACGACTGGTGTATAGTATCTTGAAAATTTAGTGATGAACTGTTCAGTTGGAGCTTTCTTACTATTGGCATTTTGGACTAATTCAAGGATTTTGGAGACTGTGGAATCTCCAAACTCTTTCGTTACCTCAACTGTTAATAGTCCATTCTTATTGATAGTTCCTGACAGAATTTCGTTTCCTGGTTCAACTTCTCTTGGCACTGATTCCCCGGTTATGGCGGAAGTGTCAAGCATTGACATACCCTATTCCAAGTCAACCTTTCCTGTCAACATCCCCTTAAGTAGTGGGCGATTTTCGCGAGTGTAAAAAGCAAGAAGGTGTGCAACAATTCCAATTATCAATGCTGCTGTTGCTACATTGTGAAGTTCGCCTATAACCTTCAACGATTTTGCAAGGTCCTTGGTAGAAGGGAATTCCTTTAGCAGTTTTACAATTCCTGTAAGAATCAATACAGATATACAGATGAAAATGTAGGTGAACGCAACCCGTTGCTCTGCCAGGTACTTGTCATGTTGAGGCTCAGCTTTTCCGAGCAACATTGCCTTGATGATCTTGAATGATTGTTTGCTGTCACCCTTTCGCAGTAATAAGCCAAACTCTTTGCAGATAAGGTGACTAATAACGTGAAAACAGGACGCTAGTATTAGGACAGCGGCCGCCATGTAATGGATAACTTTGATTTCACCTATGGCACTAATGATGAGCAAAATAGTTGACAATGCAATTAACCAATGCTCAATCCGGACAGATTTACTATGCCGAACCACCATTTTCCTTTTGGGGCTTAACATCTCATTTACCACGATTTACCCTTCCTCTCAATAAATCATCCTGGACGTTGACATGTCATCATAAACAGCCGTCTTCTTTAAGGCTGATTTTGTAGTTTTCTAGCATTTTATTTAAATGACTTTAATCTATCCTCCCATTTGAAAAAGATGGCGAGTTCTTGAACAAAGTCTTGATAATTGAAACTGTCGGACTTTGCCTTGTTATACCATTTCCTTACGGTTTCGATAATCCAGTGTGGAAGGGCTTTTCCATCAATTAAGTGATAGTGTTCCTTGTATCCTTCTTTCAAGTATTTCCACCTGTTATCGTTTCCTCGTTTCATATATTCAGAGACATCAAGAAGTTTGGCTCAGCTTTCGTGGAGGAGGATGTTTTTCAAATGAATATTTCTTGGGTTTAGTCCTCTGTTAAAGGCATAATTCCTCGCATTTTCTACATCCTGTATGGCTTGTTTCGGTATATGAATGCCTTTTAACAAACAATCGTACAGAGTTATTCCCTCTTCAAAACTTATTACCAGGAAATTCAATCCACTGCCATAACAAACAGGAAAATACCCTGAATGACCAAGTTTTAAATACACCTCTTTTTCAATTTCTATCTTTGCAAGCTTGTCCATACGAAACACCTTAAAAGCATAGTGTGGTGCATAAACAAAACGAAATACTGCGGCATCCGTACCCACTCCTATACACTGGAATTTATCAAAGTTCCCCTTTACGGTAACAAAATCATTTTCTCCATTAGCTGTAACTTTTACTTTACTTAATTCTTGCATTGCAATATGCCACGTCATTGGATCACACCCTTTGATCTATTTATATACAAATACAACCATCAGAATCCTCTAGAAGGCTCTAATATGTGGGCCGCAGAGTATGAATGTATCCATTTGCTCAAAAATATATCACTCTTCTGAAATTACAGCACTTCTCTTTTCCCGCCTTGCATTAAACCCTGTAATAACAACAGGCAGAAATGAGACTAGAATTATCCCGAGTATTACATACGTGAAATTGTTTTTGACTGCTGGAATATTACCAAAAAAGTATCCGCCCATCGTAAAAAGTAATACCCAAGCAATGCCACCTATTGAATTGTACATCATAAATTTAGCAAAGCTCATTTTACCTATTCCTGCTACAAAGGGCGTAAAAGTACGCAATATGGGTAAAAACCTAGATAGTAATATTGCTATCCCCCCATGCTTTTCATAAAATGCATGAGCTTTTTCAATATATTCCTTCTTAATAATCCGATCAATAAATGTGAATTTACTGTTTTCAAGAATTTTATGACCTATCATTTTCCCTATGAAATAGTTTAGGGTGTTTCCTCCAACCGCTGCAATTATCAAAAGCACTACTGCCATCTCAAAATTCAAAGCCCCGGTCGCACCTAAAGCTCCAATCACAAAGAGCAATGAATCTCCCGGCAGGAACGGTGTAACAACCAGTCCCGTTTCACAAAAAATAATAAGAAACAGTAATAAATACGTCCATGCGCCATAGCTTTGTATTATCTCAACCAAATGCTTGTCTATGTGTAATACAAAATCTACTAATTGAGTAATTATCTCCATAAAATCTCCTCAGCCATTGTTTTTCGTCAATATTAATTAAAAAGATTCTTTAAAAAGTTATCGGCAAACTGTTTGAAATATCCACTGATCAAATTTTCCGGTGAATTTTCGAATATATAATTGATAATCCTCACAAATCCATCATATATCTGTGCATTGTATTTATATGCCAATATTACTGCAATTACAAGTAAAATTACAAACACAATGACAAGAAATAAGCAGCCTGTGAGTACTACCTTTGCGACTTTTTTCCAAGCCCATTCTGTCTAAAATTATGTTGAACTTGTTCAAAATCCATCTTTTTACCCCTTCTTTTATTGATAAGCTTCAAACGTCTCGTAAAAATCATGTTCAACTTCAAAAATACTTGTATACCTTTGATCGACACCCATAAGCTTTTTTAAAAGTAACAGTTCCTTTGGATGCAATTGCAATTCGTCATACCAGGGGCGCTTCTTGAAACCTTTGAGTTCAAAAGAAGCGTAATACAGGTGCAGAAGGAAGTCTCCCAAAAATGCGAAGTCCATATCTGCCCTGTATTTCTCGTTATTAATCCAACGAGCAAGCCCAAAATCAACAAGGTTAACCTTTTGACCATCATACAATGTATTTGGCACCCTTATGTCTCTATGGACTATGCTCTTTGAATGCAAGTACTTTAAAATTTCGACAAGTTGGCGTCCTACTCTGTATATCTCTTCTCTTTCAAACACGTGCTTGTCAAGATAAATAATGTCCTCGAACGTCCTACCTTCCTTGAATTCAAGTACATAGCCGTTGAAGTCCTCACGCTCAATCTTTTTAATAAACCGGGGAACGCTCTCATGCTGTAAGCTCCTTAGAATTTCTTCCTCAAACCGGACCTTTACCCCAGCTTTCTTCAGCATTGCTCTTTTTAGTTGCTTGAGTATATACGATTTTTGACCATCAGAAACCAGATAGCAGATACCAAACCGCCCTTCTCCTATTGTTTTCTCGATTGTATAGTCTGCGAACTGCTCTGAGGGCCAATATTGTTTGTCCCGTCTAAATAGGCTTAGGACCATGAACTCTTACGGCGATGACGACTTGAAGAATGTCCATTACTATCGTCTGAACCGGACCGTGAATGCCTTTTCGAACCTGTCAGGGCTTCAAAGATTTTACCAAGTATTCCTCCCGAGCCATGCGGTCTTTTATAATGACCGCCACCATGATTCTGATCCGGGTAATGTCCTTTATTTTTTGATCTTGAAAAAGAGCTCATAGTGAATCCTCCTATCAATCGTTATTTAGTGTCTTTTACGTTTTTAGTCATGCTGCCCTTCACCCTGCTTGAATCATCACTTCCAAGTGCATCAACAGGAAATGTGCTGACCAAAATATCACACCTCGGTATTTTCACTGAAATCGTTTCCCTGATTTCGTGAACCATAGTGTGAACCGTTCTTTGGCTTTGATTTGGGTCAATACCGACATTTATATTGATATACCGAACTGCCCCTGAGGGTCTAATTCTGATTTCATTAATCTGAAGAACACCTGCGATTTTGCTGATTTCCTTTTCGATCATTTCCTTCATGCCATTTGGTGCTGTATCCAACAAAACCTCAATGGTCTCCTTACCAAGCTTGATGCTTACCTTCATAACAAGTAGCGCAACGCCCAAAGCCGCTATTGGGTCTGCGTACTTCAAAACAGATATGTTGAAATAATCACCGATCCATACAAAAACTAAGCCCCCAATAACGACTGATGAGCTCCATACATCACTACTGAAATGAAGTGCATCCGCTTCCAATGCCTGGCTACCATGTTCCTTGGCAGCTTGCTTCAAAACTTTCACCCTTGAAGCATCAACAATGATTGAAATACTCATCGTTAATACACCCCATTGAATTCCAACCAATTCCACACCATTGCCGAAAAACAACTTTTCTACCGCTTCATAAATAATCCAGCCACAGGTTATGAAAAGTAAAACTGTTTCGATCAGCGCAGAAAAGCTTTCGATCTTACCATGTCCGTAGTGATGCTTGGCATCTGCTGGTTTATCGGAAAACCTTACAGCAAAAAAGGTTATAACTGCAGCACACAAATCCAGCGCTGAATGCAGCGCCTCGGATAAAATACCTAGGCTGCCTGTAAAAATACCCACTACAATTTTCATTGATGTGAGGAAAATTGCTGCAAAAACAGAACTCAACGCTGCCTTTTGTTTGTCAATAGCCATGATTTTCGCCACTCCTACTAACTTATTTAAGCACAGCAAAAAAACACTCTATGATTTTTCTTTAGTTACATAATGGAATGTCTAACTTTAGACACCCATTAATGGTAACAAATCAGAGTGATTCATACTGTGCTTGTATTTGCTCCCATAGAAGTAGAAACAGAGGAAAGGGAATAAGTGAAGAATAGATACTTTAGAAAAGCGCATAAATCGCATATTGAATAAAACTAAGAGAATAGTTGCTAAAACAACCCTATTCAATAGTATTTGTGGCAACCTAAATAGTTTGTTAACAAATGACTTTAATTTCTTAAGTAATTTTCTCAGATTTGTGACTGGTTTGTTATTATTTATAATATACTTAAACGAACTTTCATAATTATGGTGCTCAGAACTCTCAACTAAACTATGAGGCATATACACAGACATTAACGAAAATAGTAAGAGGAATAGCGTGCAAAACAATTTCCTTTTATGTATGATGCTAAAACGAAATGAATTCACAAATACCACCTCCGATTTAACCAAAATACCTGTGGGACTATAATTTTATTAGAATTATAGTCCCACAGGTATTTTATCCTGCTGCCGGCTCTTACGCCAGCCCAGCCCCACACACTTTATAGAAGTGTATCGCCTGCTCTATTAGTTAAGATATTAAATTTCTTTTTTTGCATTATATGTTAAACTAGTTAATTTGTCAACAGAGCTTTTGTAAGAAAGAAATCGTTCACATTAATATAGAAAACACATGTTGTAGATACATTTTTGTAGTGTCAACTTTTACATCTCCCCCTTAATATGACTTTCTTCGATTATCGAAATTACATCTGAAGATTATAACCTATGGGTGCGAACTTTGAATACTATCCCTTAACATCCACTTTACTCCATTAGCATCAATAAAATCAGCAGCATTAAGAATAGTATCACGTACAATCGGCCCAGGAATTTCACCTTTTGCTTCAACTTTCAAAGCAGCATCTCTCTCAGCTATAGATTCTGCGTAACCGTGAAATAATCCTCCACCTTGAATTCCCGAGGGTGGGTAGAAGAGGACTGTAAACTCTGCCGAAAGACACTCTTGCTTTAGTGTATCCCTTAAGGAAGTGAGAACTTACCGTTTTGATCCCTTAGCCAATAATATAACTTAGTAATATGACTATTTGTTTCTTTTCTGATGTTAGGTTATTTCTTAGAGTGGGTAGTTCACTGCATAGCTCACTGTGAACTGTACTATAGTTCATCAAATGGGCAGACCACCCCCTTGATTTAAAAGTAAAGTTTTTTAGAGCTTCACATAATACATGTTACTGCTTTTGCCGCCATTTTCCCGCCATCTATTTTCCTTGCGAAGATGTCCCATCTTTTCAAGATCTACGATGGCTCTTTTTACGGTGCTTCGTGACAGCTTCAGCTCTGTGGCGATGGTACCAATCGCCGGATAGCACTTGCCGCCCTTGTCAGCCCGATCATGCAAGTACATATAAACAGCAACAGCTCGATGTGGAAGCTCTGATGCATAAAGTGATGAAAAGTATCCCATTTCACCCCTCCTTAATCTGTGCGCAACGGTGGTTCCTGATGCGGTTTAGGCACAGTGGGAACATGAGACATGCCGCCTTGGGCTGATACTGTAGAGGGTTCTGTTTCATCCTCCACTTCTTCACAGGCATGACGTTTGATGATTTCCTCTTCCAATTCTCTGCGGTCAGCATAGGCTACCTTGCGAGCTGATTTTTCCTCTATCGTATACACCTTTTCAAACTTGATGCCCCATTCTAGGAACAGCTTAAGAATGGTTCTCATAGGATAGCTTCCAGTCTTGGTGACAATAAAGTTTCCTTTAGGCAAAGTTTTTAATTCATCGGAAGTCATCAGGGGACGCTGGATCATCTGCAGGGATTGGGAAGGGTCATTCTTGCCTCGGCTGACAGAGCCGGACATGACGGTTTTATTGCCAAGGCTCTTGGAAAGTATCTCCGCTGATTCCGAGTTTGGAGCAAAGCCGCCGAAGATGGTGTCCTGGCAGTTATCAATAATAATGGCTGAGCCTTCCTTGCCATAGTTCTTTTCAAGCTGTGCGAAGCTCTGTATGATGGCCACAATGGAAACACGGCGGGAACGGGAAGCAGAGAACATCATCTCCGCACTATCAATCTTGGGGATGGTCCCGATCTCATCCAGGTACATCATGACACGGTTCTTGAGCTTGCCGCCTGTTTCATCAGCCACGGACAGTATCTCCCGGTAGAGTTGCTGAACGATAAGAGAGATCAAAAAATATTTTGTGCTGTCTTCCTCCGGCATGACCAGGAAGATAGCAGACTTGGTATTGCAGAACTTCTCCGCATCGATGGCAGTGTCGAAGCACAGTATCTGCTCCAGCTCCGAATCAAGGAATGCATTCAATCGTGAAAGTGCCGTTGAAAGAACACTTTGCATGGCCTGCTCTGCAGTGTTCAACGCCGCGCCTGCAAACCATCTTGCCTTATGCTCCGGGTGAAGCTTTTCAATTAATAGTTGGAATTGATTCTTTCCTTTGACACCGGAGGGCGCCAGTAAGTCCTGTATCATCTTAAATACAGATATAATGTGACGTTTTTCTTTGGGACAGTATTCCGCTATTAATAAAATTACCGCTGTCAACAATCCTTCCGCAGCATCGTAAAAAAAGGCGTTCTGTCCATATGAACCTGCATCCAGCCCTCCGGAGTTGATGATGGTCTTAGCCGTTATTTTTGCATACTTTTCCGCTTTGGCTTTTGCCGCAAGGCTGTCTGGATTTGCCCTGTACTGATCCATGTACTTGTTCACAAGGTGGAGCATGTTGTTGCCGTCACTGCGGGTAGGGTTGCGGAGGTCAATTACCGATACATCATAGCCGTAGTAATCCTTGGCGATGCTGCCATAATTCCTATAGAGATCCCCTTTGGTATCCGTGGTCATAAAGCTCATGCCTGATGCACAGGCATATTCAAGGTTTGGGTATAAGAAATTGGCAGTCTTTCCGACACCGGCTGCGCCGATCATCAAAGCATGTACATCCCCCTGATCTACAAGAGCAGTAATAAAACCACGAACCATTTTGCACCCTACTATAAGCCCCTGCACAATGGGCAGGTTTTCACCCTTGCGCCACCGCTCCGGCTCATAGGGTACATGGGCATAGGTCTTTAGAATTTCATGCTTCGTTACAAATCTTGCGGTACCATGCTGACCGTCACCCACTGTCTTGGATTTGATGCCGTTTAAGGTGTAGTAGTTAGCCAGCAGGATAATAAAACCGATGACGCCAAACATGATTGCTGCGATGATAATTAGCATTACAACCTGTGATATTTGCACGGGCATACCTCCTTTTAAAAGAAAAACCATGTACCCGTTTTTTATTGGTACATGACTTTTTCTGTATTTCCTTATTCCATTTTGATGTGAAAGCTTTCGTCATCCATCTTCAGTTCATCTCCGACAATGGTGACATATTCACCGATGATATTCAGAGCTTCATCGTAGCTTCCGGACGCCATGACCCGGTCCCACATCTCACGGGATTTTTCACCAAGATCATTTTCCTTCAAGGTTCTTGAGGCAATGCCTGCCAGATTAAAAATATTTCCATCCTTACCCAAGAGTGGACATTCGGGTTTAAAGCGGTTGTTTTCCATGATTTCATTCTCCCTTACGATAGATTATATTGGGGCTGTGAAGTCTCTTCACAAATCACTTGTTCACCATCGGTTTGATTTAAATTTGGTTTATGTTGCATTATAATTTTCTGTTCTTGGCCTTCCCGGTCAATAAAAATATGAGTCTTCACACAATTAAGCGCAAGACTCATATAGGATGAAATTATCTTTTGCTTATCATCAAGCGTACGGATGCCGACTATGTGGAGTTGATCATTCATAGCAGTGATATCCTGTTGAAGCTCATCTGCCTTCACTCTCAGCTTACCTTTATCCTGATGGGGATGATAACTCTCATAAAGTTCCTTGGTTAATTGTTCTATGAGTACCGGCTTTTCACCCTGACGGTATTGCTCCTGAACAGCAAGCAAAGCATAGGATGCCATGCTTTGCAGTTGCTCCATCGCGATAGCATCCCGGCCAACCATCACTTTTCCATTTTGCGTGAGGGAACTAAATTTTCCATAGTGTTCCATCAACCTTTCATAAGGACTTTTAATAGCTTTCACACCACTGCATAAATTACGAAGTTCCTTACACAGATCACGGCAGGCTTCTATTTTGGGATGTTCCTGCGCGGGGATCGGTGTGATCCCATGCTGTGCTTTTAAATCCTCGTTCCAATCTTTGAATGCAGATTGCAAGCATGAAATTTTGTTATATCCCTTCTCACGCAATATCTCTGCCAGACGGCCTGCTGCTTCTATCCCTGCGGCATCATGATCGAGACACATCACCACATTGGATAAATAATTGTTTTGGGACAGTACCTCCAGCATGGCATGTTCAGCCACACCGTCCAGAGTCACATAGCTTTGCTGCTGCCAGCCTCTTTGATACAGGCTGATATAGGACAGCATATCGATAGGAGCCTCAAAAACATAGAGGGTATCGCTGGTGCCGATGTGGTTGAAGCTGTACTTTGGATCAGAACCTTCCACATTGCCGCGATAGCCCGCAGCGTTGGAATAGGTTCCTCTTTTATGAGCGTGACGGGCGATGACGTTTTCATCAAATCCCACAAAGACCACATTGTGGTATTCCTTATCCTCAAAGATTTTTTTCTTTCTCACAAAATGAGTAAGGACATCACGGTCAATATATCGCTGCTTTAAGAGATAGGCATAAACCCGGCGCATATTTGGAGCTGCCTCCGGTAATAGGAATTCCTTCCGCTCCGGTTCCGGTGTTTTCTTATTGCTCTGCTTAAATGCTGCACCTTGTTCGCCGCCGAGCAGCAGAGTCACCGCATCGGGAAAGGTTAGCCCATAGAACTCCTGCACAAAGTCGATAGCGAGACCGCCTTGCCTGCTGCTGTGCCGGAACCATTGATTGCCCCGAATGGTTACACTGTCATGACGCTTCCACCGCCACTCCCTGCCGGAGCGTGTGAGCTGCTCTCCCTGTCTTCGCAGAAAATCTACAAGGTCGATGTAGTTTGCACGCTGTTTCTGCTCATCGGTAAAATGTATATAACTTGCCATGCTATCCCTCCTTTGTCAGCGTTTCCGCTTGCCCAACCTGCGAAAATAGGCTACCCCTTTTTGCACAGGTGGCTTGAGTCTTGAGGATATATATGGGGTGGGGAGCTTTTCTTTTTTCTGAAGGTAGTTCTTCAAATGAATTCCTCCTAATAGCTCTGGTGTGACGCATGGTCATTATAGGCGTGACCCTGCGCTGATTTTTTCTCCATAAGTTTTTTGCGGAGTTTCCGATCCACCTGCAGCAGAGAACTACCGCCTATCGTTGTGAATTCCTCACGGAAGATGTTGCCAAGGTAATGCATCAGCTTTGTGGCAGAAAGGAGAACGGATGGCTCTTTGAAGGAGTCCATGCGTTCCAGGAAAAACTGCGCATAGAAATCCCCCTGAGCTGCCGACAATGAGAGCCAGTGTTTCGCTAATTCTTTATCCCGCATGACATCATGTCCTAAGAGATACAGCTTACCGAGGGCATATTGGGCATACTGATTCCCCTGTTCTGCAGAAGCCGTGAGCCATTGGCAAGCGACCTGCACATCCTTAGGAACACCCTCGCCCAAAAAATATAGTTTGCCAAGTTGATATTCTGCAAATTGATTGCCTTGCTCTGCCGAGGTAGTAAGCAGCCGGATTGCTGTTGGAACGTCTTTTTCAGTTTCCTTGCCTAAGAGATAGAGCTTGCCCAGGCTATACTGTGCAAACTGATTATTTTGATCTGCGGAGGCCGTGAGCCATTTGATGGCTGCCTTTATATCTTTGGGAACATCCTCGCCCAATAGATACAGCTTTCCAAGGGCATATTGTGCATACTGATTTTTCTGTTCTGCAGATTTGATGAACAGTTCTAGTGCTTTCTGGATGTCCATCTCCACGTGGCTTCCCTTGAGGTAGAGCTTTGCCATGGCATACTGCGCGAGAGCATTTCCATTATCCGCAGCTTTACTAAGCCACTGCAATGCCTTTTCTACATTTTCAGGCTCACTGTCCGTTTCAAGATAAATCTTGCCGAGCATATACTGGGCGTTGACATTTCCAAGCTTCGCTGCTTTCTCAAAGTATGCAATGGCGGCAGTGATATTTTTCTCTGTCCCTGTTCCGGTATAGAGCATCTGACCGAGACGGTACTGGAGCTTGTCGTCCTTGCTTTGGGCTTCCAACTCTAAAAAGCCGGTGAACGCTTTTTGGAAGTGCTCATCGGCTTTCTCCATATTCTTCTCGGCACCGATACCATCCCGGTACATTTTGGCAAGCTCATAGGAAGCATAGGGATTTTTCTGTCTTGCAGATTTTTTATATAAATCAAAGGCGGTTTCATAGTTCTGCTCCACGCCATAACCATGATAGTAGAGTCCGGCAAGGGAATATTGTGCATACTTGTGATTTTTGGCAACCGCCCTGTGAAACCAATCCGCTGCTTCCACATAATCCTGGGTTGTACCCAAGCCGGCGGCATACATTTTCCCGATGCGGTACTGGAGATAGGGACCGCTCTTATCTGACTCCACTTCTAAAAAAGCAGCAAGAGCTTTTACATACCACTGCTGTGCTGCATCCTTATTCATCTCCACACCGAGACCGTCCATGTGCATCCGGCCAAGGTCGTACATTGCCAGAGCATTTCCTATTTCCGCTTCCTCCATAAACAGGCGGTAGGCTTCTGCAAAGTCCGGCTCAATATCATCGCTGCCATAAAGAAATTCACGGGCTTCTTTATATCGTTCGCTCCACTTGACATGATATTGAAACTCCTGTGGATTATCATCCGCTGTATCTTCCCCTAGCGGGTCTGCAATAAAATCTCTATTATCATCATCGGTATCTGCGGATGATTCATTGGCTGACGGCGATCCTTCAATGTTCGTCAGCGCATCGTCCGTTGTCGCTGCACTATCATCATGATCTTCCATCAATACTTCGTGTTCCTCGTCCGGCTCAAACGTAAAAAGGTGACTGCCGATATTTAACGCTTCGGCAATCACCATGTTTTTAATGCTCTTGAATTCCTTTTGCTGTGACAACGGAAGGGGTGGCGGCAGTTTGTCGGCATAAGTGCTTAAAACCTCATTGCGCATTTCATACCAGTTGCTATACAGCTTTGCCACTCTTTCGTCTTTTTCAAGCTCATCAACAATCTGATCAACGACTGCCTTGAGGGGAGCCTTCAGGTAACCATACTGTTTCTTGCCGGAAGTATACTTGAGCTTTTCGGCAAGGCATGCAGTCAAGTCCTCAATATTTTTGGTTTCACAGATTCCGGAATTAATTTGAGATAGGATATCCTGCATGGCTTCATGGCTCTGCTTGTTTAGAACATTGCGGCGCTCCGTTTGCTTTTCATAAATCTGCATCAGGTCCTGGCAAAAGATCTCCCGTGCAAGGCTTCCCCGCATATTTTCAATGCCCTGCTTTGTGACATAGGCTTCCTTTGGGTTGATGGAGTAGGCAATCAGATGTAAATGGGGATGATGGCTCTCATTATGAAAAGCAGCATACCATCTTAAATTTTCCGGAGCAATCTTCATGTTTTCCGCAATGACATTGCGCTGCGCCCGAATCAAATCCTGCCACGATTTTGCACTGTCATATCCAAGTCTTGCCGCGTCCTCACGCCGGAGGGATACAATATTTGTCCATACGTTTCCGGGGTGACTAGACACTTCTTCAGCAACCTTTGAAAGCACAATAGGTACGCCATTATCTGTAAAAAGTCCATGGTTGCCGAGCTTTTCAACTCTCGGGCGATTGGCGATGTAGTCCACGAAGTTTTTCTTTTTACCGATCAAATCAAGATTGTTCTCAAGGGCAATGGAAATAAACTCCGAGGCATTTTCTCTGGTCTGATTTTTTAGATAGTCCGCATACTCGAACAGGTCAGCGGTGTCCGGCAGCTTTTGCAGGATTTCAGAAATCAAATGCTGTTGATTTTTTGTCGCAGGAAGAAGTTGGGAGCTGTCGGAGACTTTTTCAACGCCCTCACGGGTGGCCACATATTCTACGAGATTGGACAGATGCGCTTTGGGTGCATTTTTTAAATACTGACATTTGAATATGATCCTGGGCATAGCCTATCACCTTACTTGCCCTTTTGATATTTTACTACTTCCTCAAAAGTGACGGAACCGATGCTCTTTTTTACATCATTGATGCATTTGCCCCGCAGCTTCTGCAGCAAGGCTTCATCTATTTCCGCATTGGATGCCAGGATATTCATCATCATCGACATCTCTACCGCCAGTTTAAAAAGAAGCCTTGCCATACGGTTCTCGGAATTTTCAACAATACCTGCAAGGGCGGATGTGATGGCAATCGACAGGAACTTGGTATTATCCTTGGAGGAAACAAAGCCGCTGTAAAAAATGATTGCCTTTTCAATAAACTCACTTTGACTCTTGCAGTTGTCCTTTCCATATAGCTCTTTCACCTTTTGCTGTGTCTCAGGGTATATCCATAACGGAAATCTTTTTTTGTTTTCCTCTGTCATATTGCCTTACCTCTAATCTGCCCTATATTTTGCCACAGCACCGCTAACGACCACCTTAGAAAGTGTGAATTTATGCGGGTTCTCGCTGCTTTCGACCCCCTGTGAGGTGACCGTGTACAAATTCCGACCCCGAACGTGAGCGTCTTTCAGCCCGCATTGCGGGCTGATGTGGTCCGAGGGGAGGTCGCTTGCGACCACCCTTCTTTAACCTGCACCGTTTTCGACCCCATGGTTCACCCCTCAGCAAAGGGAAGGTGATTCCCATGCTCAAGCCTGTCTTTTTGCTCTCCCCCTCACAAAGCCCCAAAACGCGGCTTGAAACTGCCCATTGGTATTGGGGTGCCACCCTTGCCCGGAAAATCGCACACAGGGCGACATCCCCTCCGACAAAGGGCCGTCCTTCCTCGTCCATAGGTATGCTGCCAAACCGATATGGAAAGGTCAATATTTCTTTTGCATAGCCCCTTTCTCTGTCATGTTTTAGGTTTAAATTTCCAGGGTCATCTCTTGTAACATAACGCAATAAATGGTAAATTACTGTATTAACAAAATGGTTTTAAAGGTGGGGCGAACGATGATATGCACCTTGATGAATAAACACACTCCTTTGGTGGAACTGGATATAGACGATGATACTGCCTCTATCCTGAAGATCTTTGAGGTAATTCATCCGGAGCACCTTCCGGTCGGCATCACTATTACCAATGGGCTTCCGGATAGAAAAAGTCTGAACGATTGGTGGCTCGGACGTTCCATTCCTTCCAACCGTTCCGGTATCCGTGAGGCTCTTGACATCATGAATATATCTTACACGGAGCAGCTCCTTACAAAATGTTGTGGCCTGAGTCTTTCCGACCAATATTGGATCAGCCCCAAAGCTCATTCCCTTGATTGGGATCGCCTTAACTTTTTTCAGAACCAATTTTCAGATAATGTGGGCAATGCACTCTTTGGGCAGGCTTACCCTCATGGGGAGCTTGACTTGATGTCGCCCTGCAATACTACTGATGGATGGCTGCGAAAAAAGTGGAAAATCATTGACGGAAAACGCTGCCTGATTAAATCCGGAAGCAATCCATTCCAACAGGAACCCCTCAATGAAGTATTGTCGACTTCTCTGCATCGGAGTTTAAACTATGCTGCTTATGTGCCATATCGCCTCGTTTGGGAGAATGAAATTCCCTATAGCGTATGTGAAAATTTCATTACGCCTGAGACAGAACTGGTCAGTGCTTACAGCATTTTAAAGAGTGAAAAGAAACGCAATCATCACTCCTTGCATGAACATTTTCTGCTTTGCTGTGAACACCTTGGCATCCCCGGCATGAAGGAATTTCTGAATTATCTGCTGGCCTTTGACTTTCTCATGGCCAACACAGACCGCCATTTTGGTAACTTTGGTGCGGTCCGCAATGTGGATACCCTTACATGGCTGGGGGCAGCGCCTGTCTTTGACAGCGGCACAAGCCTCTGGCATGATCAGGTTTCAATGGTAATTCATCCGAATGGTGATGTGCCAAGCCATCCGTTTAAACCGGCGCATGCCGAGCAGATCGTTTTGGCCGGCAGCCTTGACTGGATTGATTTTTCCGCGCTCCGGGATATCGACGAGGAGTTCCGAACCCTTCTTTCCGCTTCGCCGTATATTGATGAGCCGCGTACAGATACGTTGTGCAATGGTTTGAAAGGGCGTGTACGGCAACTCGAACAACTTGCTTTGGAGCAGAAACATCAAGTAACCGTCAGCCATCCCAAGGAGGCAACAGAGGTTCATCCGGAATCACCGGACTTTGAAATAAAACTATAATGCGTATCAAGCGACTGCCTTAAAAGGATAGGGCAGTCGCTTTTTTCTGTGTTTATTGTTCATCCTCTGCAGCATTTTTCTGTTCTTCAGCCGGGCGGGATGGTCTTGCTGACTTCGTTTGATCGTCTGCCTCGCGGCTTTCGATATACTCACGCACCGCTGCGGGAACATTTTTTTCATAGAGCTTCTGCATCACTTCGTCCAACTCCGTTTCGATGGACGCTTCCTTTTTTGCCATGTATTGCTTTAAGGCTCCGAGCTTTTCGCTATCGAAGCTGATTTGCAGGGTTGCTTTCTTCATTGTACTTTCCTCCTATAAACTTATTTTTTGCACCTGTGGTGCTTCGCCATTTGCTTCCTCCTGGGGAGAAAGCTCTAGCTGTGCATCATACATTTTTTCAATTTGCTTTGTAAAATGGTTTATATTCACATAGCTCTGACTGTTGTTCTTTTTGCGGAGCGATCCGGAGTAGGCATCAACAATAACCGTGATCGGCAATGTGAGTCGAGCAGTTTCTCCATGATTGTCATAGAGAAAGCCAAGACTGCCTGTGTCGAAATCTACTTCGATATGGGCATCTTGGCTTTCTCCGTCCTCAATTTTTTTAACGGCCTCTTCAAATTCTCTGTCATCCAGAGCATGAAACAGATTATAGTTTTTTCCTTTGAGTGCTACAAAGTTATAGTCTTTATCCAATGCTTCAAGTACAGATGTCCTGCTTCCTTTCGGAAGGTTTCTCTTTACTTTCTCCAAGGTATGGAGAAGTTTTGCTGCCGAGAGCAAGCTACCGGTATTTTGGGCAATGTAATTGCGGCTTTGCCCATTCTCCGTAATGGTATAGATTCCATGCTGCAACATGTCGCCACCCTCCTATAAACGCATATTCATGCCTTGATCTTCTTCCTCGCATTCATCAGCTTCCTCGGAAAATTCGTCCGGCCATACATCAAAAAGTGATAGTTGCTCATTGTCTCTCGGTTTTAAGGATTTGACACGCTCTGCACATTCGAGGAAGGATTCAATATAGCCCTCCGGATTTTCATGCCGCCGCATGGATATTAAATCATCCGCAGCGATTGCTTGCTCCAGCCCTTTCACATAATTGATCACATTTCGAATGCTAGTAGTTTTGATATCCTTTAGATCAAGCCGTTCTACAAGGGATAATAAGAATTGATAGTTCTCATCTTTTTTATAAACCTGTACCACCTTTTTTGCCTTCGACCGGATTTCCTCGCTCCTTGCCATGTAATCCTGGGGGACTTCAGACGGTGCCTCTCGATAGTAGATAGCCGGATAGTTTTGCGGCTCATAGGTTTCCTCAATCTTTTGTTTGTAGTGGCTGATGTGATTGCGCACAAGGTTTAAATTGCAGCCGTCCGACCAGAAAGGATCATGACCTCCAAATTTATAGAGCGTATCCCATCGGTCGAACGCTTGCTGTAGTTCTGCTTCAAGATTCTGCGGATGCTTTTCCTTCTTCATTGGACTGCCTACATGCTCATACTCATGCCCTGGTTTTCTTCCTCGGCTTCTTCCGGCCCGGCAGTCTGTTCCTGTTGCGGTTCGGCCTGTGCGGCAGCAGCCAGCTCCTTTTCACGCTGGCGCTTGCTTTGTCTTGGTTGCTTTTCCGAGGATTTTTCCTCGTCAACTTTGACTTCCTGCTCGGGAGCATTCCCCTCTGCTTTGATCTCCTGCTTGACAGCATCCTTTTCTACTTCGATCTCCTGTTTGGGAGCCTCGCTCCCGGACTGGCTTTCCACATACTCTCTTACTTGTACGGGAACCATCTTTTCATAGAGCCTGTCGAGGTGGGTCTGCAGTTCATCTTCTACGTTCAATTCTTTCTTTGTCATATAAAACCGCAGTGCATTGAGCTTGTCGACATCAAAGGATACCTGTAAATTTGTTTTTTCCATGGGTTCATTCCTCCTTAAAATGATATAGAGGTAAATCCAGTAGCTTCCTCGATTTGCTCTTTGGTGAAGCTCTCTGGAGTAAGAAATTCTTGCGTATATTTTTCAATTTGTTCCTCAGTTAATGAAATAAACTCACCTTCATCGTTATAACCCGCAATAAAAAAGTTGCCGACGAGGATGTCTTTGCCCAAGGAGCGGTTGCCCTCCATTTCTAACAGTTTGCCTTCCTCATTGCAGACAAGGGAAACATAGGACGCTAAATCTACCGCCTGAATGTTCCCGCCAACCGCTTTCTGCATGGAGGCAAGATCATTGCCGATCTCCGCAACATAAGGAGTCTCATGCGGCTCAACCATTAAGACTTTTATTTTTTGATGTTCTGATTGTGGTTCACTATTAGTTTCAGCCAATGTTGCTTCCAGCTTCTGCGTTACCCATTTTTCATAGTCCTGCACGGAGCAATAGCCTGCAAGCATGTATGAAAAGTCCGATAGCCTTTGAGGTTTTACACCGCTGACCTCAATTTGCAGGCCATATTCACCAGTAAATATCCGGTGCACATCAGCCTCCAGAATGTCAGCCCATTCCTTCTTTCCGGCATCGGTCAGGGTATCACTTTTAAACTCGCATAGGGCAGCCAGATCTATATCCTCATCGCTGTGAATGAGATGGATGTCCTCCCAGGGCATCGACATTAAATCTTTCAGCTTAAGGCCGCGAGCTACTGTTTGTTTCTCTGCTGATTGTTCCTGCTCCATAACTGCTGCTAAAAACAAAGAGGCATTCGGTAGGAATGCAGCATAACGGGCATAGTCATAGCCCTCTCCCTGGACAAGGATACCGTCATCTCTTTCTTCTCCCACCACTAAAATGCAGTGGCAGGTGGCATCCTCACCAAAATATTGCAGGTCTTTGTTATCCCTTATAAAGTCATAGTCAGCCAACATATTTTCAGAAAATTTATCGTATTCGTGAGACGTAAGTGCAACAACTTTTTCAATAACGCAGTTCTTAGGCTCAAAGTCATCCAACTTTCTATTAAAGACCGCTTTGGTTGTTAACATAGTTTCACCCCTTCTTTTATGGTAGATAGCTTCTTGGATTCTGTGGTGTGCCGTCAACAATAACTTCAAAATGCAAGTGGTTTCCGGTCGATTTGCCTGTGGAACCCACTTGTGCAATAACCTCACCCTGCCTTACCGCCTGCCCCTCGGTCACAAGGATTTTAGAGCAGTGACCATATAAGGTAACGATGCCCCCACCGTGATCGATTGCCAAGTGGTATCCATAGCCTGTGGTTTTATAGCGGACAAACAGGACAGTGCCTCCATTGGCGGCATGGATATCGGTGCCTTTCGGCGCGCCCAGGTCAATTCCTGAGTGAAAATTTTCAGCCGTGGGATGAATAGGATCACTCCGGTATCCGAATTCGGAGGTCACCATGCTACGCCAGCTGCTGCCGAGGGGACTGATAAAGTCGCCGCCAATAAAGGGAACCTCAGCAGGGTTTGCAGTGATGGTGTTGACCCAATTCTGGAGTCCATCCCCTTCTGTGGGAATGTCGCCATAGAGGATGCGGTTGTAAATCTCCGAGGCATTGGCCTTGTCCTCACTGGTGATTGTCCTGCCGAGTGTGCTTTCCAGGTTTGAGTAAATCTCCGGCAAGGAGGTTAGCGGGATGGCCACCTTAGAGCTGGTACCCGTTGCTTCATTGGACCGGATTTCGTACCGCACGAAACAATCTGCAAACGCACGGTAGTCATCGCTGTCCCTAGAGGGGCTGTCCGCGCCGAAAAACAGAGCATAAAAAATCGCCTTGACTCTTGTGCTGTCAAGACTTCCGCTTTCAAGCTCCGTACTTATATTCCCTATGGCAGTGTCAAGCTCCGAGAAGCTGTCCCGCATATTTCGGATGTAGTCGGCGTAGTCCGCAGGCATCTGCGAGGAGATAGCACCTCCGTGAAAGGTCAGATCAATGGCAGCATTGTTATGACTTGCTGTGGCGGAGAGCAAGCTCAAAATCACAACCACCATTAGAATAACGGGAGTCAGCAGAGCGGCGATGATGGCTCCGATCACCTTCCACGTCCGTTTGTCAGTCGTAGCTGGGATGACAGCCCTGGCAATCAGGGCAAGGGTTGCGGGATCAGCCAAGGTTCATCCCTCCCAATTGTTCCGGGACTTCTGCCTGTGCATGGCCTTGCTTGATATTGTGGGACTCACGCCACAGTTCCAGCTCGTTTTTTTCCTTTGCATACTCGATGGAGGGGTAGTACATAGGGGTATTGGCAAACATGGTTATGCCTCCTTTCCGTTAATTTTTAGCTGCGGCGGTTACCGTCCTCCCGCCGTGCCGAACAATTTTTCCTTATATTCCGGTGCAGAAACCATGAGGTTGTACCTCTCGTTGCCGCATTTATAGAGGCAGACACCCCGCTGCGGATAACGGATGAGGTTATATTCACTCTGTTCAAGCTGTAGGGTATCCATATAAAACTTGGCATCAATGTTTCCGGCGTTGAACAGGAAGGCGTGAGTCGGGATGCTGAACAGGGGCTTCGTGTATTCTCTGATCCCATCCAGGTTGAAGTCTTCCAGGTTCTGCGAGGCAAGGATGACTGCGCTGTCCTTCTTACGAACACGCTTCATAAAGTTGCGGATGTACTCGATGGCTGTTAGGTTGGAAAGAAATAGGTAAAGCTCATCAATGCTGGCTACCGTGCTGCCTGTTGTCAGCAGCTGGTTGGACATGAAGGAAAGTACATTGAAAAGCAGAGCGTTTTTAATGTTCTTGCTGGCCTGCAGCAATCCTTTTACGCCAAAGGTGATGAAGTGGCTGTCGGTGATATTCGTGTGTCCGTCGAAGAATTTGCTCTCCGCACCTACACAAAGCGAGTGGAGTCCAAGGCAGATTTCCTGCAGGGTTTCTGCAGTGTAGAGTTGCCTGTGGCTGCTGTCATAGCTTTGATACTCCCCTTCTACCAGCTTGTACAGGTCGGACAAAATAGGATAATCCTTGGGTGTCAGTCGGTCAAAATTGGTATGGTCGGTGATGTTCCACTTGTCATAGAGCTTGGTCAGCATGATTTCAATGGTGTCAATCTGCCTGTCATTAAAGTCCTTGTAGCTCCTGAAGAAATCCTTCAGGAAGGAGATGTGCTGCGACAACTTGGAGGCACAGCGGAAGGCTTGGGGTGCTTCCTTGTCCTCCGGCGATCCGTTTTCATCCCATGTCTTAGGCTCCAGGACATTGATAATGTACTGGCCGGACATCAAGTCGATAAAGCAGCCGCCCAGATTGAGGGTTAAATCTTCATACTCATGCTCAGGGTCAAGGGCAATGACCTTCATACCGCTTTGCCTCATATTGCAAAGGATGAGCTTCATAAGGTAGCTTTTGCCTTGACCGGAGTTTCCCAGGATCAAAATGTTGGCATTGGTTTTGTCGTCGGTCCTCTTGTTGAAATCGACAATGATATTGCTTCCAAACTTATCCCGTCCAAGGTAGAAACCATTGGCATCGGTTTTTCCTGAGTAATTGAAAGGATACAGATTGGCCACACTGGAAGCGGGGAGTACCCTCTCGAACTGGTCGCCAAATATGTTGTAGCCGCTTGGCATCACAGCAATAAACCCTTGCTGCTGACGGAGCATAAGCCGATCTACATTGAGCTTGGAACGGATCAACTCGGTCAAAACTTCGGTTTGAAGCTCCTTTAAGTGGTCAAGATCGGAGGCTGACAACTCAATATATACCGCCGAGTGTAGGAGCGGCTCCCGGTTCCGATGCATGGCGGTAACGATATTTGCAACGTCCTGCAGGTTGCTTTCGGCAGTGACGGTCTGCTGAAGGTCATTGGTGTTGCTCTGCTTCAGCCTGTTCTTGTTGGCCGCATTACTGATAATCTTCTTTTCCTCGATAGAGGTCACGTGACGGGTATAAATTTTTAAGGTGATGCCATCCTTTTCTCCAAGGTGACGCAGAATGGCCTGCTCATCGGTTGCGGTAGGGTATTCTCGTAACGCCCAAACGCAGCGGTAGGTGTTGCCGCAAATGAAGTGGTCGGTGTTAAACTTGATCACTGATGGTGCGATCATATCAAGGAATTCCTGGATGCGGACATCATCCTGCACAGGCGTTGGCGTGCCAAGTTTTCTTTTTACCATAGACTTTCACTTCCTTTCTTCTTGAATTTGAATATAAAAGAAGCTGCTTGCTCTATTGATACAATAAAGCAAGCGGCTTCTTTTATCGGATGATATATAAAAAGGGAGCATTAGCCTAAACTAATACTCCCTTGCCTCTTTATGGCAGTCATCTTTATTCTAAGTATTGATGATGATCAGAATTTATTCCATGAAAGTTTGAGTCATGTTATTGACAGCCGTGTGCGTTTTTATAAGTTCAGCTATCGTTTCTTCAACCAGTTTATCATTACCTACGCAATGTCTGATTCTATCTTTATTAGTCTGCGTAAGCGGCATGCCTTCCATTG
Source organism: Desulfosporosinus metallidurans (assembly GCF_001936615.1). Taxonomy (GTDB): domain Bacteria; phylum Bacillota; class Desulfitobacteriia; order Desulfitobacteriales; family Desulfitobacteriaceae; genus Desulfosporosinus; species Desulfosporosinus metallidurans. Next base: position 25,372 of record NZ_MLBF01000019.1, read on the forward strand.
ACATTGAGCCATTAACCTCATCAATGAGCTTTTCCAAATCTCTCATATGAACACCACCTACCTATATATTATACTATATTTTCACTAATAATTACTGTCTATCAGCTTCTTTGTTTGGGATGTGGCTACCATCTGGCGGCCTGACAGCCGCAGTTTTGTCGGTTTTCGGCATCATATCCTCTCCTTAAAATGAGTGAAAAAATGAACAGGGCAAAATAGATAAATAGCGGCCTCGCCCTTCGTCAATAAAGAACAAGGCTGCAGACGTAAAAAAGGACAAAAATAAAGTACCCAACGATTTTACGCTTGGAGTTCATAATGAATGCGTTAGGTTAGTTGTTGTCCTGGAGCATTTTCCTGCTGTTCTTTTTGTTCATCGTCATTCTGGGTAATTTCCTCGGCAAGCTGAAACCTTTGAAGTACGAATGCCATTATACGGTCAGCATCAGCAATGGCTGTTTTCATATCGTTGTTTGAAATTTGCATCTCGAAAGGATATATCGGTTCGCCATATCGCGCAAGTCTCTCCCAAGGCTCCATCACCCCCTCAAAAGCCTTGTCGAATTTCAGGCACATGCTGCATAACCTTTCTAAGTCTTGAGTCTGAGACGGTTCTACATTTTGATATAGGAGATATCCCTTTAGCGCTTCTTCGGCGGCCTGTTCGCTGTGATAACAGACAATTTCCAAGGGAACCGGACGCATACCTAAGAGATACTTTGCGCAACTGATATCTTTGTTTGCAAAATCAAGCCATCCTTTGACTCTGTTGATTCTCTCTATATGACATCATCCTTTCTCAGTCACTTGTTTTTTCACCGGGTCCTATAGTTTGCTTCATCTCCCTTCTTTTGGCCGATTATATCGCAAAACCATTGCGCACTGGACGGTTAGTCACCTAAAATCACCCACCTTTGTCCGTCAAAGTCCTCGAACCTTTCGGTGGTCACGTTCTGCTCGAAGTACACCGCCAGGATTCGTTTGATATCCTCGCTTCCGGATCGCTTCACAGAGAAGCCCTGCTCCCGCAAGGTTTTTTCGATGCGGTTTAAGTACGGAAATATTTCTTTTTGTTTTTCATCCTTAAGCCGTATGATGATAAGAAACTCACGGGCGGTTGCCATCTGCACCTGTATTCTATCGAGGAAGCCCAGGTCAGCCTCCAGCAGCTTGCGGACGGTGGAGCTGCCCTCCTGTTCGATGCGTTCCCGGAGAAATCGTTTGTTGTCCTCGAAATTTTCACGGGAATTCAGGCAACACATTTCGATCTCCGCCATGCCTTTCAGCACAGTCATGAGGGCATAGATTCTTGCTGAGATGCTGGCTTCCGACAGCACCGAGATATTGCTCGGCTTGATAATAAAATACACAAGTTCTCCGTGCCCATAGGTCTGCAGACTGTAATCGGTAATGTCTTTTGTGCCGATGAGCTGCCGTGTAGAAAGCTTTTGCTTAGCTGTCTTCTTTTCTTTTCTGCTCATTTTTCCGTGTACCTCCATTCATACATTTGCTGCTTAGTGATAAAAAAACCGCAGGCATTCTTGATAAAATCGAGGATAGAGGTGTCCTCAAATCGGATAGTCAGGAAACCGTAAAGAGCCGTCGCCACTATCGGCAACAGAAGGCCGAGCTGTGCCAGCGCAAAAACAGAGATAAGACACCCAATACCGATGATGCCGATATCCCGAAGCTGCCACAGCCACAGCACCGCTTTGGATTTTAAATTATCAGGGTAGATATACATGGCTCAGCCCTCCTTACAGCTTCATGCCCATGCCGGAAGATGGCTCTTCATCCAGCTCTAGCTCCATTTTCTTAGGGAAGTAGGAGACATTTACCGTTCTAATGTTATTCATCAGCACGTTTGCTTTCTCAGCAGCTTCCTCCCAAGTGTCAAAGGTCATGGGTTTCCCGTCTGATTTCAGCCAAGCCTCCGCAGCTCCACAGATGGAAGCAGCGTTGCGTTTTGCCCAAATACCCCATTGCTTCATATTCATCACTCCTTGGTTTTCAATAAATTTGATGTACCTTATTTTGATGCTGAGCCTTTGGGCATCCGCAATCTCTCGTTCCATTCCCTCAGATATCCGGTCACCGAAGACCCACAGCTCATCGCAGAAGGCAAGGAAGCGCAAGCCCATTTCAATTCTTTTTTTCTTTCTTCCGAATTACTGTCTTGCAAAAATAAAGGAAACAAGAGGTGGGGAGCAATTGGAGCCACACCGCCGCTTGCAACATAGCGGCAATACTCTATCGCCATCCTGGTGTTGTGCTCGATATTCCCAGCGTAGGGCGAGGCGATATATACGAGTTTCATCATTTCGCCACTGCCTGTACTACCGTTCTGGTAATGTTCACGGCAGACTGGGCAGCATAGATGGTGCTCATGAGGTTGGCCTTGGTGGAAGTATCCAACCCAAACTGTCCGGCGATCCTTGGTATCTCAGATGCTGCCAGCATCAGGCCGAGACCGAGGAGCATATTCTGATTCCACACCAAGAGTCCGGCAATGAGGATGGTTGCCTGCAAAAATGCGGTGAGGCACAAGCCTACCACCTGTTTGCTCCAGGATACAAAGCCGTCGATGTATCCACGGGGTACCGAGAACATATACAGGCTCCCTACTGCAATCTGGATCAGCAGGATGCCGCCACGCTTCAGGTTGGCAAAAAAAACTTTAATCACAGCATAGCCCATGAGGATAACGCAAAAAATGCCGAGGATTGGATTCAGTCCAAGCCCCCCTAAGTTGGTAAGGGCACCAATAGCCATGGTGCTGATGCCTCCGCTGGCTCCCATCAGGTTTGAGATTCCCGAAGTAAAGCTACCCTGCAGCGTAACAGATAACTTGTATAGCTCCACCGGCACAATGGTGAACAGGTTCACAGCCATAAAACCCTTGATGGCGTTCAAGGCTGTATCTTTTATGCTTGCCCTTCCCGACTGTGCTTCGATGGCACATTCAAACAGCGCTACCACCAGCCCGGTTCCATACAAAGCCCAGGCCAGATAACTAAAGAGTGTTACGATGGCCTGCACCCAGGTCATGCCGAACAGGTCGGCTCCCATATTGCCCATCATGGAAAAGAAGTCACCGAGGAAGCCGATCAGCTGCTGATATATCCAGTCCATAATCTGCCCAAGGACAAGATTTGCAGCAAAATCCCATATAAACATTGAGCGTTTCACTCCTTTCATTAAAAATAGAAAGCCGCATTGTTTAACGACGTGCTTTTCGGAAGTTCGCATTATTTTTCAAAAAAAACACGCTTAATCACTTTAGATTAGCGTGTTCTTCTACACTCTTAACACATTGATATACCTGGATTTTCTTGCTCTCTTCGTTGCAACGCACAAAGAGCAGTGGCATTTTTATTAACGAATCCCTTCAAATACTGGATAATCCTCTTCAAACTGCTGGATCGCCTCTGAAATATCATCCTCAATAAAGAAGCGCCAAATGACTTCTCATTTGACGCAAAGGTTTGAGTTTGAATTGTAGCTATTCCATTGTCATCCCCTGTTCCTGAGCTTCGTGCTGCTCCTCAGTCATAGCGTGAGTAATAAAATCCATGATGTGGTCCGCTGATTTTATTGCCTTATGCATATCCGCTTCTGTTACTTCGATTTCTTCCGGATAACGCACACGAACGCCGAAGGGAGTCAGCCTGCTACAATCCTCGGCAATTCCATCGAATCCCTTATCCTTTAAAGCACATAGGCGGCATAGCTCGCCTAAATCATGAATGCGCGGTGCTTCTTCATCGTGCATCAGCAAAAATGCTTTCAACATCTTTTCAGCAGACTGCTCGCAATGATAACAGATAATTTCCAACCGAAACGGATATAAGGATAACAGATGCTTTGCCGCAGTGAGATCATCGGCGGCAAATTCAAGCCATCGCCTGCACAGGCTGCTGATCTCCATATAAAATCACCCCGTTTCTAAATATCGTGCGCTCAATCGTGGGTAATGTTTTGCGCTGATCAAAATTGCTTTGGGTGCCCACAAGGATATCTACAGGCCGTTTCTTTACATGGTACAGGGCGTGCCCAATGGTTTGCATTGCCTCCAGCGGACGCATAGAGTCATCCGGGATGATTACATACAGGTCAAAATCGCTAGCCCGATGCGGTTGGCCGTAAGCGTAAGAACCAAACAGATAGATTGTATTGACCGACACCGTGTCTGCTATCGTTTTAGAAATCATATCCAGTTCGCTTCTTATTTGTAAATCCATAGAGCACCCTCCTTTTCCGGCACTTTTACAATCAACATAGAATAGATTTTCCAATTATAGTATATCCAAAAGCCAAACGATAAGCAATCCATCACCCATCCACGCTTTACATGCCAAGAATTGTCCAGATGTAAACCGGAGCCGTAAGGGTAAACACAAGGCAGGTGAAAAGGATGGCCGGAGCCGCCCACTCAAACTGCCCGTGCTTCCTATAGTCAAAATAAGCGGTACCCAATTTGGCGAAGAAAAACACGGCGAGAATGAGGTCTATTGCGGGGAATACGACCTTGTTAACCACGGTTTTGATTTGCGAGGATGCGTCATTCCACGTATTTTCAATTGCTCCGGCAACATCCCCTGTAGGTGCAGCATAAGCTACCACACAGAACATTATTACAAGTGCAAGGGCGAGGCAGAAGACCACCAGGATCTTTTTACTTCTTTTCACTGCAAATTCCGCCTTTCATATTTATAATTTAGAAAATAAAAAAGACCGCCGAGTATTCATCAAGGCGATCTTCTTCATTTTTTGATATTTCTTTATGGTTTGACGGGCGCAATGTGCCAGTCATCCCATAAGCTTCCCTGTATCGTCACTGTGTCGGTAAGGTTCGTAGAAAGCATCCCGGCAGGTGTCCAACAGTCGATTAAATACGTATAAGGTATATAGCTGCTGTTCGGGAACCACACAGGGGTAAAATGAACACGCCGGTCATAGGTCGAGTATTTGTTTTGCTTAAACTCAAATCTCGCACTGTACCCGCTGCTGGTTCTATCTAAAAGCCGCCAATAGTCCTTGTATTGAAACTCCGGAAAGTAGGTCACCGATGTCTGCGCGCCTGTCACAGCGGAGGATTGATTGGAGCTCACATTGGCAGTGACACTGATGTTGATGCCATAGCCGGACTTCATATTATTGCCTGATGCGGTGGGCACCTTATCGTCGGGCTTGATGTTTACAGAAGCGGTCAGGCTTGCAGAGTATGGGTTCCAGTCGAACTCCCACCAGCCGTGGTCCTCCCAGCTACCGTTGTCGACCCAAAAGCCTCCCCCATTTCCATCACTATACCACTTCCAATCCGACACCCAGACCCAATACGCCTGCCACCACGCAGACCATACGCCCCATGAGGCCGAGGTTTTCTGCGGGTTGTTTGGAATACTCGGCGTTGTGTAGGAGTCGTTCCGGTCATTGGCAGTGGGGTTGGGAGGATCGTTTTGGGACAGGTCAACAATCTTGGCGGTGATGATGCTTTTACTTGGGGAACCGCCTCCCGACACACTGACGGTGATGGTCATAGTCTGTGGGGTGGATGGTGTTGTCCAGCGCACCCACACCAGTTGGCTGTCGCTATTTGGATAGTAGACATTGTTTACCCTATAGTTTCTGCCGCCAATGTTGAAGGTTACTGATACCGGATGATCGGGGTCAGCCTGCCCTCCCCGGACGGTGACTGCAGTGATGACCTCAGTGTTAACTCTGTATTCGTAGTCATAGGCACTTATCTCCGGCGGCGGATCAGCTTCACTGAATCGCACGATGCCAAGACCGAGGGAGGATATGATATCCGTATTGGACACTGAGTCTGTTGTAGAACCAGACCATGCTGGGTATCCGAGATCCGGCGTTTCGAGGAACATCCCAAGCGGAAGGTTCTTGTGAGTCAGCGATGCCATCTTGCTTTGAAGACCGCCATTCAGCTGCTGATCGTATAAAGCGGCTTCAGTAGCGGTCATTGCCATTTCTATACCATTGAAGGTAAGGTATGCAATGGGTTCCAGGAGAATTTTGTAATCCCCATTGATCAGAGTATCATAGTTAAAGCCTGTAACAGATGATATATATCTTACGATTAATTCATCCGTAAAGTAGCTTTTAATAGCTTCGATGCTTGCATTGCCATCTCCTGAACTGATAATACGTGGGAGAGCTTTGGATGGATTCACATAGGTGTACCCATTCACTGTTACTGATAGGCTAACACCACGAGCATATTGAATCTTACTGACCTTATTAAAATTTACTAATGTATTAGCGGGCGTTTTATTGGTAAAGTCTATCGGTGTGGTAACAGGAGAGCCATCACTTGCCCTTACAACTGTGACCCGTACTCCCTCGTCACCTGTATTCCAATAGTTTTCGTTTGTACCGTTTCCCATGTCGCCGCTTCCATTGTCAATATTTCCATCTCCAATAGCATAAGCAGTTATTGGGAAAAGAGAGGTCAGCATTAAAGTTAGTACGAGCATAATGCTAACTATTCGCTTCATAGTACCTCCTTTGTAAACGCAAGAAACACAGCCTTTCTGCTGTGCTTCTTGGAATATACTATTTTATTAATGACTCAATCCATGGAGCCCACTTTTTTGCCAGTTAGTTCGTCGCCTTTGTTTCCTACAGTTGTACCTTTATTGGCACCACTATCATTTACCCATCCAAATCCGGGAACCCATACCTGCCCTTTTTCATTCTTTTCACCAGCCTTGGGTTCTGATGGCTTGCTTACGGTGGTATCCTCCGGCTTGTATTCGGGAGTCTTTACTGGATTGGTGACAACCCCCTGCGGTGTTGGCTTTTTGGGTGGTTCCGGTTTTACAGGCTCCGGTGTATTGGACTGTACGATTTCATTAGAATTCTGAGATGATGTACCACCCTGCGGCGTGCCTGACTCTGTTGGGTTCACTACGATCTCGTCTTTTTTCCCTGCTGTTTCATTGGGCTTGCTTGAATCGGGGTTCGGGGTAATCTCGTTTGCCACCGTATTAGATGAAGGTATTGCATTCTCCTTGACAGATTCTATTTGAAATCTGGAAGATATCGCAGCTATAAGAACCACACAAACGATGGCAAGGCATCCGGTTATAAACAGTCGTTTGGTTTTGCTGTTCATACTTTTCATGGGTTTTTAACCTCCTTTAAATCAGGTTGTCTCTTTTAATTCACACCCTACCAGAAGAGTTTACCAAAGTCCAGTGAAAGGATGTGAATATTCAAAATTTAGAGGTGTATCCGGCCTCTACCTTGAGGTTTATCCGCATGGGAGGCAATGACTTGCCTCCAAAGGACACCGGGACCTCCAAGGTAATGGCTGCATCTGCAAGGAATTTCTGCGCTCCATCGGGATTTGATGGTGCAAAGGGCGCATTGATGATGTTTACCGTGAGGTTGGAGAGCTTAAACTCCACCGTTTCTCCCGCATACTTAATATGAACCCCGCCGTTTCTTTGCAGTCCAAGTGTCCGGTCCAGGCGGTCATAAATGTCGCCATAGTCAAGGCGGTCCTCCCATGTAGAACCAGACAGTGCATAGCCTCCTGAATATCCCTCCCTGACTCCATTGTATACATCATCATAGTTGTCGTTGGCGGCTGCAATCACGGCAGACTGGACGGCATCCCGGACACCGGAAGCAATAATCATCAGCCGCATGTACTCCGAAATGCCGCACATGATGATGACAAGGGCAAGAGCGATGGCTACCACAAGAGGAAATGCCGACCCTTTACTTTTCCTTATTATACCATATAGTTTTATCATTTGTGATACACCTCGCTTTTTCCAGCAGCCTGTGCCGTCAAAGTGATGGGAAACGAGTCGAAGCCGCCAAAAAGTCCGATGTTGGTCTGCATAGACACTGTCACTGTGAATTCTTCATTGAGCTGTATCCAGCCTGTCTTTGACCATAAGATGGTGGGATTAAGTCCTGTTTTTTCCTGGAGCACCTGTGCTCGAGTGCTGGTTTCGCTGCCCACACGCCCTGCTATTTCAGCCTCTCTGCACAGCTCATTGGCGAAGGTATCCAGTTGATTTTTGGCAATGAAGACCGGAAAAACTTTAACGGCCAGGGCGAGTACCAGCATGGCACAAAGCACTAGCACAGCCACATCGATATATCCCTCACCGCGCTTATTGTGCAGCTTTTTCAGCATAATCGCATCCCCTTGTACTGTTCGGGTTCGCAGAAGGCTTCGTCCAACTCGTAGTCCTGCTCGGCACTTCTTTTGTCGGCAAGACTCGAGAGGACATACTCCATATCCTCATCAAAGACTTTTCCTTGTTCATTCAGCCACTGATCCCGCACAACCTCCAGCGGGTTTTTAAAGCGCAGCAGGTATTCCAGATGGTCGGTATTGCAGCCACCGTCTTTCAATTCCTGATAGACCTGCTTGGTGGCGGCGATTTTCTCGGCTTTATCTATCAGCTCGGAACTGGTCATACCTTGAAGGTCGTTTATATATGCCACGTAGTTGGCATCGATCTTTTCCTGAAACAGTTTCTTCGTATTGTCACTTTTGTCCATGATATCCTCCTTCACTTATATAGATTTACATGGATTGTGCCTGCCCTATATTGACTTCGGCTCAACAAGGAGGAAGTGTCAAAACACAGCGTCTGCATCTTTCCAGACATTTTGCAGTCCTCCTTTAAAACATCCCGCCGAGGGATTTGATGATCTCCAATGCGATGATCATAAGATAGGTCAGCAGAAAACACATCAGCATTAGAAAGGAAAAGATGCGGATTTTGGGCGGTATCTTCTGTGCCTGAGTTTTGAGGCGCTGCAGCTCAAGCAATTTAAAGTCATGGGCAATCATCTGAAAATAGACCGCTCCATCGTCGCCACGAAGCACACCGATAAGCCCTCGAACCACATCGGAGAGTTGCGGGGAATTGAGCCTTGCCTCAAACCTTGTCAGTGCTGCTTCGTAGCTGGAGGAACGCATATCCGCGCAGACAATGTCCAATTCACCAGCGAAAGTGCTACCTGCATTCTTCTTGAAATTCTCCATAATGGACAACACATCACGACTGTTTTTCAAGCCTTGCTCTACGGTAGCTACAAACCTCGGCAGCTCGCTTTCAATTAGATCCCTCTTGGCTCTCAGGCACTCATCGGCTCTTTGACTCTCTTGGAAATAGACTGCCACCGCAAGCAATACAAGCACCGGGGACAGCAGGGGTAAAAGCAAAAGACAGGGGATTATTCCGAGGAATATTGCTCCTGCCTTGACATATACGTAAGCCGTGTAGGTTTCGGGAGTCATTTGGATGCCTGCTGCTTTGAGGATGCTTTTCAGACGGCTTTTCTTGTATTCATCCATGCGGATCAGCCTGGAGACTTTAACCGCCGCATCCAAGAACAGCGCTTCCATCGTCCTGGACAACTTTTTGTCTTGCCGCCCTGTATTGATCATCGCTTTGGATGCTTTCACAGTTGGCAGCTTTAAGATATCCGCAAAAACAAAAAAGAGCCCCAGGGCAAGGAAGACTGCGAATAAAAATAGTAGGGATATCAATTTATTTTCACCTCCTAAACTCGATGGGCTTGGTCAGCTTAATCACAAAAGCTGTTGAAACAAAAATCAAAACCGCCGTCACAGCAAGAACGATTTGTCCTATTACCGTATGCATCAGCGTATTGTACCAGGAATGATTCAAGGCATACATGAGGGGAATGTTGCCGATGACGAGGATCACCATGATGCTGAATTCCTTTCTCGGCTCGAACATAAGGTATTCAAGCTCCGCGTTGACGATTCGCATATCCGACAGCTTACTTATAATCGGCGTGAGGGTGGTTTTCATTCCCCGATCATACTGGCAGGCGCTGATGGCATCACACCATTCCTGAAACACTTCATTGTCAATCTTAGGTTTCATTGCTCTCAGGGCTGCATGCACATCAGGGTTGATCATCTTTATCTGCGTGAGAAACTCAGCGAATATATCACGGACGGGTGGATTTAAGTAGTCAAGGTTTTCCTCTACGGCGGTCAGGATGTCCTCATTCCGGAGGTATGCCGTTGTAATAATGGACAGAGCGGTTTCAAGCTCTGCAGCGATATCTTTCTTGTAATGGTTTGCCGTCAGCTTCACATACCAGATGGGCAGGACCATAAAGCCCCCTGCAAGCACCGGCACAAGGAACATATTTCCCATCACGATGGCAATGGAGGCACCCAGGGCGAATAGTCCAAGGGAGCAGACGCAAATCAGAGAAAAGCGGCTGCTTCGGTCAGTCAGCTTGAGGATGTCCTGTACCTCCATGATTTCTCTTCGGAAAAAGGAAGGCTTTTTCCGCTGCGTCGCCTCGTTGATTTCGGCCTTGATGCTTGGGGGTCTTGCGGTCAGGAAACTGAACAGGCTGTCGGCAAATTCTACAGGTGACAGCCTAAGAAGAATAAAAGCACCGACGATGATGCCGATACAGGCAATAAGTTGAAGCAGGCTCATCGATCAGGGCCTCCTTTCAGTATTTTCTTGAGAACCTCCTGGGGCATGCCGTTTTCTAAAAAACGTTTTTGCAGACTCTCGGAAACGGCATTTTCTTGTTGATGGCTGCCGTTGATAATGAACCTGTCGCCGTCCATCCGGTTCTCGGTGATGTTGAAGCGGTATAGGCTACGAAAGTTTTTCTGTCCATCCGAGAGGATTTCACACTCCATAACTTCCATCATCTTGCGCTGCTTATCTTCAAGCTGCTTAGTGAAAACCACAATCGGAAACGCCTCAGTGACAAGGGACATCAGGGTATCATCCGCAATATCGTATTTCCTCTTGCAGAGGGTGACCATCCTGCGCCATGTCGCTTCACAGGAGTTGCTGTGGATGGTGGTCAGCACGGTATGCCCGGTTCTCGCGGCCTCCTGTGCGGTATAGGCTTCCGAGGAACGCATCTCTCCAACGCACACGATTTCAGGATTAAACCGCAGCGCCATATCCAGCAGGCTATCCTGATCAATGTTCTGCTTCTCATTTTCGCTGGAGCGTGTGAGGGTATGAATGACACTGTTAACAATCTTGTCGTCCTTTTTACGCACTAGGGCAAGCTCACGGCTGCCGTTCTCTATGGTAAAAATCCTTTTCGAGTCAGGGATGGTGGTCAGCAGCCACCCAGCTAGGGTCGTCTTGCCCGATGAGGTGGCTCCTGCCACACACACCGATATGCCATAGCGCAGGCATTCCGAGAGGAAGTCCAGCATCTCTTCCGTGGCGGTGCCGCCTCTGACAAAGTCAGCCTTTGCTAAGTGCTGCGGATTGACAATTCGAATGGAGGCTGCCACACCCACGTCCTCGTCCACAAGGGGCGTTTTCAACACGGCAATACGGATATTTTTCGACAGGTGTCCGAGGATGGCAGGGCTGGCATTGTCCAGCACCATACCGGATACATGGAGCATCCTTCGAACCACATTGATAGCGTGTTCAGGGGAGTCAAAGTGTTCGTCCAGCTTGACGGTCCGCCCATTGGAATATTGAACCTCAATGTCGTTCCAGGCATTTACATCGATTTCTTCAATACCGATGCCGAAGATATATTTAGTTAAAAAGCTGAATTCAGCCATCTCGGTGTAGAGCGCATCTACCAATTTCTCCATGGTCATGTCCTTTACGGCGATGCGGTAATCCATCAGGTATTTGCTGATGTACCGTTTGACCTGCTCCTTGACCTCGTCTTTGCCGCCATCCAGAATGAGGGTGGAGTATTTGCTTGATATATATTCCTGCACATCGCGAAGTACGGCTCCGAAATCCTTGGAAGTGTTGTCCGGGCTAAAAAAAAGGCTGTGGTTTGCCGCTGCAGTGATGCTCATATCCCAAACACCTCCTTGCTGATTTTTTCAAGTTCCTTGCGAAAGCCTTTGCTGTCTTTCAGGCTCAAGTCCTTGAACAGATCCCCCGACAGATACTGCTGCTCCACTTCCTCCGAGTGGGGGATGGTGAAAGTCACGCCGTTTAATATCTGCTCCATGTTCTCCTTGGCCTCATACTGCTTCACATTGGAAGCGATTTTATACTGCTTGTCGGCATCCCATTTCTGGTCCATCAACAGAGGAAGCTGCGAGGACAGATAGGAAATGGACTTCAAATCACAGTTGACAAGTCGCAGCACCGCATCGGATTCCATCAGGGAAACCGCCGACAGGATATCGTTGGCAATGATGCTGCCGCAGTCGATAATGACATAGGGCGCAATGTTTCTTAAGTGTTCGATCAGCTCCACTGCCTGCTCTGCCGTATAGGGCGGATAAGTAAAGACGTTCTCACCTTTCAGCATGCCGATCAGGGTGATATAGCTTTGCTTTTTGTGCAGCACACAGTTTTGCTTGATGAGATTATCCGTTACATGGGTTGCCGCAAGGATGCTGCCCAGGGATTTTTCACATTCGACATCGGAGGGCGGGCAGATGCAAGGCAGCGGTGGTGCGGTCATATCACACAGCAGGAGTGCCACATTCTTTCGCTTGCTTGCGAGATGCTTGGCCAGCTTGACACTGACAAGGGTCTTGCCTGAGGAAGGACTGCCCCATACGGCCAGCACCTGGTTATCGGATTCCGGTTCTGGAGACTGTTGTTCACTGCCGGTTTTGCGGGAGAAAATGCTGGCGGTTTTAAAATTAATCATGACTATTCGTCTCCTTTTTGAGTACGGTTTGCTTGGGCACGGCAGCATCCTCCTTTGTTGCTGCTTCGTTTTTTACCTCTGTCTTTGGATAAAGCTTAGCAATTACTGCATCTTGTAATCCTATAAATTTTGCTGCATTATCTTTTGTACCCCTGTAAACAAGAGACAGATGGAGTTTGCCGTCCGAATCAAGCTCGGCAAGAATTTTAGACTGCTCCGGGGATGCGAGGAGGGTTACGGTAGAAGGCAGAGCCTTTTGATTATCGTTTTTCATGGTATCCGCTGCCTGTTTTCCACTGTCCGTGTCGTAGCCGGTATTGGCAGTGACTGCAATAACCTCCACATACTGAAGCTCTGCCGGAATGACTGTTGTGCCCTGCTTCCTGTAGTCGGGAGCGATGACCGAAACGATGTCGCCGGAGATCAGCTTGCCCGATAGACCATTGGAAAAGTTCTTAATGGCGACAGAAATTGCCTGTTTTTCACCACTCAGGTTATATAAATAGGCATTTCCTTCGGTAGGTACGTCAGCGAGCTTGGCTTTTAAAATGTAGTCACCTGCGAGCAGATCAGTGGTTGCATATTTGCCCACTGCGGTATCCGTGCTTTTCACCACATCCTTGGGCAGATTGTAGCTGCCCACTTCAATGGCCTGCACCTTGTCCTTGGTAATCTGATCCCCTGCTTTGATGTCCTTGGTTACACGGATGAGGCCGACCTTTTGGGATAGGCCTGAATTAAACAGCGGTGTTACTACAAAACAGATGATCAGGGACAGCGCGATGCAGATTATACCGAGAACGGTCCTGTTTTTTAAAAAGTTCATAAAGCGATTCCTCCTATATTCATGAAGTATATGGCTATACAGCCGATGGCTAGAAAGGGTGCAAGAGGGAACGATTTTTGGTATTCCCGATTTCGCAGCCTCTGCACTGTAGAATAAACGGCATAAAAAAGAAGCATTGCGGTCAGCGCAAGGACGGATGCCGCAATGCCTCCTGTGATGCCGAGGACGATTCCCGATGCTGCCATCAGCTTGATATCTCCCCCACCCATACCGCCGAAAAACAATGCAGCGAGGAGAAAGGGCAAGGCTGCCAGAATGCCCAGCAGTTTTATAGGTTCAAAAAAAATAAAGCACGTCAGAGCAACAGCCAAGCAAATGGTATCCGGGATGATCCTTTTTCGGATGTCAAAGATGGTCGCCGCCAGCAGCAGGGCAATAAAAAAACCGCCCTGCAACAGGAGCGGCAGGTTAGCCTGCATAGTTGAACATATCTTTGATACGCTGGGTAAGTTTGGGGAGTGCATGGTATCTCCAACACTCGCATAGAGTCCTGCAAGCAGCAGAGCGCCCAAAACAACCGCAATTAAAATTTTGATGGCTTTTGTGTACTTTGGATGTATACGATATAATTCCAACCTCCTTAATAACAGGTAGATTTTTTTGTTTGCACACTGTAAAATCATTACTTTACCACCTTTGTTTTTAATTTTGTGTATAAAAAAACACGACCAAACATTTCTGTTTATCCGTGTTAATTATCAAGTAATAATATTTGAGTATTTCAGTTAGAAAAGTATGCTCCATACATAGCATCCATTGCCTCGATAAACTTACCCCACTCAAGATTTATATCTTTTTCATGTTTTGTTAGATGATATTGAATTTTATAAATTGCTTTTAAGTATTTCCTATTGCTTTTACCTTTTTTATAAAGAAAATATAATTAACTCATACATGTGTATTGCTTTTTGTTCATCCAGCGAAGTTTTTAATTCTTCGCAGTTTTTGATCAATTTCAAGGCATTGTCATCATGAGAGGCAAAATAAATTAAATTTTTGGTGCTAATATAGGCAAGAGTTTTTACTTCGCCTCGATCGTCCTTATTGTCAAGTTCCGGGATGTACTTGGTATTTTGAGCAATTAGCGCTTCTTTAGTATTTCTAATGATCAATTCTTCTGGAGAAAGCTGACTGTCTTTGTGTAAAAAGAGCGTAGGTGGAATGGACGTTAATTTTGCATTGACATAATCTCCAGCTTGTCCACTGAAAATTTCATCATTAACTGCTTCATGTATAGCTAAATTTTGAAAACAAGAAAAGAGGGGATCAAGCCAATTTGTTATCCAAAAATCCATGGGCATGTCTGGAACGTTGAGCTTGGAATCATTATATCGGTTAGGCAAGAGAAAAAAATTCGCATCAAGGGTAATGAACTGGTTGGGATCTTGCATGAGGCTTAGGAAAGCCTCATTGACTTTATCAACTTTAACATCCATTTTTGGCGCCCTCTGCGAAAAGCTCATTGAGCTCTGCCGCATCTTCTTCATCAATTTCAAACGCCACTCCAAAATCTTCGGGGTTTTTTCCAAAAAGCAATAAGTCGTCTGCAAGTTGTGATTCTGATATGATGCCATCTTCGTAATTCCTAACCAGAATTTCAAGGTCAGCAGCCCCTGTACCCACTTTTCGAGTAATGTCATTTAACATTTTGAAATCATGTTCATTCGTGGTGAGTCCTATTTTATAATACTCGCCATCCGGACGGCGCTCTTCTATTTGATAAAGCCTATTATATATTTCTAGATTGATGCTTCCGGCTTCCAACAACCTTCTGACAATAGATTTATAGGGCAGCCACCACGTGCAGTGAATTCTGGCGATGAAGCGTAAGATAGTACTTAGCTGTAGGTCGAATAGTTCAGATTTGTCAAATTCGGAAACAACGATTTTTTTAAAGGTATGCAACGGCAAGATAAACTCAGCTGCAAATTTATCAGCCAACAGCTCGGTGAAATCACCAGATTTGTCCTCGTCATCACGACTGATATGCCACTGATCTTTTTTGGCATAATGGTAAAGCTCATGCGCAATTGAAAAAATTTGTTTGTCATAATAATCATTGGTATTTAGACCAATAAAGTTAAAATCAATATCTGCATCTTTTGTGGTAAGAAACATAGCTCCAAAGGATCTGGTTCCATTATCCTCGATCGGATATTGGACTAAAGTAATGTGTTTCTTTTCCAACAAAAGAAGCAAATCATTGGCAATAGGGGCATCATCGCTGCCTAATGAATTTCTTTGTTGTTTGGCCAACTCTACAATATCGAACTCTTGTTTTTCTGTTAATGAAGGCAGGCTGCTATTGCTCTTCATATAATCTGCTCCTTAATACTTTTTGCTTTTTGAGAGTGAGCATCATTGAGAAAAGCTTTTCAATCCCCTCTTCTTCTTTTGGAGTTTTGGCTTGGCCGCGCATAGCAACAAACACATTTTGAGTTTTATCCTCTTCAATTAATTCTTGTATAGAGAAGTTCAGAGTTTTGCTCAGAACTTCCAATTGAGCAATAGAAGGTACAAAGTCTCTGCGTTCGATCCGGCTGATCAACATCCGATTGATGCCTGTTTGATCCTGTAAATCCTGTTGAGACATATTTTTTTCTTTCCGCTTTTTAATCACTAGTTCTGATAACTTACTTAAAGATATTTTTTCCATAAGGATCCTCCCTCCTTCGACAACAAAAACATGTGGCTAAGTAATACAGTTTATGTATTGGCACAATATTATGATACTATTATTATCAATTAGTGTCAATAAATATACATTATCCTCAAGAAGATTAATATTGAGATAATAATAATATCATTCGTTTTGTCTTAAAACTAGTTTTTTTATCGATAAGAACAATTTACCACTTAACAATTCATCTGGGTTTTTAAATTTATGGTTCTCTTCAGTCAGCCTTTTTATCAGACTGTGTACGAAGGCAAAACACTTTTGTTGGTTGCGGCATCGTACTCAACGCCGCAACCATCCAAAAAATTTTAGAAATACCACCAGTTTGCTAGCGTATTCCTTGCCATGCTGGTTTTCAGAAAAACAGCATGGCAGAGAGTGTCGAGGATGATCCATTTTCGGATGTCACAGATGATCGCCGCCAGCAGCATAGTAATAAAGCGGCAGATTAGCCTGCATAGTTGAACATATCTTTAATGCGTTGGGTAAGTGTTGGGAGCACCGTACTTCCGAATAATGTATAGAGTCCTGCAAGCAGAAGAGCACCAATTACTACTGCTATTAGAATCTTTATGGCACTGTCCACAAAATTTTCACCGCATTGTGATCTCAGGATGGCTTTGGCCATCAGTGCCTTTCCTGCAATCTGATTCTTTACCTTAGTCACATTTTTTCTCATCATGTTTTTGCCTCCATAAATCTATTTTTTTATTGAAAACCCTGCTTTTTCAGCGAAATGCAGGGATTCTCAATCGAGTCAATTTGTATGTGTTGGCGTTCTACAAAAATTGGACGCTATATACTGCCCATTTGCATGCAGTCGGCCTGCTCCGGTTCTTCAAAAGGTGAATCTCCCTGAGTGGGTGCTTGACTCTGATTCATGTCCAATGCCTGCTGATAGGCGTTGATGACAGCATCATCAAACTGCTGCCTGAAAGCTGCGGTCACCGGAAAACAGATGTCCTGATACTCTCCGTCGTCTGTTTTGCAGCTGGGCATAGCTACAAGCAAGCCCTTACTGCCGTCGATAATCTTTACATTGAGGATGGAGAAGCAGCCGTTCAGTTTGACTGTAGCTGTGGCCCGGACGCTTCCTGAGGGACGAATGGAACCGATCTTCACTTCCACTTTCATGGGCAATGGCTGCACTACCAAGTTTTTTTTACGGGGCTTTGCTTTGACCTGATGATCTATTGGCCTTTTCCGCTGCTGCTTATAGGTAAAAGAGGGCTTAATGCCTTCAAGGTCTTTGCGCCTCTTTACCCTATACTTTTCCGTGTCCTGCTTATATAGGTAGTACCATTCTTCATCAAAGCTGTATACCCACGCCATGCCTGTGGCATTCCCGGCCTTATAAATCAACTGATATTTAAAAATGGAATCCGGATAGGAGGCAACCCTGATTAGATCAAGCTCCAGTTTTTCCGTTACTACCACCTCCGGCACAGGCGACAAAAAACACCAGCTTCTTATTCTGGTGTTTGGATACTCCCTGTGAAATTTTATTCAGTTTTGTATTTCTCTGTTTTTTCTACATGAAGAAATCCCCTGGCTGTATTCTCAACAATCCCAGAAGTTGCAAGGGATACAGGTGTATCCCCTCTGAATAAAAACCCGTCATGCAACGAATAGTTTTTCGTCAGTTCTGTAGTGGAAGACTGTGGGTAAGTAGCTTGACCGACAATGCTTTGCTGCCTTTTCTTCTTAAACTTGCTCATCATGTTATCCCTTGGGTCTGATGATCAGTCAGCTTGCCTTCCGCACTGATCATATCCAGAATGGTGCTATAGCAGACATAAGCGTCATCAATTCCAACTTCCTCGGGCGTAATTTGCTTCCCATTCAGCTCAATTTCGCCATTCTCAAGCTTTTTAATAAAAATTCCTAGCAGCTCAAGCTGCCGCTGTCCGTCCAGACAATCAAACATATCCACCATCATTAATACTTCCTGAGAGGGTATGTTTTTTTCTTCGTCCATTAATATCGCTCCCTCCATTAATCTATATTTTGAGTTGCAGACTTGCTTTACTTATCCCATCTGCATGCCGTTGGTCCGCTCCGGTGAATCAAAAGGGAGATCGTCGTGGGTAGGTGCCTGGCTCTGGTTTACCTGATGATAGGCGTTGAGCACAGCATCATTGAGCTGCTGCCTGAAAGCTGCGGTTACCGGGAAGCAAATGTCCTTGTACTCTCCATTGCCAGCCTTGTAGCTGGGCATGGCTACAAACAGTCCCTTGCTGCTGTCGATAATTTTCACATTGCGGATGGCAAAGCAGTCGTTCAAGTTGACCGATGCGGTGGCTCGGATACTTCCGGTCGGGCGGATAGAGCCGATCTTCACATCCACTTTCATGGAGAAGGTCTGAGTTGCTGTGTTTTCCTTGGCTGCGGCCTGTGCGTTTTCATTTTTCTTCATGGTCTTTTCCTCCTGCTACTTATTTTGAATACAAAAAAAACAGCCTCTGCTGTCGGGTTGGTTATAGGTTCATGGATTGACCTCCTTGCTGCTCCTGTTGAGACTCATTAAAGTCTATCTGCTGGAAGCCAAAGCGGTCGACATAATGAAATTCGCTGCCGTTCTTGTCGTATAGCTCAATCACATCGGACATGGACAGGGAGTGCCCTTGGAAATCGGGGGGATGGCGCAGATTGAATTTTTCGAAGATAGCATCCAGATCGTTGGTTTCAAGCTGGCCGTCATACACCACCTGATAATTTTCAGGGTCCGGTTTTTCGAAACCTCCCTGGAGAAGTTCATCATACCCAATGAATTTGATCATTGGATCAACCTCCGGCTTGAGCTGGTAGATGCGGCAGGATTTGAGGATCGGTTGCTCATCGAAGTCTTGCTGCCCGTTTGCCAGCCGGTCGTACACACCATTTATCCATTCCACGGACAGCCCTTGCTTTGCCGTGAGGAAATCATTCAGCTCCCCGCAGTGAAACATGGGATCAACTACAGCCTTGCCATCGTCTATGTAACCTGCGGTATTGCCATAGAAGATGATGCGGTCTTTTTTGATAAAGATTCCAGGCATATCGGCACCTCCTTTACAGATTCATCCGCATTGAATTACCGGATTGCTCCTGCTCTGACAGGAATGCTTCCAGGTCTTCCTTGGAAGGATGAATCATCTCGCCTTTTATGACCTCTAAGACATTAAAGTCATCTCGGTCACAGATCATGATTCTGTGCTGATAAGGTTTTTGCAGCTCCACATATTCCATAGCCTCTTTTTCACTGTAGAGCCCTACACCTGCCTTGTATCTGCCGTTTTCAAGGAAGCTGTACCCGCTGTATTTTGGTGTTTGCTCACGTTCATTAGCAGAGGAGTGGGGCTTCATTTGCGATAGCTTCAGCCTTGCCCAATCAGGCAAAACCTCCGGCTTGATGGTGCCAAGAAAGTTTTCACGCCGCCACTCTGCATGTTCGTTGTCATAGAGACAGGTGGCAAATACCGCCCGGCCTCTGAGAGACGGGTCGCAGCCGAAGCCGGAACTGCCAAGCCACAGTTGGAAACGTTCATCGCGGTACTGATCCTTTAAGGCTTCATAACGCATGACGATGATTTTCCCTTCATAATCCTCTTTATAATAGCTGTCCTTGATGCAGTCCTCCATGGTAAACAGCTTCTTATCCATCATTCCATCCCCTTTACAGATTCATCTGCTGGGAACTGCCGGATTGTATCTGCTCCAACGTATCCTTTGCCCAATCGGGCAGCAACTTCGGTTTTAGCACCCCCACCACATCACTCCGGTTCCAACGCATCTTTACTCCATCGTGGAGAGAGTTTGCAAAAATAGAACGACCCATCGGGTTTGGTCTGCTGCCATTGCCGCCATCGCAGTAATAAAGTTGATTTTCTCTGTTGTGATACTGTTCCGGCAGTGCCGATAAGGATATAACAATCACTTTGCCCTCGATAGACATGGCATAACCTGTTTCAATACAGTCCTCATGGGTGAAAGGCTTTGTGTTTTCCATCCTTGTTCCTCCTTACTTTAGCACTTCAGTATTTTCATCTATCAGTGCAATCAGCTTTGCTGCAAGGGAAAGCTGAGTTTGCTTTTCCATGGTCTTCACCGCGGAGAAAACATACGCCTCTACCGCCAATGGGGACTGATCGCCAACCTCAATGAGATTGACCTTTTGGGCAGTCACCCGGCCTTTGTCCATGCCCATTTTCACAATGTCACCGTGGTTTATCTCAGCGGCACGGCGAAGCTCCTTGGGGATCAGCACCCGCCCTTTGTCATCCACCACCTTGTAAATAGCTTTACTGTCCATCCAAAACACCTCCATTCCTTATGACACTGCGAACAGCTTCCGGGCTGATCTTCAGTTCGGCAAACAGCTGGCACAGTTCATCGGGAATCATATCCAGCAGGTCTGCCGCCGTAATGATGATGGCACCCTCTGTGCAAATAATTTCAATGTCACTGCTCAGGGGGATATTTGCTGCTTCCAGCAGTTCATTGGGTAGCGAGATTTCCCCTTCTTCCGCTTCCATTTCTTCAAGGCTGGTAATTCCGTTCGACGCAATTAAAATTTCACCGAAGGTATTGAGGGGATCGCCGAGAGACTTGCTAACGCAGGCAAGCCTCAATGTATCACCGGGCACAAGCCCCAGGTCTTCCATGAGACGAGCGGGGATTGTGAGCTTACCTTGTTGGTCCACCGTGCTCTCGATTTCAATCATTTTCATGGTCAATTTCCTCCTTAGCCCCATCATTGAAGCCTATAATTTTCTAATGTTTTTTCATCGTCACTCTGTATTGTAAAAGCCGTTTGGCTTATCAAAGAGACCCATCTGCACCGGTATGTCCCGCCTGCGTTCCGAGGTGTCATAGTTAGAGATGAGTACCTCCGGATATTCGCAGCCTCCGTCATACCGCTGGGCCAGATTGTTCAGACGGGTGACGGATTCTATTTGATAACCCTCATATAGCTCCCGGATGTATTCGCAATCGTTATACGATACAAGAAAATCCCCTTCGATCTGGGCCAAGGTATCCCGTAGTCGCACATGGTCCTCCTTGCAGAACTCCACCTCATAGTGCCCCTCGGTTTGGTAGTAGGGCGGATCGCAATAAAAAAAGGCGTTATCCCTGTCGTACTGACGGATCAACGCCTCAAAGTCTTTATTCTCAACTACCGTATTGGCAAGCCTGCAGGATGCCTCCCAGATCAGGTGAAAGGCCCTCCGCACATCAAAGGGTTGGCAGCTGTAGGAGGTGCAGCCGCTGCCATAGCTGTACCGTATGAGCTTGAAAAAAGCCGCCGCCCGTTTGACATCGGTCACTTCCGCATTCTCCATCAGCATGGCTTTTACTTCTTCAAACTCCAGCTCTTTCAGATAGTGCTGTGCAAGATCAAGTTCTTCTTTCAAGTAATCTCGTGTGAATTCCTCTTTGCTTAGAAATTTTCGAAGGACCAGGAATTCATCTCTGGAATTCAACGGTAGGAATCCAAGCTCCACCAGAAAAGCTGCTGTACGCTCCTTGACACAGAAGAACAGGTTGGCAAGGTTGGAATTGAAATCATTGTAAACTTCCAGGCACCTGCTATCCGGGCTTTTCCCGAAGAGAACCCAACCACCCCCGCCAAACACCTCAATGTATCGTCCGTATTCTTTGGGCAGGCGTTCATAAATCAGTTCCCGAAGTGCCTTTTTTCCGCCTATCCAACTGATGATACTGTTCAATAAGTCATCACCTCCTTGACCTTAACTTGTCGTAGATTTTCTCCACATCGGTTTTCATGCAGATTCCGTCCTGATCCCAGCAGATAAAGCCCACTCCGGCATAGGGACAACCTCTACACTTCTCCGTATCCTGCGGCTCGGCTACGCTGTAGACCTTTCTTTGATCGTTTGCTCTTTATCCGGCGTATTTTTGCGTATGTTCATCTTTTTCAACTCCTTCTGAGGCACAAAAAAAGACGCTGCCTCATCGGTGACGTCTTATAGGTCGATTAGATTAGGATCCACCTATAGCTGTTGCTGCTGAATGGTTTCTTCATTTTCGCCAACGTCAAAATATTCGTTTGCATTGCGGCAGATGTACCCATAGTCGGTGAACCTGCCCTTTTCAGCAGCGATTTTCTCTGAACCCAAAGCGGTATAATCGATAAATCGCTGTGCCATGTCGGGAATATTTGCACCGGCAGTTTCCATGCGCCTTCGTCCATATTCGGCTTGCGTCCTCACTTCAGGAAAGTGGTCATAGCATTTTAGATTCAGTCCGCAGTTATAGTAATCGCCCACATGGAGGGAGCCAGGATTCACTCCCTGGGTTTCATATTGAATAACAGCCTCCAAGGTCAGCCAATCCCTTTGATCGATTTTTTGAATGGTTTGGGCAAGGGTGTCCAATTCAACCAAGCATGCCTCTTTTAAAACTTCTCTGTCGAACCCTTGTATGAGACAGCTCACATCGGCTATTTGCGCGTCCTCGATATCCTTTATCCCCAGCTTGCTGCAAACCAGCTCTTCTTCTCTTTTTGTCAGCGGCTGCCGCAGCCAGATCCCATCGTCCCCGGAGTTTATAGGTTTGAGTTTCACCTTGATAGGTATCGCTGCCCCCTGCATCACGTCTGGGAATGTTTGTCCATCGTAGGGTTCTGTGAGCTTGTAATCTCCTATGACCACATAGGCATGATCGAGGTATTGGCCTTTATCCTGAATCCTTTGGTGGAGCCCCACTTTTCGATGGTCAATAAACTCGATGAGATTGTCCGGCACTTCAATCCTTCCGGTTGTGACGCAATAGGAGCCAAGCAGTTCGTCATTGGTGATGCCCTGCAACGTGAAATGGTCAAGGTGATAGGTTAAATTGATCAGGTTTCTCATATCCGAAGCAGTTCCGGTTTTGAGGATATAGGCCATGACTTCCTGCTGATAGTCCGTGAGATAGGTGAGCCTTTCCGCAAGGAAGTTAATCTCTGCGAGTTCATACCGATTGCCTGAGCTGCAGTTTATGTATTCCTCCAGTTCAGGGATGGGCAAATCACATTGGGTGACGAGGCAGTGAAAGTCTTGCCTGTCGTAGGGGTTGATGACTTTCATCGCCTCCCTAATCTCTTTTTCCGTCGCAGGAAGATAAAGCTCTGATGAAATTTCCTGTGCAGAAGGATGCTCTGCCTGTAGTTCTATCCACATCCCTACATCCCCCCAATCTGCTGCCCTTGCGGTCTGGTGCAAAACTCAAACACAAACTCTTTTCCGTTGCGGCAAATCAATCCGTAATCCGTGGATTTCACACCATCCTCTTTCATTTTTGCTTCCCCATATCTCCTAAAATCAAGGAGCTTAAAGGCCATATCATCGTGTGGAAGTCCGGAGGCTTCGAGCAGTACCTGCCGCCCATAGTCCTCCGGTGAGCAAAGAGAGGAATAAAAGCTGTAGCAGTCCAGGTTTTGTGCAATGTCAATAGCCAAGTCCAGATCGGTGCAGTATTCATATTGAAGGGCAGCTTTGTACTTAGTGCCCATATTGCTATCTATGATTTTTGAAATAGCATTGCTTAAGATATTCAGCATTTCTATGTCCTCACTATCAGAGAACACATCCTCGAAGCAGGGCATGCTGCTTTCGCAGTGGGTAAAAACGCAATCAACTAAAGAAGCCACCCCGATCTCCGACAGAGCAGATGTAATTTCAGCCTCCGATGCAGGAAGCTTCAGCCAAGCCCCTTTTGCTTTTTCCGGTTCAAAACATCCTTCTATAAGATACAGCTTGAAAACATATCCGCTGTCGCCATCGGGCTTGGGAATGTTGGTGCTGTCAAAGACAACCTTTATATCCGGCTCTGATTGCACTACATAACCGGTTTTTGTGAACACACCCTTTTCTGCCTCTCTGTGGATACGTCCCACCTTTTCATAGTCGATGTATTGCAGCACTTTTTCAGGCACTTTCTCCAGCTCCGTTATGAACTCATTGTCGACATAAAATTTGCCGAGTTGCTTGTCATTGTACACTGCAAAGGCTACATTACAATCGGCGAGGTTGTAGGTGAGGTTGATGAGCTTAACAAGGTCAGGCGCTCCCTCCATTTTTACTACTCCCTCAAAAGCTACTTTTTCAAAATCATCCATCCCGGCCAGCCGCCTTGCGAGGTAGTCAAGCTCATAAAGCGAAGCCTTTTTCGGCAGAAGCTCGTTTAAGTAATCCTGCCCACACGCATAATCCACTACCATAAAATCTGGATGCTCATCATCGATCCTTGCTTTTTCAAGGGCATCCTGTATTTCGGCATTCGTTGCAGGCAGACAGAGGTGTGCACCGATATAGCTGGAGTTATCGCAGAGATCATCTCTTAAAACCGTTATTTTTATTTCATTCAATTTCAATCCTCCCATCTATGAGAATTTGTTTATCTGCAGCGTGGAGGTCAATCCATCTACATCTTCAGCTCATACTGTGGCTCCGGTTCAGGAACTTCCTTTGCAGCAGGAAGCAGCTCCTGAACGTGGCAACTGGTGCGTTTGAGAAAAATGGCCTGCAAAGCCAGAGTAAAGTTTTCCTCATCCAGCGTGTCGATCAACTCCGAGGGGGAAACCTCCATGGAGCCGTTGAAAAGATTGGCCGCCAGCTTGATGAGCTTTCTTTCACCGCTGGGAAAGTCCTGATTGGACAGCATTTTTTCAAAGTCGATGCCCTCTCTGTCGATATACCTGCTGGTCTTTTTATACAGATCGTTTTTTGTAGAGAGAAGCAGATACAGGGCAGGCAGGTAATAGCTGTCAGCCCTGCCATCGGGATAAATCCTGTTTTCCTTTTGCAAGCAGTGTACGACCTTCTGCCGGTGGACTTCATCGTGAAAATGTATCACACAATATTCCTCCTTATAAATGGCTGCAATCTGCAGCACCAATAATACTTTCAAAAAATATCCCCTCTATGAAAGTAAAAGACCGGCATATACAAAGAACCCGATGCCCAAAAATACGGCCAAAGGCACGCTCCTTTGCTTTGTCGCTCTGGCATAAATGCAGGCAGGGATGACAGCAAAAAAGAGGATGGCTGCAAGTCCGTAAAGCCCGAAACAAAAGCCTAAGGCTGCCATCAGCTTAATATCTCCTCCACCAACACCGCCCCATTTGAAAGCAATCATAAGAAGGCAGACTGCCGGGAACAAAAGTCCCGTAAATCTTTCAAGCAGGGGAATATATAAGATTCCTTTACCATTGATGACCGCAGAAGCAAATCCCACCATAAGAATGGCAATCCATGTCCAATCGGGAATAATCCGTTTTTTCCAATCCGTGATGGCAGCACAGACCATCGGGATGGCATAAAGCAGCATCATCATGGACTTCCCGTGGTGACATCATCGGAGTACATGCTGTCAACCACCTTCATTTTCAGATTTCCTCCGGTGATCCATTTAGATAGGGTACCTCCGGGAGTGTGCACATCGGTGACAAGGAGCTGCACGATATAGTCCCTGTCATCGGGGAACCATACCGGGACATACTGCTTCTTGTATCGAAAGGGTGAAGTGAGATTTTCTTTGAATGTAAAATGGTCGCCCTCCTTCATTAGTGGTATGGCTGTTTCATAGCGGTACTGGGGCAGATAGACCTCGGCAGTCTGCGGCGCAGTAATCAGCTCCGGCTTATCATAGTTGGTATTCACAGAGGTCGTAACATTGAAGGAAAAACCATATCCCGATTTGATATAGCCTTTTGCCTTTGTTTCATAGTCAAGGACGGCTTCTACTTTTAGCTCGGCGTAGAAGTCTTTCCAAACAAACCGGTCGTTTTCATACCGCTGCTCCTTCCAGATCACCCTGGGCTGCTCACTTCTTGGCGGTGGTGCAGGAATGGTTGTATTCTCTTCCGGCTCATCATAGGTTACATTTTTGATGATGGCCTTTTGGGTATAGGTGTTGTTGGCGTTGGATGTTTCATTGTCCAGGACTTGGTCGGGATTGATGACCGCAATCAGGGTGATGTTTTTATCGGCCTGCACGTTGGGGGTATCCCATTTGACCGATACGACGTTCCATGTATCCTTTTCCATGACGATAGCATCAATACGTTTTTTAAGTAAAAGCTCCGGGACTTCAAACTGGACTGAAACCTTCTGTCCAGGCGTAAAGTCCAGGCTTCCCCGGTTTGACACCTTGATGGTGCTGATGACCGTCTGATTCTCCTTGTATCGGTCGGGCGTGATCCGCTGCACATCCAAGTCATAGGGACGCTCCACTACGGAAAGCTCTGCCGCAGCCCGGTTGTTGCTTGTGTTGGTATCCCTGTACTCTGCAGGCGGCGACACCTGGGCCGACAGTCGGATGGTTGTGCCTTTTTCTCCTGCCTTGCCTTTGACAAGGAAGGCTTTAGTTTCATGGGCTTGGAAATCTGCCGCAGTCGGTACGACTGAAACTGCCTTACCGTCAATGGAAGCGTTTAAGCTTACCCCTGACAGCGCTTTATCCGTGTCATTGCTGAAGTACACAGTAAAGCTATATTCCTCCTGCTCATAGACCGTGGGCGGGTAGGACAGGTTCACCCATACATCGCACAGCTTCTCCTGCGGCACCACCGGGTCGACGGGCGGATGTCCGGGATCAGGGGGGGGATCCGGATTCGTTGGCGGGTTATTCGGATTTTCGGGTGGATTGTCTGGGTTTGTCGGTGGATTATCCGGATTTTTAGGTGGATTGTCCGGGTTTTTCGGCGGATTATCCGGATTGTTGGGTGGATTATCCGAGTTTCTGGGCGGATTGCCCGAGGGTTTTGCCACAACAGTAATTTTGGAAGCCGCGGTGTTATCAACCGGATTTTCATCCCGAAAACCCTCGGGCACTCCGATATTCGCCCACAGGTTATATACCTCACCCACATGCCCCGCCTGTCCGGTGAGGGTATAGGTCTTGGTTTCCAGGGGATTGAAGTCAAGCGCTTTGGGAATTGAGTCTAAAACGACCTCATTGTTTTTCCCCTGTACCCCTGCATCCTTCAGCATCCTGTCGGAATGGTTGGTAAAGCTCACCGTAAAGCGGTAAGGCTCCCCTTCGTAAACGGTGGGCGGCGCTGCAATGCTTGCCGATACATCGCACAGCTTTTCCGGGTCGGGGTTTTCCGCCGGTGGCGGATTTTCTTTGTCCGGTTCGGGATTCTTCCCCTGGCTTGGGGTTGGCTCCGGTTTTTCCACCACCCGGATGACCGATGTCGCGGTATTGTTCTCCGGGTTCTTATCCATAAATCCCTCGGGCACTTCGATCTGCGCCCACAGCGTTATGACCTCCCCTGCTTTGTCAGTATTCCGTGTGAGGGTGAAGGTTTTGCTTTCGTTGGGCGAAAAATCCTGCTTGGCGGGGATTTCTTTCATCTGCTCCCGGTCTACGGTGCCGATCAAGGGCACATCATAGGCCGGTGCTGCACCATGGTTGCTAAAAGTCACCTCGAAGGAATAGCTATCCCCCCGGCAGACGGTTTCCGGGGCGCGGATGCTCACGGAAAGGTCGTTGCCATCCTGCTTTTTGAACTTGAAGTAAAAGTCTGCCGCAGGAATTTGGGTGTTGATCTTTTGGGTAATTGCCGTTTGGGTCTGACTTTCCCCATCGGGGTATCCAGCAGTTTCCGGTGTATAATCCCATTCCATACCTCTATAGATATAGTTGCGCGATAGGGAGATATCATCCTTTGAGAAGGTGACGCTGGTGGTCTGGTAGGGATAGAGGTATTCCGGCACACCCCTGTCTTGTGCCGTAGCTTTGCCGTACACCTCTTGCTTGTCTTCACTGCACCATGTGGCCTGAACGTCAATTTTTACAGGGGCTTGATAGGTGATTGCCGCGTTCCGCATGGTTTCAAGGGCCATGAGGCTCTTGGGTGTCCAATGAAAACCTGTAGTCAGGGCGTCAAAATCCTGATTTGCATCATAGATCCCGATGACCTTCCCGGTGGAATAGTCGTAAACCTCCACCACTAGACTGCCCTTCAACGTGTAGGTCCTGCCGTCGCTCCTGCCGATCAACCCGGCAATGCGTTTCTGCTCATATTCGGCAATAGTGTTGGCCTGCACCAAATCAATCCGTTGGGATGTGGGGAAGGTCTTTAGCTTGTCTGCTCCATCATAGGTTTCCTTCAAATTCATTCCTACCGTGCGGTAGCGGATATTGTATATGGCTTTTTCCTGGAATACTACATTTGCGCTTATGGTGAGGACTGCGCCCCCATCTGTTTTCGCTGTCAGGGTATACACCCCGCAGGCTTCTTTATTCGCAATGGTCAGAATGGGGTCTGCCGGAATCTCTAGGGTCTGGCCGTTATGGCTTAATTGTATTCCTGCCAAATTGCCCGCCTTAGCCGCAGCGCTGATGGCAATTTCTGCCGGAAACTGCTCCACCGCGATCACACCGCTTTCACTGGTCAGACTGTTTACCGGAGAGCGTATTTTCAGCGTAATGTTACTGCCGGACATGGCAAAGACTTGCGTTGAAAACAGCAGGCAGCATAAAATTGCCAAGGGTATAGCAATGATTACTTTTCGCTTCATGGGGAACCTCCTTCATCAATTCTGTTGTTGCTGCTGGAGAGAGTAAAGGGCAGCCGCACCTCGCCGGTCAGGAAACTAAAAACGCTGCGGGTTTTCAACTCTCCTTTCAAGATGAGCCGAGGCGGATCATCGTTCGCGGTGAGGCTCTGGATTTCAAGGGTATACACCCATTGCTCCCCGGAATACTTGTTCAGATCCCGGTCCAGCTGCATGCTATCATGAAGATAGGCGTAGAGCTGTTCTACCGCAAGGGCGCTGTCCATCCGGGCATAGCCGTCTTTGCGGTATTCATCCAGCATGGCGTACTCCACCGAGGAATTCACTCCCCGCTGGAGTACATATTCCACCTGCTGGTACAGGCTGTCCATGCGGAAATATTCAATGACCATGGCTGCAAGGGTCATAATAAAAAAGATGAGGATCAAGATAAACACCAGCCCATCGCCTTTTTTGCTTTTTAAAATGGATCCGGTTTTGCCCACAAAATTATCCCTCCCTTCCGGCGCTTTCACTCTAAAAGCTTCCAATATTTTTCCGACATGCCCGTGATGCGCACCTCCATGGGTATGATGATTTGCACCGGTGGAGAGGAGGAAGGCCGAAACACCGTAAAGGCATAGTTGTATTTCATCTTTACTGTAAAAGTATCTCTTAGCTGAATTTTTTGGTTTTGTTCATCACAATAATTGACATCCCCGATGCTCATTTCCGGAGACAGCCCGGTCTGTTCCTTGAGCCGGTAGAAAACATCATATACGTTATCCGATACCTGCCCCTCCAGCTCAATGACCCGGACCACCCGGCGGCAGACTTGGTTAAGACTCAGATAGGTGGTGAAGATGCTTAAGAAGGACATCACCGTCGCCATTAGCGTAATCACCACCAGGGTTTTGATAATCAGTTCATAATAGGCGCTGCCTTTTCGATTAACCAGCGCCTTTTTCAAAGAGAAAGGGGGAGAACATCTCCCCCATAAGCTCCGGCACTGCCTGTTCATCCCTTTACACCCCCTGTTCCGGCGGTGTTGTTTCGCAGCCGCCGCATAGTTTAGCTCAAAAGGCCGGTGATTTTGGTTACAATACTGTTCCAAATCTGCGTAATGGAACCTTGGTAAAGCGTCATAAATACCGCACCGACAACGACTACGATCAGTACAACGATCAGCCATCCTGTCATCTGATCGCCGGATTGATTGGTCAATACTTTCCTAGCCTTTAAGCCTGCCATTGCCATTTTGTTTCTCAAAGTTCTCATCATAGAAAAATGCCTCCTATAGTTATTTTTTGATTTCAGTTTTGATTTTTTAAGGTTTTAACAAAATTTAGGTCAGTAATATCAGTTGCAAACATTTCATCAAAGGTAAAAGGGAGAAAGTTTCTCCTTTTTACCTTTGTGAGTAATTTTACAGTTTGCCGTTATTTATCCCAAAAGACTTGTAATCTTGGTGACAATACTGTTCCAGATTTGCGTAATGGAACCCTGATACAGGGTCATGAATACTGCACCCACTACCACTACAATCAGTACGACAATAAGCCAGCCTGTCATCTGGTCACCGGACTTGTTGACCATAAGCCCTCTTGCCTTTGAAAAGGCGTTTGGCATTTTCTTTCTCATGGGGTTTAACCTCCTTTCTTCTACGGTTTGGATTGTGTTTGTCTTGATTCTCAGGCTTTACCTCCCTCCTGAAAAATATAGTTTTATTTGAAAAGGGTTGCCCCGTTTTCACATTAAAAAAGGCCCCCCATGGATCGGACTAAGTGGGAGCCTATAACATACAAAAGGCTTGCCAGGGTCACTACCACAAGGGGTATGGATGCCATCTTTATTTTGCCGGGCAGCTTACCCAGATTCTTGCGCAGGGCTTCCTTCGCCTTGATGTCCATATCCTTGGCAAGATACATTAGAGCCTCGCCCTGATGCTCTCCACGGTATAGGCCGATGAGGGCATTGACTAGAAAGGATACCTCAAGCAGTCCGACACGCTCACTGAAGTTTCGAAGCGCTGTTTCTATGTCCTTGGCTTTCATCTCCATGATCAGAACCGCAATGTCATAGTAGAAAACCTCACTCGCTACCTTTAGATAGTCCTCAAATATCTGGATCAGGTCCACCTGGACAACCGTATTTTCGTTGCCACCCCGCACATCTTCAAGCTTATAGAGGATGGAGCGAACAAAACTTGGAAGTTCTATTTCGATTAATGCTTTTTTCTCTTTCAGCTTGTCTTTGAGGTCGGTCATGAAGTGGAAATATACTACCACCGAAAAGATAAGGATGGCAGGAGCAATGTTTGTTGCTCCGATTGCCAAAAGCAGAATCAAGAGCGGCAGGGTGAAAGCAGCACAGATGAGAGCACGTGCATGATATTCCTTTGGGGTTAGAGCAAGTCCCCCACGCCTTAGCATTGACGCCATTTTTGCTTCTTTCTCCGGTTCAATCCATATAAATCGGGATACCGGCTTTACAAGGGGCATCACAAAAAGGTTGAGCAACCTTGCTCCTGTTTTTTCTTTTTCTGCCTGTAAGTTTTTGATGTTTTTTTTCATGCTCAGCGTGGGTATTTTGAGTATTTGCCTGCAAATTAAAAATCCTGCCGCAGTCAGCAGGACAAAAACGATGATTTGATAGAACAAATTTAAACCTCCCTGTAAAATTGATTTTGGTTAAGTTTTCTATCGGTTGGCAGGTCTGGTCATCTTCATCACGAAGAACGAAGTTGCCAGAGCGGTTACGAGCATGACGACAATCAGTAATTTTCCTAGGGTGGTTCCGGTCAGAATAGCAAACCATTCCGCATTTGAAAAACGCATCAAGGGAATAATACTGAACATCATGCCCACCGTCATCAGATAATCCCGCCATACCCTGCCCATCATGCTGTCACTTTCAATCTGCATGGCCTTGGCATCATTCATCGACTTGATTACGGGAAACAGGGCAAATTTCAGCCGCCTGTCGTGATAGCAGAGAATCAGCATTTTTATCCACTCGGCAAAGTAGCGGTTCTTTATCTTAGCTGATAGGCGGTACAGCCCATGTTCTATGTTCGGGTTGATGAGCTTTATTTCTGAGACGAACTCATCAAAGGGCGTTGGTTTTCTTAACCCCACAGGGATGTAGCGGTTCTTCTCTTCGACAAAGGTTTCCATCGCCTTGATTAGGTCGTCACATCCGGCGTAAGCGTTGGTGATGATGGACATGGTATTTTCCAGCCCCTCGATTTCTTCCCTCGCTGCTCTGGAACTTTTCACGGTCAGGTAAAAGTAAGGAGCCGGGATAAGGCAGACTGCTGTAACCGCTGCCAAGCCAGCGTTGCTAAAAAGCAAAACCCCCGCCAAAAAACCCGACACAAATGCTGCGGCAACCATCAGGATAAATTTCTTAAGCGTGTAACTGGTTTGCCGGAACAGGGTTGTAAACCGGAGGATCACTCTCTCTCTGATTTTCAGCTTTGTTCTCGACAGATACAACCGCCGCTGTTTCAAGGTGTTTTTCTCCACTGCAAAAGGGTTTAGCTTCAGCAGGAGGAAAAAAGCTAGGCTGATCAGGCCAAAGACAAAGGTAAGGGATATCTGGATTTCATTCATAGTCATCCCCCCTTCAATTTTTAAACTCGTTTCCTGCGAAACGGCAAATTTCCTTTCGTTCAACTCCATTGATCAAAAGCCTCTCGGCAAGGGCCTGGGATATATGCCCTATGTGCTTGTGACTTCCTACGACCTCTGTAATTCTTCCGTCTTCGTCTTTTTCATAATGATCAATGTCGTATCGAAAAAGGGTATTGCCTACCAACTCTCCATCTCTGACCCCGGTGGCCTCGAAGATTTCCATGTACTTTCGGGACTGGTCAGGCAACTGCATTTTAAAGACCATGATGGGAAAAGCTTCTATGATATTTTTAAGCAACCTTTCCTCCGACAATGACGTTCCGGCTTCTAGGCACATGGTGAGGATTCTTTCATAGGCTGTCCTGGCACTGTTGGCGTGCAGAGTGCTGACGATGGTGTGCCCTGTACGTCCTGCTTCCTGCACCGTCAGGGCTTCTTTCCCCCTCATCTCAGCCGGAACAAGGATGGCAGGGTGGAGCCTCAAAGACAGCTTCAACAGGTCCAACATGGTAATGGGATTGGGTTCTTCTTTTGTCAAAAGGTGAATGACATCATTGACCATCACACCGTTTTCATCCACTTGGACCAGGGTCAGTTCGCGGGTGTCCTCTATGGTTACGATTCTTTTATCACTTGAAATACAGCTTAGAATATATCCCATATCGGAGGTCTTTCCGCTGCCGGTTGCTCCGGCGATGGCCACCGATATGCCGTTATTGACGCAGAGAGTGAGAAAGTCCAGCTCATCTTCTGTAGCTGTCCCCCAATAAATCAGGTTTTCTCTTGTGATATAGGACGGCTTTTGCTTTCTTATGGAAGCAATGGCACCGGCATCGAAATCAACGCAGGGTACAATGGCTCCGGACATGCGTATGCCCCGTGAGATAAAGCTGTCGCCTATAGGCTTTGAGCCGTCTAGGATGACATTTCCAAAGCGGCTCATTTTCTTGGCGATGTTGGAGCAAGCCTCCGGGTTGCTGAAGGTGATCGGGAGCCTAACCTTTTTATCCTTGTATAAAACCCATACTCCGTTGTAGCCATTGACGTTGATCTCTTCAACCTCGCTGTCCTTCAAATATTCCGATAAAATCCCCATGCCTGCCATATCGTTGTATACTCTGTCGACCAGCTCGGAAATATTTTGAATTCCCTTTGCCACCATTCGTTCACTATTTAAATACTGCATGATGAGGTTTTTCAGCTTTCCCTCCGCTTCTTCCGAATACAGCACCTGTGCCAATTCGGTGGAGTGGTTTTTGGAGATAATCCGTTGCAATTTATCCAGGATGTCGCCGTAGTCCTGAGCTTCCAGGCTGTTCTCCCCGCTGTCGGAGCGCTGCTTGTTGGCCTTGTAGATCAATTCATTGACTGAAAATCCATTGTTCATTTGTATTTGTCCGTCCCTCCGCATAGTTCATCTGAGATTTTTTCCAGGACTTTACTGTAGCGCCTGCACCCTCGATCCTCATAAAAAAACACCGGAGTTCCGGCGTTTTCAAGCTCACCTGCCTGCTTTACAAAGGGAAGTTCATATTTGAAGGAAAGCTCTATAAGACTCTTAAAGGTTTTGTCATCGAACTCACCATTCGGTGTCTGCATTACATTGATTTGCTTGTCGGCGATATGAAGTTCCTGGACAAAATCCTCTACTCCTTTATGCCACATAGGGGCAGAGGCAGACGGCCTGTACAGGGTGTACACCTTTTCCGCCAGCCAGAGTCCTACTCCGGATATTGGATTGGTTAGATCCCCCGAGCCGTCAATCAGTAAGATGTCGAACAGGAGAGAGGATGCGGTGATGAGCCTTTCCACGCTTTGGAGGGATACGCTGTCACATAAAAGCCCTGTGTAATGGTTGGGTACGGACAGAAAAAAGAGATTTTTACTTTCCCCGGTCTCCATAAACTTCTCACCCACATTGGGATTGTCCTCATGGAGCGCACGGAACAGTCCCTTTTCCGGTGGGATGCTCTGCCCGAAATACACCTGCAGGTCGCCGTAGATCAGGTTGGAGGAAATGAGCCCCACAAGGTGGTCACGGTTTGCCAAAGCGCAGGCTAAGTTGACCGCAAAAGTGGTTTTTCCGCTGTTGTCTTTGCCCCAAACGGTGATGATTTTACTGCTCATGGCTTACCCCCCTTTTTTCAAAGATCAGATGCAGCTTGCCCGTGTATTCAGCTTCGATGAGTTTCGCTGCCTGCGCTTCGGTAACTACCAGGGTAACCGCCTTGGGGATGGGATCGCTGGAAGACTGCTGGTTTTCCGCTTGCTGCTTTCGGACCTGGGCGGTGCTCTGTGTGCGGGCATTCTCCACACTGTAAACCTCCAGTCCTTTCAGTTCAGGGTAGAGGATAACCTGGGCGGAAGTGCTTTGACTTGCGTCCCCCTCTTTTTTTTGATTTGAAAAGACAGCCACTGTCACAATGTCGCCGCTTTCTAAATGAGAGGAGAGCCCTGCGGCAATGCTTGGCACACTGATGGTAACCAGCCGTTTATTGTCCCTGGCAATACGGTCCAACTTTTCATCGGCGACAAAGTCACCGATCTTTTGGGGAAACAGGTAGTCCCCCTTCGCAATGTCAGTCTGCGCGATCTTCCCTTCAGCCAAGACCTTATCTTTGATGACGGCATCGGGTAAACCGAATTTCCCCACCTCCACCATAGCAAGATATTTACTCTGTATCTTTGTGCCTGCCGGGATGTCCTCCGCAGCCCGAAGCACCATCACTGTCGCGCCCTTGTCTGCATAAAACTTCGGCAGGAGCAGAAAAGAAATGGCTCCTGCCAGGACAATGCAGAGGACGCTTAAAAATATCCGGTTCTTGATTATCTTCAACTTATATCATCACTCCTTCAAGGAATTTAGTTTATCTGCATGCCGCTCTGCTGCACCGTACCCTCCATGACGGTTTGAACCTCCATATCAAACTGTTCAAGCCATCGCTCATCAAGGCTCCAAAAACGGATCAGTTCAGCTACCGTTTTACGAAGTTCACCGATATCCTCTGTTGCTTCCACTCCAAGAACACAAGCTTTTTCTACAGCAGTAGCAGTCAGACCATCGATAGTTGCTTTAATCATTACATCCTCTTTACTTAAAGATCCGTCTTTACTTTTCAACGATTTTTGCTTCTCCCGTTCTTTGGCAATCAGATCAATGAGGTTAGTGCCATCGTATACCTCGTCCACTACCTCATTGGAGTTGCGAATATATCCGGCATTAGTAAACTCGCCATGGTCATTGGACTGCACATCGTAGCCTACATCCTCATAGTCAATGTTTTCGAAGATTTCTTCCGGCAGATCCGGCGCTTTTTCCTCTACAAAACGGTGTCCAAGCTCATCTAAATCCGTGACGCCATGCCATATTTCATAGGAGTCGTCTTCAAGGTAGTACGCCTTGTTGATGAGGTCTTTGACCGTAATATCCCCGCAGTCTGTGAGCAGGGACATGAAATCCTCAGCCTGTTCTTCAGTAAATCCTTTGAACTTATGGGCAAGGAGATTGAGTTCATTGATGTTGGCGCCTCCTGGAATGTGGTTCTGCAGGTCCTCATATTTTCCGAAGGAGTGACCAATGATCTCATAGCCGCTGTTGTCGAAATCGCTCAATCCGATTTCTCCGGCAGCTTTTTGAAGCGTTTCCTCTGCCGCGGGAAGCTCAACGTGCACCGCAAGCTGCTGCCCATGTTCATCTTTTTGAGTGTTGCTGATAATTAATTTAAGCATTTTTTTCCTCCTGTTTTTTAAAATAAAAAAGTACCTTTCAGTTTTTAAAAACCAAAAGGCACTATATCAATTGCTGCTGTGTAGACGGCGGAGTATAGTAGTCGAAGCAAAATTCCTTTTCATTGCGGGCAATCATACCATATTCTGTTGTCACTGCACCCTCGGCTGCTATCTGATCCCTTCCGTACTGATCAAAGTCAAAACAGCATAATACCGGTTCAAGGGAATTCATATATCCCCTGCCTGTAATGAGCGCACGGCCATATTCCTCCGGTGATGTCAGTGAGAAATAAAAGTCATAACAGTCCAGGTTTTGCGAAATGTCTGCCGCCAAGTCAAGGTTTGTGCATTCTTCATATTCAAGGGCAGCCTTGAACTTTGATACCCATGATCAGCTTGCTTATCTTACTCCATATAAGGATATGTTAAAATGGTGCTAATAAACCCTTGACACCGTACCTAACTACAGACTTTATACTAGACATGTGAGGTGAGCAAATGAATGGACTGACTATTAGCGAATTAGCTAAAAACGCTGGCGTAAATATCGAGACGATTAGGTATTATGAAAGATTAGGCTTGATATCGGAACCCCCACGAACAAAATCTGGTTATCGAATCTTTCCACCTGAAGTGATTCAGCGAATTAGGTTCATAAAACGCTCTCAAGATTTAGGGTTTACTCTTTCGGAAATTAAAAAACTTCTTAGTATGACTGAGAGCGAAAGTTCTGGTTGTCGGGAAGTTCGGCTATTTGCCTCACAAAAGATAAAGGAGATAGAGTTCAAAATACGTGACCTACAAAGCATCAAAAGCGTTCTACAAGATTTATCGAGCAGATGTCCCGACCAAGGGCCTGTTCATAGTTGTCCTATTGTAGAAAGGTTGTCGGAAGGAGGTGAGGAAAATGGCTAACAAGAGGCTGATTGAAATTTTTACGGCTGGTTGCTACATCTGTGAGAACGCTGTAAAAGAAATAAAGACTCTAGCTTGTCCCAACTGCGAAGTGAAGGTATACGACTTAAACAAAAAGTGTGATACTAATGAATGCGTTGAAAAGGCCGAGCAGTACGGCGTTAAATCGGTTCCTGCCGTTGCTATCAACGGAAAGTTAGTGGATTGCTGCAGCAACAGGGGAATTGACTATGAAACACTAAAAAGAGCCGGACTAGGTCAATAAATGTAAACGCCAAGAACGATTTATTTTAATTGTATGGGCCGGGATAGTTTCCCGGTCTTTTTAAAAAAGATCTATCAACCGAAGGACAAAAACTGGAGGTCAGTTAAATACACGCAAGTTGTTGTGAAAGAAGTGTTTGCTCATGATTATTGAACTATCCGCAAATTCAAAAGTAATTCCGGCTTGCCCTGTTTGTAATGGGGTAGGGCAGAAAGTACGTAAGGAAACAGTTGAACATCAGGTACAACATACCCTTGAAATTGAAGGAGAAGAATATTTTTTCTTGTGTAGAACTCCCGAATGTGAAGTCGCTTATTACACACAAGACAGTAAGATGACCATTAGTCAAGACCAATTGGTCAACAAGATTTGGTTTAAAAACGTTCCTCCCCCAATTCCAATTTGTTACTGTGCAAATGTTATGGAGGAGGAAATCTTATATCATGTAGCTGAAGCACAATGCTGTTCAAC
This sequence comes from Desulfosporosinus metallidurans, assembly GCF_001936615.1. GTDB lineage: Bacteria > Bacillota > Desulfitobacteriia > Desulfitobacteriales > Desulfitobacteriaceae > Desulfosporosinus > Desulfosporosinus metallidurans. Next base: position 63,047 of record NZ_MLBF01000019.1, read on the forward strand.
ATTGGAAGATATTAAGAGACATACGGGTGCCAATACAGGGTGTGAATGTCTGACTAAAAATCCTGCCGGTGGCTGATGTTCATCGGTAGTGCAATCGGTGATTGCCAAAGGTCTTGCTATGAGAGAGAAAAGTCATTCCTAGAAAATAAGATCTTGGAAAGCAAATGCTGTTTCCATACTATTTTCCTGGTGCTACCAATGAAAACATTTTACTCATTTACATCCCTCCCATCTTTTGTGTGAAGCCTTGCTCCTGTTCTTGGAACGGTTCATCAATTCTTCGGATCATTCCAAATGCAGTCTGCTTTACACCATCTTCTATCATTTTGTAATTGCCATATTTCTCGTAGTCGACAAAGCTATTAATCTCATCGTCAACGAATATATCATATCTGCCGGACTCAAATAGCACATGGTGAGCATAGTCCGTTGCATTGATAACAGAGGCAGGGATAAGTTCATACCTATCGAGGTCTTCTGCGATATCCAGCGTATTGCACAAATCCTCCGGCATTTCTGCTTCAAGGGCAGCGAGAAGCTTCGTTACCATTCCCTCGTTTGGCATGTCTTTAATTTTCTGCGCCAGCTTGTTGAGAGAATAGATGTCCCCATCCATATGAAGCCTGGCTGATAGGTTTGCGATCGGACAGTCAAAATCCGCAATTTCACACTCTTCAAAATGTTTTACCCGCAGTTGATCTCTTACCTGACGCAAGGCAATATCCGATGTTGGCAGTTTGAGGGTGTAGGGGTCATCCAGCCTATCAAAGCTGTACTGAGATATGAGCTTGAGCTTGAAAATATAATCCTTATCGGCATTCACATCGGGCAGCGTGATCCCATCATAGATGCGCTCTATGCTGCCGCCGGTCTTTGCCACATATCCTGCTGCGGTATAGCAGCCGGAGTTGTTTGCCTCATATTCTGTTGCGACCCTTTCATAATCCACATAAGGCAGGGCGCTTTCATGGATTTGCACCTCACCGCTTTCCACCAGATATTGCCCAAGCTCATTGGCAGTGGTGACATCGGGGTACAACTCGTATCCTTCCAAACTGTAGGTCAAGTTGATGATGTCTGTCAGTGTGTTGATGGATTCAATATCAAGAGCCCCGGAGAAAAGAGCTGCTTCCGATTCAACAAAGCCATCGATACGCCGAGCGATGAAGTCAAGCTCTTTTATGGTATTGGGGTCATCGGTACTTTTTCCTATTAAATATTGTCGTAGATTCCGGATAGAAGATTCCACCCCGGTGAGGCGTGTATCAAGGTTCTCAGTGCCATTGATATTATCAAGTGTTGCATAAGCTACCCCTATGTCTGCAGGAGTAGTGGGCAACGAGAGCCATACACCATTTTCTTTGTCTACTCTTGTTAAAAAGACTTTCAGCATTTACATCCCTCCCATCCTTTGGGTGTTTTCTTCCTGCTGTTCATACAGTTCACAGACTTCTTCCATTGAATCAGTACGGCAGATATATCCGTATGAGGTGAAGCACCCCTGCTCATGTTTGAGGCGATCCTGACCGTACTTTTCAAAGTCGATGTAACTTTCCAGCTCGCTGTCATATTCAAAATGGCCGGACTCTATAATCATGTGCCTTCCATATTGCTCAACATTTGAGATACCTTCAATAAAAAAGAAACTGTCAAGGTTTTTTGCAAGTTCTATCATTTCATCAGTGGTTTTGGCTTGCGTATAATCAATGACTGCCTCCAGTTTCTTGATTTCCTCCGGATCAAGCTCATGGATGATTTTACTCAATTCATTGATTTCACCAATGTTGTCCATCAGGGAAAGATGATCCATAAAGCTCTCCGACAAGCTCATGCTGTCTACACATTGAAAGGTCAAGTCGTTATATGTGTCTGCGCCGAGATGGAGGAGCGCTTTCAAAATACAGGCTTTTGATGTGGGAAGATATAGCCATACCTTTTCCGGGCTTGTTGATTGGGAACCCTTTCTCATCATCTCCAGCTTCAATACATAGTCACTGGTGTAATCATAATCGGGAAACATTTTTCCATTGTATACTTCTTCCATGGGAAGGCTGTTGCAAAATACTACACCATAAGGTGTTACCTTACCATCACCGCTGCTTAAAAGATTTCTGCCCATTGTTTCAAAGTCGAGCCGTTCCATTTCACTTGCAGGGCATCCGATGTTCTTATCAAGGTAATGATTTCTTCCGATGTTTTTCAGGTTCAAGAAATCAGTGACGACCGTATAATTGTGAAGATTGAAGGTTAGGTTGATGAGGTCTTTCATGGTGCAGATACCCTCTCTTGCAATAGCTCCTTGAAACTTGGCAAGCTCATAGTAGTCAAAGCTGTCTATCCGTCTCGCGAGATAGTTCATCTCATCCACATTGATGCAGTTGTTTTCAAGTACGCAAAGAGCAGGTATATCTCCGCTTATCTTCGCAACATGACAATCTGCTATGTTGCTGTCGCTGATGTTTATCCCACTGAGCTGTTCCATCATGCTTTCCTCATCAACGGGGAAGGTGATGTCGATGCTATAGTTATCACGGTATATACCGTTTTTGAGTTCGGCAATAATCATCTTGTCCCAATCCTTTCCTTAATAGAGTTTTATAGAGTTGGAGAAATAGAAAAAGCGGCTGCATCTTTTGAAATGCAACCGCTTATTATTGCTATACTGTTTTAAGTAAGAGCTTCCAGCAAATTTAAAATTCGAGGGAATCCAATCCTTCCTCATCCATCGAATTCATTTCATTTTCAGGAACCAACTCTACTTCTGAGGGTTCTGTGTCGCCCATCTGCATTGGAATCAGCACGGGAAGCAACTCATTCCTTAGAAACTCCTGATCGGCGCAATAGTCGATAAATCCTGCTCTGGTGGATATGAAGGCAGTATCCAGCGGGGTAGTAATTTGAATGACATCTAGCGGCGAATTTTTTATAATGAAAGAGGCAATGTTTGTCGGAGTAGTTTTCAAAAAATGTTCGCTTCTTCCTTCCTCCGAATAGACATAGCCAATTAAATATGGGTAATCCATTGCTTTCCCTCCTTAACTAATGTCTGCGATCAAAGCTTTCAGCATTGACATTCTCCCATCGTTTGTGATTGTTGTGCCTGAGTGAATTGCTCAACCACAGCCATCAGCTCTCTTGCACATCCCGCATCGCAGGCTGCTAGGCGTTCTGCCATATCGTCATAGCCATATAAGCAAGTTCGTTCTATTGCTTGACAGAGTGCGTTGATATCCTCAAGACTGTCGCTACTGGCTACCTTGTCGACGATGGCTTTACCCACTTCACTTAGACCGGTGAGTCTAACAGACACATTTTCTGTGTTGTCCACGGTCACCTTGCTGGCAGGCAACCGGATTCCAATGCTCCCGAGATGGTCAGGCATATCATGAATATTTAGGGGAAAATCTACCGCCAGGCTGTTCCTCTGATGCTGGATAAAGGCGTAAACGGTTTTCAATTTTATATACCTCCCATGTTTATTTCACCCGACTGCATACCATCCTGCATGGATGCTGCAAGGACTTCTTGAATCAGTTCAGTCGTTGTGGAGATTTACTTTTCCTTGCAGGAAGTCCGGAACTTTTATTCCCTGCTGTGCAACTCTGTGGGCGACTTCGGCAAAAAATTTGTTGCTGTCAATATTTGAATCCTCCTAAAGTTTTTCGGAAAAATTTAAAAGGCTGTATCTCATTTCAAAATACAGCCCTAAACTTACACTAATTAAATTTAAGTATCGTGGAATTTGAGGTCTGGGAAATACTGTGGAAATAATAAAGCGGCTTCATCCTTTTTTGAATGAAACCGTCTCATTTTTATAGAATTTGCTTAAAATCTATTTTTTATCAGTGGTTATTT
>NZ_MLBF01000020.1 GCF_001936615.1 Desulfosporosinus metallidurans
GTATAACACAAATAGTCGAAATTTCGTATAAATTATTTGCACTGAGCGATATTTTGATGAACAAGGTTGTCTGATTAACGAATATACTTGCGGGCGTGGAACCTGACAAAATGTTCCTACCATATAATGGATTATATATTGGGAATGAAAGTAAGAAGGAAAAATTCTTTGAATTAGGAGTGATCATTATGGACGGATGGTCTCGTAGGCATAGAAGACGAAACTGGCGCCGCTACCCAGGCTGGATCGTCATCCTACCTGGTAATACAAGAAATTTGAGCATCTGCGCTTTAGGGCGTAGATGCTCAATTCAATCAAATTAAAATTATCTTCTACTTCTTGCTAACAATTTTCTGATAAGCAAAATATGAATAAACTATCGGCACCAACGAAATTACCGCCAAAATAAGGATGAATGCAATTCCGTTAAAATTTATGCCAGTAAAGCTTAGTAAGATATTAATGATGCCCCCAATTACCCATAATGGTGCCGCCAATCTGTGGGTTTTTCTCCATACTTCTTCATTTGCTAAAGTCCAAGGAGTCTTTATTCCAATAAAATAGTTGTGCCTGACCCTACCCATTACATTTCCTAATAAAATAAAGAGCAGTGAAATCATGATTTGAATAAAAATCGGTCTGTTAACGACAACTCCTGTAGATATAAGAAGAGTAAATACTTCCAGCCCTAGGAAAAATACCATCAATAAATACTTCTGAAATTGATAAGTTGATTTGAAACTAGCATAGTTTTTACGTTTGGGGTCTATATAGGGAAGAGCTAGAAACATTAAATACATTCCCAGATTGATCAAGGGGAGACCGAAGGCACCAAATAATTTACTTCCATACCCATTAATTTCTCCTCTTGCGTTCCAATGAATCGGAACTCTGTCGGGAAGCGATGGATAAAAATAGGCCCCTAGGGCAAACCCTAAAATAATAAGAATTATAATTAACCAATCTTTCTTCAAAGTACTACTTATCTTTTCCATCTTCAAGTCCTCCTTCGTTGACATGCGTTGTATTAAAAAACCACTTAATTACCTCTTGGAATACTGTAGTGTTCAGCGAATAATAAATATTTTGCCCCTTTCGTTCATCCGTTACCAACGAAGCTTGTTTTAAGGCATTAAGATGGTGGGAAATACTCGGCTTAGTCATGTCAAAATGTTCAGCAATTTCTCCAGCAGTCAAATCTCGATCTTTCAGCAATAAAATAATCTTTCGCCTTGTTGGGTCGGCAAGTGCTTTGAATGGTAGATTAAGCATTGAACCATTGTCCTCCTTATATTTATAAAAATACTTCTATTAGACATTTAGGCAATCGTCTAAATGTCTAATAGAAGTATACTCTTTTTTTCTACAAATAGAAGTACTTTCTGATCGCGCCTTAGAAATAATTAATTGCCAAGTCCGCCTATCAAGATCCGCTGTAAATTGGCATATTTGGCCTCTGCTTGATCTTCATCAATAAACCACAAGAATCCCTGTTCAGAAGACTCACTGTTAAAGGTATGAATCAAACCTCCAGACAAGGCCCCCTTGCCCCAGGCGACAAAAAACTGAGCTGGAGAATTTACCGGATTAACCCCGGCGCCAAAATAAATAGGAATCCCGTTAACCTCAGTGTGTTCAAAAACATTGGCCTTAGTCGTTCCACAAGGATTATCCATTGCATCTTCTTCCTTTCTCGCAGATTAATCTATGTTTCCATACTCAGATGTTCTATTTTGCAATTATTTCCTTGCAAATCCTATGTCTATCCTATAATATAATACAGAATTGGCAACGAGGCCTACCTGATTTTCGGGTAGGCTATTTTTATTTTAAGAGGTTTTTTCAAGATGTCATACGACCACCAAATTATTGATACTTCTATCCTGCTTAGTGAGCTTAAGGATGCTAATCAAGAAATGGGTCAAGTCATCGAATCCATCCGGCAAATCGCTCAGCACACAAACCTTTTATCTCTAAATTCTGCGATCGAAGCGGCGAGAGCAGGCGAAGCTGGTCGGGGATTTAGCGTAGTAGCGGACGAAGTGATGGCCGTACGAACAGCCGATGTGGCGTATGACATAATCGATAAAATTGATCGAAACCTTTTTGAACGCAATTGTGATGCACAAGCATGGTTATTTGAAAAAGAAACTCTCGGCACCAAAATTTATGGTTATGCCCACACGAGAGGTTATAACGCCTATCAAGGTAAAAACTGGTCTGCGCTTGTCACTGAAACCTTATGACATTGCAAGGTGTGCTAATTATGGTTCCTTAACTACTAAAAAAACTCCGCTGAAAATTAGCACAGCCCCAATCCAAAACGAAAGCCCCACTTGTTCTCCTAGAAAAAACCATGCTAAGAGGGTCCCTGCAATAGGCTGAAAGAAAAAGAAGAGACCTCCACTAGCAGCATCAACCATTTGTAAGCCTTTGTTCCAAAGAAAAAAAGCAGCAGCCGTGGCAACGATACCAAGATATAATACTCCACCCCATATAGTGGGTTGTGAGAGCGCAAGAATTTGAGTTTGATTTATCTGGGAAAAAACAACTGGGGTTATCACGACTGTCGCTATAGCAATTGCGTATGTTGTAACGACTAGTTGGGAATACCCACTTGGAATCCGCTTTACAAGCACAGACATTAAGGCCCAAGTTAGCGCTGCTATGCCTAGGACTATTCCTCCCAGCTGATTTGCCTTTCCAATATCACCGACTCCTACAATGCATAACACACCGATCATGGCAATAATTGTGGATAGGCCTTTGCGAAATGTGATCTTTTCTTTCAAGATAAAGCGAGCAAATATTACCATAAACGCAGGGGTTGACGAGGTAATCATCGCCCCCATTTGAGCAGACGAGAGCTTTGTTCCTACAAATTGAGTCCAAATGGATATCGCATAACCGATCACACCGATAGCTATAATATTCCCAAAGTCTCGTCTATGAATATGCCAGGATTGGTGAGTGGCAACTCCAATTAGACAAAGGGTGATAAGAGCTACCACATAACGCAGCCAGACCAATTCAAGCGGCTGAATAACAGTAAGCACGACTTTACTGACGACATACATACCCCCCCAAATTGTAGCTGCCAGCGCCAAGTAAATCGACCCTAAATGATTCTTTGTCATCTATTTCCTCCCATTCGTTTCTATTCTAATTTATCCCCCTTCTACAATTCAATTTTAGATTTGATTTTCCTTCCCAAATATCTGAAACAATGAGGTATAAGCCCATAAAAACGTTTTATCGCGTACGCGTCCGAGCACAGCAATTAAGAGAATCGTCACGGGAGTAAATATTCTGCACCCTTTCTCTTTCTCTTGGGGTTGAACACAAGCATGTGTGTTAAAATGAGAGAAAGGAGGAGTATGATTTAGATGTTTACACAGGCTTATACCCCTGAACAATCTGCCTTTGGCAAACTTGACAATGGCCGTGACGTCCTCATACTATATGTCAAAGAATTTTGTGAAGAAGTCAAAGTTATCAGACGATCGGGCCTATCAAGATATACCTATAACTGGTTTGCAACTGAACACAAAGATGCCTATGTCCTCCAAGTAACCTGGGAAAACGAGGTTCACATTGCGATCCGATTTAACCCTCAGCATTTCAGTCTCATTGAAAAATTACTTCAACCAAGGGATGTTATCCTTACCACAACGCCGATTTCCGCACTTATGGAGAAGGCGGAAAAAAGCAACTATAACTTTCTCGAATTCAGCGAAGTGCTTACGTTCAGCAACTTATCCTTTGCTATTCCTCGTTCAGATTACCAAAACTAAACAAATTCATCTTCCTGGCGACCGGAGTAATAATGTCACAGTCTAATCCGCCATCTTAGATGATCTGTGGTGCATGTAAAGATTCTGACAATCGTTAGCTACTGGAATAACGCAAAAGATCGAGACCTACTCTCGATCTTTTTGCGTTATTCCATTCTAAGATCCCACTTCTAGAAGTGGGGGTTCCACTTTTCTGCTTCGTTGCGGATAGAATCTCCCACTCCTTTAAATGGTTTAAAGTAAGCACCAAAGTATAAAGTATTGTTATAGATTAGGCACGAGTTTGCAGTCGTCTCTTAACACTTGGATAACGGTCAAGATCCGTGTGTGGCAGAAATTTACTGCCGCTGAATTTCTCCATAAAAGCCGTATTGGCATTTAATTCGAAATAGGTAACCTTGGCTGCAATCCCTTCGGCTTCCAAACGCTTAGAGCGAGATAGAAGCACTTGACGCGCTGCTTCGCCTGAACTATTCCCTAAGCGCACTATTGCAGAACGCGGGAGATCGGGATAGAGACCAATTGTAATAGCTGACTCAATCGGCAAATACTGCCCAAATGCCCCAGCAGCATAAAAACAGTTAAGTTCCTGCCAAGCACAGCCTACGTTTTCCATTAAAAGATCGGTAGCAGAATTGACTGCCCCTTTGGTGGCCATAAAGTTATTAATATCTATTTGCGTAACAACAATGTCTTTTCCCACCGCCGATGCTTGGACGGGAACTACGACAAATTCGTCCCTTCCTTTCTGAAAACGAGCAGTCCTATCGATGATCCCATTAAGGAAAAGTTCGGCCAGCGTGTCCACCAGGCCAGAGCCACAAATACCACGGGCCGGCATGTCAGCCACTGTAGTATACTGAACCTGTCCCGTCACCGGATCTATGGCTACATGATCCACTGCACCCGGTTCGGCCCGCATACCGAAGGCCGTGACGCCGCCTTCCAGAGCTGGACCGGCTGCTCCAGCACAGGCCACAAGCCAGTCTTCATTACCCAGCACAATCTCTCCATTTGTGCCGATGTCAACGAAAAGTGAGACATCAGACTGAGTATGCATCCCACTGACCAGGATTCCGCCGATCACATCACCCCCAAGGTAGCTTCCGATGCTCGGCAGGCAATAGACTGGGGCCAGGGGATGAATGTCAATTCCTAGTTCTACTGCAGAAATCAAACCGGGATTGTTGACAACGGGGGTATAAGGAGCCCGACAAATCGAAGCGGAGTCTAGGCCCAGTAAAAGGTGAATCATAGTAGTATTGGCCCCAATGGCAGCAGCCGTAATCTTGTCCGTCTCCATTGGTGAAGGACAAAGACGCCTAATCAAATTATTCAAGGTATCCACAACCGCTTTTTGTAGCCGTGCCAAACCACCTGGCTCGGCAGCATACCGAATACGGCTTAATATATCCTCGCCCTGAGCAATTTGGCCATTGTAGTCAGCTGCGTGTCTCATAACAGTGCCATCGCACAGATTAATGAGGTATACGACCACAGTAGTTGTGCCAATGTCGATTGCCAGGCCGTATTGTTCCCTTGTCGTATCTCCCTGTTCTAGGTCAATCAATTTCCAGCTTTGACCAGTGTCTGCTAGGATAGCTGTGACCTGCCAATCAGCACTGCGACATAGGCTGGGTATCTTGGACATAAGTGACAATGGCACATTGACAGAACCATAGGTGCGTTCCAGAGTTTGACGCACCTGATCGACATCGGCGCGGTTATCCATTGGGCTCGGCGGATCAAGGGAGAGAAAAACCTTCCGAGAGAGAGGCTCAAGGTTGGCAAGTGTTTTCTGAACCTGTTCCGACAGAATCACTGGCTTCTCATTAATGTTTGGCATTGCGATACCTTCTTTATATTATTTCATATAAACCAAATTTTCTTTCATTTGATTATCTAACTATACCACTTGAGTTTAAGCTTGTAACTCTATATCAATGACAAATATTATCTTACTTCTGAAACGGAGAATGAGTACCCCACTTCGTCTCCCTGTTGCTGACCCTGGATAAAACTTTTTTCTTTAAACGTCACATGATTATCTCGATCAATCAAAAGTACTGTAGATGCTCTCGTTCCATACTCAGTTCCCTCAATAAAAATGGGAGACAACATCTTTTCTCGTTCTTGACTTATCCCGGTATCGGGCAACTCATTGTCTTGAGCGAATTCCGTATCTACCAACATTTCAAAGAGAAATTGGGGTTCAACAACCGTCCTATTCACTAAATAATTCGCTAAGACTTGTTTGCTTTTTTGGACTTTAGGCCAAGGAGTATCCAGAAAATTATTACTAAGCCCATAAATTCCAGGTCCAAGGACCTTAACGGACGAAGATTGATTGCTGAAATATAATAGACTTGTGGAATCACCGACTAAGAGATTAAATGGATTATAGCAAGTCCGATTGTTTACAACATCTAACATGTACTGATCGGGGGATTCATTATAGCATAGGAAGTCACTCACTAAACCCCCGCGAGATTGGGCATCCTTGATTTGCGCAGAAGGATCACGAAAGTTCGTTAGTGCCGCAAAACGGCCCGTTCTCGTAATTCCCATCCAAGTTCCTAACATCTCCAAATCTCTGCCTGCTAAAACTAATGGATGGGAATCCCAGAAATGGGCTCGTTCTGTCGGTCGATGATAATACTCATCCCTATTTGCTGCCAGTATTAAGCGATAGTGCGGATGACAATCATAGGCAAAAAAGAGCAAACACATACCAGAAACCTCCATTCTAACAAAAACTCTGTTGTCCCTTGGTGCACGCATTAATCCACTTTATCCGGGTGAACAGTTACCGGTAGCTTTTGGCGATAATACTCATAAGCCACCACTATTTTGAAGCCAAATTTTTGGTAAAGGGCTAACGCCTGGGCATTATCGCTATTGACGTCAAGAGTTATTTCTGTTTTTCCTTTTTGCCATAAACGATCTACGATCAAATGTAGTAGTTCTTCTCCGTATCCCTTGCCCCTATATTCCGGAACGATCCCAAAGCCAAATATCGACCCTACCTCATCATCTTGATTGGTGGAGCCCAAACCAATCGGGACATTGTTCAAAACGGCAAGGTACTGTTCACGAGTTTCGGATTCAAAACAATTCTCAATCCGACTTTTTGCATCCTCGTAGGGCTCATCGAAGGTCCTGATACTCGTCTCAATCACCTTTTCAAGGTCCTCTAGCTCAGGCCGTAATAGCAACAGACGATACACATACGCGCTTCCATTTCGATTTTCAGATCCACCCTGATCTAACCTCATAGAATACTCGGTATGCTCATACTCAGCCTTAAGGGCATTGATAACCTGTTTACCTGAGTTTGATTGAGTTTCGCAGACAAACAGAATCTCTGGAATGTTGAATTTCCTAAGTTCCTCAACAGCTTTTGCAAGCAATGCTTTAAAATAACCATTCCTTCTATACTTTGGTAACGTATAGCCTGTAATTTCCGCTTCCTGTTGTGTTGGGATAAACATGGATAGCATACTGATTAATTCACGATTTTCATAGAGCAAAAAGACACAATTTATGCAATGATTAAAGTTTAGAGACGAGTCTAAGAACATACTTCCTAGAAGGTTATCATAGTCATTACAGATTCTTTCAAGGTTAAGAACCTCATTTAAAACCTTCTCTCCCAAACTCACATACCCTTTAATAAACATGGATTCCCTCCTTAGATGACACCCACATTTATTATAAGGTTTTTTCAGCTACCTGGACAAGTTTTTTATACCACACTATGATGTAATCAATCTAAATATTTGGTATAATATGAGAGCAAGGGAGGATTGATAATTATGCCATTGCCGCAAGAAAAAGGCGAATATTCTTATGCCGATTACCTCACCTGGCCGGAAGGTGAACGATGGGAAATCATTGACGGCATAGCTTATATGCAAGCTACACCATCTCCTATTCACCAAGAAATATCAATGGGTCTCTCTGCTCAATTTCATCACTACCTTTCAGGTAAGCCCTGCAAAGTCTATCCTGCGCCATTCAGTGTTAGATTTCCGAAGGATAACGACAAGAAAAATGAAGATATTAAAAAAGTTTTTGAACCGGATATTTCCATAGTGTGTGACAAAGCGAAAATTGATAGCAAAGGGTGTAATGGTGCTCCCGATCTGATTGTTGAAATCATGTCACCCTCTTCTGTTAAAATGGACCGATTTACAAAGTTCAATAGTTATGAAAAAGCAGGAGTGAAAGAATACTGGATTGTAGAACCCGAAGGAAAGCTAGTCAGTGTCTTTGTTCTGCAAGCTGACCAACGATATGGTCGGCCCGAAGTATATTCTGAAGAGGACAAGATAAACGTTTCAATTTTCCCAGACCTTATCGTTGATTTAGAACCAGTATTTGCAGGCATCGTGCAAGTTGGGGACGTATAAAATAAGGCTGGAAGCAAATATCGCTTCCAGCCTTATTTTATGTGCTATGATATTGCACTTAATGAGTTCGCCCTTACTACCAGACTAAATTCTTTGCCGTATTCCAATGTATTAAAGCGCCGACATTAAGCTGACTAAACATAAATTCTTAAGAAACCCATAACCAAGGCAGTGGTTACAGCTATTAGAATTAAGGAAAATACAAAAGCGATTCTAATGACCTTAGTTTCTTCTCCCATCTTGTCAATGGCAGCAGCCGCATTCTGCAATTTCGCTGGAGAAATAACGCTTGCTAAACCGCCACCAAAGGCCAATCCTGCCGTGACGATCAGCATTCCTTCTAAACCCATATGGAGTAAACTTGCCGTCTTCATGGTATACATTGAGAACATTGCTATGGTAGAGGCTTCGCTGCCTGTTATGAATCCCCCCAATAAGCCAATGAAAGCAACCACCGAACCATACGCATTACTGAAGATCTGGGACGAGAAGTTTGCCAGAACCTGCACCATACTGGCTACAGCAAACTTATTGGCAGCCATATCAAAACCAGAAAAATTCATAATCTCCCCTATACTAAAGAAAATAGCGACTGCAAAGACTGGCCTAGGTGCCCTCTTCCACCACACCTTAAATGTCTCTTTCAATTGAGATGACGTCGGTTTAATAAAGACCATGGACAAGAAGGTACTCACAAAAATCCACGTATAAGCATTCCACAACGCTCTTGTCATTATAGGCTTTCCATCAGCTGATAATCCGGCGATGGGAAGAGTAACCTTTCTGTAGAGAAAATTAAACATATCCGTTGGCAGGTTGAGCGCTAGAATTAAAAGAATAAGCAGGCCCCATGGTGTTAATGCCTTCCAAAGAGGATAGTATTTTTCATACTCCAGCTCTTCGACAGTGAGCCTGCTTTTGTCGATCACCTTTTTCCCTGTCACTACAAGATAAAATACCATAGCAATAATAACAGCCGCCCCACACATGATGCCAGTCAGAACCACGAGTCTGTCTACTTTATTCGTAAAATAGGAGACAAATGTTATGACCGCACCAGTAATAAGACAGGGCAGCCAACCATCTTTGATACCCTGCCACCTGCCTACAATCCAGAGCATGCAAAAACCGATTAAAGTGGAGATAATCGGTAGGAACATGAAAAACACGCTGCCCGCTTGGGACAAGCTTATTTCGTGACCCTTGCCCAAAAATGAATTAGCCATATCGACAAAAACAACCACAGGTGCGCCCAACAAAGCATAGGTGCATAAAGCATCATACCCAATGCAGGGTAGCGCTATGGAAACATAGGTGGAATAACCTAAGGCCAACATAATGGGCGGCAGCAAAGAGACAGGGGTTGCTCCAACTGATACCATCAGCGTACCAAAGCCAATATTGATCAGCATAATTTGAACAGCCCTGTTATCACTGGCAATCGTTTTTATAAAAATAATAACTCTCCGAAGTGCTCCGGTTTTCTCCATAAAGGCCATCTGCAACAGAGAGGTTGCGACGACCAATGAAACCGTGAACGACTTTACCCCACCAGCTATGGTAGACCGGAAGATCACTTCAAGACTCGTTCGGAAAAATACGAAGGCGATCACCGAAACAACGATCCATCCTACGATCCCACTAATATCCGCAGGCTTCTTCCAGACAACGAGCATCAATATTATGACGGCAATAGGAGTCAACGTTAATAAAAGTGAACTAATTGGCATCACTAATCACCACCCCATTTCAAAGTTTCAGGTATAACTAGTCAACTATCTAGTTGCGGTAATCGTAGACCCGCTTGGCTTTACCCGCGCTGCGTTCTAGTGTTCCTGGCTGAACAATTTTCAACCGGACGTTAATGGAAAGTACGCCATGGAGCTTCTGGCGGATATATCCCGTGAAATCTTCCAACTTGGAGTAGGGTTCGAGCAAGTCTTCGCGGGTAAGCTCGACTACCACCTCCAGCTCGTCAAGGAAGTTTCGTCTATGGACATTGATCACGTAATGAGGACCAATGCCCTCGATATTCATTAGAACGCTTTCAATCTGAGAAGGGAAGACATTAACTCCACGGATAATCAGCATATCGTCCGTGCGACCGACAACCTTGCGCATACGCGCTGTGGTCCGACCGCACTGACATGGTTCTTGGGTAATACAGGAGATGTCTTTAGTCCGGAAACGGATCACGGGAAAAGCTTCCTTAGTTAAGGAAGTAAAGACCAGTTCACCTTCCTGACCTGGTTCGAGGACTTCACCCGTCTCGGGATCAATCGTCTCAATAATAAAATGGTCCTCGGCAATATGATGTCCGCACTTGTATTGGCATTCCCCAGCCACACCCGGTCCCATTACTTCGCTTAGACCATAGTTATCCGAGGCCGAGATTTTCAGTCTAGACTCAATCTCCTTACGCATCTCCTCAGTCCAAGGTTCACCCCCGAACAGACCAATCCTAAGCTTCAAAGAGGAGATATCGATCCCCATTTTCTCAGCAACTTCAGCGATATAGAGTGAATAACTAGGAGTCGAAATCAGCACGGTAGTGCCAAAATCCTGCATCAGCATGAGCTGTCGTTCGGTATTCCCTCCGGAAACGGGGACGACCATGGCGCCTGCCCTTTCCAGTCCATAATGTAGGCCAAACCCACCTGTAAAAAGGCCGTAGTTAAACGCGATCTGGGCGACGTCTTCTGAGGTCACACCCGCCAATGTGACCATTCGAGCAGTAAGGTCGGTCCAGTTATTGAGATCGCCAGCCGTATACCCGACGACCACCGGGCGACCCGTAGTTCCGGATGAGGCATGAACGCGAACCACTTCCTTCTGAGGAACAGCAAAAAGACCGAAGGGATAGTTGTCTCTTAAATCAACCTTCGTGGTAAAAGGCAGACGTTTTAAGTCGTCCAAAGATTTGATATCCTCAGGAGTAATACCGAGTTCCTCGAACTTCGTTCTATAATGAGGCACGTTGTGGTACACCCTGTTGACTGTCCACTTCAGACGCTCTAATTGCAATTCCTCCAGCCGACTGCGGTTCATACATTCTTGCTCAATATTCCAGATCACAATTAACCAACCTTTCTTCTGTTGAATATAGCGAACCATTAGAAAGAAACAAAAAATAGCTACCTAAAAAAGGATAGCTACTTATACTCAATCGCTGAATACTTCATATTCTACCATCCTTCCATTCTGAAACTATGATTTCTGTGTTCCAATTTCTTAGTCCTACCTATTCCTACCCTACTACAAACCTGTGAAACAACTCACAGGTCACTCTACATTATCTATTTTACCCAACTATAATGGAATTGTCTATCGGAAAATTATTATCACTATGGTGTTACCCCTGCATAAGCATTGACACCCCCTTTATAAATCAATGCTGTTACGAAATAGAACCAAGCATAAATAGATTTGCTTGGTTCTTACCTAAAACTTACTCACTCTCTGTTTTTCTTTCAGTATCCTTGGCTATGCCATTTGTACCAATACTATTAGCATTATCATTGGGTACCTTCAAGGAATTAATAAGATTACCTATGTGTACTCCCGTAAGTTGTTCGATGACTTCTGGCATTTGGGCCATCATGTCCGTAATATCACGGGTAACTTTTTGCACACCTGAGTTATCTCCACCTGTTGAGATAACTGTAATCTTGTCTACGTTTTCCAGAGGACTAGCAATAGCCTTAGCCAATTCGGGAATGCCGGATAAAAGTTTATCGAGAATGGCTGCTTGAGAGTAATTACTAAACGATTGCGCTTTGGCTAAAATAGTATCCGCTTCCGCTTTACCTTTGGCACGAATGATTTCAGCTTCAGAGTTACCTACTGCCCGTGTTGCTTCAGCCTTTGCTTCATTCTCAAGTTTAATAGTAAGTGCATTAGCTTCAGCTTTAGCCTGATTTTCAAGTTTTGTTACCGTTGCGTTGGCTTCGGCTTTCGCTTGATTCTCGATTTTTACCGCCCTAGCTTGCGCCTCGGCTGGTTTGATAATATCTGCTTCTAGTTCTTTTTGTTTACGTTCAATTTCTGCATTTGCAACATTTACCTGCCCTTGTCTTTCTATCTCCTTAATCTTCCATTCTTGTTGAGTCAAGTTTTGTTTGAGTTCAGCTGTACGAAGATTATAGGCATTTTCCTTATCTGCTCTTGCGGTCTCAACTTCAGTGTCGTACTTCGCTTTTTTAAGATTTAATTCCTTGATATTTTCAGCTTGTTTTGATTGAGATGCGGTTTCTGCCATAACTCGTTCTTGTTCGGCGTTTGTTTTGGCAATTGCTGCGTCTCTATTGGCGGATGCTTTTGTTGTTTCCGTCTCTTTTTCAGCGATAGCCTGAGCAATTTGAGCCTCTTTAAGGACGCGTGCAATCTCCGGTTTACCCATATTTTCGATGTAACCATTGGCATCTTTGACATTCTTAATGGTGAAAGATCGAACTTCCAAACCCATTTTGGAGAGATCTAATTGGCACGTGGCGAGCATTCGAGATTGAACCATTTCAGGGTCTTTGACGATTTCCTCGACAGTCAACGTCCCGACGATTCCGCGCAGATGCCCTTCCATGACCTGTTTGATCATCGCTTCGCGCTCTTCAGCCTCTTTATTGAGAAACTGGATCGAGGCTGTTTTGATGCTATCCGAATTATCCTGCACTTTTATCTGCGAAACGGCCTCAACCGTCACAGCAACTCCTTGGTTTGTATATAAATCATTTTGTGGCGCAATATCAAAGGACATTAACGCTAAGGATAATCGTTTGGAGGTTTGAACAAGTGGCCATACTACCCTGCCTCCACCCGTAATAACATTACTGCCACCCATCCCAAAAACCACTAAAGCCTCATCCGGTCCAACCTTCTGAAACATCTTGGCAAGAACTGTCACTACTAGTAAAAGTCCGATTACTGCCAGAACAACAATAGTGATCACTTGAAATATCCCCATATTAATCAATGCCCTCTTTCAATCTTGCGTTTATTTGGATTCCAAATTGAATTTGTCGCTCTTAACGACCATTGCCACACCGCTGACAATGCCAATTATTACAACGTTTTCGCCCTTTTGCACTTCTCCATTCTGCTTATGCTTTGCTGGTATTGCCCTAGTATCCCCATCAATTGTATAAATCACCTCCCCTACTCTTTGGTCAGATAATGCCGAACTTACTGTACCGGTTACTCCTATAATGTCGTCTATAGAAGTCGTGAGGAATTTTGACTGTCCTTTTAGCATGGCAGACAGTATTTTCCGCACCACGTACCAACAAAGCAACCCGACTACTAGGGCAGGTATTAATGATAGTAGAGCTACTTTTAACATTCCATAGGCGATTAACCCAGCTGCACCAAATCCAATTAAAAACGCAAACATTGCGTTTATGTTTAACAATGGAACGTTATTCCCTGAAGTACCCTCTTGAGAAACTGGGCTGTGGTGGTCAATATGCACTGTTGCATGGTCAAATGATCCATGAGGAGTATGCGATGCCCCGTGCCCGCTTCCAAAGATTAGAGCTGAGATACTAAGTAAGATTCCTAAACTCATACAGATTATGTATACAGCATTGATGCTGTCGATATAGAAATTTTCCATTTTCCCACCCCCAGATTTACTCCCATTTTCCCAATACTTTATAACTCCACAATCCTTTTTAGAACACATCCACTACGTGTAGCAAGCTAATCGCTTCCACCTTTTCCCTATATCCTCATAATTCTCTAAAGTCCAACAAATCCCTGCTTATGCAGGAACAGAATTTTACAGTCCATTAACAAAACCATTTGATTTAGTTTCACGATAATCCCTAAGTAAAGTAAGAATACAAAGTAGCAAAATAGAACCAAGATTAAACTGATTCTACTTGGTTCTATCATTATTAATAATTGTATTCACTTTATACTTGAGGTGCCTCTATTTCAAACTGGCTCTGATGAAATTCATTTACCTACGATCTCAAAACGGGAAAGTTACTCACGAACTGATACACATCCATGACCTGTTGGGCCGACTGAACACTCCCAAGGATCCCAGCGCTACTGCCAAAGATGTACCCCCCCCCCTTAGCAGCTACCGTCAATAATTCACTGGCTCTTTCCGTCCTGTTTTCCTCTTCAAACCAACCCAGATCATAGCCACCCATCAAACAAACACTATTTTCCGTCGCCCTTCTGACGTTTGCTATCTCCGTAAGCGAAGGAAGATCTAAGGAATGTAACCCATCCACTCCAGAATTAATTATATCGTCCAATACCGACACTAAGTCTCCATCCGCATGGAAAAAAACAGGTGCATTTTGTCCCCGCAAAACGTCTACCTGCTCCGTAAGACTCGGAAAAAAGTACTTACGCAGAGCTGCCGGGGAAATAAATGTACCACCATTATAAGCTATGTCATCTGCAACGATGATTCCATTTGCACCCGAAGCCAAAGCATTTAGCCCTAATTCAACATTAGTAGCTATAGCCTCTGCGACAAGTTTTGGTATTATCGGATCACGTTTAGCGATCGCCAACAGATAATCGGTAAACGAAGAGAAAAGTTTGGCTGTTCCTTGAAATGGACCATCGATCAAAGCAAAAACAAAAAAGTCCGTCTCTTTTTTCCATAGTTTAAAACTTTCCCAAACCTGGCCTTTATCTTGTTGAGAGGAAGAAGGAGAAAAAGCTAAAGCGTCTAGCCCACAAAGTTCACAAGCTTCCACCCTATCTTTAAACTTAACTTTTTCCTTGAGACCTAATAAATTGGCCACAAATCCATCTTCAAGATGAAACTCCCCTTTAGGTATGCGATCCACCCTCTCAAAGCGTATAGCCGCAAATATTCTTTCGATTTTTGTCACGCTGCACACTTCCTTTGTAATTGCTACGAAATCATTTACCAGCGTTTCCGCTTCGCTAATTTTCCTTAATGTGTTAATAAATATTATACTGTTTCAGACATGTTATTGCTATAGATGAACTTAATGATTAGGCACTTATGAAATACCGCAGTCTTGACCGCACTTATTCATGTTACAGGTTTTTTGCAAACTACAGAAATCACAATGAGTTTTACCTTGGAAGTTTGGTAAATTCTTTCCGACACCCATGACAAGTGCCACTGACTTTCGGGGAATCATTAAATTAGAATTTGTGAGATTAATCCCTATTCTTTCTGCATCAAGCCCTTCTATGATGGTTCTTACATCTTCGAGCCCACTCCAATATGAGTGACCTGGCCCTAAGAGGAATGTTGTATTCATTCCAACACCTTTATACTTCTCCTCAAGTTCTCTGACTGCTAACATTATGCTTTTAGAGAGAAATACTGATCCCGCTGCATCAAGTGCGAAGGACTCTAATATTTGACCGGCATTATTATAATCCAAAACAGCGTTATCCAAAGCACTTCCAATGGTCATAGCATACAATAGTAATTTTTCAGCTTTTCCTGCCACTCTCACTAATAGTTTACTTCTTAACTGTGGCCCCCCCTCCAGAAAAAGTTCTTGTTCGCTAACCCCTGATATGACAAACTCGCGCCAAATAGCCGTGGGACGAACAAGTCTAGCATCTTGATTCAAGATCCGGTTGTGTATCTCTACCACACTTGGGCGAGGGGAACGTTTGCTGTAATCAGCTCCTTCTGCCCTAAAAACCTCTTCAAGAGTAACATTCGGCAAGGGAACCTCCATAATTATGGATTCTTTCATAACTTGACCCTTCTTTCCAAAAATCGCCATGAGATCAACACTAAATATTGCTGATCTCATGGCGATCTGATAGTTACTTTCTTTAAATCTAGAACAATCCTGTAATTGTTCCGTCAGCATCAATATCCATTCTCATTGCCGCCGGTCGTTTCGGCAATCCTGGCATGGTCATAATAGCACCCGTAATCGCTACCAAGAACCCGGCTCCAGCAGAGAGACGGACTTCCCGAACGGTGATCGTGAAACCCGTCGGCCGACCTAACCGAGTGGCGTCATCTGTGAGAGAGTACTGTGTCTTTGCCATGCAGACAGGCAAATCACCATAACCCATCTCAACATATTTTTTCATGGAAACTTGAGCTGCTTTATCGAAGTTAACGCCATCCGCCCCATAAATCTCTTTAGCGATCTTCTCGATTTTCTCTTCAATGGACAACTCCAATTCATAGAGAACCTTGAATTTGGACACTTTGTGTTCGAGTACGGAAAGTACTTTTTCTGCTAGCTCAACGCCGCCTTCCCCACCCCGCGTAAACACTTCGGAAAGGGCCACTTCTGCACCTAACTCCTGACATCTCTCGCGCACTAAGTTTAGCTCATCTTCTGTGTCCGTTGGGAACCGGTTAATCGCTACAACCGCTGGAACACCAAATTTGCTCATGTTTTCAATGTGTTTCTCAAGGTTGACCACACCCCGTGCTAAAGCTTCTAAATCTTCTGTGCCTAACTGATCTTTGGCTACCCCACCGTTCATCTTTAAGGCCCGAACAGTCGCCACAATGACGACAGCCTCAGGGTTCAATCCACCGAAGCGGCACTTCAGATCAAAGAATTTTTCTGCTCCAAGGTCAGCACCAAAACCAGCCTCTGTCACGAGATAATCCGCCAGTTTAAGGCCCAGTTTCGTTGCCATAATGCTGTTACACCCGTGAGCAATATTCGCAAACGGCCCACCATGGATAAAGACAGGCGTGTTTTCTAAGGTTTGAACAAGATTCGGTTTAATGGCGTCTTTCATAAGAAGCGCCATTGCCCCTTCGGCTTCTAAATCATGAGCAGTTACAGGCTTTCCTTCATAAGTATACGCCACGACAATCTTACCAAAACGTGCTTTCAGATCCATAAGGTCACTAGCCAAACAGAGGATCGCCATGACTTCAGAGGCTACAGTAATATCATAGCCACTTTCGCGGGGTACCCCTTCCATCTTGCCACCCAAACCCATAACGATTTTGCGAAGAGCACGGTCATTCATATCCACGACACGGCGGAATACGACTTGACGAGGATCAATATTTAAAAGGTTTCCTTGTTGAATGCTGTTGTCTAACATTGCTGCTAAGAGACTATGGGCCGACGTGATAGCATGAAAATCTCCGGTAAAATGGAGATTTATGTCTTCCATAGGAACTACTTGAGCATACCCACCTCCCGCAGCTCCACCTTTTACTCCAAAACAAGGCCCAAGGGATGGTTCACGGATCGCGATCATAGCACTCTTGCCCATTTTGGAGAGAGCTTGTCCTAATCCCACAGTTGTTGTTGTTTTTCCTTCTCCTGCAGGGGTAGGATTAATAGCAGTGACTAAGATAAGCTTGCCATTGGGCTTATCGTTTAACCGATCCCAGACACTCAAATTAATCTTGGCTTTGTATTTACCATATAACTCGATCTCATCCTCTTTCAAATCGAGTCCTTTGGCAATTTCTGAAATTGGTTTCATTACTGCTGCTTGTGCAATTTCAATGTCACTTTTCAAGTTATTAACTCCCTTCTAGTTTAGTTTTTACAACCTTCTACGCTAACCTTTAGTTGGTATTTCAGCTTTCCTTTCTCATCTGTGCTTACTTGTATATACATGTGTATGTTCATGATCTTATCATATATCTCTTTCATTATTCTGTCAATAAGCCAAATTCTCACTCTTTGAATATTCAATAACCTGTTATTATTCAGCACCACGAAACAATCGATGCTCCTCATATTTACAATCAATAAAAGAAGTAAGGCTGGAGAAAAGTTCCCCAGCCTTACTCAATAAATTCCATATAAAGTTTTTCTACTGCATAAACTTCTGAACTGAGAGTACTCCGTTTTACCCTAGTTAACCCACGAGAAAGCTCGCAACCGTCTCAAAACCCATTCTTTCCACAGTTTTAGCGAATCGTTCTCCAGGCAAGCCGTTCTCACGATAATAAGTGATTGCCTTTTCAACAATATCCAACGCCTCACTGACTGAATAGAGGCCCGCTAATTCTTGACCCACCATGTGATCTTTGCCAAACATACCTCCAATCATAATAGTGACTTGGTTAGGTTTTCTTCCTTGAAGCCCAATACATCCGAGCAGCGGCTTGGTACAGCCGTTATTACACCCGCTAACTACAATTCTGAATTTATTCGGGAGCAATGATTTGTACTGTCCTCTATAAAATCGTTCATCAATTTCCTTACCCACATCCTCTGTGTTAAAGAAGCCAAATTTGCAAACATTCCCTTTGCAGACAAGTGCGGGTCTAACCCGTATCCCTGTGCCACCAATAAACAGGCCGACTTCCTTAAGCTCACTAGCTACCTTGTCTAGATCTTGATGCTTTATCCATGGAATTTCTACATTAGCTCTTTGAGTTAAGTTAAAAACGCCCTTGCCATATTTTTCACATATTTCCGCAATTTTACGTGCTACCTCCGCATTCATTTTACCAGCCGGTATTAAAACCCTACATGCAAAGTGAACACCGTCGTCGGAGGGTATATATCCTTGTCCTAGTAATGATTTCTTCTGGTCATTCGTCAATTCCATCAAAAAACCTCCTCGTATTTTTCTCCATTCCCATAAGCTACAGCAAGTTTCCGGCCATGCGGAAACCGTGCCCCTGCAAAAGTCTCTCTAGGGTTTTGTAACTCTGGGCCCCATGGGCTGCGCGACCATCGACGATAAAACAAGGAACCGTATGAATCCCTAAACGGTGAGCCTCTTCCTCATCGGCCCAAACAGCTTCTTCATATTTTCTTGTAACGAGTGAGTTCAGAAATTCTTCCCGATCCAGCCCGATCTGGACAGCAATCTCCGTCAAAACTTGTGGGTCATTAATATTTTTCTCTTCTTGAAATTGAGCAGCAAACACCGCATCATGATAGGCGTTTCCCAGCCCATGTTCTTCGGCGAATTTCGAACCTTCTAACGCTAAGCTTGAATGTTTACTCTTATCGTTAAACGTCATCTGCAACCCGTATTTTCGGCCTAAAGCTTCAATACTCGCTTTCGCCCGAGCTACATAGTTTGGCGGTTTTTCGGGGATTTCTATACCTTCCGGCCTAAGCTCAAAGGCCTTCCACTCTATATATAAATTGTAGTCCTTGGCCAACTGGTCAAGTGGGACTTTCCCAATCATACAATACGGTCATAAGAAATCTGAGAAAACTGTAATCTTGTCCACCATGATTATGCCTCCCATTTTAAAAAGTACCATCATATACACCAGTATAGCTGGTACTTGACAGAAGTAAAACCTTACTCTCGGGCTCTTAGAATTTATAACTCTTCATAAAAAGGCAGCTGTTCGCCCATCATACAAGCGATTCTCCAAAGATAATCGTTGCCCATACTCTCACGTTTATCTTCTTTGAATCCTTTATTTAGAAAGAGCTTCAGTGTACTTTTATTTGCTGCGTAACCTGATAAATAGTTTGCCCCTTGTTCTTTGGCAAACCTGCGTAAATTATTGAGTACCTTATCAAGGATAGCATCACTTAACGAGTCGAAGTTATCATTTTTCACTAAGACGATATCATTAATAAAAATCTCTTGCTTGTTTAGCTTGGATATATGGAGACCGATTAAAGTATCTTCGGAACCTAAGGTATCCATCCACTTAATTTGGGGTAATTGAACCCCGATCAAATCTGCAAACTCCGGGCTATTTTTATAGTTCTCGTAATACTCCTGCAAAAGTTCAACAAGAGACAGATTATGTGCTCTTGCTTGCACAGAGATATTATATTCGCCAGGATACTTCAGCCTAATCTCATCATCGCGAAACACCTCAATCCGAGGATCCTTTCCTACTTCCGCCGAGATGTCATCGATCGGTAATATGCTATTTATTTGTTCCTCTGATGGATTCCACTGTTCAGAATAAATACGCCTTGGTTTAAGTGTCATTTCGAACCTCATCCTTTCGAAGTACATTATTACATTCCGTTTCGAGTTTCCCCTTTACTGCGGTCTCATCCTTGTTCATCACCCTAATTCATTCTTTCCCTTTTATCTTACACTATTCGGTAAAATCCAATAAATTCCTCCCATTCCGATGAAAGAAGTTTCCAATGGTCAGTTAAAGTTACACTATCTCAGTTATATCACTTGCTCTCTTTTTTGCAATATGTCTTTTCCTTACGTTTTTTTCGAGTCAAAAATCATAATGAAAGCATGAAGACGGAAATATAGATAGCGAGATAATAGGCTCCTTGAGAAATGTCTGTTAGAGGTTCATTCACCACGCCTGTTCCTCTAAAGATATTTACCAACATAATTATCGGCATAAATGTTGCCAACCCTAGACTAGGATATAGGCCTAGACTTCTTCTATGCCAAGTAAAGCCATAAGATTTTTGGCTTTCTTATTTACCTGCTCCAAACTCAGCCCGTAAACCTCTCCAATAAATGTAAGGTATTCGTAGGCTGTCAGGTTTTCGTATATATCCACTGTCTCAGGCACGTACCCTATTTTTCGTTTATATTCCACGTTGCCATTAGAGATATCCTCTCCAAAGATTCTGATCTCACCTCTGTACCCTTCCAACAAACCAAGCAAGATTTTAACAGTGGTGCTCTTTCCAGCCCCGTTTGGCCCAATGTACCCGATAATCTGGCCCCTGTATATCTCCAGATTAATTCCCTTCAGAACTTCTTTTGTACCAAAACTCATTTTAAGATCTTTTATTTTTTCTCCACGGATTCCTTGATTTGACTATCTATTCTATTATTATCCCTATTCGTTACTTTGCCTTTAGTTTCCGTACCCTTCGAAGCGATCTCCCCGTGCTCCTTCAAGTCTCCCACTTTTCGCCGTTTATCCTGCGCAATGTTTGCTGTCTTCGGGCCTTCCTGCCTGTTCCTCTCCTCCGCTCTCTGCTCCCCGATCTTTATCTCACCCAAAGATTGATATAGCTGTTCCCTACTTACTTTACGTTCTTTAATTGATTGGATCAAGGACTCTTGACCATGCTCCACTCTTTCTCCGCTTGCTGGCCGACCCAATCGGTGCCCTACTGCAGAAACCCATTTTAAATTCCAATTAAAGCGTCGAGAGGCTATATCAATGGGTAAAAGCAAAACAGCAAACATCAGGAACTTCGGCCATAGAGGAATTTTTCCCACGGCTTCTGGTGCCTTTAGTTTTCCTATCGAATCAAACTGAGTAGGATCAAGGACTTGCCCTCCCCCTGCTGAGGCAAGTTGTTCCAGAAATTTGAGTTGATCCGCTTGGAGCAAAAATTCCGGGGAATAGGACTGAACGAGACCTGTGGTTTGTTGGTGTACTATCTTGTCGCCTTCTTTTTCAACCACTTGTATCATATATGCACCCGGTTGCTCCATGGGAAAGTCCACTTGATACTGTCCTGGACTTATCGCGGGTATCATCAGATCCGAAGAACTTCCATTGGGGTCGATAACCTTAGCCTGCAGATCCGCAGCTTTACCACGTTCCACCGGCATATCCACGCTAATCCGACCTAAGCCCCCGTCACGAGTTGTGGTTACATTCAGGCCGTTTACATTCTCTTCTGGCAGTGTCCAACTCATCACCTTTCCCCAAAATTGCGGGAAAGCAGGCCAATTTACCCAGTGCTCTGCCCAACGTCCTTTGCTGTCACTAGTCCAGGCCACAGTTCGTCCAAGTCCATAGTGCCAGCGCGCCAAAACGGGATCTCCTTCATGGCTGGTAAGCACGACTTCCGCCGTATCTTTAGGGGTTGTGGCAACATAACCCAATAGCTGAGGTAGTTCATTAACCGTCGGCAACATACCGGTCGAGGCTGTGACCACTGGAGTAAAAGGCTCTTGCACAAAATAACTGCGGGTAACCATCATCGTTTCTTTAGCGAAGATCTTAGGAATAGTGTCTATCTGATTGGTAAAGTAATACCGACCATGTCCTTCTTGGGCTAGATACTTCAGTAACGACGTATCTGAATCACTGCCTACTGCTACGACAGACAAGGTTACATTATCCGCTTCCATTTGCTTAAGCAGATGGTCATAATCTCCCCCATACTTGGAAACCCCGTCGGATAAAAGAATAATATGCTTCACTTTGACTTTGGCTTCTTTGAGGGCCTTATATGCCGCTTCCAAGGAGGGGTACATATTCGTACCCCCACTGGGTTCAATGGATCCGATCTGCTCTTGGACCGATTTTTTATTAATTAACGGTGCCGTTTTAACCACCCATTTATACTCGCTGTCGAAGGTAATCACACCTAGTTGGTCTTTAGTGTCCAAGATTTCGGTTGCTCGCAGGGCAGCCTCCTTGGCCATATCCATTTTTGTGACGTTATTTTGCGTATGACACATACTACCTGATTTATCGATCAGCAGATTCAAGCCCACACTCGGCAGCTCTGCTTTACCCGTAATCTCCATATTAACTGGCAACGCTTTTTCAACTGGGGTCTTGAAATAGCCACCCGGCCCAAAGCTATTCTCTCCTCCAACCATGACTAAACCCCGCCCTAAATCACGCACAAAATTCTCTAAGGCTTGCATTGTCGCATCAGGCAAATCCGTCGCGGGCACATTAACGAGAACAACCGAAGAGTACTGGGCCAGTCCCGTTAACGTTTTAGGCATAGACTCCGAAGCAACGGTCTCCACCTTAAAATTCACGGAGGCTAACGCTGTTCCCAGCGCTTTACTATCCCCTTGGGTTCCTTCCACAACTAAGATCCTTGGCACCCCTTCAACTTGGGTTATGGCTTGGGCCATGTTATTTTCTTTATGCGTATCTTTAGCACTGATAACCTCAACCTTATAGGTATGTAAGCCTGCCTTTTCAGCATTCATACCCCAGACCAGTCGACTTATACCCTTTTCGATCTTAATTTCTTCTTCTCGCAATACTTTGTTATCCACCATTATCCGTACAGTGCCGCTGGTCGAAACCGTGCTTTCCAGCGTTGCCTTCAAGTCAAAGAACTCTCCTTCTTTAAGGCGGGAAGGAAGGTCAACGGTTTTCACCAGAACCTCTGGCCCACTAGAGGGAACGATTGGTAGTACATCAGTCCGAATCCCTTGTTGATTTAACAATTTGGCCTGTTCCAGAGCATTGCCCCGATTTTGTTTGCCATCCGTCAATAAGACGATATGTTTACCCTGTTCCTCAGGCATCAAAGAGCGAGCCAGTCTTAAGCCTGTTGCTAAATCCGTATAGTTAGGGTCAAGCACCCCTTGCAACCCTTTAAAATCGGGATGAGTTTCTACCGGATATTCGACCATCGGCCTTTTCCCTAGACTCACAACTCCTGCTCCCATAGTCGCAGGCAGGGAAGCTAGGGATTTACTGATCCACTCACTAATTTCTTTGTCCTTTTCCTGTAATGAAGCCGATCGGTCGGCTACATAAACCACCGATTTTTCCGAGTGTCGAAAATTAAGTTGCATCCCAGCCAACGAGAGAACCAGCAAGGTAACCAAAACTAAGCGCACCCCTAAAAAGCCTTTTTGTTGCCGGATGGTAAAAGCCTTAGGACTTGTTTTCCAAAGATCAACAAAATACGCTGCCAAGACAAATAAAAGCAAATAGAGAGGTTGTGAAAAACTAATGCCCACGTAAATACACCCACCATTCCACCGCTAAAAGCAGCAAGGCCGTCAAAACAAGCCAAGGCCAAAACTCCCATTTCACCTTAGTACTGACTTCCACGTTCAGATCCTTTTTGCCAAGCATCAGATGAATAACGGGTTTAACTTGGGATTCTTGAGCAGAGAAATAATTAACCGCGATAGGGCTCAGCGCTTTTTCTCCTTTACTCACCTGTTCCAGCTTATATAATCCTGGACTAAATTTTTCGGTTCCTTTGGTGATCGGGAAGGGGGGCGCGAGAGAAATCTTTTTGCCATCCGGTTGATAGAGGTTTACCTCATCCACCTGGGGGCGCACCCTCAATTCCCACGGTGATCCGATCGTCACTTGGGTTTCTGCAGGTTCCCCCCCAGGAAGAAGCCAATTCGTCAAATTCTGAATCAAAATTGGAAAAGCCGCTCGGAGAGGTAGATCAGATTGATGCAAATCAAAACCAAAAACTGCAGCTCTTACCTGACCAATTTTCCCTATCCCTAACATGGTCCGCTCCCCGCTTTTCAACAGCGCTTGCCCATCCGCGGAAAGTTTAACGTCTTTACTTGTAGCCACATGAACATCCGACCATGAAACATGATCTAGAAGGGGTTGCTCTGGCGCGGGTTGTAATTTTTCTGTGACTGATCCGTCCCTTTCTCCAATCAAGCCACTTGAAGTAGGGGGATTGAACACTAACAGTTGACCTTCTAGCGGCTTATCCGGCCAAAAACCATCTAAGACATAAAGGTCGTATTTATCTTTGACACTGGAATATGCTTCAGGCTTTACCTTATGAACCTCCAGAAGAGAATTTAATTTCAGGACTTGTTCCAGAAAGGAATTACCCTCCGTCACCAGCAAAACTTTGTTCAGAGCGTCCTTATGAGGAACCAACCAAGCGGTATTGTCAATCTCCAAAGCATCGTTTACTTCTAAACGCGCTTCTAAATAAGCGGTTTGTTTGGGTACAGGCCAGAAGAGATATCCTGGTTTACCTGGTTCAACCTTGACTGCTTGGACGTCTAGCATCTTGCCTTCAGAAAGTAGATTGACGGTGACCTCCTGCTCTTCAGCACCATAATTATCAATCCTCGTCATAGCAACTGGTCCTTCTGGACCGTCACGCCAAGAAAAAGCCCCTATAGCTAAATTATCTTCGCGGGTACCAATCCGTCGGTATTGAAATTCTTTTACTCCCACAGGTCCTTCCGGTAAACTTACTCCACCGTCACTGTAAAAAATCACCGGGGCCATGGTTCCCTTTTCCAGAAGTGCTGAGACTAAAGAAAGAGTGTTGTCGAGATTCCCCTCCTGATAACCCGGTTGCATCCCCTGTAAAGCGTTGAGAACTTCCTCTCGATCACTTTGGTTAGCCAGTATTTCTGGAACTGGCCCCACACCGATTAGCGTAAACTTTGTCCCGCTACTTTGGGCTTTGATTAGCTTTTCAGCCTCTGCCTTTGCCAGTTCCAGCCGGGTCCCCCCCTCTTCCTTAGTCATCATACTCGTCGAAGTATCCACCAAGAGAATGAAACTGGCACCTGCCTGCTGATCTCGCTCTAAAAAAGGGCGAGTTAAAGCCAAGACCAAGAGCAAAGCCAGCAGGAGCTGTATGAATAAAAGCAGGTTACGTCGCAATTTCTGCCAAGGGGTTTGCGAAATGGTATCCGCTAAAGCCTTTTGCCAGAGTAACGTACTACTCACCATTTGCTGTTGTTTCTTTTGCTTGAGTAAATAAAACAGAATAATGACGGGAATGGTCAGTAAGAAAACCAACGCGAAGGGAGCCAGGAACTGCATTACACCAACTCTTTTCTCAATTTAACATCTAGATAATCTAGACATCAGCTTCTCCACTGATGAATTTGGACTTTAAACTTGAAGGCTTTCGCAACATATACTATAATCTAGTTAATCGGAGAACTATACGTTTAGATTCAATTCAATTCCTAACAGTTTTTTAATCTCTGAACCTCTTGCTTGATTCTATTTATCAACTTTATTCTACAAACTACAACTATTCATGCAAAATTATGTTGTTTCTTGCTATTATAATGCTATAATTTATGTCTTCAGTTAGTTATTTCAAAACAAAGTATACCAGAAGATCATTATAAACAAGTTATTCCAAGTTATAGAAAACTCGGAAAAGGAGTGAATTTATAATGCCAATATTCCAGAACAATGCTAAACAAAAGTATACCTATACAGATTATCTAACTTGGCCCGAAGGAGAACGATGGGAAATAATTGACGGTGTACCCTACATGCAAGCAGCTCCATCCTGGCAACACCAAGCAATTTCCGGTGATATTTTTTCTCAATTTTATGAATACCTAAAGGATAAACCTTGTAGAGTATTTGCAGCTCCGTTTGACCTTTGTATTTCTGAAGAAAACGAAAGTGATGAAGAAATTTCTAATCTCATTTCACAGCCTGATATTGTCGTCGTATGTGATGAAAGCAAACTTAGAAAAACTGGGTACTTTGGAGTACCCTCACTTATAGTTGAAATTTCTTCCCCATCAACGGCAAGAAAAGATAAGATTTTGAAATTCAATAAATTTGAAATGGCTGGCGTGGAAGAATATTGGATTGTTGAACCTGAGAACAAGCTTGTAAACGTGTTTCTATTGCAAGATAATAAACGCTACGGTAGACCCGATATCTATTCCGATGAGGATGAAATAAAGGTGAACACTTTTCCAGACTTAATCCTTGACTTGAAGACAGTTTTTGCTAACCTCTGACTTCCAAGTGCGCATCAGGCATTAACAGCTAGAAATTCCCGTACTTTACCCTTACCTACACCAGAACCTCAACCCCGCGTAATGACCGTAAAAGAATATCTTCCAAATTGTCATCGGACCCGACCATGTGGTAAGTTATCTCTCGGCTTAAGCAAAATTGCTTAATACTGCTTAAAAATGTTTCCAAGTGATCCTTGTAGGCTTTGAGCAGAATCGGGGTAATACTCACTTCTTTTTCTAGGCCTGTCTCGCAGTCAACCAAACGGAAATTCCCCAGCAACTGGGGACCTCTTTCCTCAGGAGCAAGGATATGCAAGACCACGACCTGCTGTCCCAAATGCTGCAAGTATTTAAGACCCTCTTGAAAACCGGATGGGCTTAACAGATCCGAAATTAGAATAGCAATGCCTGGCCCCTTAATGTATTTTCCAGTTTGACGTAGGCTAATATTCAAGTCTGTCTCCCCACCCGCCTCCAATTGAGACAAGAATCCCCACAGCCTGCTGATAGCATTTCTTCCTCGTTGAAGAGGCAGAACGCGGTTCGTTTTCTGGTTTAAAGCGATCACACCCACTTGTTCCATATTCACTAACGCTAAATAACCTAAAGCCCCCACCAATTGTTTGGCTAAGAAAACTTTCGAACTCTCCTCCAAGGCCATGGAACCGCTCGTATCCAGCAAAAAATGAATCCTTAAATCATTCTCTTCCATAAATAGTTTAATAAACAACCTATCCAAGCGAGCATAAGCATTCCAATCCACTTGGCGAAAATCATCCCCAGCTACATACGACCGATAATCAGCAAATTCTACCGACTGACCTTTGCGGGTTGAACGATGCAGTCCACTATAACACCCGGCCTGAGCTTTCTTTAAGAGAAAAGCCATGTTCTCCAGCTTTTTAAGGAAATCCTTCTCAAAGATTAGTTCTGCCAAAACGGTTCCCCCTTACTCGATGATCGATATTTGAAGTTCGATGTTCGAAGACGAACAACGAATATGACCTCAGACTTCGAACTATGAACAAACTTGTACACCGTACTGTTTTCTTCGCACCTCAGACTTCGGACTTTGCACCGCTCACCTCAATCCTCGTGCATCGTGCCTCGATCACTTAGGTACGGATTCCAATAACTCTCGAACTAGCATATCAGTTGTGACCCCTTCCGCTTCCCCTTCGAAATTAATAAACATACGGTGCCTTAACGCTGGCAAAGCGACTGCGAAAACGTCCTCAAAGGCGACATTAAATCGTCCATCCAATAAGGCCCTGATCCGGGCTGTTGTTAAAATCGCCTGTGCACCTCGTGGGCTGGCACCGTACCGAACATATTTTTTAATTCGCTCATCTGCTCCAGGCTGTTCCGGATGAGTCGCTAGTAAAAGTCTGACGATATAATCTGTAACATGATCCGCAACCGGTATGTGCTGAGCAACTTTAATCAGCCGAGCTAATCCTTCACCGTCAACCACATTCTCCGGTTCAACGCTTTGTTCCGTAGTCGTCATCGTCAAAATGCTTTTTAGATCCTCAGCCGATGGAAAACCAACCATCACCTTAAAAAGAAACCGGTCAAGTTGAGCTTCGGGCAAAGGATAAGTTCCTTCCATCTCCAATGGATTCTGAGTTGCTAACACAAAAAACGGATTCGGCAAAGCCCTTGTGATTCCGGCGACTGATACCGTTCGCTCCTGCATAGCTTCCAGCAAAGCACTCTGGGTTTTTGGCGTAGCCCTGTTAATCTCATCCGCCAAAACCAAGTTGGCGAAAATCGCCCCCGCTTGAAACTGAAAGCCTCGTCCTTCTTCCGTTTCCGTCATAATGTTCGTCCCCACAATATCCGCAGGCATTAGATCTGGGGTAAACTGAATACGTGCAAATTTCAACCCTAAAACTTGGCTAAGGGACCTAACCAATAGAGTCTTGCCTAACCCAGGGACACCTTCCAACAAAACATGCCCGCCAGATATCAGGCATAACAAAACCTGCCTAATCGCATCCTGCTGACCGACCATCACCTTAGCGACTTCCCGTTCAATACCCTGTACCTTATCCACGATTTCAGCCAATTGAGCTTCTCGAATATCCGTCGGCAAACTCATCCCTCCAAAAGCACTTTATTCCCCAGACAAATCCAAAAAGTAGTTCCTAACTAACGCCT
Organism: Desulfosporosinus metallidurans; assembly: GCF_001936615.1. Classification (GTDB taxonomy): domain Bacteria; phylum Bacillota; class Desulfitobacteriia; order Desulfitobacteriales; family Desulfitobacteriaceae; genus Desulfosporosinus; species Desulfosporosinus metallidurans. Next base: position 28,670 of record NZ_MLBF01000020.1, read on the forward strand.
TTAGATTATCCGGGACATACTCCTTGTCCATACTTTCCCGAGCTTCGGCCTCGTACTGAGTAAATACTTCAGAATAAGGCTGTAAACTTCCACCCTGGACTAATCCACCCGTTGAATCAACCATCGTTGAATTTCCCGAGTTATTACCAGCCGAACCACTTAGGTTGCTTTCGACTCCCCCATTGCCAATTCTACCACTGGGAACATAAACTTGATCCCAATGACCTTCACGATTGTCCCCATTTCCTCCTATACCACTGGAACCGGGCCCCCCAACCTTCGTTTGGCCATTCATATCGCTCGTCTGGTTGCTTGATCCGCTCCCCGCATCATTGCCACTTTTCCCAGCCCCGCTACCGCCTCCTGATCCCCCACCAGCACCACCACTGCCCCCAGAACTTCCGCTTCCTCCGCTGCTCCCTGTTCCTGACCCAGAGCCTACTCCATTTCCGTTACCACTACCATTATCGCTACTGTTATTACCAGTTCCAGTGCCGCTTTGACTTCCACTCTTTCCGGCATCATTACTACTCGCCGTCTGACTGGAACTTCCAGAGCTATTAGAACCCATGGAGTTGGCAGCACCGCTAGGGCCAGCTCCATTTCCTGTGCGATTAGCCGTTGCCAACACTTTTTCCTTGGCACTACTCAACCCTTTGGCCAAATCACCTGCCAAACGAGTTGCTGCAGCATTCGAAGTAAGTTGCTGAGATAGCTTTTCTGACAAATTAGCCATTTCCTTCGCCCCTGCTTGCCCAGAGGAACCTATTGCTTGGCTAACCTTGTTCAAATCATCTGCTAAATCAAGATTACCCGCTTTTTCCTGGGACTTAGCGATCTCTTCGAAAAACTTGGACAGTTTCTCTCTTTCCACCGGGTCCATTTCTTGGATCTTCTTTTCTAGCTCTTTCGCCTGTTGCCGAAAATCTTGGGCATCCCGTTTTTGCAAAGCCGCCCCGGCTCCTTTCGTCGTCGAGCTTTGCTGTAATCGGAAGGCCAATTTATCCAGGTTTTGCTTCTCTTCAGCCTGGCTTAACTTTGTCGTCATTTCCTTTTGGGTCTTAGCTATGGCTTCTGCCCCTTCCCCCAAAGACTTTGCTTGCTTTAATTCCTGTTGTAACTTTGTCAATTCTTTAGAAAGTTGCTTTTTCAAATCTTCGGAGACGTTGGGATCGTTCTTAATAAGTTCTTCTACCTGTTTGACTGTACCTTCGGTTGCTAGGAGTTCCTTTTTGGCTTCGTGATTGTTGCGAGCAATCTCGTCCATCCGATTGGGCCACATAGTCAAAACAAGAACAACCGCCAAGAGGGCAGCGAGCATTCCCAGTTGTTTACCCAACTTGGGCCAAGGCAATGCTTTTTGAAACGAAAACCTGTCCAAGTGCTCTAACGCATCCTGACGCTGACACTGGGCTAAGACGTCCGTGGAATCTCTCAACTGCCAAGCCGTCGTTACCCGTTCTTTAAGCCCCGCTCGATCCACCGTTAAAGCGGTTTCCCACATACCGGGACGCAACATAAATGCCCTTAGCATAACAGATAGCAAAAGCAACAAGCCTAGACCAACAGCCCATGAACGACTGGCATAGAGAGGGAAAATACGTGCGGCTATCAACACAAGCAGGGCAGACCCCGCTCCCATACTAAGCCCTTTAATTAACCACTTGCCAAAATGCTGCCAAGTCATATGTCTAAGAACCGGCTTCAGCGCCTTGATTAAGTTTTTCTCTGTTACGGCTTCCACTCTTATCCCCCTTTCTTATTTCCTGCACGTAGGGGACGAATCAGCCAAACGGTTAACCCAAGGGAAACTAAAATGATGAGAGCGTCTAGCATTAGATTCACTTGCCAGACAGGCCTAGGCTCGGCAGGTTTTGCTTGGGCGGGCACTGGTTGACCATTGATAAATGTCCTGGTCGAAAATTGAACGTTAACCGGACGGGAAAAAGGGACTATATCCACTCCTATAGGTAAAGCCGAACCTACTGCCACTAACGGATTGAGATTAACGATAAACGGGATCGGAGGGGGTTGATTTAACCTTGACCATTTTTCCATATTTAGATTTTGGATTAAGGCGGCAGAGATTAACGTCCCCCCGAAAAGAAAGAAGGTCAGCAGATAGCTAATTACAATAGCCGTAATCGTGCGTTTAAATAAAGCTGAACAGAAGAGACCGATGCTGGCGATGGTCACAGTCGTTACCAGAGAAATAAGAACGACTAGAAGTAGGTCCCGCATTGCGACTGCTCCAAAAAGAAAAACTGTGCTGTAAATGGGCATAGAAACTATGACAAGCAACACGATATAGCTGATCGCGGATAAAAGCTTACCTGTGACTATGGACAGAGGAGAAAGTCGAGTCACTAACAAGAGCGGCCAGGTTTGCCTCTCCCTTTCCCCACTGATAATCGAGGCTGTCATTCCAGGTGTTAAAAAAGCAATTAGAACGAGCTGAACAACCGCTAGGATTCCAAAGATCATCAATCCCAAGCGCAACGCCTGAGTGCCTCCAAAGCTATAGCGTGTTTGGAGGTAGTAATCGAGCCCACCGATTCCTCCCAGAACCAAGATATAGATAGTAATCAAAAGCGGGGAACGCCAAGTTCGCACTCTATCCCGCAATTCTTTCGCTAACACTGGATTGACGATCATTGCCCTACCCCCTTGGTTATCTGCATAAACAAATCCTCTAAACTATTGGAGGATTCCGCAAAGGAAAGCACGGGAAGGTCTGCTAAAACTAAAGCGCGCAGTAGTTTTTGTTGCTCTTCTCCATCACCGGAAAAACGAACCTGTAAAACACCATCGGCTGTCTCATTCAGAGCTACTACCCATGGGTTTTCTTCAATCAAAGCACTAGCTGCTATGCTTTTTTCCCGAACCTTGATTTGGATCAACTTTTCCTGTTGAAGTTGAGCAGTTATATCGTCCACACTGCCAACGGCAACCAACTCTCCACCCTCAATTATCCCAACTTCCGTACACAGCTCAGCCAATTCCGGCAAAATATGGGACGAGATAACAATACTTTTACCCATATTCTTAAGTTCTCTAAGCAATTCCCTCATCTCCACTCGGGCCCTGGGATCCAAACCTGAGGCAGGCTCATCCAGCAGAAGTACCTTAGGGTCATGAACTAAACTTCGGGCCAAACATAACCTCTGTTTCATTCCTCGAGACAAAGAGTCTACATAAGCCTCTGCTTTAAAGCTTAGATCCGTCAGTTCGAGTAGATCAGCAATGATACTCTTCCGTTTCCCTCCGGGGATCCGATAGCAAGAGGCATAAAAATCCAAGTACTCTGTCACTTTCATCCGCTCATACACCCCAAAAAAGTCAGGCACATAGCCCATTAAAGCACGAACCTTTTTGGGGTATTTGGTCACATCCACTCCGTCAATATAGGCTTTCCCCTCTGTCGGGACCATCAAGGTCGCTAAAATTTTTAAAGTCGTTGACTTACCCGCTCCGTTCGGACCCACAAAACCAAAAATGCTCCCCTGTTCAATCTCAAAACTTACCCCTTTAAGTGCTTCCATTTTCCCATAGGTCTTTTTAAGTCCTTCAAGCTTGATCACTTATTGCCCACCTCCCTTGCTACTAAGAGAGATACTGACCCCGTAAAATTCTTGGGTCTGAAACGGTTGTTGCTGCGATTGCGATTGCGTCTGATTGGACACTTTAAATCGGACCAAGCGGTCACTGTTAATATAGTTGGCAGGTTCTTTAATCACTGTGTTATCTGTCGTCATATTGATATCTTCCCAAGCAGCTGTTTTCCAGTTATAAAGGTACCCTGTGACCGTAGAAAAGTTGGCATTATTTCTCTGATGAATGTTCAACTGCATTTCACTAAATTTACCCTCGGGGAGTTCCATCTGGTAAACCGCTTCTGAATTCGGTTGCATCACAATACTGCCGGGTCCCAGTCCAATATTTTGAGAGCTTAACAACGTCCCTGAAATGAAACCCTCTGGTACTTCTAGGTGTTCCGAGTCAAATTTCAGGTTCAAGGGAACTTGAAACAACGTAGTATAGTACTTCTTTACTTGATTGTCCTCAAGGCTCAGTCCCCCTTGAAAAGGCTCTGCTGACCAACCAAAAAATAGCAGCCCCCCCCCTGACCTAGGGTCCCATCCGTTGCCCAGCTGACTTTCGAATATTTGTTGTCGCATCATGTCTTTAGCTTGAGGGCGCGGTGGTGCCCCTGGGCCTTGCCAATTAACCTGAGGATTATAGATTTGGTAAGCTAAAGGGGCCCCCATGTTACGGTTATTGTTCATAGAATTTAGGTCAATTTCCGTCTGAATCTTCCCCCCTGCTTTGAGGGCGGCAATTTTAGTAAACCAATTGGGGGAAGAGAGGATCACACCGTCTGTGAAATTATACCTCGTACCGTTAGTGATCGTGGCCAGCCACTTATTGTCTTTGTAAGAGATTTCCCCGCTGATTGACCCGGTAAGAGAAGCATCTTCAACTGAAGTAAACCCTCTCATCACCCAGGAGCGCATTTGAAGAAAGTCTAAATTCGTTTGTCCAGGTGTTTGCTCCACACGGATCGTCGCATTAGGTCTTTGAGTACGTGGGTCAATCCCCATTCCACCATCAATATTGGGCAAAGCGCCCACTAGATGTCTGCCTTGTAATTGAAGATGATACGTTGAATGAGTAGGGGCAAATAAGCCGGTGACCGCTGTAACTTTAGCCAAGGTGGTACCTGGCATAACCTCGACAACACTGATCTGGTGAGAAATGATTTCCGCAGGGCGGGTTTTAAAAGACGTCACATAGATTAATAAAACAAAAACTAAGGCCAAGGCGGGTACGGTTATCCAGGTCCATTCCCTTTTATCCAATTTCTTAAGAACTAGATAGTTGACAAGGCCGGCTAACAAAAGGTAAAGGCCAATGATCCATACCATAGTCCGGAGGGAGGGAAGAGCCATGTCCTCAATATTTCCCAAGGCATTGGCCGTACCATTCATAGTATTGAACTGTCCTTTGAAAACAGGACCGCCAAACTGACCCGGTACTGAGCTATTTGCAAACATAGACTTTTCATCGATCAGGAGATCCTTCCAAAGCACCTTAGCCCCAGACCAGTTGGACATAGGTTCTAAGGCGGGATCATAAGCCAGGTACACGACCTTTCCTTCCCCTAATGAATACTTTACCGCTAAAGGTTGCCCTTGTTCAGCGAAGAGGAGCTTACCTTTAGAACTTTGGAGAGTAGCCATACGTACGGGACCCGCCAAAGCTTCACTAACAGGCTCACTTAAGCTATGTTGAAGTTCACTCAAAGTTTTATTCTCAACTCCAGATACTGTCACCGCTTGAAGTTCGGGTGGCAAATTGGGCAGCACCTTCTGCCAGCCTGACCCACCTCCTACCACCAGAGTTCCCCCCCGGCTTACCCAGTGAGTTAATGCAGAAGCCTGCTCTTGAGTGAGTTTCAGATTCGTGTCATCCATAACCAGTACATCGAATAAAGTAAGCAATTCCGCCTTCTCGGGCAAATCTTCATTTTTAACCGTCGTTAAAATCGGGGCCAACCAGCTCGCTTGCTTAAGTCCACTTAAAGAGGTTAATCCTTCTTCCGAACGATTTAGCAGACCAATCATTAATTGATTGTTACTCATAGACGTTAAGTTAAGCGTCTGTTTAGCAAGGATTTTATCCCCACTGACCAACTCAATTGTCACACTTGTTAATAATTCCTGGACGGGTAGATAAAAATCAAACCCCTTCGTCGATCCCTGAGGAAGAACCGCACTGCTAACATAATCCATGGTGTTAAGTTCCGGACGATTATCATTAGGAGTAACCCTCAAAGTTCCTTGGAGGTCTTTTCCTTGGTTCGTCACCTCAACTTTAAGAGGTAGCCAAGCACCTTGTTTTGTGTAGTTACCGTAGGTCCCCTTTGCCTTAATGATGATGGAAGGGTTTTGATTCTCATCCTCTGGAGCAGCCATGATAACCTTAGTCGATAACCCCACAGAGGATAGAAGAACAAGAATGGCAATGACTAGAAGTATCCAGTTTCTTAGTTTTGACAACATCTCAACTCCTTCTCTTCTTTAAAGTACTAGCATATTTTACAAGATAAATTCTTCCTTACCTTCCAATATTCTTACAATTCGCCAAGATCCAATATATTCCTCTTTTTTGAGAATCGAAATTTCTGTTTACGTAGAAACAAGGCTAGAAGCAATAACTATGCCTCTAGCCTTGTTTATTTTCCACCCAACATTCATCATGGCCTTATAATGGTAGACACGCTACAAGTTTTCACAGTGATCAGGAATAGACGCTAAGCGAACCGATAAGAAGAAGGCGACAATCAAGAAGCAGACGATCAACCCCACCACCCCAGTCCAGCCAAAGCGGCTCCAGAATAACCCCCCACACGTGCCACCGACACTGGAACCACAATAATAGAAAAATAGATAGAGTGAAGATGCCTGTGCTTTATGGCTTGTGGCTAAACGTCCGACCCAGCTGCTAGCAATAGAATGGGCGCCAAAGAAGCCAAAGGTGAAAATAGCTATACCCATAATTTTTAACCACAAGAGACTGCTCAACGTAATGATGACCCCTATTAAAAGGATGGTCAAGGCAAGCCACATCACTCTATAGCGTGCGTACCGATCTGCGAGCCTACCCATCCAAGTGGAACTGAAGGTTCCCATAATATAGACAATGAAAATCCAACCCACTAAAGATTGACTAAGGGAGTAGGGCGGGGCCACTAACTGGTAACCGATATAATTGTATAATGTCACGAAACTGCCCATTACCAAAAATCCTAAGCCATATAAGCGTCGCAAATAAGGATCCTTGCATTGTGAGAGCAATGATTCCGTTATTTTACTGATCTGAAGCGGCCTCCGTTTAAAATTTCTTGAGGGCGGAAGAGTACGCCAAAACATCAAAGTGGCAGCTAGACTTAAGACTCCGATCACAGCAAGGGCTACACGCCAGTTGAAAAAGTCCGTCACCATCCCACTAATAATCCGCCCACCCATACCTCCAATGGAGTTTCCGCTGATATATATTCCCATGGCGACGCCCAGGCTAGCAGGTTCGATTTCTTCGCTTAAATAGGTCATTGCTATGGCGGGCAGACCTGCCAATACAATACCCTCGATAACTCTAAGTAAGAGCAAAAAGTGAAAATTCGGGCTAGCCGCGGTCAGGACGGCTAGCACCGAGGCAATAAACAAGGAAATACTCATTACTGACTTACGTCCCCTAGCATCTGACAATGCACCTACAAAAAGCATGCTGACAGCCATGGCAATCGTTGTCAAGGACAATGAAAGGCTAGCCACAGCCGGCGAAATATGGAATTCCCTAGAAAATTCCGGCATCAAAGGTTGTATGTTGTACAAAATGGCAAAGGTATTGAACCCACCGGCAAATAAAGCAAGGATGGCATTGCGAAAGGAAATCGTACCTTTTTCGATAAAACTCAAGCTCAAAATCTTCTTTCCAGAGGCTTTTCAAAGGCCCTTCGTTCTTATCCTATACAATATAATAAGTTTCGCCTAAGACGCAACTCATTACCAATCTCTAAACTAAAACGGAGACAAAAACTGTGGTAAGATTAGCATCCAATCTAGCCACTGTTTTTGTCTCTCAATAAAGCTCTATCCTTGATAAAGTTAACTTTTCAGTTTGGTAACGCTCTCACCCAAATAAGCTTTCTTTACGTCTTCATTCGCCAATAATTCTTTTCCGGTTCCTTTAAGAGTAATCCGTCCAGTTTCGATAACATAACCAACATCCGCAATATGGAGTGCCGCATTGGCATTTTGTTCGATCAACAGAATGGTCATCCCTTGTTTGTGAATCTCCCGAATAATGTTGAAAATATCTTTGACGATGAGGGGAGCTAACCCCAGGGATGGTTCATCCATCATGAGAAGTTTGGGGCGAGACATGAGGGCCCGTCCCACCGCAAGCATCTGCTGCTCTCCCCCGGATAATGTTCCGGCGAGTTGCCATTCCCGTTCTTTCAGCCGAGAAAAGAGGGTAAAAACCCATTCTATATCCTCTTTAATTCCCAGATGATCCTTGCGAGTAAAGGCCCCGATCTTCAAGTTTTCTAAGACGGTCATATCCGAGAACACTCGCCGTCCTTCTGGAACCAAGGTAATCCCCTTTTTTACAATGTTATGGCGCTTCTCCGACAACAAATTTTTCCCGTGATAAGTGATTGAACCTTCTTTAGGTTTAACAAGACCGACAATCGAGCGCAGCACGGTACTCTTCCCAGCACCATTGGCCCCGACTAAGGTGACAATTTTCCCTTCCTCTACCTCAAGGCTGATCCCTTTTAAGGCCTCAATCCCACCGTAGGCGACACTTAAGTTTTCTATTTTAAGCATAATCTTCTGCCACCCCCAAGTACGCTTCAATCACCTTTTGGTTATTTTGAATCTCATAGGGGTTCCCTTGAGCAATCGTGACTCCGTGATCAAAAACATAAATCCGATCGGAAATCCCCATGACCACTTGCATATGGTGTTCAATCATGAAAATAGATAAATGGAACTCATCCCGAATTTGGCGAATAAACTCGGTCAAATCGTCTGTTTCCTTGGGATTCATTCCGGCAGCTGGCTCATCCAAAAGGAGTATCTCCGGATTCGTCGCCAAAGCCCTCGCAATCTCCAAACGCCGCTGCTTGCCGTAAGGAAGTGAACTAGATTTTTCACCCTGAGCATCCACAAGCCCCACTTTTTCTAAGAGGTTAAGTGACTTCTCCAAGATTTCCTTCTCCTCCCGACGGTAGCGTGGGAGTTTAAAGGTGGCTTCTAAAAAATTAGACTTTAGGTGCAAATGATTAGCAATCAAGACATTATCGAGTACTGTCAAATCCTTAAACAAACGAATATTTTGAAACGTCCGCGCTATTCCCTGCTTGGTAATCTGATCCGGCCTTTGACCTGTAATATCGTTTCCTTTATAACTAATTCGCCCGATCGTGGGCTTGTAGACTCCGGTAATCATGTTGAACGCAGTTGTTTTTCCTGCGCCATTCGGCCCAATTAAAGCAACAATTTCTCCTTGGTTTAAATCAAGGTTAAAGTCCTTGACTGCGGTCAGCCCGCCAAAGATCATCGAGACATTATCGACCTTCAATAGTTTCACAGTTTGCTCCCTCCTTTGGCAAGAGGTTTTTTGTTGAACTTGGCGAAAAGTCTGTCCCAGGTGATTTCATTGGTTCCCATGATCCCTCTGTTAAAGAAAAGAACGACAATCATGAGAAGAGCTGAAAAAACAACCATACGCAGGCCGGAAATGCCTGGAATTACAAGGTTGCCGATCGTCATAGATTCATCAAGGAATCGTAAGGCCTCTCCCCCAATGGTGATAATAAAGGCAGAAATAATGGTTCCCGTGATACTCCCCATCCCGCCAAGAATAATAATAAGGAGAACATTAAAGGTAAGGAAGAAGCGAAACATCAAGGGATCAATGGTTCCTAACAAGCTTCCCAACAGTCCACCACCAATTCCAGCAAAAAAAGCCCCGATGGTAAAAGCTAGGACCTTATGCTTAAAGAGGCTAATCCCCATACTTTCAGCCGCAATCTCGTCTTCTCGGATCGCTTTAAACGCCCGGCCATAACTGCTGTTAATGAGCGACCCAATAAAGAGCACGGTCACCACAGCGACCCCGAAGGTCCACCAAACATTCGACGATTCCGGAATCCCCTTGAGGCCGAGGGCTCCGTTCGTGATACTTTGCATATTAGTAAAGACGACCCGGATGATCTCCGCAAATCCCAGAGTAGCGATCGCTAAATAATCTCCTCGAAGCCTTAAAGCCGGGGCACCAATCAAGTAACCCACAATGCCCGCAAAAATTCCCCCGATCAGAAGTGCTAGAAAAAATGGCACATGCATCGTGTCTAAGGGCTTCATCATCGGAACCATGAAAAAGTTCTGCCCCTTCACAACGTCCGGCATCGTAAGAATGGCCGTAGTATAAGCGCCGACCGCCATAAAACCGGCATGCCCAAGAGAAAAGAGCCCAGTAAAACCATTGATTAAATTCATACTCAAGCCGAGAACGACGTAGATAGCGCAAAGATTTAAGATCCTCATCTTGTAGGAATCTAGATTTTGATCGGCTAGATAAACTAAGACGAATAAAACAAGAATCGCGATAACTGTCAGTAGTGTCTTTTTTTGTTTCATAGTTACACCTTCTCCGCTATTTTCTCGCCGGTGATCCCAGTCGGCTTAAATAACAGAATGACAATCAGAAAGACGAAAGCAAACGCATCCCTGTAGCCACTCAAGCTTGGGAGAAAAGCAACAATCAGGATTTCACCAATCCCTAGGATAAAGCCCCCAATCACAGCCCCTTTAATGTTTCCAATTCCGCCGATAACGGCAGCAATAAAGGCTTTAAGGCCCGGCATTACCCCCATCAGTGGGGCAATCTGTGGAAACTTAAGTCCCCACATGATCCCGCCAACGGCAGCTAGCATGGAGCCAATTGCGAAGGTTTGAGAAATAGTCTTATTCACATTCACTCCCATGATCCCAGCCGTTTCGTAATCTTTAGCCACCGCCCGCATAGCCATCCCCGTTTTCGTATGATTGATTAAATATAGAAGCCCAACAAGGAATATGATAGTCACTATTGGAATAACGAAGGTCAATTTTTGAATAGAAACTGTTCCCAACTGGATGCTGTCCGTTAAAAGTTTAACACTTGGAAATGCCTTGGGGCGTCCACCAAATAACACGACCGCCAAATTCTCAAGTAAGAACGACGCGCCGATCGCCGAGATCATGATGGAGATCTTCGGTGCATCGCGGAGCGGACGATAAGCCCCTATTTCGAGTAACATCCCGAGAGCCGCTGTTAAAATAATAGCCAGGATAAAAGAAACATACCAAGGTAGCATAAACGTGGAGACACCATAAAAAGCAAAATACGTCGTCATCATAAACACATCGCCATGAGCAAAGTTTATGAGGCGTAGGGTTCCGTAAACCATGGTATAGCCGATAGCCACCAAGGCATATAAACTTCCTAGGGAAATTCCGTTTGCCAAATGTTGAAAAAACGTACTTAAGTCCATCCCTGTCAAAAACTGAAAAATCGCGTTTAAGTTCATCACCTTAGTTTATCACCTCATTGTCCTTTATATTAGTTCATAAGAGATACGCTCCCCTTACAGCGAAGGAAAGCGTATCGGTAGCCAAGACTAGATATTGATTAAGATTTGTCACAAATTTGTGTAGTTTCAACTGTTATTTGGCTTTGATAATATCCATGTAAGTAAACTTTCCGTTCTTAACTTGCTTAATGACCGCATCTTTGACGGCATCCCCGTTCTCGTCGAGCGTAATCATACCAGCTGCTCCGGGGAAGTCTTTTGTTTTAGCCAGTTGTTCCTTGATTTTAACTGGGTCTGAGGAATTGGCTTTCTTGATGGCATCAAGAATTACGATATAGGCATCATATCCCAGCGCAGTGACCGCAGCCGGCTCTTTGCCTGTGTTTTCTTTGCGGTATTCCGCCAAGAACTTCTCAGATTCTGGGGTAATTGGCTTCTCCGAAGTAAAGAACGTTGAGAAGACGGCTCCTTCAACGGCATCCTTGCCGATATCGATAAATTCAGGGGTCTCCCATGTATCCCCGCCAATGATTGGCGCTTTAATTCCAAGTTGTCGAGCTTGCTTAATGAGAAGCGCCGATTCAGTGAAGTTACCTGGTGCGAAGATAACATCTGGATTCTTCGCCTTGATGTTGGTGAGTTGAGCGGAGAAATCTTGGTCTCCTGTATTATAGTTAGCCACACCGACAATCGCGTTTTGATCTCCCGTCAATTGTTTGAACGAATCTGTGAAGAATTTGGCGAGGCCAATAGAGTAGTCACTGGAGACTTCTTGAACAATGGCTACCTTTTTAGCGTTTAACTTATTAAAGGCATAGTTAGCCATGACTTTCCCTTGAAACGGGTCAATAAAGCAAACCCGGAAATAGAAGTCATTATTCTTTGTAACGAGCGGGTTGGTCGCGGAAGCTGCTACTGCCGGGACTTTCGCATTCTTCACAATATCTCCGGCTGCCATAGAAAGTGAGCTTCCCCAGCTTCCGATGATTGCCGAGACTTTTTCTTTTTCCACAAGACGAGAAGCTGCACTAGCTGCCTCGACCTTATCTGACTTATTGTCCACCGTCACTAATTCTACTTTCTTGCCCAGAACCTCTGGATAGAGTTTGTTAGCCAGCTTAATCCCTTCAACTTCTAACGCACCCCCGGCAGCATTCGCCCCGGTCATCGGTTCGAACACACCGATTTTGATTACATCTCCGCTCCCAGAAGTTCCTGAGCTCCCAGTTGCGCTCGGAGCCGCCGTTTGGGTTCCACATCCAGTCACAACAAGTGCCCCTACCAATAGAGCAGAGACGAGAACTGAAGCCATTTTTCTCATTTTGTTTCCTCCTCTTTCTATAAATCCTAGTCTAAAAAGGCTATATACCCTAAACCGAGTATAGAGAGGTCCGTCCTCCTTGTCAATACATATGTGTATAAATCCAGGCTACAGATATTTGAATTATTGGTGAAATCGAGATCATGATTTTGGCATAGAAAAGCCAGCACCGAAATGCTGGCTTTTCTATGCTAGTCTTTAAGTTATTGGAGTAATATAAGAGCACGCAATGGTCTACCTAACACCAATACAGATAACTTATTACCTAACGATAATCTTGCGACCATAATCAAGCAAATCACTATCTATATTAATGGTTCGTTCGACCCTTCAAGATATCTACCCAGCCACATACAACCTTTCGGCTGTAAATGACCGAAATTTCTTACACATGCATACATCAGACGACATATGGTTGAGTAAGAAAAACTCAACACCCTAAAGAATCTTAGCTCGACCTTTTACAATAAGTTGGAACCTTAATACAATCGAAAGACTGCAAGAAAGCTTTTCCCCACCATAAAAAATCTTCCCTCTGACTATACCCAAGCGTTTTACCACCTGAACATAATCTTTGGCCCACCCATATATACCCCATTAGAGCCTATATAAATCTTGGCTCAACCATTACGTACCCTTATATCATATTATTAATCACTTCATCCAATAATATACGCGCCTTGCAACCAAAAATTTAACTTAACAGCATCCTGTCATTATCAAGTTCCGCCCCGCTTCGCTTCTCAAACTGCTCGATCAGTCGATCCACAGTCATATTGCTTCGTTCTTGACCCTGAAGATCCATCATTATTTTCCCTTCATGCATCATAATCGTCCTGGTTCCGAATTCCAACGAGGCCTTCATATTATGCGTGATCATCAAAGTGCAAAGCTTTTCCTCTGCAACTATTTTACGGGTCAAATTCAAGACTTTCCGTGCAATCGTCGGATCGAGGGCTGCGGTGTGTTCGTCAAGAAGCAAGAGCTTTGGTTTTACAATTGTCGCCATCAGAAGCGTGAGTGCTTGACGCTGTCCACCGGAAAGGAGTCCCACCTTCTGCTTGATTCTATTCTCGAGGCCCAGATCAAGGAGCTCTAGTCGCTCCTTGAAAAGGGCAGTATCGTTTTTCGCCACCCCTGGTCTTAACCCTACAGATTTCCCCTTAGCAAAGGCTATGGCTAGGTTTTCTTCAATTGTCATATCATAGGCTGTTCCTCTCAATGGATCTTGAAACACCCGTCCAATATGTCTTGAGCGTTTATACTCTGGGTCGAACGTGATATCCACCGAGTCAAGGGTGATCCTTCCTTCGTCTATCTCATATACCCCGGAGATACAGTTAAGAAGGGTAGACTTTCCAGCACCATTCCCTCCAATGATCGTTACAAATTCCCCTTCTTGCAAGGATAGGTTGACTTCAGCAAGAGCCAGTTTTTCGTTGTTGCTCCCTTGTCCAAACGCCTTACGTAACGCTTCTATTTTAAGCATCAGGTCATTTGCTCCTTTCATGATGTGTAACCGTTAATTTCCGCTTCACAACAGAAAGTCGCTTCTTAATAATGGGCATAGCCATTGCTATGGCAACAATTACCGCCGAAACAAGCTTTAAATCAGTCGGGGGCATCCCGATTTCGAGTGCAAAGGCGATAATCAAGCGATAAAGAATGGACCCTAGAACGACAGCAATTAGCCTTCTAAGAAGAGTTTTTGTGCCAAAAACCACTTCTCCAATAATCACTGAAGCCAGCCCGATAACGACCATACCAATTCCCATGCCAACATCTACGAACGATTGAGACTGGGCAATCAGAGCACCAGATAAGGCCACTAACCCATTGGAAAGAGCCAACCCTATGAGAATCACAGAATCCGTATTAACGCCAAGCGCTCTTACCATATGGTCATTGTCCCCTGTTGCTCTTAAAACAAACCCCAGTCGCGTTTTGAGAAAAAGGAACAGCAACAGGAGCATCAATAACAACACTGCCAATGAAAAAATTAACTTGCTGTAATCTCCTAAGGCAGTCTTTTCAAAAACACTGAAAACTGTCGCCTTATTCATTAGGGGGATGTTGGCCCTGCCTCCCATCACTTTTAGGTTCAAAGAATAGAGTGCCAACATGGTCAGGATTCCAGCTAGAAGTGGCTGAATCTTTAGTTTAGTATGAAGTAATGCTGTGATAGACCCTGCTCCACAACCTGCCAGAAAAGCGATCCCCAAGCCAAGAAATGGATGTCCCTTGGTACTCATAACAGCAGAAACCGCTGCCCCGAGGACAAAACTACCGTCCACACTCAGGTCAGGCATGTTGAGAGTTCTAAAGGATATAAAAACCCCTAGAGCCATGATCGCATAGATTATTCCTAGTTCAAAGGAACCCTGTAACACCATGAAGGTCATCACTTAAACCCCTTATTTCTTAATTTCCGAAAACCTGAGCGGCTGATTTCAAGACATCGTCGGGGAGATTGATTCCAATTGCCTTAGCCGTGGTCTTATTAAGATAAATATCCATATCCGTCATGGTTTTCACTGGAATATCCCCGGCTTTTTTACCCTTCAATATTTCCACAGCCATATCTCCCGTCTCTTTACCCAAGACATCATAATTAATTCCGTAAGTGGCAAGCCCTCCATCTTTAACCATGGAATCTGCCCCTACATAAACGGGTAGTTTTGCCTTATTGGCAACCTGCGCAACAACAGGCATCGCGGAGGCTACCGTGTTATCAATGGGTGAGAAGATAGCATCGACCTTACCCACCAAAGAAGTGACAGCTTGCTGAACGTCCGAGGAGTTGGTCACAGTTGCTTCAACCACCGACATGTTATTTTTCTTCGCATAGTCCTTCAAGTTATTGATTACGGACACGGAATTGGTTTCGCTAGAGTTGTATAAAGCACCGATTCTTTTGATATCTGGAGTGATGCGTTTGGCAAGTCCCATGATTTTTTCAGCGGAGACAGCATCCGATGTTCCAGTGACATTAGCTCCCGGTTTCTCCATATTGGTCACCAGACCAGATCCCAAGGGATCAGTACAGGCCGAGAAAAGAATGGGAATGTCTTTGGTCTCACTCACAACGGCCTGCGCCGAAGGGGTTGCGATAGCGACAATAAGGTCATATTTATTACTTGCGAATTTTTGAGCAATCGTTTTCAGATTCGTTTGGTCACCTTGGGCATTCTGATAATCAATCGTAATGTTTTCGCCATCTTTGAATCCTTTGGCCTGTAACTCTTTGATCAGAGACTCTCTAATCGTGTTCAGAGAAGGATGTTCCACAATTTGTACAATCCCTATTTTCTTCTTTACATCGGTACTGCCTGTGTTTCCTGAGTTCACCGAATTTCCAGTCTTACTGGGTGCACAAGCCGTTAAGGAAAACACCAAAGCCAAGGTCATAATAACTGAGATCATTACCGCCAATCGTTTTTTCATTGAAGATACCTCCCTATTCTAATTATAAATTAAATAATTTAAGGGTTTCCTTCTCTGCACATTCCATTCACCGATGCGGTAATGAATAGAACGAAGGGTGGGTACAAAAATAAACGCCTATCCTAAAATAAGGACAGACGTTAATCTGCGGTACCACCTTAGTTGATGCACAAAACTATACATCCTCTCCTGCAGAGTGCCAACACACCCTTAGCCCAATAACGCTGGCTTTGCGTTGGTAGCTACTAAAGCCTAAGCTTTTTCGCTCCACCCTCCAGGGCCCATTTGCCCGCTCCGTTACCTGCCGAGCTTCCACCTTACTCGACTCTCTGTGAGGCTGGTCTTGCGGTTTTACTTCCCCTTCAACGGTTTAGATTATAATAGCACTCCGAGCAAGGGATTTCAAGTGTTAAATTAGCCCCTGTTTAGCGTAGTCATGACTCATCATCTCGTCTGTTTCTAAAATAGGCATCAAACAGCAGTCAACGTTTAACCCAAACTCAGCCCACTCGACTAATGTTCTGATCAACGGGAAGCCATTTCGACTTCCACCACTTGGCGTGACAAGATTGCTAAAGCCGGATAAATCTGTAAATAGTTCTGATACAGTTTGCCGTAAGCCCGCGCATTCCTCTCCTTAGGAAGATATTGCTCACTGGGCCTCATCGCAAGCAATCTTCGCGAGAAGTCCGCATAGCTATCAGACCAACCGAGGTGGACAAAACCCGCTGCTGCAACCCCGAGAGCCGGGAGATATTCAGAATCCTTGGGGACGACCACGTTACAGTCGCACACATCGGCAATAATTTGGTTCCAAGCCCGGCTTTTACTCCCGCCACCGATTAAGGTAATTCGCCGAATCTCGTTTTCACCCAGGAGAAGTTCCATGACTTGACGGACTGCCATGGCAACTCCTTCAAGAACAGCGGCGCACATTTCTCCTCGTGTGGTTGTCGCTCTAAGGCCTACAAAAGAGCCACTAGCCTCAGGATCTTGAATCGGACAGCGTTCCCCATTCAAGTAAGGTAAAAATATCACCTGCCTAATGCTCGGATCAGAATTGGCCATAATTTCTTCCAAATAAGCAAACCCCTCTTGGCTATCCAAAAGATTGGGGTCTCCAAAAACGGACAAAGCCCAGTTGTGAACGTTTCCAGCATTCAATAACGGAGCAATGGCGATAAGTAAGTCTTTGGGAGCATGAGCCAAGTGGAAGATCCCAGATCCACGCAGGCTTATTTCATCTGTGGGTAAAGCAACCCAGCCCGTTGTACCCAAATAAGCATACATTTCACCTAACTCCGTTACCCCGGCCCCAAGTGTCGTTGCCCCAGCATCCCCCATTCCACACAATACTGGAGTGTTCATCTTAAATCCCGTCAATAAAGAGGCAGCTTCTGTGAGATAACCTGCAATTTCATCTGGAGCCAATAGTTCGGGCAGATATGACGATTCCAAAGCAAAGGAATCCAGCCAGTTGCTTACCCACTCCCGAGCGACTAAATTCATCATTCCTGCCGTAGCAGCCGATGTAGGATCCGTGATGTTCCGCCCAGTTAATTGCCGGATGACATAATCCTTTGAGCTGATTAAAAAACACGCTGTCTTTGAAAAATTCGCCTGCTCATGGTCCCGCAGCCAAAGTATTTTGGGAAACGTCATCTGCCCATCCATGTGATTGCCTGTTTTCCGCCAAATCTCCTCTTCCCCCAAGTGTGCCAGGATTCGCTGGGCTTCTGAATCTGCGCGGGAATCCGAATAGAGGATCGCTCTTCTAACCGATTTTCCCTCTCCATCAATTGGAATACAATCCTCCATCTGCCCGCTTAGGGTAATCGCTTTAACTGCTTCCGGCTGGAAGCCGCTCTGCCACCAAACATTGGCGATCTCAAAGACTGCTTTCCACCACTCTTCTGGATCCTGTTCAATTCTATTTTCTTCATTATAAGTATGGATGGGTCGTGTCGTCTCCCCCAGTATGTCTCCGTCTTGGGAGACAAGAATTCCCTTAACATTGGTTGTGCCAATATCGAATGCGGCAATATACTGCAATTTTATCACTCCCTGGTTTATTTACGCCCAAGCTTTTGTAAAATTACAGCAGAAATTACAATCACTCCTGTAATAACATCCTGCATAAAGGTTGGCACTTCGAGAATCGTCAGACCATTGGCTAAGATTCCGATGATTGCCGCCCCTACAAAGGTCCCCCAGATATTAGGGACTCCTTCTTTAAAAGTAGTCATCCCTAAAAAGGCTGCCGCATACGCCGGCAAGAACAGCCCGTTGCCGCCCGTAGGATGGGCAGAGCCCAAGCGAGAAGCCATCAAGATTCCTGCTAAAGCAGCGAGGGTAGCGCACAGGGCAAACGCCAGATTCTTATTTGCACTTACGTTAATCCCTGCAATTCTTGAAGCTGCTTCATTCCCTCCTAAGGCATATAAACGGCGTCCTAAAGCAGTATGGGCCATTATGAACCAAAATATTATCGTAAGTAAAACCATGAGCAACGAAAGTATCGGGATTCCCAATAATTCAGATTGACCAAGATAGCGGAACGATTCAGGAATATTTTCGAAAATTGTTGTCCCTCCGGTCAACCAAAAGGTAAATCCACCGAGAATGGTCCCCATCGCCATACTTGTTATGAACGATAATACGCGAAACTGAGTCACGATCCAACCGTTGATAAAACCTATGCCGAAGGCTATTCCCAAAGGGATAAGGAAGGCTGCCCAAAAGGGCAACCCCTGAACTACTAATTTTGCAGCCACTACTCCACCAAAACTGGCCATAGCGCCAACGGAAAGATCAAATTCACCAATAGCCATCACTAAAGTTGCTCCCAAGGCAATTATGACTAGAAAGGAGATTTGACGACTGATATTAATAGCATTATCCCAGGTTGCAAACGACGCGGGACTTAAGACACTAAATCCGATCATAATGAAGACAGCAGCAACAACCGTTCCGTAGGTTCGAAGTAGCTGAAGCCAAAATAGTTGTTTACCCATCTCCTTCATCAGTAGACTCCTTTCCTTTCCAAGAACACAAGCAGAATGCCAGCACGATTTCTCCCCATGGTTCGAACACGTCAGATGCAGGTCAAGTATGCAAGTTCAAGAACCGTCCCTGACTTGCACTGATTTGCATCCACCTACCTTTCTGCCTTAGCATAACAAAGTTGCAGCACGGCTTCAGGTGTTAACCCTTCTATTGGAAGGTCGGCAACCGTTTCCCCTTCTCTCATAACAAGCAGACGATGCGCCACTTCCAGTACTTCCTCCAGATCGGAGGATACATATAAGACTGCCCCACCTTGTTCGGCTTGATCTCTCAAGAAGCGATGAATTTCACTACGAGTGATCACATCCACGCCTTGGGTTGGTTCGTCACATAAAAACAACTTCGGACGAGACATTAACGCCTTGGCAAAAACGACTTTTTGTTGATTTCCCCCGCTCAATTCTTGAACAGACTGGCCTGGTCCACGGGCCTTAATTCTAAGCTTGTTAATCCAGTCTTCGCTAACTTTAAGCTCTTGAGAATTGACTATAACTCCACCCCTTGTATAGTTCGTCAGAACCGGTAGGGTAATATTTTCCTGAATAGACATGCCCATGATCAAAGCCTGCCCGCGGCGATCCTCAGGAATAAAAGCGATTCCTCCTTGTAATGAAGAGGAAGGGGAATTGTTGGGCAGAGTATTGCCATTGATCAATACTTCCCCCACACTTTTGGGCCTTAGTCCATAAATAGCCTCTAAGAGTTCGGTACGACCGGCTCCTGCCAAGCCAAATACCCCCAGTATTTCTCCTTTGCGTACGGAGAAGGTTGCATTTTTGACTCTCTTATCCACAGTTTTTAAGCCGTTAACCTGCAAAACCATGGGGGCCGTTTTAATATCCGTTCTTTTTTTTCCTTTGCTGAAGTTGTGCTCATGACCGGCCATGAGCTTAATCAACCTCTCTTTATGGGCTTCACCCATAATTAAGGTGCCCGCCAATTTGCCATTACGAAGCACCGTAACGCGATCGGCTAGATGAAACACTTCGTCTAAGCGATGTGTGACATAGATAATTGCGGTTCCCTGGGATTTGAGGCGAAAAAGCAAGCGAAATAACGTTTCCGTTTCTTGATCTGTTAACGATGCCGTGGGCTCATCCAAAAAAAGAAGTTTACACCCCGTCCTCACAGCCCGCAGAATTTCCACCATTGTTCGTTCCGTCGGAGACATGTGCTGAGCCTGTTTTTCCAAGGGAACCTCCATGCCTAACTCAGCTTGAATCTTCTCTGCCTCTTCCCGCATCGTTTCCCAACGAATACCGGGCCAGAACCTCCGTTTGGGGTAGTCTGCTCCAAGATAGAGATTTTCTAAACCTGTAAAGTAAGGAACTAGATGCCGGTCTTGATGGATAACGCTGATTCCGAGTTCACGGGCATCCCGAGGATTTCTGATAACCACCTTTTCCCCTTGCCAGAGAATCTCACCCCCAACAGGCTGATAAACTCCAGTCATTAATTTAATAAAGGTGGACTTCCCCGCACCATTTTCTCCAATCAAAGCGTGTATCTCGCCTGAATTTATGGATAATGAAATTCCGGACAGCGCATAGTTTCTCCCAAATTTTTGAGCGAGCTCTCTAACTTCCAGTAACGGCATCCGCAGTTCACTTCCCAGCATTCTCTTTCGTAATTAAAGTAGCGGGTGCATAGAGTTCCGTTCCTTCAACTTTTTTGCCTTGGAAAACCAAATCCATTTGCTTCGCCACGATTTCTGCCATTCCGGGGAAATTCTGCTTGACAGTGGCAATCAGGGGAGAGCCCTTTTTAATCATCTCGATAGCCTGACTGGTCCCGTCAATACCCACCACCACGATATTTTTCCGTCCTGCAGCTTCAATAGCTTGTGCAGCTCCAATGGCAGGCTCATCCCAACCAGCCCAAACTGCCGTAATCGATCCTTCCGCTTTGTTAGCTAACAACAAGCTCTCCATTTGTTTGCGCGAATTTTCGATGGGGCCTGGAACTTGGACTTGTTGTTCAGTAATTGTTTTAATCTCAGTGTTTTTCTTGAGAAGTTCATCGAGTTGCTGAGTTCTTTTGAGTACCCCAGGATGCGGTCTGTACGTAAGAACCACGAGATTTCCTTTGTTATTCAGGGTTTTAAAAAGATACTCCGTGATCATCTGGGACATGGCTTGGTTATCACTGGTTGCATTCATTGTCATCCCTTCAATATATCCGGAATCGCAACCAAAGACAGGGATCCCTTTTTCTTGGGCTTTCTTAATCTGTGTTTTCACTTGGTTTGGATCCGTACTCACGAGCACGATCGCATCCACTTTAGTCGAGATTAGATCTTCCATCCGGCTCGCCAATTGGCCGAAATCCCCTTTAGTATCAACGACATTGGCTTTCCAACTACGGTCCGCAGCTTGTTTCTTCAAGCTTTCAACCATTTCGTTCGTAGTGACAGATGCTAAATAAGGCGTCAAGATCGCCACATTTTTAGACACCTTTGCAGATTCTCCGCCCGTTGCGGCTGTTTTCGCACCGCTACAGCCTGTGAGACTAAAAACCAAAACTAACATAATCAGCAATGAGACAACTTTTTTCACCGACTTCTCCCTCTTTCTTTTCGTTATAAGCTAGCTTCAAATTGTGATACCCAAACGGAGCACGAGCTGCTCCTTTTTCCAGATTTCCTGAATCCTTAAAGGATTTCGCAAGGATGTTTTCGTGGAGTTTTGTCTATGAGTTGAATTATGGATACTTATTTCTTGAGACTTGCCAGCCATTCAAACACGGCTTTTTCCTGATCTATGAGCTTTTCTTCCTCGAGTTGTCCTTGGTCGAGCCTAGCAAATTTGTCCACTAAAGCGCTTCCTACGACAACTCCCTCGCAAACTTTGGCTAGGGCATGGACTTGCTCTGGTTTCTGAATCCCGAAGCCGACACAGCGAGGAATTTGTAGGCTTTTTCCCAACCGATCAATAAATTCACTAACGGATGCCGGGATTTCTACTTCTCCACCTGTAATCCCATTACGGGACAGAACATAGGCAAAGCCGTCGGTTTCCTGAGCGACGGTCTGGACATCTTGCTCACGACTCGTCTGGGCAATCATCGGGATAAAGGTCAATCGTTCATCCACCTGTCTTTTCGTTCTT
The DNA here is from genome assembly GCF_001936615.1 of Desulfosporosinus metallidurans. GTDB lineage: Bacteria > Bacillota > Desulfitobacteriia > Desulfitobacteriales > Desulfitobacteriaceae > Desulfosporosinus > Desulfosporosinus metallidurans. The sequence continues at coordinate 50,754 of NZ_MLBF01000020.1, forward strand.
GCGCGGAGACCCTTCCCTTCCCTCCAAGGTAAATCGGGCAATATAAAGCCATCAACCCCTGCGTCAGCAGCATGCTTAACCAAGCGATCCCAGCCGTAGGTAAGCAGCGGATTAAGATAACTCATCAAGAGAAGTGGCGTCGTATCGTTTGTCTGGCGAAATTCTCGGACAAGATCCAAAGTTCTTTTAACCGTCATTTTAGCGGACAAGGCCCTCTCCGCAGCGGCTTGGATAACCGGTCCATCGGCCATGGGATCACTAAAGGGAACCCCCAGTTCTAACACATCCACCCCATGATCGGCAAGTCCCTTTAAGCGACGTAGACTTGCTTCCACATTCGGATCTCCTGCCATGATATAAGAAACAAGACGGGTTACCCCAGTGGGCGGAACCTTAAAAACAGCGTTTAATCGTTCACTCATGATTAGCTCCCCCTTCCAAATACTGAGCCAAAGTCTCTACGTCCTTATCTCCTCTTCCCGACAAGTTTACCACGATCACCTGATCTTTCGAGAGCTTTGGGGCTAGTTTTGCCGCATATGCAACGGCATGCGCGCTTTCTAAAGCTGGCAAGATTCCTTCCGTTTGACAAAGCAGGGTACAGGCTTCAAGTGTTTCTTGATCAGAGATGCTGACATACTCTGCTCGGCCACTCTCTTTGAGATAGCTGTGTTCAGGCCCTACTCCCGGATAATCGAGCCCCGCAGAAATGGACGTTGTGACTACGATTTGTCCATCCTCATCATGGAGCAAATAACTATAAGCCCCATGTAGAACACCCGGTTCACCTAGGCAAAGAGTGGCTGCATTTTCCCCCTTGTTATTCCCAGTTCCTCCTGCTTCCACCCCAATCAGTTTGACCTCAGTATCGGCTATAAACGGATGGAAGATACCAATCGCATTACTGCCTCCACCGACACAAGCAATGACGGCGTCCGGTAGCTTTCCTAACTCATTTAAGGCCTGTTCTCTAGTCTCTTGTCCAATTACGGCTTGAAAATCCCGCACAATGCTTGGATAAGGATGAGGCCCAGCCGCTGTCCCGAAACAATAAAACGTTTCTCCAACATTGGTCACCCAGTCTCTTAAAGCCTCATTAATCGCATCTTTTAGAGTCCGCGAACCGAGTGTCACCGAACGAACCTCTGCCCCCAATAAACGCATACGCAATACGTTTAAACGCTGTCTTCGGATATCTTCTTCTCCCATATAAACTACACACGGCAGACCAAACAGAGCACAAGCCGTAGCTGTAGCTACCCCATGTTGCCCCGCCCCAGTCTCGGCGATCACTCGTTTTTTGCCCATCCGTTTAGCGAGGAGAACCTGCCCCAAGGTGTTGTTAATTTTATGAGCACCTGTATGATTGAGGTCTTCTCGTTTGAGATAAATTCGCGCCCCACCCAGTTGTTCGGTCAAACGCTTGGCTTCATAGAAGAGAGACGGTCGGCCCACGTACTTTTGCAAGAGTTCTTTAAATTCTCTTTGGAAGCTCTCATCCTGACAAGATTTAAGATAGGCTTCTTCCAACTCGCTTAAAGCAGGTACTAACGTTTCCGGAACATAGGCACCTCCATAGGGCCCGAAATGCCCACTCGTTTGGTGCCCCTCATCTGTTAAAACATGAATTTTTTCCATCACCATCGGAAAATCTCCTTTCGTACTTGTGAACTATCTTTCTTAAAACAAAAAGAGCCTTCCATCCTCAAAGGACGGAAAACTCCGTGGTACCACCTTAATTGTATTAATGAGCTCTTTCTTCTAATCCAGTCCAAGCCAGCGGAATTCGCTTGGACTCTTTCGAATGAAATAAACTACCTAATACCTCTCATCGATCAGGTACGGAGAATGTTCTTTCTCGATACCCTCGTTTCTGTAACGGGAAACACCCGGAATCACCTACTAACCTTAGAGCTTTCGGATCACACCTCTGAGGACCATTCTGTTAAAGAGACTTGTATCAGACTTTCACCGCCTCTGACTCGCTAAGACATTCTCATAAAACATACTTTTCCTCATCAGCAGCTACTTTGTATTATAACTATACATATATTTTTAAGTTATTATAAGACAGAGGATCTAAGTTGTCAAGGAGTTTTTATTTACTACCTGCTGAAAAAAACGGTTGCTCGATATCTCGATCCTGAGCAACCCTAGTCTTTATTTGAGATTGCACTCCAAACTCAAATATTAAAGGATAGATCCTTTTAACTAACTCTGAGGGAAGTTGAAGTTCTTCGGCTAGGTCAACTAACCGCTGCATAATCTCTTTTTCTCGGTTAGAATCTTTGACTCGATCTAGACGTTTTTGTTCCCCTATCTTTCTAACAAGTTGCATGCGAGTTGCTAGCTGTCCAATGATATTTTGGTCCAGATTATTAATCTCGGCACGCAGGGATTCAAGAGTATCACTATCCCTTTGGCCAGCACAAACATACACTCTATCAACTGAATTGGCGACTACCCCCAGTTCCCCCGCTAGTTGAACAAACTGTTCTGGAGTCAAAGACTGGGGTCCATCGCTAACGGCCTCAGCAGGATTAGGGTGCATTTCAATGAGTAAACCGTCTGCACCTGCTGCCAGAGCGGCCTTAGATAAGGATGAAATCAGGTCTCTTCGCCCGGCTGCATGACTAGGGTCAACAATGACTGGTAAATGAGAAACTTCTTTAGCTACTCCAACTGCGCTTAAATCCAACGTATTCCTGGTACTGGGTTCAAACGTACGTATTCCCCGCTCACAAAGGATAACCTGAGGGTTGCCAGCAGCAAGGATATATTCGGCGGCCAACAACCACTCTTCAATCGTTGCAGACAAGCCTCTTTTCAGGATAATAGGCTTGTCAATTTTCCCGGCCAATTTCAGAAGTTCGAAATTTTGCATATTACGTGCGCCTATTTGGATTATATCGACATTATTAACCACTAAATCCAGACTTTGAGCATCAATCACTTCAGTGACACAGAGAAGGTCCTGTTCTTTAGCCGCTTGAACCAAGTAGTTAAGTCCCTCTCGGCCCAAGCCCTGAAAACTATAAGGGGAAGTGCGGGGTTTGAAAACCCCACCGCGCAGGATTTTTCCTCCCGCCTTTTTTACAGTTTCGGCTGACTGGCTCATCTGAGCACTTGATTCCACAGCACAGGGTCCGCCCATTAGAATTATCTCTTTTCCTCCAATGGTAACCCCGTTGACCTCAATTGAACTTGTCTTTTTTTCAGAAGTAAGTCCTGCTAATTTTAGATCTTTCATCCTTAACATAGCCTCCCTCAAATTTCCTAATTTGCGGGTTTCTTTTCTCTGCACGTTCCAATTCAAGTCAGTATCCTTTATCCACCGTCATGAATGGAACGAAGCGTGGACACAAAAATAATACGTCTGTCCTAAAATAAGGACAGACGTTAATCTGCTGTACCACCTTAATTGATGCACAAAAATAGGCATCTACTCATGCAGAGTGCCAACACACCCTCAGCCCAATAACGCTGGCTTTGCGTTGGTAGCTACTAAAGCCTAAGCTTTTTCGCTCCACCCTCAGGGGCCCATTTACTCGCTCCGTTACCTGTCGAGCTTCCACCTTACTCGACTCTCTGTGAGGTTGGTCTTGCGATGTTACTTCCCCTTCAACGGTTTAAATAATAATAGCACTTCAACCCAAGAATTTCAAGTTTGAATTTCGGTATCCTCACAAACCATCCTCCAGTATTATTCCTTATTACAGTCAGAAAAGCGTATAAATGCTTCGGGTACAGCACAGAGTACCTTTAATGCAATTATTGAGGACTAAGCCAAACGATATTAACTGTGAGATACTTATGAAACGTACTAGATTTGTTTTACTCTCCAAGTTTAGATCTGAAAGGAATGATACTCATCGATAACGAGAATACCCCTCGCAGGAAAATGGAACGCACTTATGAGCAACTGAGTCCCTTTGAACTTAAGAACAAATTGATCAGCCTCGCCAATAAACGTGGTGATACAAGTATTTGGGCAATGCTGAACGCGGGAAGAGGTAACCCCAACTGGACTGTAGCAACGCCACGAGAGGCATTTTTTACTCTAGGCCAGTTTGCTATAGAAGAAACCCGCAAGGCATGGCAAGATACCGATCTGGCTGGCATGCCACAGATCGAAGGGATTGCAACCCGCCTAGAGGCCTACCTTAAAAAACACCCCGACTCGCCAGGAGTCACATTACTTAAAAACGCCCTTGATTATGGACCCAAACAACTAGGCTTCAACCCTGATGCTTGGATCCACGAACTAGTAGACGGAATCATTGGGGATAACTACCCTGTCCCGGATCGTATGCTCGTGCACCTCGAGCAGGTCGTTCATAACTATCTCATTCAAGAAATGTGTAATAACGTTTCTCCACCAGTCAACTATGATTTATTCGCCGTTGAAGGCGGAACCGCAGCCATGTGTTATAGTTTTGACTCCCTGATTGCTAATAATTTGTTGTCAGTCGGGGACAAAATTGCGCTTATGGTACCCACCTTTACCCCCTACCTTGAGATCCCGCATCTATCACGTTATCAGTTTGATGTTGTAAGAATCAATGCTCTGGAAATGGATGAACAGGGTAACCATACCTGGCAATATCCGAACTCAGAGATAGATAAACTAAAGGATTCCGATATCAAAGCTTTGTTTGTGGTTAACCCGAGCAACCCACCCTCTATCGCAATCAAAGACGAGTCAAAAAAACATTTAGTAGAAGTCATTAAAGAGGATAATCCGAAATTAATGATCATCACGGATGATGTGTACGGAACATTCGTCGATAACTTCCGTTCGCTCATGGCCGAATTACCATTTAATACGCTCGGGGTTTACTCTTTCTCTAAGTACTTTGGGGCTACAGGTTGGCGTCTCGGAGTTATCGCGATTCAGCAAAATAACGTATTTGATCAATTGCTTAAGGAACTACCGCGCGAGAAAATTGAGGCGCTGGCGGAGCGCTATGGAACCATTACGCTGCATCCTGAACAACTTCGTTTTATTGATCGGATGGTGGCTGACAGTCGTCAAGTTGCTCTGAATCACACAGCAGGTTTATCCACACCACAGCAAGTACAAATGGGGTTCTTTGCGCTTTTCGCATTGCTTGATCATGAGAACCATTACAAAAAGTTAACTCAGGAAATCTGTCATCATCGCCAGAAACTATTGTATGATGGCTTCGGACTTAAGTTGCGAAATGATGCGTTTGACGCCGCGTACTACTGTCAAATTGATTTATTAGTGTGGGCAAAAGTAAAGTACGGTGACGAATTCTGTGACTACTTACAAACGAACTATGAACCCACCGACATTCTTTTTCGTTTAGCTGAAGAATCTTCAATTGTGCTCCTAAATGGCGGGGGATTTGGCGGCCCAGATTGGTCCATCCGAACTTCTCTTGCCAACCTAGACGATGCAGCTTATAAGGAAATTGGTGAAACCGTTCAAAAGACATTTGATGAGTATGCCACTTCTTGGAGAGAGCAACAAGCACCGCAAAAGTAATGTTTTTCATCCATAGAAGGTCAGACCAGCAGAAGAGTTGACCTTGAGTTATAGCAAGGCTATACTAAAATTCAAATAACAAAGACTGAATCATTAGGAGGCATTATGCAAAAAACTGTATTTCTTAATTCCGCGAAACTGAACTTTGACAACAAACTCGATTTTTCGCCAGTTAGCGAACTCACATCGTTCACCAAATACGATGAAAGCAGCGATCAGCAAATTTTAGAACGGGTGAAGGATCAAACTATTCTCCTTACCAAAGAATTACCTCTGGGAAGGGATTTGATCTCTCAATTCCCGCCCTCCGTGAAACTTATCTGTGAAGCAGGTACCGGCTATAACAACATCGATATTGTCGCCGCACGGGAAAAGAATATTACCGTCTGCAATGTTCCCGGCTACAGCACCGAAGCCGTCGCTCATCTGGTGATTACCTACATCTTAAATTTCAGCTCCTCCTTAATCCAGCGTCAGGTCATGGTTAAACAAAAGAACTTTAATGATTTTACGCAATACGTGGAACTGCCCCATTTCGAGGTGCAAAACAAAACGCTAGGAGTGATTGGCGGTGGTGGCGCCATCGGGCGAGAAGTAATAAAAATTGCTCTGATTTTGGGGATGAAAATCCTCATATACAGTCGAACTCCAAAATCTTGGGACAATCCCAACATACAATCTGTGTCCCTGGAGGAATTGCTCAGACAAAGTGATTTTGTGACCCTCCACTGCCCCCTCACAGCCGATACCTTGCACTTGATCAATAAAGACCGATTAACGTTGATGAAGCCCTCGGCCTTTATCATAAACACTGCCAGAGGAGCAATAATCAGTGAACCGGATCTAATCGAAGCCTTGAAGGCTGGGAAACTTGGCGGTGCGGCTCTAGACGTACAAGATCCTGAACCTCCAGAAGCAACCAACCCCTTATTTGACATGAAAAACGTCATCCTCACTCCACATATTGGGTGGAGACGTTTTGAGTCGAGGCAAAGACTTATTGAACTCATGGCTATTAATATAAAATCGTTTATGCAAGGAAAACTAATAAATGTTGTAAATTGATCCTCAGGGCTGGATGCAGTTAATGTTTCCAGCCTTGATTTTCGTCAAGTCCTTTTGGATATTTCGATCCAAAAATGACTTAAAAGAGTCAGTATCGACTTACGGTTCCTACATTGTATTGGAAAATTCACATAATAATGCGATAAAATCCGTTGTTTCTACAATTTATATGCATGGCACAGTTATTGCAATATCATCTACATAACACCGAGAAAAGGCTATCGCTAGCTTTAAATTTAGTGTTAATAGTCTCGGATAGGATGGTGATAGGGTGGTTTAACAAATAAACTTAACTGTTTTATGCCGATTATTGACGAAATATTCCGAACTTATTAATCCTTTTCCAACGAAGCTAACCGCAGATAAATTACAAAGGAGTGAACATGAATGGGAAGTGCCGATGTAAGTCCATTATGGTACTGGTTAGTGTTTTTTCTTTATATTGCTTTTCTTATTTCCGTGGGTTTGAATGCTTATAGAAAGCAGAAATCCAGCGCTAATGCCGAAGAAGAAAGCAATGATTACTGGATCACTGGTCGAAGTCAACCTGCTTATATGGTAGGTATGTCCGTTGCTTCCGGTTGGATGTTAATAGGGATGATCACTTGGATGACATGGGCCACCTATGACTTGGGTTTATCAGGTTTGTGGGTAGTTGCTATTCCCTGGTTTATCTCAAACATCTGGCAATTCTTAATGGCGCGCCCGTTAAGAAGAATTAAAGCAATTTCTCAGTGCCAAATGCTACAAAACCGGTTTGGTTTGCCAGCGCGAATTTTGTCAGCTCCCATTAATATTTTCTCCTATACAATCTGGTCAGCGGCCGAATTATACGCAGCATCTTTGATTATGGCTCCGGCACTCGGTATATCAATTGAAGCCATGATCATTATCTATGCAATACCCATCGCTTTATACATGTGGATGGGCGGTTTCAGGTCTGTCATTAACGCCAATGTTGTCCAGTTCTTCATGGGTGCGATTATTTTGCTCGTAACCTCTGGTGCTATATTCTTAACAGCTCATGGCATAGCGGGAGCTCATAATACAACCATCTGGGGTATGTTGCAAGCTCAGCCAATTGTAAACAGTCTTGCTTATCCAGTTGATTCAACTCAACATGCAACCAGCTTTTTTGCCTATGTCTCAATATCCTTCCCCTTGATCGTTATGCTCGGACTAGTACCAGGCTGGGCAGCCGCAGAAGATTTTTGGTTAAAAGCTCAGGCTGCTAGAACCACGCATGAAGCGCGTTTAGGTGGATTATACAGCATCGCTTTCAACACCGTTATTATCGTTATTCCCGCCGCAATTATTGGGGTACTAGGCCTTATCGTTTTCCCACCCGAAATGAAGGACGGTGTTTTAACCTCAGCCGCTGCTCTGGGGGATAAAGGCGCCTATAATATCATTTCTACCTATATTAATTCCTATATGCCTCCCCTAGTTAAAGGGTTGCTGATTTTCTTACTCTCCGCTCATACAATGTCTACGGTGGCCAATTATAGTAATATCTGTGCCATGAACCTATCTTACGATGTTCTCCAACCACTGGTCTATAAGAAGAGAAATTGGTCTGATGCGAAAATTGTTAAATGGTCACGTCTTGTCACAGTGTTCATGATCATCATCAATATTCTACTAGCCCAGCTCTACAACAGTCCTGTTTTTGGAGCAACTCTTAATGACGCCTACTTCGTGTCTTCTGGTCTACTGACCGCTGGCATCTCCGTAATGCTTTATGTGTTATGGTGGAAACGTGCAAACCTCTTAGGGGTTATGTTAGGTGGACTTTCTGGAACTCTGGGAACGTTCATCTTCTTCATCTTTGAAAATAAAATTTGGAAGAACAGCTACTACACCCCTATCTGGGATTCGATCTTCGGTGCGGGATCGATGGCTAACTCCTATTTAGGCTACTGTGTCATCGGCTTGGTCTGTGGAATTGCCGGGGTCCTTATTGGAACGTACGCTGGCAAACCACCTTCTAAAGAGCTCCTTTCCGCTATTGCTGATCAACCGATTGACAACAATGAAGAATTCTTCTCAGGTATCAACGCATAAGGCTTTCGTCACAATAACCGGGGTTTGACCCAAAAATGACTAGGGAGTAACTCCCCTAGTCATTTTTACGTGACTTATGTTCAAACATAAAGCTGTCTTTCCTAGTAATATTAGCTTAGTTTAATCATTTGGTAGTATAATTTAAGGTTTAATGAGAGGAGTTTTAGGATGTTAACACTTCATTTTGCCAAGACGATACTCATCCCCTTATTTGTGCTTAATATGGGAGCCATGGTTATCACTTTTCGAATTAAGAAAGGGATAAAACCAGAATTTTCCGGAAACTTGAATACTCTTTTTCTAATCGAAAATATTATAGGCTTAGTTTGTTGTATACTTATAGTTTATATCTCCTTTTTTGTTAAACATTAAATGAAATTGTACAAAATAGTTCTACCTAGAGAAATGGGCATAGAGGAAACGAGGGCTGAAAAAAATATTATCAGCCCTCGTTTATTGTCTTTTCGATCTGCCGTGATATTTCACAAAGCTTTGACGCAAACCACAAGAAATTTTCACAATTTGCACCCTTAACCTTAACATATTTTAGTTATCCTAATTGAGTAGCGCGAAACAATCCGTACGCTTCTTAAAGCATAGTAGAAATAAGGAGGTAGTAATCATGGAAGATGAAATTCGTTCCACTCAGAATGACAACACCGATCCATCCGAAAAGGAATATCACGAAAACCAGGAAGAAACCAAGGAAATGTTTACTTCTAAGCAGCAACCCATTATCCAACACAAACCAAAATCCAAATTTGTAGCCATTACTAGCCTCTGTTTAGTTAGTGCCGTCATTGGAGGGCTTACAACAGCAGCGGCAGTTCCCTATATCTATCCAGCTAACTCCACTTCCTTAACTCAAACTGCCAAATCTTCAATTACACCTGTTGTCAACCTTGCTACCAACCAAACTAATTTCCCAGTAGCACAAATTGCCAAAAATGTTGGACCTGCCGTTGTGGGGGTTTCAAATTTCCAATCAAGCCAGGGATATTTTGGCAGTTCAAATCTTCAAGAAGCTGGAAGCGGTTCTGGATTTATTATTGATGCTCAAAAGGGGTATATAGTCACTAACAACCATGTCATTGATGGCGCCCAGAAAATTACAGTTAGTTTGAGCGATGGGCGAAACCTTGTTGCCAAAGTAATTGGGGCTGACCCCCGTACAGATCTTGCCGTATTGCAGATTTCAGATACAAAAAACCTAACTGCAGTTAACCTGGGAGATTCTTCTAAGATTGAAGTTGGCGAATCCGTTGTTGCCATTGGCAACCCCGGCGGGAACGACTTTGCCCGTTCCGTGACCACAGGTGTCGTTTCTGCATTAAATCGCACCCTTTCCATCCAAGGTGAGGCAAGTTTCGACCTCATCCAGACGGACGCAGCAATTAACCCCGGAAATAGTGGGGGTCCGCTTGTAGATTATCAGGGACAGGTCATCGGTATCAACTCCGCAAAATACGCCCAGAGCGGTTTTGAAGGAATGGGCTTTTCCATTCCAATTTCAGATGCCATGCCGACCATCCAACAGTTAATCGCCACGGGCGTCGCCAAACATCCGGCACTTTTAGTGAGTACAGACGATCAATATATCGCTTATGCACAGTCTAACAACAAACCCCTTGGGGCATATATCTCAAACGTGACTCCAAATGGTCCCGCAGCTAAAGCTGGAATTACAAAAGGAGATGTGATCACCAAGATCAATAATGCTCAAGTTCAAAATTCTTCTGAACTCATTCATGAACTCTATAAATATAATGTCGGAACTAAAATAACTATTACCTATATTCGTGATGGACAGACGAATCAAGTTCAGGCAACGCTTGGAGAAATTTCTTCAAATCAATAAACTCTGATTAGCATCCCCTTATTGAAGTTTTTTAACAAGGCTATAAGCTTATGCTCCTAGCCTTGTTTTTGCTTTTCTAATGATAATGATTCCCCTGCAGACAAATACACTAAGGAGACGCTAACTTCATTGTTCAACAGTTAAACCCTGGATTAACCCTAGAGCAGGACTTGACAAGGGGCATCGGATGCTTATCATTACCAATTTTATTTGCTGCCACTGCACCATTTGCAATTATAATGGAAGCGAGCGCTTTAGCTAGATCTCCACTAAATACCACCATTGTTTTGTTATCTTTCAACATTATGGCTGATGGAAATGAATTATTCAGTTTGTTCAATTTATTGTTTTTTTTATAATGGCATGGATCATACTTAGTATGATTTATCTAAAACAGTTTAATACAATCAAGTTGTTTATGCTATTAATGTTTATTTTGTTGTCCCCTTTGGCTCAAAATGGCAACTCCAACAGTTCGGCTTTACAGCTGCATATTTATGGCATGAAACACAGAATTGATCAGAAGTATTTAATGCCGGGTCAGAATGACAATTCAAGCACGTTTGAATACTAATTTTGAATGACTTTCCTTGACTATTAATATATTCTGTCTTGCCATAGCGTACGGCTGCATCTCTCCATTGATTGAGCAGTTGCATGTGATTGGCCCTCATATATTCCGTTGGTTCGATACACTGCTTAACGGCTAATTGCTGGATAGACGGAGTATTCAGATTTATTTCCGGTCCCTTGTTAGCTTTGTCCCTATTATAGAAAAAAGGCAAGGTAAGGATAGCAACAAAAATAACAAGAGAAGCAATTATTCTTCTTCCATTATACATTACTCATCACACTTCTTTTTTCGGTAAATCGTCAATGCGCAAGTCTATGGTTCTCTCTTTTTCACCCTCATCGGTAAAGCATTTCCCGACAACTCATGCTACACGCTAAGTTAGATAATTCTCCTGACTTTGAACTATAATTTTCGCCAAGCACCATCACTCCTTTTCTATCGGTAAACCAGCTTTATGTGTCTAATCCTCCGACTGTTATTCATATTCCGCGTCGAACTGAGGAAAATATACTCCAAGAATTTGTTTCTTATTATTTCTGAATTTCTTTACTATTATGTAAAACAAGTGCTTACAAAGATTTACCGCCTGTTTCCTTCAGATTGCATCTCGCCATTGATACCCTTGTGTCGGGCTAGAGCTGCTGTGACATACTTATGATTTGAATAAAAAACCATAAACAAGAGCATAATTGTTCCATCATAGGGGAAAATGCTAACAGCGAATACAAAGGGGGCGCCAGCCATATGGAACATCAAGAAGGCAAAGCGATATCAAGAAGACGTTTTTTGAAGACAGGCGTCGGCTCAATTGGAGGCATCATGGGGGTAGCTTATCTCGGTCTCATCGGGGATTACTTTAACCCACCGCCAGTGGGGTCCGAACCACTAGCGGAAGTAGGGAAAGTCGACGATTTTAGCCCTGGCACCCCAAAACTTGTGGCTTATACAAGCGGAGGGGTTGAGCAGGGCGTTTATGTTATCAATCTCGGTGACGAAGGGTGGATAGCCCTTGATTTTCATTGCACGCATCTTCAATGTGCTGTAAATTGGCTGGATGCTACCAAGTCTTTCGCATGCCCCTGTCATGGAGGTATGTATGATATAAAGGGTAACGTGCTCGGCGGGCCTCCCCCTCGGCCCCTTGAACACAGGGTCATCCAGATACAAGGGAACTCTGTGATAGTTGGAGGAATGTCGGTCTAATGAAGCAATGGTTAGATGAACGTTTACAATTTAGTGATATTTTAGAATCGATGTTTGAACATCCCGTGCCCAAACCTAGTAATTTCTTGGATTATCTCGGTTTCGCAAGTTTCTTTGTGTTTATCAACCAAGCCATTACCGGAATATTACTTGCAATGGTATATGTCCCTTCAGCCTCAGAAGCATATAATAGCATAAAGCTTTTACAATCCTCTATCATAGGAGGATATGTACGTTCTTTGCACTCTTGGGGCGCAAATTTCATGGTCGTTGTAGTGTTCTTGCATTTATTGCGCGTTTTCTATGAAGGGGCTTACAAAAAGCCGCGAGAATTGACCTGGATCCTTGGGGGTATCCTCTTTATCGGCACACTAGGTCTGGCTTTTACCGGGTATCTTCTTCCTTGGGATCAAGAAGGCTACTGGGCCACAACAGTTGGCACAACCATGGCCTCATATGTTCCATTAATGGGAGACTTTCTCGTTCGGCTGATGCGAAATGGTACCGAGGTGACCGGCACAACCTTAACACGGTTTTACTCAATACATATGCTCATCTTACCAATCATAGTGCTCATTGCGTTTATGCCTCACTTTTTCTTTGTTTTGAGACAAGGGATGTCTGCCGGAGACAGGCTAATGGAAGCAAAGCAACGTGGAGAAGATATTGAAAAACAATCAATTCCCTTCTGGCCAAATGTTGCCTTCCGCATGATTATATTCGTCCTCGTTATTGCTCTGGGACTATGGATTATGGCGGCCATATACCCCAAAGGCTTGGGAAATCCTGCGGATGCCTTAAACAAAGATAATTATGTCCCAGCCCCTGCTTGGTATTTCTTTGGCGTTTACCAGTTACTCAAATACTTTCCCCCGAGCCTCGATGTGGTTGGGATAGTCGTCCTCCCCCTCGTTTTCTTCGTGATAATATTCGGGCTTCCTTGGATCGACCGCAATCCTGCTCGAGAACCGCGCAAACGCCCCATAGCCCTAAGTATTGCCAGCGTAATCGTCTTAGGGCTCGTTTTCTTAACGTACCAGGGGATCAGATCAGTCCCAAAACCGCTCCCCAAAACGGGAGTCATCGACCATCCTAGCTATAAAAAGGATATTGATCCCATCTTCCAAAGTCGATGTGTCGGGTGTCACGGGAATAGCGGAGGATACACAGTGGATACCTATGCTAACTTAACGAAAAAGAATATAATTCCCGGTAACCCAGATGGATCAAATCTAATTAGCCGTATTAATGGCAAGGTGCCACCCCAAATGCCTATGGGCTTAGAACCGCTGACCAAGGACCAGGTCCAGACCATTAAAAACTGGATCAAAGACGGCGCCCCACAAAACTAAGTGAATTTGAAAACGGTCTACAAGTTTTAATGATACTAGATACTGGGATAGGGATAGGGATAGGATTCATAGTACTCTATGAATCCTATCCCTTATCTTTTTATTGTGTATGAACATACTTTCGTTTTTGTAATGAAACAACCTAGGCGAATTTGGCCTAGGTTGAACTCTTATTTATTATCACTGGCGTTTGATTGTAAACTGTAATCCAAATTCGCCTCCGGTCCAGATGCTTTTATCTTCTTGATAAACTTAAAGCCCAGAGCGGTATGACAACCATTACAGTTATTGATCGTATCGCTATAAGCTTTTTCAAAGGCAACCATGTCCTTAGCATCCCTAGCTTTCTTCAAAGCACTATCGTCCCCCAAATTCGCCTTAACAAATGCCGCCCATTGGGGATAAACTTGTGTCCGAGTTATTTGAATGGGTGACATATAGTCTTGCATGACATCGCTCATATAAGCAGCGAGGGCCCAGTTACCTCCTTTGGCCGCGTAATACATATTGTCAAAACTATCCGAAACTCCACGCATGGCCACACCTGTTCCTGGAAGGGCATTTTTGATGACATCAGCAAGAGCAGGTGTCCCCGCTGTAGCTGCTGGGGTGGCTGGTGTCGTTGGGGCCGGTTGTGTTTGTTGGGTACTACAGCCTACGACTAACGATCCTACCACCACAAACGATATGACCAGTTTGGGAATTTTCTTAAACATATACGAAACCTCCTATTCACAATTTATTACGAATCTAGTCTTTCCAATTTCGTCCATGAAAATGTAACCTATTTTATAAGACGCTTGTGTAGGATAAGACACACCACACTGTGTTTTATCCTACACCAATATAAACTATCTCCTCTTAAAAACACTTCAAAGTACCCTTGCAAATCTTTTTGGTGGCATCAAAAGTTTTTTCGCAAACATCCAAAATCTCATTAAATACTGACGTAAGAATCTCGAATACATGCCACTTTTACATCATAATTATTAGCTATGCGCAACTTGGCATTGTTTTTGCATCTATTACACTAGCTGCATCTGGAAAGCTAGAACAAGACGCTGGACCTTATCATGTGATTATGCAAACCAACCCGGAAAACTTTATGGCCAACCAAGCAGGAACTATGACGATGATCATTACAAACAAGGCAACTGGACAACCTGTGACTGGTGCCAAAGTCATGATGAGCAAATCTACGATGATGTCCAGTAACGCGGGAAGCAACAGCGGTAACATGGCTGGCATGACTATGAACTCTGGTTCCTACATGATGGAAGGTATGACCTTCAACCAACCTGGGCAATGGAATCAAGCGATTACCATTTCTTCCCCATTAGATTGAAACGTTAGCAGGACCCACACTCGCCCATGATAACTTCGGTACTGCCGCCACTTGGGTTCTTTGGTGGCCACTAATCCCTTTTTTCTTCTTTCTCCTTGGTCGGTTCTGGTGTGGAATTTGCCCATTTGCCTGGGTGAGTGATTTGACACAAAAGTTATTCGGAGCAAACCTCAAGGTTCCAAATTTTATCCGCAAGAACGGTCTCTGGATCATCGATATTACCTTCATCTTCATCACCTGGTCTGATCACGTTTGGGGAATCGTTGAATCTCCCCGAGGATCTGGAACCCTCCTCTTACTCATCTTAGGTGGGGTTATGGTCACCGCTCTACTCTTCGAACGCCGTACTTGGTGTCGTTATCTCTGTTTTCTGGGTAGTTTGTCCGGTAACTATTCCCGCGCAGGTATGTTAGAGCTCCGAGCAGACAAAGACACTTGTAAAACCTGTAAAACAAGGGATTGCTATAAAGGCAATGACAAAGCGCCCAGGCTGTCCTATGTTTGAATTTCCGATGGCTATGAAACGAGCTCTAGTCATCGACCAAAATTCACTGGTGGGAATGCGGGGGGTTTAGGCGAATTGAATCATGAGGACAGCTTTTGATGCAACTTCCGCAGAGATTACAGTTGGCGTTGTTTTATGCGTGAGTAAAAGCACTATCCGTTTCTATGCCGTATTTGGGTTGTCATCCTGCTCTTCGGCATCCCTGAACTTTCTCACCTTTAC
>NZ_MLBF01000021.1 GCF_001936615.1 Desulfosporosinus metallidurans
TCTTAGTTTTTATTTCTTCTTCACTCTCGGTTTCATTCCAGCGATTGCCCTGACAATATCCTTTTTGGACTCCATGTCGTACTGAGAAGTGATGGCGATCTGTTCCATAATTGGGGAGCCGCCGCCATGATACGCACCGTACAACGTGGCGCCAGCGGAACCGGAGAGACCGAAGTCGATGAAGTTCATCCAAAACTTAATTTGTTCTTCAATGGGCATTTTTGGGTTCCGGTTCAGGTATTTCTCCAAAAGATTTTTGAGTTCGGGGTTAGTCAGGTCATTTTCATAAGGGAATGTGGCAGGCATACCCCCTGCGATGTTGCACAGGATTTCTTGCTCATGGAACACGGCCTCACCGGTCAGGCACCTGCCCACGTTGGCATAAATAGAGTTCGGAATATAGCTGCCTGGGCCATACGGCACAACACCCAAACCGGGCATATAAACTTCAGGCTTGCTGAGGGCGGACGACGTATAGCCCGCTGCATAACCAAGTTCACCAGTCATGATTAGCTTGGAGAGCAATTCGCGAACATGTGGGGTCTTTTCAATACCATTAATTTCTGCTGCCAGTGCACCCATACCAATAACATAGTCGAGCATAGCAGGCTTACAGCCTGAATAGGAATGACGATGAAACAAAGCAAAGAGCAGGGCTGCAACGCCACCATGCTGAGTCTCTCCACACAGAAACACACGTTCCCAAGGGATGAAGCAATCATCAAAGATGACATAAGAGTCTGTGTAGCCGTATTCAATCCCCCTCGGATAAGTGTCACGCTTGCGATAATTGTGAAAGTGGACAATTTGCTTGACCCCTTCATAGTCTGACGGAACTGCAAAGGCCAGTGCATAATCTTCCTCACCCTTTTGTAGGGCTCGATTCGGTACTACCAGGATCTCGTCAGAAATCGAGGCTTCCGAGATATGGACTTTGCAGCCGCGGACAACGATCCCATCGCTCCGTTCCTCCACCACGTGCACATACATATCAGGGTCATCCTGCTCGGCTGGCCGCTTCAAACGCTCACCCTTAACATCGGTCTGCGCACAACTTACCACGAGATCTTCTCTCTGGAAACGTTCGAGCCACTTAAGCCAGTTGTCATGGTAGGCTGTCTTGGCTTTTGGAGACTTCTGAGCTTCGAAAGACACTGCGTGGATTGCATTGGAGGCGTCAATGCCCATACATCGTTGAATGCACTGCCCAACCTTGTTCACTAAGAAACGAGTCATGTCTTGCTTCTTATGCAAGTCATCTGCATTTTGGTGAATGTGGTTAAAGCGGTTGATGGTTTCCCCAGTGATGTGAGACGTAGCTGTGCAAAGATCCTTACTGGCGGGGTCCCAGACCGCATCAAACGTTAAACCCATTACGTTAAGGGCACCTTCTTGAAGTGGATCTAACCTATCTATCATTCCACCATTAAAGTAGAGGTTCCTATTCATTTTACTTAACCCTTCGATATACTGAGCTCTTGTTCTCATAGTCATTCTCCTTTTCCTTTAATCATTGTTATTGAACGTTATGCGTTTTCCGAACTCTAACGTCCCTGAAATTTAGCCGGACGTTTTTCAAGAAACGCTTTCATGCCTTCTTTTTGATCCTCAGTCGCAAATAGAAGACTGAAACATTTATGCTCATACTGCAGACCTGCTTCTAAATCCATCCTTAACCCCTCATTCACGGACGATTTGGCCATACGTAACGCTACTGCACCGCGGGCAGCAAAGCGTTTCGCCATTTTCTTAGCCTCATCAAATAACTGGTCTGCAGGCACCACTTTATTCACAAGACCTATGCGCAAGGCCTCTTCCGCTTTAATAAAATCTCCACTAAAAATCAGTTCTTTTGCCCTACCAGAACCTATCAAACGAGGCAGACGTTGTGTTCCACCGGCGCCTGGCAAAATGCCCAGTTTAATTTCCGGCAACCCAAACTGGGCGTTGTCCGCGGCGATGCGTACATCTGCCACCAACGTCAGTTCACACCCACCACCTAGAGCATATCCGGCGATCGCAGCGATGACGGGCTTAGGCATGTTTTCAATCAGCTGGAAAGCCCGATGCGAGGGTTTATCGCTAGTTGTCACATCCACAGCGGTAGCAGAAGCCATCTGACCGATGTCCGCCCCTGCCGCAAATACTTTCTCACCACCCGTGATGATCACGACACGCACAGAAGGGTCAGCAGTTAAGGTTGAAGCAGCATCCGCCAACTCATTAAAGACTTGATCATTTAGGGCATTGAGTACCGCGGGACGATTAAGGGTGAGTATGGCTATTCCTTCTTCTATTTCTACAACAATTGTCTCATAAGCCATTTGTATAACCTCCCAATTTACATCAATTTTCTCCTCTGATAATCCAATTAACACTCCTTTTTTAATCTTCTGAATACTACCTCATTCTCTTTATAAGCAAAAATCATGCCTAAATAAAAAAACCTCCCAAACTGGCTAATCAGCCAGCAGGAGGTTACTTAATATGTATGGAATTAGATACAATCTCCGATTCCTTAACTGTATTGCAGTGCGTAATGCGTACAAGCGACCGATTATAATCCTCTACTATTCTATACCATAGCGGCGTAACTTATCGTAAAATACTCGCCTAGAAAACCCCAATGCCTTCATAGCTTTAGTACGATTATTCTTATAAGTGACTAAGGCTGATAGGATGAGTTCCTTTTCCACGGATGCGACAATCTCTTTTACAGCGTAAGGCTTATTTTTAATTTTATATTGATCTCTATTGGCGGGAATTATTTGAGCAGGCAAATGATAAATTTCAATGGTCATGCCGCTACACACGATGCTTGCGTGTTCTAGTACATTTTGCAATTCTCGAATGTTCCCGGGCCAGTCATACTCCTGGAAAAACCTTACGACTTGGGGAGACAGTGTCAACTCATGTCCAACTTCTCGAGCAAACTGATCAAGGAACGTTTTGGCGAGAGCTAAGAGGTCATCTTTGCGTTCACGTAATGGAGTTAGATTGAGAGGAACGATATTTAACCGGTAATACAAGTCACGCCGGAAGGTGCCTTTTTTGATCATACTTTCTAAGTCACGATTTGTGGCCGCGATCACCCGGATATCAATTTTAATAGTCTTAGTACCACCTACACGTTCAAACTCTTTTTCTTGCAGCACGCGTAACAATTTAGCTTGCATTGTATAGCTCATATCACCAATTTCATCCAAGAAAATTGTACCGCTATGGGCCAGCTCAAACTTACCGAGCTTGCCCCCCTTTTTAGCTCCCGTGAAAGCACCGTCCTCATACCCGAACAGTTCACTCTCGATCAGATTTTCTGGGATGGCAGCACAATTCACCTTAATCAGAGGCATATCCTTACGACGGCTACTATTATGGACGGCCTTAGCCAATACTTCTTTACCAACACCACTTTCCCCACGAATCAATACTGTACTATCCGTTCGTGCTACCTTAGCTGCCAACACCAAGGTCTCTTTCAGGTTACTGTTTTGTCCCACATATTCCTTGAAGGAAAGAGGCAGTTGTTCCCATTGCTCTAACTGCTCTTTTAAATAATCCGCTACCCCCTTTGTTTGCTGCAACTCGCGGTTTAATTCAACCACTTCAGTTATATTTTTGAACGTAGAAACACATCCAATAATGCTTTCCCCATTATATAAAGGAAAAGAATTCCCTACCACATCGATTCCTAAAGAATCCAAATAATCTTTACCGCTAGATGGCTTACCCGTTCGCAATATTTCAATTGCCGCGGCTTTAGGTTCGATTTTATCCAGTCTTCGCCCTAAAACTTTTGCTACGGGCACCCCTAAAATCTTCGCATAGGCCTCGTTAGCATAAACAATGGTCGTATCGGAATCAATAACAAGTACCACATCGTGAATGTTGTCCAAAATTTGGAATAACAGTTCTCTATCCCATTGCGGAAAATCGCTGGTTGTGACTGCATGGGCTCCGGCACTCATGTTTATCCCCCATTTTTTATTGCTTTATTTATCATCATTATATAGGAGTAAGGTAATTGAAGTAAAGTTTAATTCTACAAATTATTTAAACATTCCCAATATTATATTAAATGCCCCTTAGACACAAAAAATACCTTGTCAAAGGTATTTTTTGTGTCTAAGGGGCATTGCCCTACCCTTGCAAAATAGCAAAGTTAAGTGTTTCCTTAATCGCCAAACAATCTACGAGGGTTTTTAAGTAGAAGTGGGAATCTTAGTGCCGGTTAGCCATCGGATAAAAGCCTTCGCAATACTTTGCCCGCTCCTTTGGGTCAATAATCTAAATAACCGTCCCGTAAAGTGGGATACCTTGAGTTCCCCACTTTACGGCAGTCGAAGGCATTAAGGTATGACTTTCGCTGAGGTACCAAATTTTTTTATTCTATCTATTATGAATTCTCTGATTTTTAAGGATATAGTCATTTGCAGCTTAAACGGATTCCGTAGTGGCTGCCGTTTGAAGTTTTGCTTTTTCCTCTTCTACCAACTTACGGCGTAAGACTTTGCCAACAATCGTCCTCGGCAATTCATCTCTGAACTCCACGTGACGGGGAACTTTAAACGCAGCCATCCTAGTCTTGCAAAAAGCAATGAATTCTTGCTCGCTGGCTTCCGTATTGGGCTGTAATACAATATAGGCCTTCACTGTTTCTCCACGATAGAGATCTGGTACCCCTGCTACCACTACCTCTTTAACCTTGTGGTGTTCATACAGCACTTCCTCAATATCACGTGGATAGATATTAAACCCACCTGCAATGATGATGTCTTTCTTGCGGTCGATAATAAAACAGAAACCATCTTCGTCCATTCTGGCAATATCGCCCGTGTGCAACCAGCCGTTGCGCATGGTTTCAGCCGTCTCTAGTGGTTTCTTCCAATACCCCTTCATCACCTGAGGTCCTCGGACACATAATTCCCCTATTTCGCCCACGGGAATTTCCCGGTCGCCCGTCTCCAAATCCATGATTACGTAATCTGTGTCAGGGAGCGGTAATCCGATGGAACCAGCGAGCGTAGGACGATCAAGCGGGTTGCAATGTGTTACAGGGGAAGCTTCAGACAAACCATATCCCTCGACTAAATTTCCTTCGCCATGCGTCACTTCAAGGAATTTTTGAGCTACTTCTAGGGGCAACGGAGCTGAACCACTCGTACAGGATTTGATTGCAACTAAGCTCTCACGATATTCTGCAATCCGAGGATGACTGTTAATTGCCATAAACATGGTTGGTGCGCCTGGGAAGAACGTCGGCTTATGGACGCGAATGGTTTCCAATACTTGATCTACGTCAAAGCGCGGCAAAATGATTTGCGTAGCACCAAGAGCCACCGCATAATTAAGGCAGTCGGTCATCCCATAGACGTGAAATACCGGTAAAATCGTTAAAATTCGTTCATTCCCATACTCCTTGTTTGGGTCCCATTCCTGAACTTGGAGGGTATTGGCGAGCAGATTATAGTGCGTGAGCATAACCCCTTTAGATACTCCGGTCGTACCACCCGTGTACTGCAAGACGGCAAGGTCTTCGATGGGATTAATGGCGGCGTCGGGATAAACAGGATCATGTTTGATGAGGTCATCATATGAATACATGCCTTGTGCCGGCTCGACTGCTGCCAAGAAGTTAAACACAACCACCCGTTTCAAGGACGTTTCTTCTAATATATGCTTTACCCTAGGATACATCATTTCCAAGACAATGATTGTCGTTGCACCGGAATCGTTCATTTGGTACGCAATTTCTCGTTCAATATACATGGGGTTAGTTTGCACAACAATCGCGCCTAATTTGAGCAGAGCGTAGAAAGAAATTTCCCATTGTGGGCAATTCGGGCCCATCAGCCCAACACGGTCCCCTTTTACAACCCCTATATCCGCTAAAGCACCGGCAAAACGGTTAACCTGATCCCCGAACTGCCTATAAGTAACCGTTTGGTCTCCAAAAATCATCGCATGTGTATCCGGCATCTTTGTCACTGTCTCATCAAGCATTTGCCCAAGTGTCTTATAGGGATAATCAATGTGGTACCTGACATTGGCAGGGTAGCTTTTCACCCATTGTTTCTCGTTTTCGGTCATCGTCTATCATCCTCCTTTATACCATCCACAACCCCAATACTAAAGACTTACTTTAACTACTTATGCAATATTCGTAAACTTCTTACTTTATATAATATTCTGAAATTTATGAGCAGTTTCCTGTGTTTCTTTTGTAATAATTATGCAAGTGTTAACCGTAAGATTACTACCCTCCTTAATCTAAAACTTGACTTTATCCATCGTAAGACTCCCACTTCTTCAAGTGGGAGTGGGCCCCCGTACTCTGCATCGGTGGGGAGTAGACTCCCCCACCGATGTCTCGATGTTCGACTTTACTTGAACGAGTTTACTAATGGGGATTGATCCTGGAAAACCTAACTAGACAAGTTTAGCGTTTAATCGTTATGTGGGCCATACCCGATAAAACTCTCTCTGCCTTCTCGTTACAGGACTCTAAGTCACAAACTAAAGTGTTTTCTGAGCGAACTCTGATAGTACCTGAACACGTGATCTTATCACCAGGACGAACGATCTGTTCGAAGCGCACATTAAGTTTAGCGATCACACCCTCTTGACCGATCCAGTCAGTGAGCATTGCTGCCATTTGAGCCATCGTCAACATGCCGTGAACTATCACTCCCCCTAGACCAACTTGACGTGCATAATCATCGTCTAGGTGAATTGGATTGAAATCTCCTGAAGCCTCGGCGTACTGACGAACTTGCATGTAAGTCGGTTCCCATTTACGACCAGGAAGACGCTCAGTAACCTGATAATCAAGCAGACTCTTCATTTGTCTTCCCCCTTTTTTGGGGCGATTACGACGGAACTACTAGTAAACACTAATTCACCGGCTAAATCACAACCAGTGGTTTCAACCACCACAAAAGTCATTGTTCCCAGTTTACCGCTGCGTTCATAGACATCCCTAATGCACCTCTTATAAGTAAGGCTATCCCCCACACAGAGCGGGCGATGATATGTTATTTTCTGCTCTCCGTGAATCATACCGGGAATGGACAATTCAACTCCAGGAATGTTTGCCTGAATCAACGTTCCTACAAATGTCGCAGGCACCCGGTCGTCGAACCGAACCCCTATAGCCTCGGCAAATCTACGCACTTCTTCAAGTTTAATTTTTAATACAACAGGCTCACTCTCTCGACCAATTAATTCTTTCCCAATCATACACTCCGCCCTCCTCTTTCTGTGATCGATCCTACTTTTCAGAGACCCATCTTCTGTTTTAGATCACCTAGTTTTGTCTGCACTACTTCTAATCCAGGATCGAGAACATTGGCTACCATATACTCGTTTAAAGCTTCATGCAGGTAGCCAGCACGTTCCTTCAGAATACCCTCCCCTAAATGCCTCATAGCTAAGCTTTCATGATCCAGATCATCCTCGTTATGTCCAATGTGCACGATTAGCCTCCTTGTATCAGTCGGAAAGAAAGTTCGCATAACCCACTACTGTCTGCATCTTTACTGTAGGTCATTTGCAAATTGGTTCCCGCCTTTTCTGCTGCTTCCTGATTAGCGGCCAAACAGAATGCCTGACAATTGTTGAGTCCTTTTTCAGCGAACATCTTACCAAGGCTGCAGTTAAAACTGCGAACTTTTAATGCCTTGGTCGTCGCTTCCGTGACAGTCCATGCATCCCGCGGGCGTAGAGTTAAAATGCCGAGTTCAACATACCGTTCAAAGACATGGGGAAACCGAATCCCGGTTTGCTGGGCCACGCGTTCTATCATGTCAGCCGTTCGATCTCGGTAGGCGTCGGAATCAGCTTTCCTTATCAAAAGGCTCATAAACGTCTTTCCCTGTTTTGCTAAAAAATCCTCGCTGGTTTCTCCAGCAGGGTTAATCAGACCTTCAAGCGGGAATTCTTTGTTGACAGCATAAATTAATTCTTTGGGTAGATCATAGGCATAATCCTGTCCGGGATTTATCTTCAAACGACGTTCAGCCGCCACCTCAGTACTCGGGTTGCCTTTGACTTTTTGCAAGACCTTAAAATCCAAAGCCATACTTAACTCCCCTTTGTTTTAATAATTGTCCAAGTATCGTTTATTTACTAAGAATTGCGCTCTCTTAATTGGGCCGCCCTTTCTTCTCTAAACTTCTGGGCCAACTCCTCGCGTGGTACGAAATTAAGTTGAATCGCGCCATTAGGACAAACTTTAACACAGTCGCCACAACCGGAACACTTATCGAAATAGCGTCCTACAATTCGATATTCACTAGGATCGCTCTCTCGTCCTTTCCAGACCTTCGTTGGTCCGCACACGAAAACGACCGATGGACACACACTTAAACACTTGCGACAGCTCAAGGGATCATTACATAGATCATAGTCAAAGCCAATTTGAGCAATCATTTGGTTCCCCCCTTACCAGTTCTCAGCTAATCCAGGCATGCTTTGCCTGTCTAGCAATTCGATAGCCCCACTTGGGCAAGCTGTCACGCAGAGTCCGCAGCCAAAACATTGATCCAGATCAATATAGGCCTTGTTTGTATAGACCTCAAGATTTAGAGCCTTAAACTGACAGCGGCCCAAGCAACTTTTACACCCTGTGCATTTCTCTCGATCTACTTTAGCCACTGTATGCCCCTTTAATAGAAATTTAAAATCATAGTCAATCCGATTACGCACCGCGACACAACCTGGATACTCACATTGGCAGAGTCCGCCGATATAGGGTGTACCAAATACATCAACCGTCTGCACACGCCCTTCTTTGTGGTTCATCATGGCCCATTCTTTGGCCTCCTCTGGAGTGACAAACTCTACCCCACCATGATACGTCTCTGGCCAGCGTTCCCACTTGTACATGCCGGGACCGATGCCCATGCACGTAAAGTTCTCTTCATCTGGCATACCCCTCTGCACACGGCGACAGCCGCATGTCATTTTGGCCAAGGGATAAGCGGTGTCTAAAATCTGCAAATACTCGTCTAACGTGACAACCTGTCCGAAATGGGTTTGGTAGGCGTGTTCCAAGGCATCTCGTTTAATTTCGTCTTCCCATTCTTGATCTCCGCTGATGCGTGCTTTAACTAACTCCGCCACTACTCCCGCGCCCATTCCCGCTGCCTGTGGGTCAGCATCAGCACCCGCAGCTTCTTTGCCTTCTTTGCGCACTTTGTAAAGGCGCCGAGCATAGTTTTCCGGGTTTAGATACCATTTTTCCCCGTTACCATATTTTTCACATACCCAACACATGCTGTGATACCTCCTTTTTCTTTGCCTGAAAACGTCCCTTTCGCAGTTGAGCCACCAGTTGGATTTCGCTTTCAACTGGGTTATCAAATACAGTCACACAAGAGCCGACACTGAGTACGCTGTGAGCGTCGCTCCCTCCTGTTCCTTTTCTACCCAAGACGACTGCGGCTTTTCGGGCCGCTTGGATTTCCTGCCAACTGCTCCGCCCATTATAGACTTCTAAAGTATCCACAAAGTCAAACACCGGTCTCCTGCACATTTCCTCCACTTCAATCGGCTCCAAACCACGTTCTTCCCTAGAGAACGCGGATAACGCAAAATCAGTTCTAAAAGGGTGCGCAGCGACCATCAAACCTCCCAACTCACGCACTAATAGTGTTAATTTTGCTAGGTCATCTCTAAGATGTAACAATGGCTGGTGAACACCATATACCAAGATTTCACCTACAGACGTGCTCAATTCAACCCCACCGTAAACTTGTATACCGCTTTCACGGTGCAGTTTAGCCAAATCCCCTGGGTCCCAGCAATAATCATGATCTGTGATGCAGACCCCATCAAGACCTTTCTGACACGCTGCTTGAATTAAGTCCCAGATGTGCATACGACTGCAAGCAGAACCCTGACTAGAATGAGTGTGCAAATCAAACTCCATGCTAGATTTTTTCATATTCCTCCCCTAATTTATTTTCACGAGACCTTAACCATTTCTATAAGCAATTTCTATGCCAATCAATTGCCCTCGTGCCTATCTCCATCGGATACACTATTTACACTAGCAATATAGCCCACGAAAAACCTACAAACCTTGCTGAGCCTAGTCCTGAGCAGTTCACTAATTGCCCATTTCAATACCGAATTACAAGAAAAAGAACATTAATAATCCTCACTCATGACATAGCCCCTCGAATATGTTTTAATAACGTACACAACGCGTCAATGTTTACTTCTATCTACCATCTGGAATTTTGTTCGTAGGCGAAGTTGCAGGAAGATGCTAGTCTGAGGTTGAGAAATACCTTAATCAACCCTAAATCGTAATGTAACGAACTGAAAATAATTGACGCTCACGCTGGGTGAACAAAAAACAGAACTTTTTACCCGAAAAAGGTAGACAGTTCTGTTTTTTGTTTATCAGTAGGTAGTGTGCGCAATACACATAGCTACTGTTCAACATCTAGCCTCGCTGAGAACGTTTATGGCAATAATTACGGCATTCGTTTTTATTGCCAATCCACGTCCTTATTTTCCTGAACACCTGAAAGCTTCTCTGCTAGGTTTTTACGATGTGCTAGATTGACCAATCGACTGATCATGATGCGTTGGGCTTGGGGAGAACCCGCTCCATGCATAGATTCGGTTAGATAACCTACCGCCGCGGTACCCAAAGTAAGGTTCTCTATCAACCTCAGCATTCGCTGACGATTTTCCGCAGAGACATCAGACTTGCCTATAAAATATTTCTTAATTAACGGGCCTACCTCAGAGTGAGCGAAGTCTTTTTCCGACGGCATTGTTACGAACGCCCCGCCTGCAACATCCTGCGCCAATCGAGCGATTTCGTAAGGGAAACGAGTTACGTTCTGCTTACAAATATTAGCTAACAAAATATCGACGAGATAATTGCCAGATGCCGTTTTCCGCCCCTCCGTTGAACAGGCAATTCCGCAAGAATATAGGGTCTCGTTTAGATGGCACATCTCCACAATCTTGTCCTTAACATGCGAAGAGCGAGAAACGCCATTATACTCTGCCATGGCTTGAGTAGCCCCAATTAGAGCATCACCCACCCCGACCTTGCACCCCCCATAACTCTGACGGTGATAAGAAGCGAATCGTTCCACCAGCATGGTCGTAAAATCAGTTTCACCATCCATGAAAACCCTGTCCCAGGGTACGAATACATCATTGAATATCGTCATAATCTCCTGACCACCGAAATTCTGGTTGCCCACATCGATGCTGCCACCCTCCAGTTTGCGAGTGTCACAGGATTGTCGCCCATAGACAAAAATAATTCCCGGAGTTTCGAGTGGCACTGCAAAGCTAACGGCCCACTCTTTCTCGTTCTCTTTTAGTGAGTTATTGGGCATCACCAGAATTTCATGTGAGTTGAGCATTCCAGTCTGATGCATTTTGCATCCTCTGACGACGATTCCATCCTCATTCCGATCCACTACATGAACATACGCATCTGGGTCAGATTGTTCCCCAGGACCCTTCGATCTGTCGCCGCGTGAATCCGTCATGCATCCATCGACCGCGAAATCGTTATCCTGCACATATTTCAGGAACTCAATGAATCGATGATGATAGTTAGTACCATGTTTAGCGTCAATTTCAAACGTGGTGTTAAAGACTGCATTGAATGCATCCATGCCGACACAGCGTTGGAAACAGCAGCCTGTTTTCTGTCCCAGAAGACGCTGCATCTTGACTTTTTTCACCAAGTCTTCAGTACTCTGGTGAAGATGTGTGAAACGGTTAACCTTTTGCCCGGTCAGGTTCGAGGTAGCAATCATGACATCCGCATACTCAGGTTCCATAGCCAACTTATAGGTCATCGCCATAGCGTTGACCGAGGGACGAACCATCGGGTGATCAACGTAATTCTCTACCTTCTCCCCAAACATATAAAGATCAATTTTCATTTTACGAATATCATCGACATATTGTTGTGGCGATTTTAAAGACATCCATGTCACCTCATTCTTCTATACTTTAATAGCCCATCCTCGGTCGAACTCCTCATCAACTGAAGTATGTAATTGATACAAATGTGGATACCTTAACTAAATTCTTGTATACAAAATCGCACAACTGTTTTTACATCATTCTTCCGCCTATGATGGGCAAGTTCAAAAATTAAACTAATATACCTTCATCGGCCCGTACATAAACCACCCGATGGGCACACACAAAGTTCCACGTTACCCTACGTTTTTTTAATCTTGGTAAACATTAGAATTAAACAATAGTCCAAAGCAATTGTGCTCATATTGTAGGCCCGAAATCCACTTCTCTCTAATGCAATAATCAAGCCAACCATAAAATAACAAAAACGCCCTCCAGACTGGTTAAACCAGCCACAGAGGGTTATAACAATTGTATAAAATAAATACAAACGACGATCTCTTTATAGTATTCCAGTATATAAATCATACACCGTACCATATCTACGGCTTTGTCATAAACTGCCCACATTCAAAACCCATCTTACAAGGTCCTCCAGGAATCTTCCTCAAATTTTGGAACTATTTTGTCCACCGCCACAAAACTCTCTTGCGTAAGAAGGAGAAGTGCCTCGCGAGTTACTGAATTGTATAGCAATCACTTCCTAGAACTAATTTACTATTAGAGACTCTTCAGGCCATTCTGGATTAGTTAGGTCCGCATTTTGCAATATTTCAGTTAAGTTAAATACATTGGGTAAAATATTATTAGCATAGTACTTAGCGCTAGCTACTTTCCCTTTGTAGAAGTTAATATCGAAATGATCCCCAGGTAATTCTGCAATCTTCCTTTGGGCAATCAAAGCCTGCTCCAGCAAACACTCGGCCACCACTACCTGTGAACATACAAATAGAGCTCTTGTCGCATATAGACCTATTAACTCATCACTCTTATTGAGATGCCACAAGTCATATAATTTCTTTACTTCATCCATGCAAGTGTAGGCCATATCAAGGTTCTCAAATTCCTTCTCAAGGCCTGCCGTAGCCTTGTTAGCATCAATAAAGGATCTTATGTCAGCCATCCAGTTAACAAAAGGGTTACCATCATCCATCCTCATCTTGCGCTTTACAAGGTCTTGGGCATGAATGAACGATGTTCCTTCCCAAATAGTCAATATTTTTGAGTCTCGCAGAGACTGTTCTATCGGAAACTCATTGGTGTAGCCAACTCCACCTAATACTTGCATGGCTTCACAGGTCATAGCGACTGCTGTTTCACTACCATAGCACTTGATCAAAGGAGTAAGTATCGATGCTATCTCCTCACATTTCTTGGCTTTGGCCTTGTCACTGGAATTTTCGGCGATATCCAGACTATAGTATCCCTTAAATATCATAGCCCTTATACCTTCGGTATGAGCCTTCATGTCCATCAACATTCTTCGAACATCGGGATGTTTAACTATGGTTACTCTTTCACCTTTGATGTAGCCTTGGACCCTTTCAAGAGCATACTGTGAGGCCTGTGCATAGGCTGAAGAGGCCTGAGCATTAGCGTTGTGTCCAGTTCCGATACGAGATTCATTCATCATCCTAAACATCATGGCCAACCCTTGGGATCGACCCTTTTCATCCGGAGGAGTACCCAGCATTATACCGTAGCACTCATCATCCTCGCCGTAGTTTAACATACAAGTGGCAGATCCTTTGAGACCCATCTTATGCTCAACTGCTACAGTCGTAACGTCATTCGGATTACCCACGCTACCGTCTTCATTGACCCAAAATTTCGGCACAATATATAGCCCTAAACCAGCCGATCCTTTGCATCCTTGAGGCGGACGTGCTAAAACCAAATGAATGGTATTATCACATATGGAGCCATCACCAGCCGTGATAAACATCTTGGACCCTTTAATTTTATATATCCTAGGGTCATCCGTTGGATAGGCCTTCGCTAAAGCATCCCCTACATCCGAGCCGGCGGACGGTTCCGTGAGGTTCATGGTTCCTTGCCATTCACCACTAAGCATTTTGGGAAGGAACCTTTTCTTATCATCTTCGGTTCCAAAATTCATAATAACGTTAGCGGCACCCGAAGTTAGTTTAATGTTAGAACCCATGGCTGGACAGGCCGCCGCAATCATCTCAAATACGGATTTGAAAACGATTAGGGGCATTCCACCTTCGACTTCGACACACTCACTGCTAGAACCCCATCCGTTTTTTTGAATAAATTGAAATACTTCTTTATAACCCGGAGGGGATGTTACGACTCCGTTTTCAAAAGTAACTGGGTTTCTGTCGCCCACCACATTGATCGGACTAATAACCTCACGGCATATTTTATATCCTTCAGTCAAAATCTGCTCAATATCATCAATGCTGTAGAAATCCTTAAAACGGTCACATTCTAGCACTTCCTCAGTCGGCAACCATTCTTTTAAAATGAACTTTAAATCACGGACATTGTATTTAAATTCCATGTTAATTCCCCCAATTCTCGACATTCGCCAAAGCAAATGAGACGTAATGCGCAAGATCTGTTCGTTTAACAAAAGGGAGCTTTAGTAAGCCCCCTTTTTTCCTTGATGCAGGATTCTTAACTCTTAAGAATTAAAACCCATTTTCATGTTCCTGCCCCATTATCCCTTGCCAAATCTGTGCCTCATTTTTTACTATCACCAGGACCAATTTTTGTTGCTGATGTATCCAAACTTAATGCTTGCGTACTTTTAGTTAGTTAAGGTTCTCCACTATTGTTGAAATGCCTTGCCCTCCGCCTATACACATTGTAGCTAAGCCGTATCTTTTTCCGGTACGCTTTAACTCATTAATCAATTTAATCAAGATAATAGCACCAGTGGCTCCTAAAGGATGCCCTAAAGCGATAGCCCCACCGTTTACATTGGTTTTAGCAAGATCCAGTCCTAACTCTTTGATCACTGCCAGCGACTGGGCTGCAAATGCCTCGTTCAGCTCGATTAAGTCAATCTGATTTAGAGTCAGTCCGGCCATCTTAAGAGCGGCATAAGTAGCCGGCACCGGCCCTATGCCCATTATTTGGGGCGGTACTCCTTTCGCTCCCATCCCTATCACCCGGGCTAACGGTTTCAGACCAAAGGCTTTAGCCTTTTCCGGAGTGGTCACAATTACAACGGCAGCTGCATCATTGCGACCGCTAGAATTGCCCGCAGTGACTGTACCGCCTTCTTTAAAAACTGGTGCTAATTTGGCAAGTTGCGGCATGCTCGTTTGCCTTGGGTGTTCATCGGTATCAAAGGTGACAATACCCTTTTTCCCTTTAACTTCGTAAGGAACTATTTCCTCCTTGAACAGCCCTTCTCCGATAGCGCGCAGGGCTCGCTCCTGGCTGATAAGAGCAAATTCATCTTGTTCTTGGCGACTGATGTTATATTTCTCTGCCAGGTTCTCTGCCGTTAATCCCATGTTCAAGTATCCGTAACGATCCTGAGGTTGACAACGGGGTTGACTTTCTGTATTGGAATCTAGAATTTCGGCATTCCCCATACGGAAGCCATATCGAGCGTTTCTTAAGTAATAAGGAGCGGTACTCATGCTTTCTGCCCCACCGGCCATCACCATTTCCTGAGTCCCCGACCAAATGGACTGTACGGCATTATTTAGTGCTGTCAAGGCCGAACCGCATTGACGATGTACTGTATATGCAGGCACTTCTTCTGACATATTTGCTCTAAGCCACGCTAAGCGGGCTACGTTAGGATTGTCACCACTTTGTTTGGTATGACCAAAGACGACCTCGTCGATAGCCCCATCAGGAATGCCGCTGCGCGTGATCACTTCTCTAATTACTTGGGCCGCTAGGTAATCAACCTCAATATCTTTCAGTGTGCCACCCACTCTACCAATAGCCGTACGTACTCCAGCTACTATAACTGCCTCTTGCATCCTCTTATCCTCCTTCGCCTATAACGCAAATTCTTTTTTCAGTTGGGCCGCAATGATATTGCGCTGAATTTCCGAGGTGCCTTCATAAATGCGGGCAACTCGAGCATCTCGGTAGTAGCGTTCTACTTCACACTCCCGCATGTACCCCATGCCGCCATGGATCTGAACGGCCATATCCGCTACCCGCCCGAAGACTTCTGAACCAAATGTTTTCACAATAGCGGCCTCTTTGATCACTTTTTCCCCTTGGTCAATTTTCCGAGCAACATCATAGGTTAAGCTGCGCAAGGCTTCAATCTCAATAGCCATGTTCGCTAAATAATGTTGGATGATTTGATTTTCAAAAATTGGTTTGCCGAATTGCACTCGTTGCAAGGCATATTTAACGCTTATTTCCAGTAATTTTTCGCAAGAACCAAGATTTCGGGCAGCCAGACCGGCACGTCCGTTCGCTAAAATCCTGAGGGCATTGACGTATCCCTGCCCCAACTCCCCTAAAACGTTTTCAACGGGTACTTCGCAGTCTTCAAAGATAAGCTCAGCCGTTTGAGAACCGTGCAAACCCATTTTCTTCTCATATTTACCCACCGTAAAACCTTTGAAGTTACGCTCTACAATAAAAGAAGTAATTCCTTTGCTTCCTTTACTCTTGTCTGTCACCGCCATTACTGTGAAAACATTAGCAATATCCCCGTTTGTAATAAACTGCTTGGTGCCGTTTAGAATATAACGATCACCTTTTAACACTGCCGTCGTCTTTAAGTTGCCAGGGTCTGAACCGGCAGAGGCTTCTGTAAGAGCAAAGGCCCCAATCAGTTCGCCCGCGGCTATTTTAGGCAAATAACGTTGCTTCTGCTCTTCATTGCCACACTCTACGATCCCGACGCTACCAATTCCATTGTGGCAACCAATGATGGATGTAAAGCAATTTGGCCCTCGACCTAATTCCTCATATATCATGACTTTGCCAACCATACCAGCGCCCAATCCATCGTACTTTTGGGGTGTGCTCAGACCAAACAATCCTATCTCCGCAGCCTTGTCGAGCAAGCTACGAGGCACTTTGTCCTCTTCCTCCATTTGCTCGGCTAGTGGTTCAACTTCTTTTGCCATGAACTTACGTACAGTCTGTTTGATAATACTAAGTTCTTCTTGAGTGACTTCCATTGCGACTCCTCCTATGCCATTTATCCTTTTCCAAAACAACTTTTCCTGAAACACTCGCAAAAACTGTGCCTAATCCCTGGGAACGATCAAAACCCACTATTTTTAGGGATAATCGTAAAATCCTTTGCCTGTTTTACGTCCCCACTCTTTTTTAATGAACTTCTCAACAATCGACGGGGAAGGACGATAAGCCGGATCACCAGTTTCTTGGTAACGCTCCATGCCTACGTAATAGGTTAGATCAACTCCAGTCAGATCCATTAAGCGGAAAGGACCCATAGGATGCCCCAAGGCTAACGTAACCGCTCTATCAATGTCTTCATGACCCGCTATTCCCATGTCGAGTAGATAAATTGCCTCATTTTTAATAGCAGCAAGCATTCGATTCACTAGAAATCCATAAATTTCTTGCTGTAATAACACTGGGGTTTTGCCCATACGAACGCAAACTTCCATCAATGTTCCAGTGGTTTCCTCTGACGTATGGGGCCCTTTAACCACTTCCACAAGTTTCATAACCAAAGCCGGATTAAAGAAATGCATATTGCAAACCTTTTCTGGTCGACTTGTGACGTCAACAATTTTAGAACTCACAATATATGAACTGTTGGAAGCCAAAATAGTATGCTGTGGACATAAGCTATCTAATTGTGCAAACAATTGGCGTTTAATTTCTAATTTTTCTAAGACAGCCTCTATGACCAAATCGGCATCACTTGCTGACTCTGCCAAATCAGAGGTAAACATAAGATTAGCTCTTGCAGCGTCTGCATCTGCTTGTTTCATCTTCCCTTTAGCGACTCTTTCCGGTAGATAGGTTGAAACAAATTGCTCTGCCTTTTGCAGAACTTCTTCGTTTACATCAGTACATTTCACTTTGAAACCCGCTAACGCTGCGCTTAACGCAATCTGATGTCCCATATTCCCTGCCCCGACGATGCAAATATTATTGATTTCGTGTACTCCCACATTCATTCCTCCTAGCTATTAATCAATGTAAGACCCTCAGACTCCCTTTATTACTTCCCATAACTTATTTACCCTTGAATACAGGCTTTCTTTTTTCTATAAAGGCCTGCACCCCCTCTTTAAAGTCCTCAGTGACACCACAAAATGCTTGATAAGAAGCCTCGTTATCTAAGAAGGACGCGAGATCTGACTCAAAACTTTTATTTAACATTGCTTTGGCTAATCCAATAGCTTTCGTCGGGCCTTGGGCAAGGCGTAAGGCCATTTGCCATGTCGCAGGTTCGAGTTCCTCCTCAGTTACAACTTGATTAACAATACCCAAACGTTGTGCTGTGTGAGCGTCAATAACCTCTCCAGTAAAAGTGAGTTCCTTGGCCTTATTTAAGCCGACTAAGCGTGGCAAAAGATAACTACCGGCCAAATCCGGAGCCAAGCCGATACCTACAAATGATTGGGCAAATTTGGCGTTCTCTTCGGCGATAATGATATCTGCAGCCATAGCTAAGCTCATTCCTGCACCAACAGCATAACCTTTCACTGAAGCAATGACTGGTTTATTTAAGTTGATAAATTCTGTGAGCCAACGGTGCGTATTTTTTAAGTGGGTTCGTCGCTCGTCGGGAGAAGAAGAGCTGAACCTATTTAACATCCCCTTGATGTCTCCGCCTGCGCAAAAGGCCCTGCCAGAACCAGTAAGAATCACGCACCGTACTTCGGGGTCATCCCGGATTTCCGCCACTGCAGAGCCTATTTCTTGCCCCATCACGCGGTCGAAAGCGTTGAGCACTTCTGGCCTATTAAACTTAATCGTTGCCACTCCAGATTGTTTCGTTATGATTATGGTTGTATACTCCATGATCATTCACTCTCCAGCTTAGAATTTTTTTTTATCAGCTATCTTGGTTCCTATCCTAAATCGCCTCAAACCTTTTTTTACTGTACTTGCCAATTTCATACAGATTATTTCCCTCACTTCAATGAGCGCGCTTGCTGGAAAATACTTTAAAAGTCAAACGTCGTACCGCTTCAGTTCCTAGTTCGGGGTAAGCCATCACTTCGGCCGAGACAATACACTTGGCAATCAGAGCACCTGCCCCGCCGATCGCCCCAAAGTAGACTGCACCTTGTTTCTTCATCGCCTCAATCACATCTGAAAATCGAAGTCCTTTGTCGATCATTCCCGTTAACCCTTCGGCTATAACTTCGGCGAATAGGCATCCATCCGTCCACTTGTCGTCGGTCCGGCCGAACCAATCACTTGCCCCTCTTTGGCAGGTGTCGGCCCTACAAAATAGATGACTTGTTCTTTCATCCCAAAGGGGAGGCCGTACCTTTAGGAATCTCTATGCATATCCCCCAACCTTTTGGGTCGGGGGATACTGAACTAAATCAGAACTATCGAATTATACCCTTTCAAAGATTGTAGCAATACCTTGTCCGCCACCTATACAAGCTGTAATCATACCGAATTGAACATCCCTTCGATTCATCTCATTCACTAATTTTGTGGTAAGAATTGCCCCAGTAGCAGCGATTGGATGACCGTGGGCGATTGCTCCACCGTTGACGTTCACTTTGTCCATGTCAAAACGAAGATCTCTATCAACTGCTAATACCTGAGCTGCAAAAGCCTCGTTCAATTCGATGAGGTCGATATCATCTAAGGAAAGACCTGCTTGTGCTAGCGCTTTTCTAGTAGCAGGCACTGGTCCGATTCCCATGATGTTAGGGTCAACACCAGCAACTGCAAATGTACGGATTTTGGCTAGAGCTTTAAGACCGAGTGCCTTAGCTCTATCAGCTGACATTACAACGACTGCAGCAGCTGCATCATTTAAGCCAGAACTGTTTCCCGCCGTAACCGTTCCGCCCGCTTTAAAGGCAGGAGGAAGTTTGCTTAGACCTTCAAGCGTTGTTTGTGGGCGTGGATGTTCATCAGTATCAAAAATAACGGTCTTATTCTTACCTACTGGAATTGTAAGGGGGACAATTTGGCTCTTGAACAAACCCTCTTCCATTGCTTTACCCATTTTTTGCTGGCTACGCACAGAAAACTCATCCTGCTCTAAGCGGCTGATCTGATATTTTTCCGCTAAGTTCTCTGCCGTAATCCCCATGGGTGGATTGCCAATTTCATTGGTCGATAGTTGAAAACCACTGCGAAACTTTGGAGGAGTCTTGCTGAAAAATTCCATATGTTCCATAATATACGGTTTAAGGGAACAGCTCTCTGTTCCACCAGCAACATAAACGTCGCCCATACCAGCCATCACGGCTTGAGCGGCTAAATTGATTGCGTTTAGACCAGATCCGCACTGTCGATCAACTGATATTCCTGGGGTCTCCACGGGCAAGCCTGCCTGTAGGGCGCATAGCCTAGCGATATTACCACCAGCATTCAGACAATTGCCGAAAATTACATCCGTAATCTCAGTAGGATCCAAGCTTATGCGCTTGATTGCTTCTTTAATGACTTCCGCTCCATAATATTCGGGGGAAATCTTACCTAAGGCACCGCCGGCCCGACCAATAGGACTACGAACTGCTGATACAATAACTGCTTCTTTAATCACGTAAGTAACCTCCTAATTTTCCCAGTCTCACTCGTAAGTGTAATAGCCTTTTTTTGTCTTCTTACCCCATTCTCCCTTGGTGTATTTCTCAACCACTAATGGTGAGGGCTTGTCTTTAGGGTCTCGACTGGTCTGATAACGTTCCATAGCCGAATAATAGGAAAGATCAATACCTGTTAAATCCATTAAACGGAAGGGTCCCATTGGATGGCCTAAGGCATTCGTCACTGCAAGATCAATCTCTTGTGGAGTTGCAATCCCCATGTCAGCGAGAAACAAAGCCTCTTGAGCGAGTGCCGACAAAATCCTATTTACTAAGAAACCATAGATTTCTTTCTTCAGCCAGACAGCAATCTTGCCTAGTTTGGCGCTCAAATCCATCGTTATTTGGGCGGTTTCCGTAGAAGTATGTGGTCCCTGCACAACCTCAACCAATTTCATGACCAAGGCCGGATTAAAGAAGTGCATGTTGCAAATCTTATCAGGACGCTTCGTGGCATCGGCGACCTGTGAGCTGACGATATACGAACTGTTGGTGGCCAAAATCGCATGGGAAGGGGCAATTCTGTCCAAATCTGCAAAGAGCTTCCGCTTAATGTCCATTTTCTCAACTGCGGCCTCGATTACAAAATCAGCTTCTCCGGCAGCTTCCTCTAGACTTGGGGTAAAGCGTAGATTAGCAAGAGCATTGTCTGCTTGTTCCTGTGTTAATTTCCCTTTGACAACTCGTTCCGGCAAATAAGATTTAGCGAAACCTTCTGCTTTGTTCAGCATCTCTTGGCTTATGTCGGTACA
Source organism: Desulfosporosinus metallidurans (assembly GCF_001936615.1). Lineage (GTDB taxonomy): Bacteria > Bacillota > Desulfitobacteriia > Desulfitobacteriales > Desulfitobacteriaceae > Desulfosporosinus > Desulfosporosinus metallidurans. The sequence goes on from NZ_MLBF01000021.1 coordinate 21,386, forward strand.
GATCACTTTATAACCAGCCAAAGCACAACACACAGCAATTTGATGGCCCATGTTGCCAGCTCCAACTACGCAAATATTCATAACATCTTCAATTTTCAATTTAAACTACCTCCAATAAGTTCTTCTTTCAATCAGGCGCCTAATCATTCCCAAATCCCATACTTGCTACAACGTTTTTAGGCTAAAATCCTTAAAAAGCTCCTTCTGGAATGTCCATAGCCGATGTGTCATAGTCTTTAATAATCTGGGCTGTAGCCATCACATCAGGCACAATATTACGTAAATAGAATTGAGCAGAGTTAATTTTACCTTTATAGAAGTCTGTGTCCCCAATTTCTTGAGCTAGTTTTTCTTGGGCAACTAACGCTTGTTGCATCAACAAAAAAGCACAATAGAGTTCGGCTGTAACCCGTAAAATTCTCGTGCTATACAATGGAACCAATCGTATATTTTCCTTCATATAGCCAAACACTGTTCCCATGAGTTCCTGATAAGCCTTTAACGCTTGACTCAGCATTGCAATCTCGCGAGGGAATTCAGCATTCGCTGAATTTTCCTTAACAAATACAGCAATATCCTGCAGCCACTCCTTGAAAATACTACCCTTATCCAATCCCCATTTGCGGAAGACTAAATCCAACGACTGGATGAAATTTGTGCCTTCCCAAATAGAATAAATCTTGACATCCCTTGCTTGACGAGCAATCGGGTACTCCTCGGTATACCCGTATCCTCCATGGACTTGAATGGCTTCTGTAATCATGAGCCAAGCTTGGTCAGAGCTGTAAGCTTTAATTAATGGAGTGATTAGTTCAATATAACGTTTGGCTTGCCGAACATCTTCCGGAAGATCTCCAAAAGCGATTAAATCCAAATAGTAGTACCCTTTAAAAATCATAGCTCGCATACCTTCAAGCGTGGCCTTTTGAGTGAGCAACATTCGACGAATATCTTCGTGTTGGATGAGGGGTACCCGACTTCCTCTAGGATTATCAATGGGACGACCCTGAACACGATCTTTGGCATACGCAACCGCGTTATTGTACGCCACTGTCGCCACGGACAGAGCGCAGTGTCCAGTGTCTACCCGGGATCCATTAATCATCTTAAACATTTGGGCCATACCTTGCCCAAACCCTTTTTCATCTAGTGGTGCACCTAACAGAAAGCCGCGACACAAACCCTCTTCACCGAAGTTAAGTACCGCTGTGGCAGATCCTTGAAGGCCCATCTTATGTTCGATTCCCACAGTCGCAACATCGTTTGGTTCCCCAAGGCTACCATCTTCATTAACCCAGATTTTAGGGACTATGAATAGTGACAAGCCTTTGGTGCCGGGAACTGCCCCATCGATTCTGGCCAAAACCAAGTGAATGATGTTTTCAGTAAGATCGTGATCCCCGCAGGTGATAAAGCATTTTGTTCCTTTAATTTTATAAATTTTAGGGTCATCCGTAGGGTAAGCCTTACTTAACATGTCCCCCACATCGGAACCGCCACCGGGTTCAGTGATACACATCGTTCCTCCCCACACAGTCTCGAACATTTTAGGGGTGAAGAAGTCGATTTGTTCCTGAGACCCGAACTGCTTAATGATGGACCCAACGCCGCCAGGCAAACCCAAATACGCTACGAACGCAGGATTAGCAGCAATCATATACTCATGGACTGCTCCATACAAAAGCGATGGAAGGGAGCCCTCACCGTCTACGTCCTTGTTGCTAGCACCCCAACCATTTTCTGCTACATACTTGAAAGCATTATGAAAGGAAGGGGGAACCGTCACTTTCCCATCCTTAAAGACTGCTCTAATCGTATCTCCGTCATCATTAGTAGGAGCGACAACGTCTTTACAGACTCTTAAGGATTGGTCAAGAATACCATCGACATCCTCTATGCTATATACATCTCGAAAGCGTTTTAATCCTAGAATTTTCGCTCCATCTAGCCATTCTTTGATGATGAATTTATGGTCTCGGGTACTATATAGATAGTTACTGGCCATAACACACACTTCCTCTTTGCTTGTTAAGATTTTATTGGACATCTATCTGTTTTTTAGTACAAAAGTATTATTTTCCCTGGAAATTTGGTTTGCGTTTTTCAATAAAGGCCTTCATGCCTTCTTTTTGATCCTCAGTTGCAAACAGTAGTCCAAAGCATTTGTGCTCATATTGCAAGCCCATTTCCAAATCCATCCGTAGTCCTTCATTCACGCATGATTTGGCTAAATATATGGCTACTGCGCCCCGGGCAGCAAATTTCTTCGCCATTTTTTTAGCTTCAGTTAATAGTTGATCAGCGGGTACCACTTTATTCACTAGACCAACTCGCAAAGCTTCCTCTGCACTAATAAAGTCCCCACTGAAAATTAATTCTTTTGCCTTACCCGCTCCGATCAGACGAGGCAGACGTTGGGTTCCTCCGCCACCTGGCAAAATCCCCAGTTTTATTTCTGGCAAGCCGAATTGGGCATTGTCAGCCGCAATGCGCACATCAGCTGTCAACGTAAGTTCACACCCGCCGCCCAGAGCATAACCTGCTATGGCGGCGATAACCGGCTTATGCATGTTTTCAAGCAGATTAAAAGCTCGTAGAGAGGGTCTAACACTTGCTGCTACGTCCACAGCAGTTAACGAGGCCATCGCCTTAATGTCTGCACCCGCTGCAAATACTTTGTCACCACCCGTGATAATCACAGCCCGAACTGAATCATCCTCACCCAAATTTACGGCCACATCGGCCAACTCATTGAAAACCTGACTATTCAGTGCGTTCAGCACATCCGGACGATTGAGGGTGACTGTGGCAATTCCTTCTTCAATTTCCACAATTATTGTTTCGTAAGTCAATTTTAATACCTCCCAATTGGTTATTTACTCCCTCACTCAAGATTCTGAAACTCACCCCTTTTTCAAAATTAAAAAGCTACTATGTTTATTCATTACAAGAATCATGCCAACAGCGACTAAAATATTAAGAAAAATTTGCTTACGCAAAACCAGCTGACATTTTGGTTACATTCCGTCTATCTTAGCGCGACACTTAGCCCCTAAAAACTGCACTCATGTCCACAATCTAACGAATCCGCCTGCAAGGAACAATTACTCTTGTGTAGAATTGAGACAAAATAGCGATCTATTACCTTTGTTCAGTATACAAATCATACAAATCAAAATTTAGCAACCAGCACCTAGAACTTTTCAGCAAGTACAATGTGCTCTCATAAATAATAGTGGATAAAAGTTGACTAAATTAAAGGGTGTGCCTCTCTCAAAAGAAGCACACCCTTTAATGATATAAATACCTCAGGCCCTAAACTTCTATGCCATACCGGCGTAGCTTATCGTAAAATGCCCGCCTGGAAATTCCCAATGCCTTCATAGCGTTGGAACGGTTATTATTATAAGTGGCCAAGGCAGACATAATTAGCTCCTTTTCCACTCTGCCCACAATCTCCTTTACATCGAAAGGATTATCCTTTTCACTTTGGTTATTGTCTCCATTTATAGGAATTATCTGCACGGGTAAATGACGAATTTCAATGATCTTGTTGCTACACACTATGCTTGCATGTTCTAGTACATTTTGCAATTCACGAATGTTACCGGGCCAGTCATAGGCCTGGAGGAGCCTCACGACCTGGGGAGATAACGTCAGCTCATGGCCCACTTCTCGAGCGAACTGATCTAGGAATGTTTTAGCTAGTGCCAATAGGTCATCTTTACGCTCACGTAGCGGGGTCAGATGGAGAGGAACAATATTCAACCGGTAGTATAAGTCACGCCGAAACGTCTCTTTTTCGATCATGTCTTTCAAGTTCCGGTTAGTGGCTGCGATGACTCGGATATCAACCTTGACCGTCTTAGTGCCTCCTACCCGTTCAAACTCTTTTTCTTGTAATACTCGTAATAATTTTGCTTGCATAGTCAGGCTCATATCCCCAATTTCATCCAGGAAAATCGTGCCACCATGAGCCAATTCAAACTTTCCGAGCTTTCCCCCTCGTTTAGCCCCTGTAAAAGCTCCCTCTTCATACCCAAACAATTCACTTTCAAGCAAAGCCTCTGGTATTGCAGCACAATTCACCTTGATCATCGGCTTATCCTGGCGCCGACTACACTTATGTACAGCTCTAGCTAATACTTCTTTGCCAACACCACTTTCACCGAGAATCAATACGGTACTATCCGTACGCGCGACTTTAGCCGCTAATACTAAGGTTTCCTTCAATCGACTGTTTTGTCCCACATATTCGTTGAAGGATAGGGGCAGCTGCTCACATTCTAACTGCTCTTTCAAATAATCCGCGACACCCTTTGTTAGCTCCAGCTCACGATTTAACTGAACAACTTCCGTTATATTTTTAAAAATCGAAACCGCCCCAATAATATTTTTGCCATCATATAATGGAAACGAACTTCCAACCACATCAATATTTAGAGAATCTAAGTAATCTCTGCCGTTATTACTGACCTTCCCCGTGCGTAGTGCCGTGATTGTCTTCGAATCAGGTTCGATTTTGTCCAGCCTTCGACCCAACACTTTGGCTACTGGCACTCCTAAAATCTTTGCATAGGCCTCGTTGGCATAAACAATTGTCGTGTCCAGATCAATAACAAGTACCACATCATTAATGTTATCCAGAATTTCGAATAAGAGTTTACGATCCCATTGAGGAATAATACTGGTTGTTACAGCATGGGCTCCTACACTCATTTTCATCCCCACTTTATGTATCTTTTATATACATTATACTGGAGCTTTTATATATAAGTAAAGTATATTATTTAAAACATTTTGAAAATTTTAAATAAAAATTTGAAAACTATCACTGCCTAAAAACGATCCTTGTGGCTGTATGCCACAGTTAGTCTTACTTATGCCATCTTTACCCTATTTGAACCCGTAATAATGTTGCCAAAACAAATAGTCCTAATTAATTAAAATTAGGACTATTATTGAAACACTAACACTTGTTAAAAATTTCCTTTACTATTCCGGGAACTTCAAAGGGCAGCTCTGCCACTCTGGCACCCACTAAAGTCAAGGCATTCACTTTGCCCTCATAGGTTCCATTTCCCCGTTCAATAATCGCTCCCGCGTGTCCCATCCGCTTTCCCGGAGGTGCACTTTTTCCGGCTATATACGCTACCACCGGCTTGGTCATTTTTTCAATATATTGAGAGGCCTCTTCCTCTGCGTTGCCGCCAATTTCTCCGATTAAAACAACCACCTTTGTTTCCGGATCTTGCTCAAACTCCCTTAAAACATCCACAAAGGTAAGACCCACCACCCGGTCCCCTCCCATTCCCACTACTGTAGACTGACCGATGCCCTGAGCGGTAAGATTCCCGACGATTTCGTAGGTCAAGGTTCCAGAGCGAGCCACAACGCCCACAGATCCAGGGAGAAAAAACTGATTTGGTGGAATACCTATCTTACATTTGCCAGAAGACACGATACCAAATGTATTCGGACCGATAACCACGGCGTTTACACGTTTTGCATAAGCGACAATTGCCATTTCATCATGTACTGGAATGTGCTCGGTAACTACCACAACCACCTTTATACCGGCTTCCAAAGCTTCCAAGGCAGCATCTTTTGCAATTGAGGCTGGTATAAAGATGACGGAGGCATCAATCCGGTAATCCTCACAGGCCGCACGAACACTATCATATACGGGTATACCTTCAATGGTGGTTCCACCTTTGCCTGGTGAGGTGCCAGCGACAATTTTGGTGCCGTAAGCCAACATTTGCTTTGTATGGAAATGACCCTGTTTGCCGGATATGCCTTGAACCACTACATTAGTGTTTTCATCAATTATAATGGCCAATTTACTAGTCCTCCTTGCCATAACTTATAAATACTCTAAAACTAATAGTTGTTTTCTCTATTTTGCTAACTCAACAGCCTTTTTGATAGCATCCTGCATGAAATCATATGCCTCAATGCCAACTTCCTTTAAAATAGCTCGTCCGGCTTCCTGGTTTGTACCCACCAAACGGATAACCACAGGAACCGGGATGCCTATATTCTTCTTAACGGACGCGAACGCCCTTGCAACATCATCACAACGGGTAATTCCACCAAATATATTTATGATGATAGACTTGGGATTTCTAGACAAGATGAGTTCAAGTGCCTTGGCCGTGCCTTCTTCGCCCGTCCCGCCACCGGCATCAAGGAAGTTTGCAGGTTTCCCGCCGAAATAGGTAAGCGTATCCAGTGTGCCCATGGTGATGCCAGCACCGTTGGCCATCACACCAATGTCCCCGTCCAATTCTACAAAGGAAAGACCGAGATCATGAGCCGCTTTTTCGATGATAGTACGTTCTTCCACCCGCGGAAGATCTAATTGGCGATAGAGCGCCTCGTCGTCTATGGTTACCTTGGAGTCAGCTGCTATGACATTATCACCGCTGATCACCAGTGGATTAATTTCAACCAGTTCCGCATCTTTCTGGGTAAATACTTTGTATAAGGTCTTAATAATCGCTACCAGTTCTTTGCCTTGGAGACAGTTCAAAGCAATGCCCATTCTTCTTACGACATCACTGGCGATGAAACCTTGCATGCCCAATTCAACATCAATATGTCTTTTAATAATATAATCTTCAGCAACTTCTTCAATATCCATACCGCCATGGGACGATGCGATGAGCACAGGTTTTTTAGCTGCAGCATCTATGGTGATGGAGAGATAAAGTTCCTTGTCGATTTGTAATTTTTCTTCCACAAGGAGAATGTCAACCGGCTGGCCCTGGATAGTCATACCGAATAGTTCCTGAGCTGCGACTCTTGCTTCTTCTGGATTATCGGCAAATTTTATGCCACCAGCTTTACCCCTCTTACCAGACAAAACCTGAGACTTAATTACTACGGGACCACCAATTTCTCTTGCTACTTGGGCAGCGTCATCTGGGTCGCTAACCATTCTCCCCTTTGGCACTGGAAGTCCGAACTTGGCGAAAATTTCCTTTCCCATGTATTCGAACATTTTCACTGTCCAAATCTCTCCCCTCTTGTACTACTACAATGTTTCTGCTTAAAATTAGAATGTTCACCAAACAATTCCGTTTTCCTGAATAACACTTAATATTTAATGCAAAAAACGTGCCATTCTTTTTGGGCTAGTGCGCTGTGTACTGGAACGACTTTAAGGAAAGTCAACAATTCTGTAATTGTGATTAAAGAAAGTTTGGCATGCACCAAACCAAAGGCGCATGCCTTATTCCATTTTCAATATGCCAAAATACTGGGGCAATCAACGTGGAACTGCTTGAAAACACTAAGTTGCCAGCCAAATCGTGACCTGTCGACTCAAGTACCACAAATGTCATCTTTCCAAGCTTGCCGCTGCGTTCATAGACATCTTTAACGCGCCGCTTACACATAAAACTCTCCCCTACTAAAAGTTGTCGATGATAAGTAATTTTCTGTTCACCGTGGATCATACCAGGACGAGGGTGGGATTGCTGACTGCGGAAATGCCCAAAACTGTGTCCGCGCCTGTCCAAAGGACATAGCATTGACCACGAACCTCGCAGACTTAAACCGTGAAACCAACAAATTTGCTCTTGATCGCTGGTTTCCGCAAATAATTTTATTCTATGCATGTTCAAAAGTACAATATTGTACAGTTTTTTTCGACAAATTACGAACGAAAAGAAGGAAATAACTAACATAAAAGGAGGATTAGTTTTATGGGAACACTACGAGAAGATGCTTTAACTCTTCATCGCGACAACGTCGGTAAACTGGAAGTACATTAAATAATTTTAGATATTCTTTGAACAGTTTGAGTACTCGATTCAAAATTCTGAAGGCAGGCAGCGATTTCTTGAGTTGCTGCGGCCTGGGTTAAAGCGACATCCGATAATTCTTGAATTTTTTTCAGAAGATGACCAACTTTATTATTAATAGAAGATATAAGCTTTTTTGTATCATCGACTGATTTCGCACTATTCTCCGCCATCTTACGGATCTCATCCGCCACAACAGCAAAACCTCTCCCAAATTGGCCAGCCCTTGCCGCCTCAATGGCAGCATTGAGTCCTAGGAGTCTTGAATTTGAGGCTACATGATTTATAAAATCCAAAATATGATCAGTTTGCGCGATCAATTGTACTATCTCTTGAGTTTCATCTAAAACCTCTGATACATTAGTTGACAGATGCACCGCAGAGGATGATATTTCATCCGTTGTAGCATTAAGCTGTTCTGCTGAAGATGAAATATTTTCAATAGCTTCTTGTAATGCGTCCTGATTTTTTAAGCTCAGTGCAAGAGATAAAGCTCCTATAATATTACCTTCATAATCCTTAAGGGGTATCGTTGAAGATTTAAACGCTACTCCATAGATCTCTTTCGGTATTAAGCCGATTTGTTGAGTACCTGTTTGTAATGTAAGAGGAATATTTCCTGATTTGGGGAAAGGTTTCCCAACCAAATTAGATACTGTAGCCGCAGATTCTGCACCAGCAAAGTGAAACATGAATTTCTCATTATCAGTTACTGCAATCGTATTTTCTATCGGTATTACCCTATGAAATAAAGATGCAATATTCCCTATTATATCAAAAATTTGATCATTGCTAAGCTTAATAAATTTGTCATTATTTTCCATAAGCCCATTCCTCTTTCTAATTGCTTTAGAACCTAATTGCTCTTCTCTCCTGTAGAACTTGATCCTGAGAACTCCGGGTCGGTTATATTAAGGAGTTTCATTAAAACTATCGGCCTAAAGAATCCATCCTGCAGGGATCTACACCTTTTCACGGGCAAGAGCGTGTGGACTCCTTTATTGAGAGGGACTTCTAACAATACCAGTAAAAATAGATCTCACAACACCATGTCGAATATCTGAAGTAGACATGATTTTTTCCACCGACAAATGTCCACCGTCCAGTAATTGCAACTTGCACTTTCAAAGCACGCTTCACATCGGCAATAATTTGCCTTACATTCCCTGCTTTTACACATTATCTGATTCACTACTCCATTTCATACTGTTCTCTGTTTTTATCTTTTCCCCGGTACTTATTTTCTCAGTAATGTTTGTGACTTGGAAAGTAACAATGTAGCCACAAAGTCCAAAAAGGCTATATCAAAACCGGACTATAGCCTTTTTGTATGTATCCTCTTTCGTTTGGTGTTGTTCCTTTACCGCAAAAGGTCTAATTTTTTAGCTTCTCGAATTAATTCGTCTCGAAAATCCGGATGGGCAATACTAATTAATCTCTCCGCCCGTTGCCAAGTCGATTGCCCTTTAAGATTGACCATCCCATACTCTGTCGCAACATATTGAATTGTTGAACGGGTATCCGTAACCACCGCCCCCAACGTTAACACTGGATTAATGCGGGAATGTACTTTTCCATTCGAATCGGTATAAGTTGAAGCGATACACATAAAACTTCTTCCGCCCTTGGAATTATAAGCTATATCTACAAAATCCAATTGCCCGCCTGCCCCGCTGATCATATGAGTTCCTTTCGATTCCGAACATACTTGGCCGGTAAGATCGATTTCGATAGCATTATTAATCGATACTACGTTATCATTTCGACAGGCAATCACTCGATCATTAGTATAATCCACCGGATAGCCTGCACATTGCGGGTTGTTATCTATAAAGTCATAAAGTTTTTGTGATCCCGCGGCGAAAGTATAGGCCATTCGCCCTTGATCGATTTGTTTCTTCATTCCGGTGATTCGTCCAGCTTCCACCATATCTACTATACTATCACACAGCATCTCCGTATGAACCCCTAAATCTTTTAAATCAGACTGAGCAATCATTTGCCCCAAGGCGTTTGGCATTGCGCCAATTCCAAGTTGAAGACAATCTCCATCTCTGATGTCCCTGAGAACAAATTCCGCAATTTTTCGATCTACTTCCTCAGGTTCTTCATTAGCAATCTGCGGCATACCGGTATGTCCACCTTCAACAATGTATGTGATTTCAGAAATATGAAGATTATTTCCGTACCCACCTTGGGCATAAGGCATATCCTCATTGACTTCAACAATGATAGTTTTGGCCATGTCAGCAGCGGCGCGATAATGGGTAATGGTAGGTCCCATATTAAAATATCCGTGTTTATCCATAGGGGCTACTTGAATCATCAAGATATCGGGGGCAGAATTCTCGCGAACATAGCGCGGGGCTTCGGAGTATTTCAAAGGAGTATAAAATACTTTCCTTGTTTTCGCATACATACGATCAATAGCCGTGAGGTGAGTGGAATTCCAAATACTATGTACCCCTGTAGGATCTGCTTTATACACGGCATGTGGACGTGTCGAGATTCCGTTAACAATTACAATATCATGAAGATCAGGGATACGTTTAGCTAAGGCAGGGTCTAGAACCGGCAAGGTGTTTGCCGCAAATGAATACTGAATCCAATCCCCGTTCTTAACGACGCTCACTGCTTTCTCAGGGGAAACAAGCTTACTTTGGTATTCTTTTACCCAATTGGACACTTCATTTTCCTCCTTATCGCTTATCGATACGCTAACTTTAGCGTCTCAATCCTCAAATCATATCTTGCTAACATCGCACTCTTATTACCTAGCCAAATCACCTCCTCAATTGGGTCAACCTAGTTCACTGACCAGTCGGCAAGGTTGAAACTATCATTCTTCTTATATCGATCAAACAAGTAATTACGGAACCGCACATACTCGTTGTAATCGCACTCGATTCCCTCTTTAGCAAAAACCTCGACGAGTTTTGCAAGATCAGGCGGACATCCCCAAAGTGAAATGGACTTTTTAATATTGGGGTTAGTCTTATTTGAATGACAAGCGCATTTACCAAAGAGTACTGAATTGTCAAAACCAGGGGAAGCTAACTGCTGCTTGCCGCTTACTACCTCAACGTTAGGGAAAGGTTCCCCTTTAAAAGCCGAGGAGAGAAGGATCAACAAGGGATTAAATTGAACCGAACAGCCCGTACACAAGCTACTATCATACTTGCGGATCGCAAGCCCAGTGATGCCCCGCTTATTAAACCCAGCAGGACCCGTATCATCTTCCGACCACTCAAAATCATAGTCTATAAATTCCTGATGGTCCTCAACCCTCTCCCCTTTCACCTCGTAATCTGCCAGCTCTAAACTGTACCCGTGGCCTTTGGCATAATTGGTCAGATGTTCCACTTCCTTCGCTGGATAACCGAGGATGGCGGCCCCCACAAGGTCGCAGGCAAATGGATCACGGGAAGCTATCAGCAAATCCTTTCTAAAAGCTTTTCCGGTTGGACCAGGGCCTTTTTCCAGGGTATAAAGGCCATCGATGATGGTCAAAGCCACTGGTAGTTTTTCAATGATGCGAGGGAACGTAAGACTAAGTTCCTCGTCGCCCACTCCATGGCAGAATTGTTTGGATTTTTTGTTGAGACATCCTTTAAGGTTTTTGATACCTAAAGACACTTTGGCTTGATTATGGGTCTTTAACACCGGAACGTTAATTATCTTGTCCGCTTCCAAAGCTTGCTTGGCAATGTCTAGCACAAATCCGTTCCCATAGTCTGTTGGTACAAACTCTTCCTGGTTAAAGTCCACCAATTTAACTCCATAGCGTTCTTGCAATTTTTTATATCCCAAAGCTTCATAAACAGCCGCCCCTTGAGGTTTTAACTTCGGAAGGGAGCCTTCACCAATGGTCAAATCTCTAAAGCCATTTTCAGCCAAAATGCGAACTAAGGCGCCGATCACAGCACTTGTGGTAACCACGCCATAGGGTGGAAATGGTAAGTCAAAATCCCAACTGACAATATTTGGCTTAATCAGGATTCTGTCATTCGTGTTTAGGTCCGATAGCCCATCGCATAATCTCAAACTCACCTGAAGAGACTCGTAGACATCCGTTACTTTCACGATTGATGCACATGCTTTTGCCATTCAAATTCCCCTCAATTCTTCGCAATAGTTGAATAGAACCCAACTAAGTATAATTCTCTAAATATCTTTGGTTGGATTTTCGGCCTTACGTTCTTACTAGCCCTTTTCTTCAACGTACACCAGAGTTGATAATTCTCAATCATAGGCCTTATACTTTTGATTTGGTCTAATATAGACCTTCCCCAAAATCTAAGACTTCCCCGTCCACCAATTCTCTGTCCACATCTCGACCTAGTGGGCCCCCTGAAAAATTCATTTTGTCGAAATAATCCTGCGTCCCCGGAAATCCAGTGTATGCCTTAAATTGTTCGGGAGATCGCAAAGCGGGAGCATCAAACGCGTGGGCCCAAATCTGGGCATGAGGAAAAAACTTGTTGCCGAAGGCATGATCCAAATGAAAATGAGTTTCGGTAACAATTCAGTAAACAACTGATCACTCATACTCTACTCCCAGTTTTCTCGCTGACTAAAACTTCCGAGCTTTCGACTCATTTCTTCTTATGACCCTCCCCGTTTACCCTTATCCTAAGCCTTGATAAACGTGTCGGCTTAAGTATTAATCCCCCCAAGTAGGCTCGGATCGCATTAGAGCTATTCGCCTGGCTATTTTAAATATTCAAACTTATGTAATTATTAGCAAGAATCATGCCAGCTATATAAAAAACAAAAAAACCCTCCAGACTGGTAAACCAACCTAGAGAGGGTTTCTAACACTTGTATAAAATTAATACAAAACGCGTTTTCCTAGCAAAATCCCAGTATACAAAATATACAACTAATCTAAGATGTCTTATATTGTGGTCCCTACACTTCTATACCATATCTACGTAATTTGTCATAAAAAGCTCGCCTAGAAATCCCTAATGCCTTCATAGCGTTAGTACGATTATTATAAGTGGCCAGAGCTGACAAAATCAGCTCCTTTTCCACCCTACCCAAGATTTCCTTTACGTCGTAAGGCTTGTCCTCATCACTTTGGCAATCTTCATGGATAGGGATTATGTGCGCAGGCAAATGATGAATTTCAATGGCCCGCCAATAAGTCATCTTTGCGCTCGCGTAGCGGGGGCAAATGGAGAGGAACGATATTCAACCGATAATACAGGTCCTGCCGAAACGTCTCTTTTTCGATCATACTTTTCAGATCTCGGTTAGTTGCCGCGATTACTCGGACATCGACTTTGACGGTCTTAGTACCACCTACCCGATCAAACTCCTTTTCTTGCAATACTCGTAATAATTTAGCTTGCATAGTCAGGCTCATGGCCCCAATTTCATCCAAGAAAATTGTACCAAGGATAGATAGGCCTACCAAGGTGAGATAATTTGTAAAGTAAACCACGTATTGTTTACTGAATATTTAAAATTTATATGCCAAACTATTGAACCCGTATATTATCCACCCTCCAAAGAACAGTTTTTAGACTTTAAAGTTTACGACATCATCAGTGATTTTACGTGTAACAAGTATACACTTTGTATACAATTGAAACAAAAAATCTCAATCCGGCAAATATCTCCACTTCACGAATCTTATGCACACTGATCACGGAAATCGCATTGAGAGGCAAATGTGTTGACATGATTGTCTATTTTGGAATATTTGAATAATTCTGGCATCAAAGTTGCATATTTTGTTTATTGGTAATCAAGTATCAATTATTTGGCTGGAATGTGATTTGGATGGCATACCAGCAGAAAAGAGAGGGGGCTTAACTTTTCAAATCCAAGTAACTTAAAAAAATGAAGGAGGATGAGCAAATGGCGTCTATCTCGAGTGTCTTTAATAAACTGAACTTTATTTTTTTAGCTTTATTACTAGTACTCATTATGGCAGGTGAATTAATCCTTGAGCCTATGCACTTAGCTACTTGGCCAGCATTTATGGTTATGATTTTTTTCTTTATGGCCCACATGAACATCAAAGAAGCTCCCTCAATACTGTTAGGAAGCGCCTTCGGAATGTTCAACCTTATCCTAATAGTATATTGGTTTGATGTAACAGTTCCTCTCTTTGGAGGGGACATGGCAAAATACACTGACCCTCATACCGTAGAAGCCATGTTTCAATCCAAGCTAATCTATGTAGCTTTGTTTGTCGCTGCAATCGTTTTCTTAAAAGATATCATCCCTTGGGTATTCAATAACTACGCCTTTATGTGCTTCACTGTGGCGGCTGCGGTATCTGGTGGAAATACTGCTGCTGCAGTAGCTGCAAAAACTGTTGCTGGATACGCGAACGGAGTTGTTGCTGCAGGAGGTAATCCTGCTGCGATCGCCGCAATGAAAGGTGCGACTGACAAAGCTATAGCTGCGACGGTACCAGTCACAAATGTGTATCAATGGATAGCCATCGAACTGATCGGCGGGGCTATCTTTATTGTTGGTATTTATGGCATCACCAAGCTATTGGCAAAGCTCGCTGGGGCTCCTGCTCCTGCTAACACAGATATAAAAGGGTAGCGCGAACAGAACTCCTTAGAGGCATTGCTCTTCCGCAGTTGATTTTAAACAAAAATGTAAGGACACCTGTAGAATTACAGATGTCTTTACACTTTTTAATACAATATTAAATTTTCCTACTTTGTCTTAGTTAAGCGTGGTAAATCCCAGAATTCCTTCTTAAGCGGAACTTCATAAGTGATCTTCGTGTATTGTTCTTTGTCATAGGTTTGACCCTTTAGAAGATCAACTAGAAAACGCTCACCACTACTTTTGTTTTCAATAACGACCATACGACTCGGATTACTCGGCGGTCTTTCCATTTAAACTCTCCTCAATGAATTTCTTCAATTACTTTTAGCTCTGCAACTTAGTATTCGATGAAATTCTAGGTATTCCTTTATCTCTACTCAGGAATTTCGGTTCCAAATAGTGTCGCTTACATATTATTACCAATATGGAGAGCAAATATATTTTAGTTCTAAATTTTTAAAATAGCCCGTACAATGTTTTAACATTGTTTCGGGGGTGTTACGGCGTGTCGAACTTGAACTTTACCACAATTCAAGAAATCAACCAAATACTCACCATCTATAGAACGTGCATTTCTGAGCCATTTCATCATAATCCTATAATCTTACCCCATGGTTTGACCGCTGAGGAGTTAAGCGAATTAGAATCTGTCTATTACACGTTAACCCTAATGCTTTATGATTTACGTATGGGTGACCTTGAAAAAAAACGAATTTACGGTAATATGCATGATTTTATAAAGTCGAAATACCTTCTTACAAAATGGTTAACTGTTACACAGGAATTCTTGATACCTATAAATAGAAACTGAGATGTCTAAACCCTATCCCGTGAAACCAATTCAGCGGGATTTTTATTTCGCGTCGACGTATAATCCAGATTAAAAGCATTCTCAAAGGAAATCGAAAGCGATACAATTTAATTTTCTTTTCGTGATATAAATCACATTATGAAACCAAAAAATTTGCAATAATGTTATAATAAATGTTCTTTGGGATTTATACATAAATAGGCAGAAACAAACCTAAAAACATCTCTAAAAACACAAAAATGCTTTTGAGGAGGAGGCTCAGATCTAGATGCGGAAAACACGACGCATGGTTGCCATTTTGGGAATCGGTACGATCCTAATAGTTGCTTTATTGTTCTTGACCTATCATTTTGTCATTGGACCTAAAGGATTAAGTACTAGTTTACCCACGTTAAGTGCCGCAACTCTCGGAGAAAACAAAGCATGTGTGGAATGCCACCAAAAAGATAACCCTGGAATAGTACAACAATTTCATGACAGCAAACATTCGGGGCGAGGAGTCCAGTGTCTTGATTGCCACAAACCAGTCTCAGGACAAGAAACTTTAACAAAAGAACATTATAACGTAGCCCTCGTTGCGGCGCCGACTCCCAAAAATTGCGCTCAATGCCATAAAGACGAAGTGAAGCAATTTGAGGACAGTAACCATGCCGCCAAATCTTGGTATTCTGTGGAAGGCGCGAAAAATTTCACCCCAGAAGAACTCGCCAAGTACCATTTACTTGATGCTAAGGGGCAGCCATTAAATACGGGTAACGCTAATCCAGTTTTCAATCTTATCGGCAAAGATGCCAGCTCCCAGTCCTGCGAGGTCTGTCATGCGATTGGTCAAAAGAACCAAGATGGAAGCTTTGGAGATTGTACTAAGTGCCATCTTCGACACACGTTTGACGTGGCCCAGGCCCGCCAACCAGAAACCTGTGGTCAATGCCACTTAGGTCCTGATCACCCTCAAATTGAAATATACAATGAGTCCGCGCACGGCGCTTACTACCAAGCAAATAAAGAGAAATTTAACATGGAGGCCCCTTCAGGAACCTTAACTGTAAAAGATTTCCCAGCACCCACTTGTGCCACCTGTCATATGTCCGCGTTTGGCAGCGTCAAGGGAACCCATAACGTAGGAGACCGTCTCAAATGGAGCCTACAACCCGAAATTGCCAAGGTCCGCGAAAATGGAGATAAGAACCGCGAAACTCTTAACGCCATCTGCGCAAATTGCCATACCCAAACCTTCATCAAAAATGAGCAGGCTAAAGCGGAGAAGAACATTAACATTACAAATCAAAATGTAACGAAGGGTAAAGCAATTGTTGACGACCTACGAAATACAGGGTTGCTAGGAACTAAGCCGTTGTCCAACCCGCTCGATTTCGTTTATTTTGAACTCTGGCACCACGAAGGCCGAAGGGCTCGCTATGGAGCCGTGATGGGCGGTGCAGACTATGTAAACTGGCACGGAATATATGAGCAGCAAAAAGCTTTGGTCGAGCTTCAGTCTAAAGCCGATGAACTGAAAGCCAAACACTAGGAGGATCGGATATGATAAATCGGCTAAATCGACTAAACTTTGTTCCTTATAAAACTACCATTTTGCTGGGCTTCATGGGCTTAAACTTCCTATTGACTGGCGTTGATGTCTTAATTGCTCACTCGCAAAACGACTTTTTTCGCTGGGAAGTTATTCCCTTGATTTTCACCCCTCTCGCAGTTTTAGCAGTTCTTGCTCAGCTTGTATTCAACCATAGTGTTGTTGTAAAACGAACATTTCAAACCGTCATGTGGGTGGGGGTTGTCGTCGGTGTCGTGGGTACTTTGTTTCATTTAACCGGGAATGCTACCTCTAGCCATGAGAGTTATAACCGTCTTCTAGTAGCAGGCTCCCCCATAGCCGCCCCAATCGCCTTTGCGGGAATTTCTTGTTACGCTTTAGCAAGTGCGCACTATCATGGAACAACACGGCGGTCTAAACTGCTTGTGCTCGTAGGCCTAGGTTTCCTAGGCGCAGTTATGGCGGCGTTCTTAGACCATGCCCGCCTCGGCTTTGTCCCGACCTATACCCTGATTCCTTTAGTTTCGGGAACACTGGCCACTTTAACCTGTTTTTATATGGCTTATGGTCAAGCGAATCCAAAGGAAACTTATATATGCCTTTCAATTTTAGCACTTAATCTGTTAGTAGGTATATTGGGATTTGGATTCCATCTCATTGGAGATCTAGCTGGAACCCAGACCATCGTCTGGGCTAGAATTATGTATCGAAATCCCTTACTTGGTCCGCTTCTTTTCTGTAATCTCGCACTTTTGGGTGGATTAAGCCTA
This sequence comes from Desulfosporosinus metallidurans, assembly GCF_001936615.1. Classification (GTDB taxonomy): domain Bacteria; phylum Bacillota; class Desulfitobacteriia; order Desulfitobacteriales; family Desulfitobacteriaceae; genus Desulfosporosinus; species Desulfosporosinus metallidurans. Next base: position 38,912 of record NZ_MLBF01000021.1, read on the forward strand.
CTACCTGAATCAGAAGTACGCCTCGAAACTATTCAAGATCAAAAAGTGAACCACTTTCACCATCACTTGCATAACTTTTCCAACTAGTAGAATTAACCCCTAACCCGTTGAAGACTTCAGCGGGATTCTTATTTTGAAATTTATCACTCCCAAGATTGCATTAATAGAAGTTGCAAACAGTGGTTATACTCTAAATGATCATTGCAGAGCAATGGCTGATAATCCATAACTAAACGAAGAGGTGTTTATTATGTTCAGTGACAAGATTTTAACTTGTAGGGACTGTGGTCAGGAATTTGTCTTCTCTGCATCAGAACAAGAATTCTTCGCTGAGAAGGGATTTACAAACGAACCCGGGAGATGCCCCCAATGCCGTGCAGCGAAAAAGGCTCAATCTCGGACTTCTGGTGGTTATAACACACGTCAAGAACGCGAAATGTTTCCCGCCATCTGTGCTTCGTGTGGAAGAGAGACGACAGTTCCATTTCGGCCATCCGGTGATAAACCAGTGTATTGTCGAGAATGCTTCCAGTCCATGCCACGTAATAATTGGTAAACAAAAACCTCTCCTGTTTTTTTACAGGGGAGGTTTTTCAAACTTACAACAAGCCTTCATAAGTGAGGTTCAAATTGACATTTTCTTATTTCTATTATTCGATCTTTCTTGCATCTTAGAATATAATTCCTTGGAACATTCTGGACAGATATCATGTGTGAATTCTGCTTCAGAATGTTCTTCAATATAATTTTCCACACGGTTCCAGTATCCATTATCATCCCGTATTTTTTTACAAGATGCACATATGGGAATAAGGCCCTGCAACTCTGTAATTAGGGAAATATCCTCAATGATAATCACAGCATATTTCTGATGTTTATATTCGAAGGGCGAAGCACTCGCAAGGACAGGCATCACTCTTCCCGTCTGAAATTCTAACTTCCCTTTGGCGTGACGGGCTTCCATCCCTTCGATCGCTTCAAGCGCTATGTTCTTAGCAATACAGGTAATGCACGACGGACCAAACCCGCACCCCCGCGGGTCATCCTGATGATGAACACATCCTATCACATCACCGCATCGCTCACCTTGAATTTTCCTCACGGCACACTCTCCCAAAGCTCTTGCCGCTTGATTCAACGCATGAACCCGCCACATAGGATCAAGTACTAAGGCCAACTGAGGAATAGTATCAAACAAAATTCTAGAAAAGCCTTTTTGTTTCAATAGTTCTTCCATAATTCACCTCTCCTTTAGATAATATTCAGAGAAATTTCTTCACATCCTTTTCAGTCATGTTCCTAGCGATGTATGAACTCTTAACAATTTTTACTGAATATTTTCTATATTCATAGTTTACTCTATATTAGTCAGTTTGTCTGTGATTAATAAGAATAATCCACTCTGATGAATTAGTTTCCATCGTTTTTAAACAAACGATAGTATTCTCTATAACCCTCTTTATCGAGTTCACCTTTTGGAACAAAACGCAGGGCAGCAGAATTAATGCAATAGCGCAAGCCTCCAGGAGCAGGCCCGTCGTTAAAAACATGTCCAAGATGTGCTTCCGACTTAGTACTTATAACTTCTGTCCTGTGCATGAAATGGCTCAGATCAAGCTTTTCATTAACTCTCTCAGGTGTAAGAGGTTTAGAGAAACTTGGCCAACCACAACCAGAATCAAATTTATCCTTGGAACTGAAAAGAGGCTCACCTGATATTACGTCAACATAGATACCTTCCTTTTGATTATCCCAGTATTCATTGTTAAAAGCTGGTTCGGTATCCTTATTTTGAGTTACTTCATATTGTACCTGTGTCAGTTTTGATTTTAAAAGCTCTTTCTCTTTTTCTTTGCTCCAGTATTTTTTTAAGAAGGCATCCTTACCCGATCCTTGGCGGTATGCACGATATCTTAAAGGATTTTTCTTATGATAGTCCTGATGGTATTCTTCAGCTGGATAAAAAGTTTCAGCAGGCAGAATTTCCGTCACGATCGGATCATCAAATCTTCCGCTTTCTTCAAGGGCCTTTTTGGACTCCCATGCTTCATTGTACTGTTCCTGGCTATGATAAAATATGGCAGTTTGATAGGATTTGCCGCGATCAAAAAACTGCCCTCCCGGATTTGTCGGATCAATCTGCTGCCAGTAAATCTCCAACAACTTTTTATACGGAAAAAGGTCCGAATCAAAGGTAATCTGCACGGCCTCATAATGCCCTGTCGCCTTAGAACAGACGTCCTCATACGTCGGATTTTCAAGTGTTCCCCCCGTATAGCCTGAGATCACTTTAATAATACCCGGCAATGCCTCAAAAGGTTTCACCATGCACCAGAAGCATCCTCCTGCAAAAGTAGCCAGTTGGTATTCTTTATTATCCATAAATCCCCCATATATCCTATTATTCAATGTGCTCATGAACTCTGCTAGTTGAACTAAGTTTGTCCTGATTCTCTGAGTTCTATGATTTTTCCTTGGTATAGAGCCCCACGCCCCAAAGCAAGTATATAATAAACATCAGTCAATAATTCTGCTTCACTTTGACTGGCCATAAAACGGACATTTTACTTGATCAAGACTTTAGGAAGCTGTAATTATCTAACTGTCTGAACATCCAATGCAAATCATAAAAAACCTTCTCTTTACTTTCTCCAGATTTATGAGATAATTAAGACAACATGTTTATGAATGGTCATTCATAAATCGGAGAGAAAAGAAAGGTGTGGTTTCATGTCTCTATTACTCAATCCACAAAAGTATGAAAGTCCGCAAGTAGATTTTCAATCTAAGGTATTAATGGAAAAGACCATCCGATTTTTCGAGGACAAGGGTCTCGAAAGCATTAAAGAGGACGACCAGGCGAGTCGATGGTATACTGATTTTCTAAAATTTATTAAAAAAGAAGCTATTTTTGCCACACTTTTAACCCCCACCGGTTATGGTGCCCCCGGCTCACGTTTTGATCTAAGCCGCGTCTGTGAATTCAACGAAATTAGTGCCTTTTATTCACTATCTTTTCAATACACCTATCAGGTTAGCATTCTCGGACTCGGGCCAATTTGGATGGGAGATAACGAGAAAGCCAAACACTTAACGGCCGAGAAGCTTAAAGAGGGAGGAATTTTTGCTTTCGGCTTATCCGAGAAGACCCATGGCGCCGACCTCTACAGTAATGAAATGGCATTATCTCAAACTAGCGATGGCAACTACCTAGCAAACGGTGGGAAATACTACATTGGCAATGCCAATAAAGCTGCACTTATTTCAACCTTCGCAAGATATAAAGATACTCAAGATTACGTCTTTTTTGTCGTCGACAGCCAACATCGCAACTATAAATTAATTAAGAAAATCTCAACTTCCGGGGTCCGTGCTGCCTATGTCGGAGATTATGAACTTATTGAATATCCCATCACTCCTGATGATATTCTTTCCAGTGGACCCTTAGCGTGGGATTCTGCTCTTTCTTCCGTCAATATTGGGAAATTTCAATTAGGCTTTGCATCCGTAGGGATCTGTACCCATGCTTATTATGAAGCTTTGAATCATGCTTCCAACCGGGAATTGTATGGTAAAAAAGTAACTGATTTTCCGCATATCCAGAAAATCTTCACAGAGTCCTATGCCCGCTTGATTGCCATGAAACTGTATGCTTTAAGAAGTTTAGATTATTTCCGTTCTGCAACGGATGCAGACAGACGCTACTTACTTTTTAACCCTATCCAAAAGATGAAAGTAACAACTCAGGGAATGAAAATCATCGAAATGCTCCTTGACGCCATTGCCGCCAAAGGGTTTGAACAAGACACCTATTTTGAGACCGCTATCCGAGACATCGGCATGATCCCCCGTTTGGAAGGCACAACCCACGTTAACATTGCCCTCGTTATTAAGTTTATCAACAATTACTTCTTTAATCCGGTGGAATACCCTGTCATCCCCAAACGCGATGACCCCGCAGACGACTCCTATCTTTTCCGTCAGAAAGCTGGCAAACTTGCTTCTGTCCGTTTCCCTGACTACCATTTAGCCTACGAAGGAGTACAAACTCCCAATGTCATGATCTTCAAAGAACAAGTAGAACTGTTCCGTTCCTTCTTAGAACAAGCCAGTCCCAACCCGGAACAGATGAAAAATATTGACTATATGCTCGCGTTAGGGGAAATGTTTACCTTAATTGTTTACGCCCAATTAATCTTGGAAAATTCTAAACTTCATCCCATTTCATCTGCTTTGCTCGACGAAATCTTTAACTTCCTAGTTAGAGACTTTGCTCAATACGCTTTGACCCAGATTTCTAATTATAATAATTCAGCGCAACAAGAAGAGTTCCTAAAATCCATGATGAAAAAACCCTACCTAAATCAGGCCACTGTACAAACACTTTGGGAAAATGAAGTTAAGCCTTTAGTTGGCTGCTATCAAAATTACTAAAGATCCTCCTCATAAAAATCCTCTCACTTATTATTTGACCCTGCGTAATTTAGTCAGTCTCTCAGGTCCAGAAGAAGACCCCTTTGAGCCTTTTTGTTTCTGTCTCCTCTTTAACTTGAGACGCTTTCTCCCTGACCAAAAGCCGAATAATAAGACAATCCCGAAAGCAACTATTAAAGTCAAATAGCCCATATACCCTCACCCTTCTCTACACAAAGTGTTAACCTAGAAAACACCCTTAGGATTCGCTCTCCTAAGGGTGTTTCTGTTTTTATTCGAACTGAATTGCAGCACCCACCGTTCCCGGACCAGTATGCACACCGATGACTGATCCCACGTGAGTAAAGACCGTCGTCTGAAGCTGAAAGGCATTTTCCAATGCTTCCTTTAGGTATAAACTAACCTGTTCAGCAGCACCGTGAGCGACAGCTAAGCGAACAGGTTTCCTACCTTTGGTCAAATCCAGAAAAGCCTGTACAACGCTATCAAGTGCCTTCTTTTGGCTGTGGGCTTTGGCATACGTATGATATATGCCGTCGTCCCCCACTCTGATGATGGGCTTAATATTCAAGAGGGAACCCATGAAACCTTGAACTTTACCGATCCGCCCTCCTTTTTGCAGGTATTCCAAGGTGTTTAAGGTGAAAAGAGTTTCTATGTTCTTTCGAGCTTTAACGAGATTATCTAGTATCCATGCCGAATCTCGTCCTTCTTTGATACTGGCCGCGGCCTCCATCATCATCAAACCCATTCCGAGACTTATTGTTTTTGAGTCTACAAGGTGGATCTTTTCTTTGAACTTTTCTTTAGCCAGATAGGCCGCATTGAACGTACCGCTTAGAGCCGAAGATATATGAACGGAGATAATCTCTTGATATTCCTCTAGTAACTTACTGTATAAACCGCCAAATTCCTCCGGAGAAGGTTGTGATGTCTTGGGTAGTTCCTGTTCCTCCGCTAAAAGTCGGTAGAACTCTTCACTTGTGAGTTCTTCGTCAGAATATTCCCTTTCCCCAAACCTCACCTTTAGAGGAATTGTATGAATATCACACTCCTCTTTCATTTCTTGAGTAAGGTCAGCCGTACTGTCAGTTACCAAGGCAATTCTTTTCAATTAGAAAACCTCCGTTCAATAACTCAGCCATTTGGAATTTGCTAAGTTCCTATGCCAATATCCGTAATATGACCAGCACCTTAATTATAGAGCCACTGCTGAAATTACTTCTTTAACCTTTTGTTATTTGTACGACTAAAGCATTCCCTTTGCCAGCGCTTCATCGTAATAATCGAAAACTTTGTCTTGTAATTCTCCTACACAGTCCGGACAGACACAGTAACAAACTTTTTCTGCTTGCCCCTCCTCAGTTGGTGCGTATGAGCAAAAAGCAAAAACATCGGTCTCCTTGCCGCATATTTCGCATGTTTTACAAGGAACTTCAGGACTAAGATTTTTCTCAATATGATCGGCACAATTCGGACAGGCGCAGTAACAAACCTTTTTGTCACTTTCCCCTGTCTGCTGTGTTTTACAAAAAGAAAAAACGTTTTCGGTCGAACCGCAATAAATGCATTCTGCACATGAAATTTCGTCATTCTTATCCATCGAGATACTCCTCCTCAATTAGATTTGAGTGTCATCTTCAAACTAGTCCTCTTAATATATTATTCGCCCATTCTTAATAGTTTTCCTTTAAAAATTAGAAGGTTTTTAATTAATTAACGTAGGCGAAGCTTTTGGGATATTTCTCGCATCAAATTAAAAGAATGGTCGATACTCGCTGTTCCATCCCTTCTTAATCACAGTATCCTTTACACCGTAATTTAGTTATATGTTCTTTCAAAATGGCTTCCAAATCAATGCCATATTGCTCCTCCAGGACAAACATCATTGTGACTGCCGTCTGAGCCACGTCCACCAATTCTCGTGCTACCATTTGCATGGCTTCTTCTTCCTCCAACCGTTGTCGCTCCCCACTAAGCCCTCTGAATTTGCCAATAGCTTGGGCCAACTCCCCGGATTCCTCCATGATTTTCAAAGCTGTGCTTTCCAAGGAAGGACTTAAGCGGTTCAAGCGCGGAAGAATTACAGTCTTAGAAGCGAGCAGACCTTCCCTGAATCTATCTGAAGTCATTCTCGTACCCCCCACATTCATAACTACATGATTAATCACGCCACGGCTTACCTAAAACCTTTTCAACAAATAGTTTTGCAAGGTCAGGATCAAACTGTATACCAGAGTTCTTGCGAATTTCTTCAATAACTAATCCCTCACTCAGAGCCTTGCGATAGGGTCGCTCATTGGTCATGGCATTATAATATCTCATATGCACATATGTATCCTGTTGATACAAGCTTCTCTTTATGCTCGCAATTCGTCAAAATCCATCGTATTCCTTCTGTTCTTGAAAAATAATATTTTAAAACTGCATTTTTACTCTTATCTAAAAGAAACGGACTAAAACAATGCTTTTAGTCCGTTTCTTTCAATTTTCAGTTACCGAGTAGAGAATGACCCTGCTCCCCGATAGAGTCGGTCATAAAGTTGCCTATAGTGACTGTACTGATTCCCGTAAAACTTCGCTTGTTGCGGATTGGGGTAAACCACCCTGTTTATTTGAGATAAGCTCGTACACTCGTTTAGAGTTTTGATTTTTCCAATCGCCAACCAGGCGAGAACCACCGCCCCAAATGCGGATCCTTGGGGTTCCCCTAAAATTTGCAACGGAGTATTGAGCACGTCCGCCACAATTTGCACCCAGGTCGACGAGACAACAAAGCCTCCACCAATTCTCACGGACTGTACCTCTCCGGCCAGCTCGACAATCGGTTCAAACACGCTCTTGAGGCGATAGGCTACCCCCTCCATAGCTGCCCGGGCAAAATGCCCTGGCCCATGGGCGAGATCAAGCCCAATCAATGCCGCCCTGATCGAAGGATCCCAGTTCGGCGAACGTTCTCCCGTCAGAAATGGCAACAGCATAAGCCCCTCCGAGCCGGGTGAAATCTGAGCTGCTAGACCTTCAATCTCCTCGAACGAGACCCCGTTTAGCCATTTTTCCCGAACCCATTGCAGGGTTAGACCAGCATTATTGATCGCTCCCCCAACAACCCACGCACCGGGCGCTAAATAGTAGCACCAAGTTCTTCCTTGTGAATCCAACCTCGGCTCAGACACTGTGATACGAGCCGCCCCACTTGTTCCTATCATCACGGTTACTTCCCCAGAACTCAACGCTCCAGCACCAAGACTTGATAAAACTCCATCCCCTGCGCCGATTACCACCCGAACATCTGCGCTTAACCCCAAACGTTCACTGGCTTCCCGTTTTATTCCTTCAAAGACCTCTGTCGTAGAGACAACCTCGGAAAGTTGTTCCCGCTTTATCCCCGTTAATCCTAAGATCTCTTCATCCCAATCAAATGTGTGTACATTAAAAAGACCAGTACTTGAGGCGATTGAAGCATCAATCACAAACCGACCAAACCAACGATAAAAGAGCAATTCTTTTAAAGAAAGAAAACGTTCCGCTCGTTGGAAGGCTTCGGGTTCTTCTTTAGCAAGCCAAACTAATTTTCCAGGCAGATACATAGGGTGAATAGGGCAACAGGTTCTGGAATAAAACTCTTTCTGCCGCCCCTCTAAACGCCACTGCTCAGTGATGGAGGTACTGCGATTGTCCGCCCAAATAATACAGGGACGAAGAGGCTCACCCCTACTTAACGGAATAATCCCATGATTGACAGCGCTAAAGCTTATTAGTGTTACCCTATAGTTTGCCATTTGGACACTCTGGACAGCATCTCGAATACATTCCTCGACTTGAGCTAGCACAAAATCCGGATCCTGCTCAGCCCAACCAGGCTTTGGGGACGACGTCGGATAAAGGCGTTCAGCATTTGTCACCACTTCAGCTTGATCAGAGTAAGCCACGCAGCGACATCCCGTTGTCCCGATGTCCACTCCAAGGGTTGCTTCTGATAATGTTAAGCTGTTCATAGAGCAACCCCTTTAGTCTTTTATTACCATGGCATGGCCACCAAATTCATTGCGCAGAGCCGCAACTACTTTACCGGCAAACGTGTCATTTTGCCTTGAACGCAAGCGTGCCGCATAAGACAAAGCAATCGCTTCGAACGGAACCCCAACCTTCCAAGCCTCTTCGATAGCCCAACTTCCTGTACTTCCGCCACCGACTTCCCCCGTAATCTTACTGAGGTCGGTATCTTTGGCAAAGGCACGTTCAGCCAAATCCATTAAATGCCCACTTACAATACTCCCTTTTGTCCACAACTGAGCAATTTGTTGGAGATCTAACTCATACGGTCCGGCATCTAGAAGTTCGAAACCTTCGCCAATCGCCTGTAACATGCCGTACTCAATGGCATTATGTACCATTTTAGTGTAATGTCCAGCCCCACTGGCACCCACGTAAGTGCAAGCTCCCCGCCCCACAGAAAGCACTTCTAAAAGGGGCTTAGCTTGTGCAAAGGCATCTGGATTCCCGCCGACCATCAGACAAAGACCACCTTTTGCACCTTCCGTCCCCCCGCTGGAACCGGAATCCAAATATTGTATCCCTAATTCAGCCAACCTTTTAGACCTGCGAACAGAGTCTCGGTAAAAGGAATTCCCCCCATCAATAACGATATCTCCAGGGCTGAGAAATTGGCTGAGACCGTTTTCCCCAAACAAAACCTCTTCGATAGGATCTCCCGCCGGAACCATCAACCAAATTACACGCGGTGCTTCCAAAGAGTCCACTAGTTCTTTTAAACTACGACAACCTTGGGCCCCTAGTTTGGAAAGCTCATTTACTTGCTCCTGATTAACATCAAAAACGGCTACTTTGAAACCTTTGGACAAAACATTTTCTACGGCTAAAGCACCCATTTTTCCGAGTCCAACCATACCATAAGAAGAATTCCCCATGTCAATCACCACCTTTACTTAAAGTTCTACCTTATTTTATTGAAGCCTTATCCGTTGCACTTCTCACTCATCAAATTCCCAGCTTCATTAAATTTCCACTCTTCTAATTCCCCAATCTCTAACCCCACCAGATGAGTTGATAATTCCTTCACGACTGCTTCTGATGCCCAAAACTCCCCAATACTCAAGGTGTTTTTGATTCTCACCAAGCGGACATTGGAAGGACCGTCCGCATTACAGGTCTTCACCGCTGCCCGAAGGACATCGTAGTCCGAATCCAGCGTCAAGGGAATTTTCACCGGTCCAGTCACCGTCGAAGTTAGGGCATTGGGATAGGTTTGTTCCAAATCCATTTTATCCACAAGTCTTTTTGCGACTAAATCTGCAGTTCCAATTCCATTTGCATTTCCATGGCTTCGCTCCGTCAGATCCAAAAGGGCCATCTTACTGACCTCTGGACCACCATGGGCATAGGGCGTCGGATAACGACCCGTAACGTTCGGATCCATTCCATCTCCACTAATGTCTTTGCCGATTTCGTCAACGACCAAAACGTCCAGCTGTTTGACTGGCAAACTGGGCATGAGATTTTTTGCCAACATTAGCAAGTTTGGTTCTTCCGAAAGTAAGTGCTCTGCTGGAATGGCCGTGATCGAATGAGTTTGATCATAAGCATTTTCTATAATACCTAGGCCGAACGTCACCTTAGTCTTCTCGAGAAGGAGTGTCCCCATCTCGATAAGATATTGGGCCATGTACTTAAATCCCCGTTCATGACAAGCCTCGGCGCCTTTTTGTTTGCCCAAACCAATCGTCAACATTTTAACTAATCCGCTTTCGATAGGACCGCGGAACGCAGTATGAGGCTTGATTCGGTTCAGAAGTACAATATGATCCGCTTCCAGCGCATCTTCGCTTAAATAAACTGGCAGGCCATCCTGTAACCTTCCGATCATTTTAACGTCCATGTTGGACTTGATCTCCGCACCCACAGCTTCTGGTACAATTCCCAACCTGAGAAGTATCTCCTGTTGCCCTTCAGCCGTAGCTCCGCCATGACTTCCCATGGCTGGGATAATAGTCACTTCTGCGCCCGTCTTGCGAAGCTCAGCTACTAGGGTCTGAACGATAAGCGGAAGGTTATTAATCCCCCGACTTCCAACGCTTAAAGCAACTTTATCCCCCGTGTGAATGCGATCCAGCGTTCCCTCTCGTTTAAGAGCCTCACGAATCTCCTGTGGAATATCTAGGAGGTGATCGTCGGGGAAGGTTTGGCGAATTCGGGCGACCCTTGGCAACGTAACACTTTGTAATAATTCGGCATAGTTTCCCACTAGTTCACCCTCTTGCGTTTTATAACACTGCCACCGAAATTTCTTGCCCGATTTGTTTGGCCAAACGAGTAATTTCAGCATAATTTTTAGTCTTCAGCCAATCCTTTTTAACTAAGGCACTTCCCATACCGACCGCGACTGCGCCTGCCTGAATAAAGGCCGCAGCATTCTCTGCGGTAATCCCTCCGGTTGGGATAAACGGAATATATGGAAAAGGACCGCGCAATTCCTTCAGGAAGTTTACCCCCAAAGAACCAGCTGGGAACAGCTTAACAATATCTGCTCCACTTTCCATCGCTAAGAGTGCCTCAGTTGGAGTCATCACTCCCGGAATCGCCATTCGCCCATAGCGATGGGCGATTTGAATCACTTCGGGACGAACAACCGGGGAAAAAAGAAAATCTGCTCCAGACTCAATCGCCTCACGCGCGGTTTCCGTATCGAGAACTGTCCCTGTCCCCACCACTAGGCGGGGTTCCCTGGTTTTAAGCGCATCAATAACGCGCCACGCATTCGGCGAATCAGAAGTAACTTCAATCGTAAAAATTCCAGCTTCAATTAAAGCCTGGACCGTATCATAGGCCTCTTGTTCATTAAAGCCACGCAAAATCGCTAAAATTCCATTATGCCAGAGCCTATGTTTAAACAATGTACACCCCTCGCTTTCCAGAATTTACCCCTTAACCGCTCCAGCCGTTAAGCCACTGATAATATACTTCTGCGCAAATAGGGCCAGAATCAGAACAGGAAGTGTGATAACCACGGCAGCAGCCATCAATCCACCCCAATTGATTGAGGAGTATGAGAGAAATGAGAAGACAGCAATCGGTAATGTTTTGGTTTTCTGCCCAGATAGGACAAGAGAAAACATGAAGTTATTCCAAGAAAAAACGAAGGAGAAAATTGAAGAGGTTATAATCCCCGGCCCAGAAATCGGCAAAACCACTCGCCAGAATGCTCCCTGAATGGTACATCCGTCCACCCGGGCAGATTCTTCTAATTCCAAAGGAATATTTTCAAAGTAGGAAACCATAATCCAAACGATGAAAGGTAGACCGACTAACATATGACTTAAGATCATCGAAGTGTAACTATCAACCAGATTCAACTTGGAGAAAATAATGAACCAGGGGATCAGGAAGGTAATACCCGGAACAATTCGAGCGACCAAAATGGTTAGTCCCAACTTGTTTTGACGGTACCGAGCAATTGAGTAAGCGGCCGGTAAGCCGATCAGTAATGAAAGAATCGTTGAAACTGTTGCAATGAAAAAGCTGTTGATAATAAACTTCATGAAGCTGTACTCTTGAAACACATCCAGATAGTTCTGGAATGTTGGCTGAAAAACAAAGACATTGTTAGTGGAAAGAATCTGCTGTTGGGTCTTGAACGAGGCTAGAATCATCCAGAAAAAAGGAAATAGGAAGCCTAGCACAACGGCTATGAGGAGCAGCCTTTGCAAGAATTTAACGGGATCCCTACGTTTTGACATACCTTAAGCCCCCCAGCGTTTCCTGGCAGAAACCAGGAGCATACTCATACCAAGTACAATTACAAAGAAGATCATTAAAAGTGATGACGTCATTCCTAACTGGAAATACGAAAATCCTTGGACAAAACTATAAATGTTAATGGTTTCCGAATGGAAATCAGGTCCTCCTCCTGTCATGGCATAGATGATGTCGAAGGTCTTCAAGGCATCAATACTTCTGAGGAGCACGGCAACCAGAATTGTCGGTTGTAAAAGAGGTAAAGTAATTTTGGTAAGCACTTGGAATCGTGTTGCACCATCAACCATGGCCGCCTCATAAGGTTCAGTCGGCAAGGAGGATAGTCCAGCCAAAACAACTAAAGCAATCATGGGAGTCCATTGCCACACATCAACTATAACCAGTGATGCTAAAACTTGTTGGGACGAAGCCAACCAAAGTTGCGGAGGAATATGCAAGAATTGCAATACTTTATTGGCAAACCCAATGTTTGGCTCAAAAATCAGCATCCAGACAAGACCTATTGCGACCGGTGTCGCAATCATGGGTAAGAGAAATAAGGTCTTCAAAACATCTTTGCCTTTAAACTCTTGGTTAAATAAGAGCGCTATTCCTACTCCGAGGACCGTTTCAACAGCCACCGCTCCCAAGGTGAAGGAAAACGTTCGCCAAATAGACGCCATAAAGCGCGGGTCACTAAACAATAGGGTTTTATAATTCGCCAGTCCTACCCATGATGGCGGCACTAAAGCGGACATGCTCCACTCATAAAAACTCAACCGGAACGTATACACAATAGGAAACACCATCATCAGTAATACAAAAAGGACTGCGGGAAGGGGAAACACAAATCTAATATTTCGCTCAAGCCAACGACTAAACATAAAGAACCCCCCTTGGTGCAATTTAAAAGGAGAAACCGAGCCTTTCGTCGAAGCGAAAGGCTCGTTCATTGAAAAGAGGAGTGTTTGATCGTAGACTTTTTTACTTTTCCTTGTCCAAGATCGCTTGGAAAGCAGTATTTGCTGCATTGGCGGCTGCCGCTACATCTTGTCCTTGGATAGCCGCTTGAATTGGTCCACCGACAGCATCGCGGGCAGGTCCAATATTGATAACAAGCGGACGGTCATGATCAACCGATGTCTTCATTGATTCTTTAACAGTAGCGGCATACTCCGCTGGGAAGTTCTTGAGTCCCTCTGGGTTGTTCCATACTGATTCGCGAGCACCAGGGTTACCAGCTTGTTGCATTTTCAGAACTTGCTCTTTGCTTGTTGCCCACTTTATGAATTCCCAGGTAGCATCTTGATTTTTGGACTTAGCGTTCAGGCCTAAAGCCCAAGAGGTAATATTATATGGCTTGGAACCTGCAGCCCCTGCAGGGAACGGAGCAAACCCTACTTTATCCGAGACCGTGGATTTCTTAGGGTCGGTTAAGTTCGTATACAGGCTGTCAGCATCTGGCAAGAATACTGCCTGACCTTGTTGGAACACAGCAAACGCTTGAGGCCAAGCCATGTTCAGAGTTCCTGGAGGCCCATAGAGACGTTGTAGGTCGCCATAGGTTTGATAAGCTTTAATGGCTTCCGGGCTGTTAACAGTTGCTTTGCCATCTTTAGCAAAGTCGCCACCCATGCTATAAAGGAAGCTAGAGTACTGAGTAACCGCAGGAGAACGTTGTCCGCGAGCTACAAAACCATAAAGTTTTTTGCTAGGATCGTTCAACTTCTTGGCTGCAGCGAGAAGTTCGTCTAAAGTTTTCGGAACAGTTATGTTGTTTTGTTGCAGAATGTCTTTGCGATAATAGAGAATTTCTCGTTCTGTAACAATCGGCACGCCATAGAGCTTCTGATCCATGGTTACAGTACCGATCGCGCCTTTGTTGAAATCACTGAGATCCCAGATTTTATCCTTCTGGGATGAAGTGGTTAAATCATTCAACCAACCGTTTTTGGCGAAAAGCTTCCCTTCTTGAAGTGGGCGAAACATCATAGCATCAATCGTGGTCGTTCCAGAGGTCAGTTCAACCGTTAGCTTTTGGGTAAGCTGATCTTCGAAATAGTTCTCCAGATTTACCTTGATTCCAGTTTTTTGTTCAAATTCTGGAAGCTGGGCTTTGATTGCATCGGCCCAAGGGTGGTTAGCAAATACCACGCGGAGTTGAGTTCCAGCATACGGTTTATCCGATGCTGCTGGTTTTGGAGTTGCATTTGTTCCACAGCCTGCGGCCAAACCTAAGGCCATTGCCAAGCTCAAAACCATAGCAACTCCTCTGAACAATTTGTGCGGTTTCTTCACAGTGTCCCCTCCTATTAATTTTTTGTGATTGCCTCTATGTAATATACGGCAAATCTTTTTTAAATCCTGCCATGATGAAAAAAAAATTCTCAATTTACATACTTTGTGAAAACTTTATCCATATGGAAGCACGGGGACGGTTCTCTTGCTTCCCAATAACAATGCAGCGTGTGCGAACGGGCTAAGAAACTTCCTCCCTTAATTCTGAAAAACAGCCCCCAGATTCGCTGAAGAGACCCTATGGGAATACCTTTGAAGGAGACGGGAAGCTTCTTTCTGAACAGGAACAAAGCACTCTCGACGAGCCGCCATTTCCTCACTTGAAACTAAAAGATCCAGCCGTCTATTTCCAATATCAATAAGTATTCTGTCCCCATTTTCGACTAGGGCGATCGGCCCTCCAGCAAAGGCCTCAGGAGAGATATACCCGGCAGAGACACCACCAGAAGCTCCGGAAAAGCGACCATCCGTTAAAATCGCCTTACCTCCATGGACTTGCAAAAATTCCGTCACTCGATGTAACTCTCTCATACCTGGGCCACCAGCCGGCCCTTCATAACGGACCACTAAAATTTCTTCGGGACCTACATTTTCCGCCGCCAAACATTCCTCTTCGGAGTTAAAGACCCTTGCTGATCCTTCGATTTGAGTTTCCGACCCACTGATCGCTGAACGTTTAAGGAGAGCTCCTTCTGGCGCCAGACTTCCGTATAACACGACTAGACCGCCCTCTTGTTGAAGCGGATTATCCAGGGTATGAATAAGTTCTCCGATTTCTCCAACTTGACGCAAGTTTTCCTGTACGGTTTGCCCTGTTACCGTAATTATGTCTTTATGCAAAAGAGACTCCAAACGTTTCATGACGGCCTGAGTCCCTCCCGCTCGGTGGATATCCACGACAGTATGGTCTTGGTCATTGGGTACGACTGCCGTTAAAAATGGGGTACTCAAGCTTAAACGATCAAAATCTTGTAGTGTGAGACTTATGTCTATTTCTTTGGCAAGGGCCAGGAGATGGAGAACAGCATTTAACGACCCTCCAGTCGCTAGCAAAACACGAATTGCATTTTCGAAGGCTTCTTTGCTCAAAATTTTCCTCGGAGTAATCCCCTCTTCTATCAGTTTGACGACCTGAGCTCCCGACTCTTGAGCTAAACTAGAGCGTAGCGCACTTTGTGATGGTACAAGTCCATTGCCTGGCATCGCTAAACCCAAGGCCTCTGTTAGCATCCCCATCGTATTCGCAGTGCCTAAATAAGGACAAATTCCTGGACTTGGGTAATATTTAAGGGTCTCTTCTACCAATGTCTTCTCGTCAATCTCTCCCCGCATAAAACGCTGACGGGCTGCCTTGGAATCCCGAGGCTTGATTTCCGGAACATTGGGCCCTGCTGAAACGAGAATACTGGGAAAGTTGATCCGAGCTGCTGCCATTAATAGGGCTGGAACGATTTTATCACAAGAACCGAGCAAGACCATTCCATCAAAAATATTATGGCTCAGAATCATTGTTTCCACCGAGTCAGCTATCAATTCTCGACTGGGAAGAACATAATTCATCCCACAATGTCCCTGGGTAATTCCATCACAAATCGCTATGGTGTTGAATTCTAGTGGAGTACCCCCCGCTTGGATAATTCCACGTTTGACATGTTCTGCTAGTTCTCTGAGAGGGGCATGTCCAGGAACAATTTCATTCCAAGTATTGACTACCGCAACGATCGGGCGGTCAAGGTCTTCGTAACGGGCTCCAGCTGTACACAAATGTGCCTTAGCAATGGCTCGTTGAAAAGGAGGAAGTTGATTTATACGGTTTATCATTGTGATGCCCCCTTTTGTGCAAACTCCTGAAGTTTCAGGTAAGCTTTTTCTCCCAAATTAACAAGTTCTTTGAACAGAGTATACCCTTCTTGGTAACGTGCTACCCTAGTTTGAACCGGTGCTTGAACACGGGCAGGGGGAATAAGTTCCGCACATTCTTCTAATGAACTAATTTGTCCTAAGGCATACCAAGCTAGAAAGGCACCACCTAGTGCCGATCCCTGTGTATGTTTCAGAGTTCCTAGTGGCTTACCGATCACATCCGCAAGAATCTGCACCCATACCTTAGATTTTGTAAACCCCCCCGTTGCTCGGACTTCAACAACTGGCCCTATTAAATGGACAAGCAGTTCTACGACTGAATTAAGCTGATAACAAATACCCTCAAGTACAGCCCGCATCAGATGGTCTCGAGTATGAATCAACTTCAGACCCCAAAAACTTCCCGAAACATCCTCACGCCAGAACGGAGCCCGTTCTCCAGTGAGATACGGCAGGCAAAAAAGGCCGTCTGACCCTGGAGTAATTTTGGCGACCCCCAGGTTCAGTTGCTCATAAAAAGTGTCCGAAGACTCCCCTCCACTTAACAGGATTCCCTGCAACCAGCGCACGAGTATTCCCCCGTTATTGATGGGCCCACCCACAATGTAATGATTCTCATCCACATGGTAACAAAACAGCCGTCCCTGTGGATCCAGCTTTGGCTCATTTACCATCCCGCGGACAGCTCCGCTCGTGCCAATCGAAATAGCTAAAGAACCCGGATTCACTGCCCCTACTCCCAAATTAGCCAGCGCTCCGTCGCTCGCACCCGCAATAATTCGAGTATCATGACCTAACCCTAACTTTTCGGCCAAATCAGGTTTGACACACCCCACTATATCCGTCGTTTTTACCAACCTTGGCAGCTGAGCCCCTGACACTCCACACCAATCCAGGGCATCTTGATCCCAGTCCCGTGATGCAAGATTATAGAGTCCAGTCGCTGAGGCAATAGATTCATCGACCACCCACTCACCCAGCAAATCAAATAAAATCCAAGACTTTAGATCCGCCCAAAGTTTAGTTCTATGATAGATTTCTGATTCATTTTCTCTGAACCACGCTAGTTTAACAAGTGGCGACATAGCATGAATCGGAGTTCCGGTTTTTTCATATAAAGACAGTCCTTCAGGGCCAGAACGCAATCGTCCAGCCATACCTTCAGCCCGTTGATCGGCCCAAGTCACAAGATGGGTTAAAGGTTGGTTAAATTCATCGACCGCCATTAATGCGTGCATCGCTGTACTGAGAACCATAACTTTTGGACAATCTGTGACTCCTGAAAGAACTTGCTGAATTGCCCAATGAAAGGCTTCTAATACTTTAAACGGATCTTGCTCTACATAACCCTGACGGGTTTGAATCAATGGGTAGCCACTACTAAATTCTCGAACCAATTCTGCCTTTTCGTTAAAAATTGTCGCTTTGACACTAGACGTCCCAACGTCAACGCTTAAAATCCATTCTCGCTGTTCCACCAATTTCCCACCTTGCCATACTTAAACTTGAAACTTATTCGCTATTACATTTATAAAACTAACTCTTCTTTATTATGAAGAAAAATTGGCTGGCACCAGTTTAGTGAATACTAATTCCTAATACCTCTTCAAAGCAATCACTTCTCGGATTTTCTGGAGATTTTCCAATAGAATATCCCGTCTGAGCAGAGAAACTCCCACAAATAACGTATCAATAATGCTTAGTTGGGCAATCCGAGAGGACATCGCCTCACTCCGATAGTGAGATTCTCGACTGGATGAAAGTAGACAGATATCGCTTTCCTTCGTGACCGGGGATTTAGGATAATTAGTCAAGCAGATTGTCACTGCACCTGCTTGGCGTGCCGTTATTAAAGCTTGCACAATATCGATGTTACTCCCCGAATGGCTAATCGCGAAAACGACCGCTCCGGGTTGTAAGAGGCGAGCTGAAATCACCTGCATATGGGAATCAGTCAGAGCAATGCAGGGAATTCCAACGCGAATAAACTTGTGGTACGCATCCATCGCGATCGGTGCCGATCCTCCCAAACCATAAAATTCAATCCGCGTCGCCTGATGAAGGGTCTGAACCGCTTTCTCCAAACTTCGTTCATCAACAAGGGTTAAGGTATCTTGCAGAGCCTCCATATTAGACTGAAAAACTTTAGCTGCAATTGTCAACAACGTATCGTCCGGGGTGATTTCTTGATGAATGTTCTGTAAGGGTTTAACGAGATCACTCGCCAAAGAAATTTTAAACGCTTGGTACCCACCATATCCTAAACGTTTGCATAAGCGAAAAATAGTTGCCTCAGCACTCTGGGCAAATTCCGCTAGTTCTGTAATCGAAAGATGAATGATTTGATCCGGGTTTTGCAGAATATAACGGGCTACCCGACTTTCCGCTGATTTTAAAGAAGGCAGAATCCCCCTAACACGGGCGAGACAGCCTTGTAAATGATTATCCTCCATGCTTCTCCCCCATTTTACTTGGTGTGATTGCTTAACCAAAGGGCCATAAATAAATGGACTGCTCCAGTTAAACGTCGAGGATTATGTCCTGTTAACTCCGTGATCCGATCTAACCGATAGGTTAACGTATTTCTATGAATAAATAAAGCCCGCGCTGAGTCTGCAACACTCATGTCTTTTTCCAAAAAGGTCCTCAGTGTCTCCAGCAATTCCTCGCTTAAGTGCCCGAGAACACCTTGGATATACTCTTGACCGACAATCGTTCGGGTCTCTTGGAATAGAGAAGCCAGTCCCACATTCCAAGCCGCTAACCCCAGTTTACCCGCAAAAAATCGGCGGTGAAGCTCGACTAATTTCTTGACATCTAAAAAGCCTGCCCATAAATCTGTTTCAATCACTTGACCCACAAAAACCGTTGCCAAAACTCCTAACTCATCTGCTAATAAAGCATGAATCTGTTCGATCAGAGAATTTCCGTAAACCCTATGTTCCACTAACCCTTCACTGCGTTCGAGTGGAACATAGAGAAAAAGATCAGGCTTAAGAACCCAGCGCACGGGTGCCTGTGGGAAAAGGTTCTCCAGCACTTCAACAACCTCAGGAGTCCATGCCGAACAGTGAACAAGTACCGGATACCCCAGAGAAAGGCCCGTTAGGCGACACGCAGCGGCCTTCGCAGCGAAGGTCCCTTGATCCCATTGTTCTACGAGCGCTTTGTTTAGCAGCTTCTCCCAGGTCCAAGATTCAAATGGAACATCCTGATCAAGACTACCTGTCAAACCGTCATAAATTTCTCGGGCCAAGGCTTGTAAGAGTCGGGTTGTCAAGGGTCCCGCCTCTACGCTGCCAGGGCTATAGAGCAACTCAATTGTCCCATCCTCCACCTGAATTTCGAGGGGAATTTGCGGTCCTGGGATTTCGCCCTCCAAAGAATTTCCAGCAGGGGACTGGCACTCGGAACCAACTCGAAATAGCAAGCCCGTTGCCTCGGAAAGACGGCGGGCTAAAACTTGTACTCTTTCCCTTGGTATCCCGTTATTTTGAAACACATTACTTCACCCTAGCCTTTTTCCCTTTGCCAAATATTCTATCACGCTTACCCTTGATGTAACCCACTACACTTAAGAATAGGCAGAATTTAATAAGCAGGTTTATACCCCGGTCTATGAATGACGTCTTGAGTCTCCGCATCGAAATAGCGAGCTGCGCTCATTTCAAAGGCCACTTTATGCTTTTGGAGTACTTTAGCCGGGCTTGTCGCTCCAACCCTCGCAATGACGTTTTCACCGTTAATCGCAAAATGGATATAATTTTCGGCTCCCATAGGTTCAACAACATCCACTTGCACGTCAACCGTCCAATCTGGATGGGCTTCTAGAAAGGCAATATCATCTTCTATGGACTCAGGGCGGATTCCCATGATTATTTCCTTTCCTATATAAGGGGTCAATGCCTCTCGACGTTCCTCAAGCGGGGAAATACGAAGCTCCGGGTTCACCAGCCACATCTGGCCGTTTTCTTCAATTAGTTTGACACGCAAAAAGTTCATGGCGGGCGAACCGATGAACCCAGCCACAAACGTATTGCAAGGATGATTATACAAGTTCATGGGAGTATCCACTTGCTGAATAAACCCATCTTTCATGACGACGATCCGGTCACCCATGGTCATCGCCTCAGTTTGGTCGTGGGTCACATAAACTACGGTTGTCTGTAAACGGTGCCGCAACTTAGAAATCTCAGCCCGCATTTGCACCCTTAACTTAGCATCTAAATTTGATAACGGCTCATCCATCAAAAAGACTTTAGGTTCCCGAACAATTGCTCGACCCAAAGCCACCCTCTGTCTTTGTCCGCCTGACAACGCTTTCGGTTTGCGGTCTAAAAGATGATCGATGTCCAATATTTTAGCCGCTTCCTTCACCCTGCGGTCAATATCATCCTTTGGCATTTTACGCAGCTTTAACCCGAACGCCATATTCTCGTAGACACTCATATGAGGATAGAGAGCATAACTTTGAAAGACCATGGCGATATCTCGGTCTTTTGGCGCGACATTGTTAATCAGTTGGTCCCCAATATATATTTCTCCACTGGTTGTTTCCTCTAGCCCAGCGATCATCCGAAGAGTCGTTGTTTTTCCACAGCCCGAAGGACCGACCAAAACCAGAAATTCCTTATCATTAATCTCTAAATTAAAATCATAAACCACCGTATTTTGATCGTACTTCTTGACCACATTCTTAAATAGTAGCCTTGCCATTAACTTCAACACCTTTCCCAATCTGATCCTATTTAGACAAGCCTGCTGCACAAGTCTATTTTAAGATCCATTGTAACAAATCTAAGCCGGGACAAGCTATTGGCATAATGCACAAAAAATGCCGCACCGATGACGAAAGTCATCTGGCGCAGCATTTTTGGAAAACTGTCAAGAATCTAGATTAAGATTTGTGATTAAGTTTTGCTTTGCCAAAAATACCTTTTCAGGTGTGATCGGTAAATGGTTTACTCTAACCCCGACGGCATTATAAATCGCCTGAGAAATAGCCGGTGGCGGGGTATTGGCCACCACTTCCCCGATAGATTTCGCCCCAAAAGGCCCCGAGGGTTCAAAGCTCTCTTCAAACTCTATCCGCACGTTCCCAACATCTTTGCGGCATGGGATTTTATACTGCATAAAGGAGTTCGTCGCCATCTTGCCCAAGTCATTATAGTTTACCTCTTCGTAGAGGGCCATCCCTATTCCTTGGACAATCCCACCTTCGGCCTGAATGCGGGCTAAATTAGGATTAATCACAGTCCCACAATCTATGACCGCAACATAGTCAATCAAGTCTACTTTTCCAGTCTCTTGATCAACTTCTACCTCCGCAAAACCTGCTACATACGGCGGAGGGGAAATTTCGCTTCCATGTGTTGCATAACCAACAAGCTGAAGTTTTCCCGTACCCAGAATGGTAAGTTCCGCTATCTTGGCAAAACTCATCTCCTGCTCTCCTCTAACAGTACGGACTGCCATTTCATGCAGTTCAACGTCCTCCGAAGAAACTCCTAAAAACGTTGCACCCTGTTCCAAAATCTTCTTTTTCAATTCCTCCGCTGCCTTAACAACCGCAGACCCGGCTACATAGGTCGTACTTGAGGCATAAGACCCTGGATCATAGGGAGCAGTATCAGTATCCCCGGCATTAACTATAATCATCTCCATCGGGATCTCCAAAATCTCCGCGGCCATCTGGCTAAGGATCGTATCGCATCCAGTTCCCATGTCCGTTGCTCCGATGAGAAGGGTAAAATACCCATCATCATTTAATCGAATTTCAGCGGATGCAGTTCCGATATTTGCAATGCCCGAGCCCTGCATCGTAACTGCCATTCCCACTGCTCTCACTTTATTGTGCCCGACTTCTCGGCGCGGGAATTTACCCTTCCAGCCGATCAGCTCTTTGCCCCTGGCTATACATTGATCTAAAGACGAGCTTCCCAGCAGAACCCCTTGACCGGTCAGAAAGGTTTCCCCGACTTTGCTGATATTCTTTAAGCGAACCTCGGTCGGGTCCATATTTAATCGTTCTGCCAACAGATTAACCGTCGATTCCAAGGCAAACGTTCCCTGCGTCGCTCCATATCCTCGGAAAGCCCCTGCTGGCATTTTGTTGGTATACACGGCGTTTCCGTTGAAACGCACCGCTCTTGTTTTATTATAAAGCGGAAGTGTGTAATGACCCACACAGCCTAAGACAGTAGGGGCATGTTCCCCGTACGCCCCAGTGTCCGATAAGACTTTAATATCGATCGCTCGAATAATCCCTTCCTGATCTGCCCCCAGTTTGACCTTAACTCTCATAGCATGACGGCTGGTCGTACAGCTAAATGTTTCTTTTCTATCATAGATGATGAGCGCTGGTTTCCCAGTCTTCAAGGTTACGATCGCTGCAAAGACATCCCCTGCGCCTGTTTGCTTACCTCCGAACCCGCCACCGATTCTAGGCTTAATCACCCTGATCTTACTTGCGGGAATCTGTAACGCTCTCGCCAACTGTCTTTTAATATGAAAAGGAACCTGGGTGGAGCTGACCACAACGAGCCTTCCAACGTGATCAAGGTAAGTAAAAGCACGGTACGTTTCCATCATGGCATGGGCCTGCGCTTGCGGATAATAGACATCCTCAACCACCACTGCGCAACGCTTGAATTCTTCCTCCACATCTCCCACTGCTTCGTAGTAGGAAGAGGCAATATTTTTTCCCTTATCAAGTCCAATATCGAAATTGACGTGCAAATCCTCTTCAGGATGAACCACTGAAGAATGTCCCAAGGCCTGCTCGAAATCTAAAACAGGTTCCATCACTTCATAATCGACCTTGATCTTCTTCATGGCCAGGAGCGCTGTCTTTTCATCCACCGCCGCGATAATCGCCACTTCATCTCCCACATAGCGAACGATTTGATCGAGAATCAAACGATCATAGGGCGAGGGCTCGGGATAGGATTGACCCGCTAACGTGAAACGTTCTTTTGGAACATCTTTATAAGTGAGAATGCATTCCACACCCTCTAACTTCTCTGCCCCAGAAAAATCGATCGAATTAATCTTAGCATAAGCATGTGGGCTTCTCAGAATTTTCACCACTAAGGCATTGGGCAAAGCCAGATCTTCTGTATACACCGGTTTACCTGTGGCGATCATCATGCCATCAATTTTAGGAATGCTGTGACCTACATTTTTCAAGCCCATGCTCTTCACCCCTACTTCACCCCCAGATAGGTCTTAACTGCTCTAAGCTGTCCCATATACCCTGTGCAACGACACAAGTTGCCGGTCAGATAGTGAATAATTTCTTCTTCCGAAGGATTAACCAACTCATTTTTCATGGCCAGCACATTCATGATAAACCCTGGGCTGCAAAAACCACACTGTTCTGCCCCTTCTGCGCTGAGCACTTGGGCAAATTCCTCTGCGGCCTTAGGAACTCCTTCTATAGTTGTGACTTTTTTACCGTGAACCCTTGAGGAAAGGATTGAACAAGAAAGCATAGGCTTGCCCTCAATCCAGACTGTGCAAAGTCCACAACAACTTGTTTCACACGCCTTCTTAACACTAAGAAGTCCATGGACTCTTAAAGTATCCGCCAGAAATTCATCGTTTGCTACGTCCCAAGTGACTAATTTATCATTAATCGTTACTTCGATTTGCATTGCAAAACCTCCATTATTCCCCTCTTGACGAGCACTCGACAGAGAGCCTGGCGATAGTCGGCCGTCCCCCTCATATTTGTGCCAAAGGATAACTCCTCCGCGGCTTTTTGCGCCGCATCCTCAATCTCTTTGTCCGTTAGGTTTTCTTTGGACAGAGTTGACGAAGCACTCTTAGCTATAGCCGCTCTTCTCGGTCTAGCCCCCACAACGATTGTCCAACGATCATCAAGAGTTGAAACTGCAACATTTAGGATCGAATAGTCACTGGCTGAATTTCTAAAGCTCTGGTAATTGGCTAGCCGCTTGTTTTTCTTAATCCATAGTCTCACTAAGATGTCCTTTTCGTAAGGCTTGCCTAAAAATTCCGCTAAGGACATTCTCCCATTTTTGTACAACTCGACTTCCGTATCTAGCGCTAATAAAGCCGTAATTAAATCGGAAAAACCATATTTAGAATAAACCGAAGCGCCCACAGTGACCCCGTTTCGGAATTGCACTCCAATAATATTTTGCACTGATTTGGGAAGCATTCCATTAAAGGATTCCCTTAACAGCGTGTTAGTTTCAACGTCTCTTAAACTTGCCATAGCCCCAATTTCAATGAAATCAGCCTGCTCTTTAATATAGCTAAGTCCAAGTTTAGAAAGGTCAATCGCTGTACCAATTCGTTTGGAACCCATTTTCAGAAAAGCACAGCCACCTAGAATGGTGTTATTTCGTTTCTTGAAAAGAATCTGGGAAGCTTCTTCTAAACTATCTGGTTGAACTAAATCAAGTACTGTAAACACTCTAGCCACTCCACTCCTTGCAGTTGATTATGATACTCACGTGTCCACGAACTAAAGAAACCATGCTGGCACAACAAGAAAACCCAAGCAAACAGCTTTCAACTCAAATTAGTGAGAGAAACCTGCCCGCCTGGGTTCAAGTTCAACTAAACATCTAAATAAGAAGTAAGTCTCCTATATCCACGCAGTGTAATCCAAAAACAAAGTTAAGACTTTCTCAAAGTCTTTGGATCTGTACCACTTGGCCCTGTGGCCTTAGGTACACTTTCGCTCATAGTCGGACCATTTACGGCAGTCCGGTAGAAACTCGCAGACCTTATCTCTGCTACTATATGAACACACTATTCATTTGTCTTAATTTCATTTTACAAGAAATGACGGCTTAGGTCAACTAATTTTTCGAACGTTTGATGTCGCAACCACAAAAACGTTCGAAAAATAGCCTACTCATAATTAATCGAGAAGATACCCCTAATGATTTTGCTTTTAAAGCTTTGCGGCCAAAGCTGATAATGCCATCGCAGATCCTGATAGGGATTCTATGGTCGCTCCAATTTCCTCCACTGCTGCAGAGACTTCCTGAGTATTTCCTCCTACCTTTTCTAACTCCATAGTCATCTTGCCGACATGGCCTTGAATTCCTCCAATAATTTTACGAATATCTTTTGCAGAGGTGGCACTAGATATTGCCATCGCCCGAATTTCCGAGGCCACAACAGCGAAGCCGCGCCCAACGTCACCCGCTCTAGAAGCCTCGATTGAAGCGTTAAGTCCAAGAACTTTTGTATCACTTGCAACGGAATTTATGTATTCAACAACTTCTTCCATTTGCAGTGCTTTTTCGTTGACTTCTTGAGATTGTAGTGTAAGGGCTTGACCACCATCTGCGAGCGCTTGGGCTGAGGCAGCAATATTTTCAATAGCTGCTGAAACCTGTTCCAGAGATTCTGAAAGTTCCTTTGCAAGGGAAGGAAGATTCTGGAGTGCATATTCCCTTTCATTTGAACCTGTGGTGGCTATTCCACCGATAATGACCCCGTTTTCTCTAATCGGATACGCTACTCCAGTATAAGCAACCCCTAAGGCTTCTGCCCCTACCAATCTTTGAACCTTTTCACCTGTTTGAAGGCATTCAAGCGACGTAGACGTAGAGGGTAATATGTCGCCGACTTTAAGAGGTAGATTAATAACAGAACCCATTCTAACATGGATATACTTCTCAAGATCAAACAAAAAAACAGAGGTTTTCCCAAAGTCAGTCTCAAAAATCACATCAACCATTTGTTCATAATCTTCGATCATAGTAATTCCTCCTACCCTTTATTTCTCTTGAACTACAATTAAGTCATCCGATGATACGACATTAGCAGATCCCAACCAAGCTAAAACGTCGTCGGAAAAAAGCTGTTTGACATCTATTACTGGAATGATATCATCCTCAGTTTTGATGATTTCCTTTATTGTGCCACGATGTATAATATCGGGGATTTTTTCAAGGGAACCGCTTTCCAGAATTTCAACGACATCGTCAACCCAAAGACCAATTTTCTCAGTTTCTTGAGCGGACTCAAAAATTATTATTCTGGGTTCTCCTTCTTCACTAGGCTCGATTACAAATTTCTTTCTTAAATCGACTACGGTAACAACACCATCACGCACTTTGGCAATCCCCTGGACAAATTCCGGAGCACCCAAAAGTTGGATAACTTTTACTGGCTTGATGATTTCTCGAACACAACTCATTTCCACAGCATAGTTGTGTAATCCGAGTTTGAATTGAATGAATTGTTTGATTTCGATCATCAGAATAACTCCTTTCTGTTTTTCAATAAATGTCTCCAATTAAATGGATAATGCCACACTCTTTACAAGCATGGCAAAAAAAATCAGTAACCTGGCGGTCGTCAGCCAACCTGTACGATCCATAGCTTTGCGTCCTTAGTTTTCACTAAGTTTGCCATTTTCAAAATTCATATTTAATTTAAAGTAAGTAT
>NZ_MLBF01000022.1 GCF_001936615.1 Desulfosporosinus metallidurans
GACGCTTGAATATTTGGCTGACTTGGTATATCCATCTGCAGAGGAATATACTCCTCCACACCCAGTTTTCTACAGAAAACGGCCCAGAATTTATCCTCTACGGCGCCCAGACTTACATATCTACCGTCTTTGCACTCGTAATTATTATAAGTAGCATAGCCACCGGTCAACAGTTCACCGCCACGTTTGGGCAGGCTTCCATCTCCCCCAGACCATTCGCCAATGGTATAGGAGAGAAGACTGAGGGCTCCATCCATCATAGCCACGTCACAAAGCTGCCCTTTACCCGTTTTTTCTCGTGCTGCTAAAGCAAGCAAAATGGCGATCACTGAATACAGGCTCCCACCGGCAGTATCCGCAATCTGTACACCACTCATAGCAGGAGGACCGTCTTTGGTTCCCAGTAATTCAGTGACACCTGCGATATTGAGATAATTAATGTCGTGCCCAGCTGCATCACGCAACGGTCCGTTTAAACCATAACCCGTGATGATGCAATAAATTAGACGTGGATTAATCTCTTTTAAGACTTCATAACCTAGTTCAAGTTTGTTCATGACATCGGGGCGAAACTGATCAACGACGATATCAGCTTCAGCAACCAGCTTTTTGAAAATCTCTTTACCTTCCGGCTGTTTCAAATCCAGGCCCATACTCTTCTTATTACGATTCACTGTATAGAAACGTGCACTAGTATCCTTGATCATAGGTTCTAAAAATCGGCCTAATTCACCCTTACGATCCTCAATTTTCGTGACCTCTGCCCCGAAATCTGCCAATATTTGTGTGGCCAAAGGACCGGGCAAATATCTGGATAAATCTAATACCTTAATGCCTTCTAATGGTAAACTCATAGTCCAACCTCCCTTCTATGAAAATTATAACGGCAGCCAGGCATTTTATCCACTTCCCAGAATCCACTTCTATAAGTGGATTTCCATACTCTACTCTGCTTCACTTCATAATAATTCCTTCTGGATCAATAATTTTATAGAGCAGATCTAACTCTTCATAGGTAGGAGTCAGAGTCTCTCCCTTAACCCTAGTGATATTTAGATCGAAAGTGCAATTTTCACGGCACTCCTCAGCTGTAAAACCGGGATGAACCGTATCTAGATACATCTCGCCGTTTTCATCAAAGCGATAGACACCCATGTCAGAAATAACAGCGGCTGGTCCACCATTGAACGCAGAACCATAGACCTCCCGTTTGGGAACCCATTCTTTATCTGGCCAATGAGGAATCTTCCAACCAGGCGAGGTGATATAGCTGACTCTTTCCACAAAACGACGTTTTTGACCTAACTGGGGCATAATCAATACACTTCTCTTGGCTAGAGAATGAATATCTGAATTACCACCACTGCCGGTAAGCCTTTTACCGGTAGGGCCGCCCATAAAGGTGCAGTTAACGTTCCCATAAAGATCGACTTCAGCACCACCCAGATAAGCTAAGTCAACCTTGCCAGACTGTAGTTGTCCAAACACGTCGGTTAGGCCATCGGCAACTGCAGCCTGGTAGCTGCACCGAGCATCGGCCACCGAGGTCGGCAGGTCGATGGGTCTACCGTCAATAGATCCCGATTCATAGATACAGACGGCTGTGGGGGCTTGAGTATGCTGCGCTACCATGATAGCCAACATGGGTAAGCCAGTTCCCGCAAAGACTATTTCGCCATCCTTTACTTCACGAGCAGCAGCACAGGCCAAGAGGTCAATGGGCTTAAATTCACCGGGTTTAGAGTATCCTTTTTTGCTATCCATTATCTTGACCCCCTTTTCATTGTCGAAGAATAGCCTAGGGCAGGATTGGCTTTGAGGGATTCTAAACGGTTAATACCTAATTTACTCAGATAGTCTTGGAAGTCTTTAACGCCGAAGATCCATTCATCAGCCCATTTATCAAACCCTTCCTGTGTGCGGGTGGCTTTAAAGAAGTTGGCAATAAAGTCGCCATCAGGTTCATGTACCCCATACAAACCTGTAGGGTGAGCACCCCAGGGTAATTCGACAATATAATCAACTAGGTAACCCGGTAACATATTGCGGGTCGGTTCTCGACGCAAGTATTCTTCAGGAACAACCTGTTCAGCGATAATAATATTATGCTTAGAAGCCTTAATAACTTCTT
This sequence comes from Desulfosporosinus metallidurans, assembly GCF_001936615.1. Lineage (GTDB taxonomy): Bacteria > Bacillota > Desulfitobacteriia > Desulfitobacteriales > Desulfitobacteriaceae > Desulfosporosinus > Desulfosporosinus metallidurans. The sequence continues at coordinate 2,132 of NZ_MLBF01000022.1, forward strand.
GATCACTAAATTTCAATCCATCGACTCTCACGGTCCCTTCGGCCCCCACCATTTGGACATGAGTGATACACCAGTCTGGATTAGCAGCTGGGATCAAGACGATCTCAGAATTCGTAAAGGGTTCTTTATACATAACATATTTATACTTACCTATATGGGGGTTGGATCCATCACGGAGCCCGGCTTTGCCCAGGTTATCATTCTCCGGATTCAACATATCGCTTCCCATAGCCGCATACGTGGGTAAAAACGGAAGACCATTGGCTCCGGCAGTCAACCTGTTTAAGACATGGATATGCGCCCAGTCTTCATACAAAATTTCTCCTTTTTCAATTTTGCGGGCCAAGTTACTGCCGAACTTTCCATAGAGTTCGTGTCCACACCAGCTAGATTCCCATATTCCTACGCAACCTGCTCCTACGAGCATATCATCATGGGTTCCACCATTGACCTCGACCAGATGAAGATTGCGTTTTTTCTGCCGAATCAGCTCATAAATGGCTGCCATAGGACGCCGCCAAACAGTAAAACCTCCGAATGTCAACATATCGCCATTATTAATCTGTTCTATCGCTTCAGTGAGACTTACTTTTTTAGGCCTGGCCATTGTACAAAACCTCCCCTATTCAATTGGTGTCCACGTTTAATCTACATCCGAGACTCCTCTTCTATAAGAGTGGGAGTTCCATACTAAAAACGGCCTATTACTTCACGCCCGATGATCATGCGCTGAATCTGATTAGACCCTTCATAGATTTGGGTAATCTTAGCATCCCTCATCATGCGCTCAACCGGGAATTCTGAACAGTAACCATATCCACCCATCAACTGTACACAATTAGTGGTGACTTCCATTGCAACGTCCGTGGCGAAGAGCTTGGCCATAGAGGCTTCTTTGTTATGGGGCTTTTGGTTATCTTTGAGCCATGCAGCTCTGTAAATCAGCATCTGGGCAGCGTCGATCTTGGTAGCCATGTCTGCAATCATGAACTGAACGCCCTGATTGGAGGCCAACGGTTTACCAAATTGCTGTCTTTCCTTAATGTAATTGGTGGTAAATTCCAGGGATCCCTCAGCAATTCCCAGACCCTGAGCGCCAATCGTGATACGACCACCGGTCAGAAGTCCCATAGCAACAGCGAAGCCATTGTTGATTTCTCCCAAGACATTTTCTTTAGGAACTTTCACATTTTCAAAAAAAAGTTCACAAGTTGGGTCTGCGTGCATACCCATTTTGTCAACAGGTTCACTGATACTAAACCCAGGGGTGTCTTTTTCTATGATCAAGCAGATAATCCCTTTACCTTTGGGCTGAGTTGAATCCGTCTTAACAAAGGTGCAATAGGTGGTCGCGTGTCCACCATTAGTAATAAATATTTTGCTACCGTTGACTAGGAAATGGTCTCCTTTATCTTCAGCTTTGCATTTTAAGGCAGCAGCATCAGATCCAGCGTTAGGCTCAGTCAAGGCATAGGCACCAATTATCTCACCGGTAGACAGTTTCTTTAGATATTTTTCTTTTAATCTCTGACTACCATATAGGTAAATACTCATACAACCCAGACCTGTGTGTACGCTGGTTACAACTGCTGTCGATGCGCAGGCCTTGGCTAACTCCTCAACGATAATAGCAAAGTCCAGATAGGTACCGCCACCACCGCCCCATTCTTCAGGTATAGGAAAACCCGTTAGACCTAGTTCTCTCATTTTCTTCCAAGTATCCATGGGGAACTCATGGCTTTTATCAATAATTGCCGCTAAAGGTGCAACTTGGCTTTTGGCAAATTTCCTCACCATGTCTCTAACCATAAGGGTTTCTTCACTTAGTTGAAAATCCATATTAATTCCACTCCAATTCTTCTGTTATTTTCTTACCAAAATCTCCCTGAAAACCGGCAGGTTCATGAAAATTTTTATAAACGTTAGTCAGCATCGACATGGATAAGCATAGCATCGCCCTGGGCATGACCGGCACAGATTCCACACACCCCATAACCACCGCCACGACGTTTCAGTTCATAAGCCAACGTCATAACGATTCTAGCTCCGGTTGCTCCGATAGGGTGACCATAAGCAATCGCGCCGCCGTTGACATTGACTTTCTCAAACATCTGCTCCTTCGTCATACCTAGAATGCTCCGGGCACTAACCAGTGCTACTGCCGCGAACGCTTCGTTGATCTCAATGAGTTTAACATCATCCAATGTCATATTGTTTTGCTCCAGTACCTTCTTAATGGAAAGACCAGGAACTGTCGCAATATCTTTTGTGGGTTGGGATACTTCCGCATAGTCAACTATGGTGAATAGAGGTTTTACACCCAGTTCATCAGCCTTAACGCGACTCATCAGTAGGCAGACATCTCCGCCATCGTTGGTACCCGGTGCATTGCCAGCGGTTACACTACCAGGTTTTCCGGTGACAGAACTGACATGATTGAACACTGGACCAAGTTTGGCTAGGCCTTCGATCGTGGAATTAGCACGGGGTCCTTCATCCTTTTCCAGGATTTCTTTGCCTCTTTTTATAGCAACCGGGAAGAGTTCGTTGTCAAGTTTTCCAGCAGCCATGGCATCTGAGGCAGCCAACTGAGAATGTAGTGCCCATTCATCCTGTTCTTCACGGGTGTAACCAAATTCGTCAGCCACTTCAGAACCATGAATGGCCATATGACGATCATAGATAGCGTCCCATAGTCCATCTTTTACCATAAGGTCTTCACAGTCAGCATTTAGAAAGCCCATTTTCTTTCCTCGTCTCATATCAGGAAGTGCAAAGGGGATGTTGCTCATGCTCTCCTGACCACCGGCTATAACGATCTCGGCTCTTCCTAGGGCAATCATCTGAGCCCCCAGATCAATCGTTTTAACTCCGGAGGAACAAACCTTATTGACCGTAATGGAAGGCACGTGTTCAGGAAGTCCTGCCAGAAGAGTAGCCTGACGGCTTGGAACTTGTCCGCTCCCAGCTTGCACAACGTGTCCCATGATGACATAATCTACATCTCCAGGAGCGACCTTGCCTTCGGTTCTGCGGATTACTTCTTTAATAGCTAAAGCTCCTAATTGGGCAGCATCATACTCTACTAACGCACCAAGGGATTTACCATAGGGAGTTCTACAGGCTTCTACGCAAACAACTTCACGTTGTTTGGCATAGGTGTTAGAGATTTTCCTGCCCATGGTTGAATAATCAGGCTTTCTTTCCCCGTAAGCACTGATTTTCGCATCCTTGTAATAGCTTTTTCTTGTAAGTTCAAGCTTTTGGGTTACTTTAGACATGTGTTATTCCCTCCATTTTTTTGGAATCACAAACCGAATGCATCGAATTTCGCACCTATAAATCATCCGATCCCCTATATTCCGTTATTCCGAATCCTATGAATTATCTTGCAATTTGCATGCCAAAGAACAATCCCGTTGCTTTGCGCACTAGGCTAAAAATAAGCGTCCCGAAAGCAGACACATTTGTTCGAAATGTGTCCGCTTTCGGGACGCTTCGTAAAGTCTGATGACTATTACCAAGAAAACAAATTCAATAGTTTAGATCATATTTACTAAGTTTATCGTAAAGCCTCGACCTGCTAAGGTTTAGGAGCTTTGCGGCTTTTGTCTTGTTGCCCCCAGCCTTTTCAAGGGCTACAACAATCATGTTTCGTTCTATGCGGCCAATTTTGTCCTGATGCCGAATTGTTCCAGTGATTACCTCACTTTCAGAAGAGCTGTTCGTCAGTATTTGATTCGGTAAGTGAGTTAACTGGATCAAACCGCTCCGCGTATAGTTTACAGCCCTCTCCACGACATTTTCTAATTCGCGTATATTTCCCGGCCATGAGTAGTTTAACAAAGTCTTCATAGCATCATCGACAATGCCCATGACGTTTCCTTTAAGAATATGGTTAAATTTGGTTATGAAAAAATGGGTTAATGCTTCTATATCCTCAGCACGCTCTCGTAGCGGCGGTAAATGCAGATTGATGACATTTAACCTATAATAAAGATCCGCTCGGAACTCTCCTTCAGAAATGGCTTTATTGAGGTTTTTATTGGTAGCTGCTAAAATACGGACATTTACCTTAATGCTTTTTGTACCACCTAAACGTTCGAATTCACGGTCTTGTAACACTCGTAATAACTTGGATTGTAGAGCTAGGGGCATGTCCCCGATTTCATCTAAAAAGAGCGTTCCACCATCGGCCATCTCTAAACGTCCCGGTTTACCGGCCTTTGCTGCACCAGTAAACGCGCCCGCAACATAACCAAACATTTCCGCTTCCATTAAATTTTCTGGAATAGCGGCACAGTTCACTTTAATAAATGGTCCTTTGCATCTGTCACTACAGAGATGAACAGCGTGGGCCACTCCCTCTTTCCCAGTGCCGCTCTCCCCGGTGATTAACACAGTAGAACTACTTGAGGCAACAATCGATATCTCTTCCTTTAGTTTTTTCATTTCAGCACTTTCGGCAACTATGCCTTTCATAATATCCTGAGCAGTCTTATTTTTCTGTAGTTCTTCCTGAAAAAACGTCACTTTATTTTCTAAGAAACGTAGTTTTTCGACTAGTTCCTGGACTTCTGCAAGTTGGGGAAATACTGCTTTTCCTACTGCGCCAACGACCTTCCCTTCTCTTATTATCGGCATCCGGGAAACAATTAACGGCTTGCCCTGAATTGTCAGGACATCACTAGTTTCCGAAATACCAGTACTGGCTACAATGTGTAACCTACTCGTCTCCATGATATCAGTAATATGTTTTCCTATAACCTCTTCAGAACTCAACGATAAAAAATCCGCCATCGCATGGTTAATAAGAGTAGTTTTCCCTCTTTCATCCACCACAATGATACCATCATGGATGATATTAAGAACTGTATCGAAAGTCTTGTTTAAAGCTTTAACTGTTTCCAATTCTCTGGCGGCTTGCTCCAAGTCGGTAAGGTCTTGGAAGATGATAATTCCTCCAGCGATGCTCCCTCCAATATTTAAAGGAGTAATATTTACGACCATTGTAATGTTATGGCGCCTGTACTTTAGCCCTATTTGAACCTCACCGTGAATTAGAGCCGGATTTAAGTCTAAATTAGGCAAAAACTCTTTAAAGGGCTGGCCAAGGGAGGTATCCGCTTTTGAGCCTAGTATTCGGGTTGCCCCAATATTAAAATGAGTTACTATACCTTGGCTATCAACGGCAATCACACCGTTATGCATGGAGTCTAAAATAGCTTTCAACTGTACGTTCAATAGTTCGGAGTGTCTAAATAAGGTCATAACCATATTGGCTTTGCATAAGAGTCCGAGAACTTTACCCTCTCTGTTTACAACAGGAACCGACCCGACCGGACTCACTTTCACAAAATCAGCTAACTGATCGTCTGTGAGATCGTCCGAAATACTGATCACTTCTTTTATTAAGTAGGGATCAACTATGTCTTTATAGGTTGCACCGTCTAGGATTGCCCGATAAAGGCTGCTCCTACTAAACACACTCAATAGTCCGCCTTCCCCATCTAACACTGGGATTATGGCAATCTTTAGATCCATGAAAATGCTCACAGCTTTAGCTATAGTATCGCCGAGGTTCAAATATGAAATTCGGGCATTCGTACCTTCTTGAAGGAGCATATTGATTCACTCCTTAATTTGTTATTGCCGCTTCAATTGCCATCATTAAAGATTATTCATATTTTCATTCTATTCTTCACAATTATCATATTTCCTGCCTAAAATCGGCCATTAAGCTAAGACTTAAAGTTTCCATTGGTTCCTAGCTTAGGTGGTGAATAGGCCTTCCTCTGAGTACACAAAATATACCATCACCCGTTATTTAAATATTTATGGCATTTTTCCAAGAAAGTAATAATACCTTTTTCCTCTATCAGCTTCTTATCAAGGGTTATATTTCCTCTTCCTAACCTATCACATAACCCAAGAAGTGCTACCTCTTCAACGGAAACTTCAGAAACCATTCTTCGGATATCTGCAAAAGGTAGTCCCTTCGTAACAAAGAGTATTTGCATATGCCACCTTACCATCTTTGAAACTCGGTTTATAAATTCGTCATCATTGTTGAATTCCTTGAGAAATTCAACGGAAAGCCTCTCTCCCAATTTATCATGGTCATATGAAGTTATTTTCCCCTTTGTTATCCTCGTTGCGGGTGCTTTACCCAAATCATGGAGCAAAGCAGACCACATGAGCACCTTTGGATTTTGGCTGAGATGTTTCCTTTCCCCTGCATTATCTAGAACTAACATGGTATGTTTCCAAACACTACCTTCTGGGTGATGCTTCGGGGCCTGGGGTACTTTCATTAAGTCTCCCAGTAATGTGTAAGGGTATTTAACTTCGAAAATTCCTGTCTTGCTTAATTCGTTAAAGTAGTTTGAAGGTTTTTTGTCATTCAATAAATGAGAATCGAATTCAATAAATGTTTGCATATTTAACTTACTCCAGTTTAAACAATATTTAATCTATGCTTACCCCAACCTTCTGAATTTAATGCACTGGTCCAGCCTGAAAGACTATAATATTAGTTTGTTGAGGTGATATTTATCCTTGATGTTTGTTTATTGGGAACAGGAGGTATGATGCCACTGCCGGATCGCTGGCTATCATCCCTTCTGATAAGGTATCACGGAAGAATGGTTCTAATAGATTGTGGTGAAGGAACTCAAATCCCTCTGAAAATGATAAAATGGGGTTTCAAAACTATTGATGCAATTCTATTTACCCATTATCATGCGGATCATATAGCAGGATTACCCGGACTGCTTCTTACAATAGGTAATTCAGGAAGGGAAGAACCGTTAACTTTGATGGGGCCTCCAGGAATAAAAAAAGTTGTTGAAGGTGTAACTGTCATTTCCCCTGAATTACCCTACGAGTTGAGATTGATTGAACTATCAGATCTTGAACGTGCCGAAGCATGCATAAGTAATCTTGATATCAAGAGTATCCCCGTTGATCATTCTCTTCCTTGCTTATCATATTGTATTGAGCTTAAACGACGGAGTAAATTTGATGTTGAACGTGCTAAGAAATTAGGCGTTCCTATCAACTACTGGAACAGTCTTCAGAAAGGTTTGACAATAGCACTTGAAGGAAAGACTGTAAGCCCCGAAATGGTTCTTGGTGAAATAAGAAGGGGGATTAAAGTTAGCTATTGTACAGATACGAGGCCAACAGAAGATTTAGTCAAGTTTATTAAAGACTCAGACCTCTTTATTTGTGAAGGGATGTATGGTAATGAGGACAACTTATGTAAAGCTGTGCAGAAAAAGCATATGATGTTTTCCGAAGCTGGATTACTTGCGAAACAAGGAAGAGCCAAAGAACTCTGGCTTACTCACTATAGTCCATCCTTAACAAAGCCAGAAGAATATCTGGAGGCCGTGAAAATAATTTTTACGAATACTATAGCTGGGAGGGATTTGCTCACTACAACAATGAAGTATGTTGATTAGATTGCCTCCCCATTAGATATCGTTATCTCCTATGTCTGCAATCCATCATGACGTTATGATTATAGACCTTTTCAGAAAGTTCTTGCCTAGAAATAGAAGGGTTTCCATCAGGTAAGTATGAATTAGCATTCACGGAAAGCGGAAAACTATTGGATTCTTTGGTGGTTTGATCGATATAGCCTGAGTTTTTCAGGACAATGTATGCTCCTCTAAGCTTTCGGGGTAAAAAATACAAACCCTCAATTTTCAAAGGTTTCCCTGCACCCGGAAGGTTTTTGAAATCACCCCTAGCGATCGCTTCCTGAATTCTCCGTTCAGTGAAAATACTAAATATATCCTTCATGTTGCTCCCCCCACATCTTACAAATGATATTTGTTTTCGTATTATATGATGAAAGGTACCCTCATGCACTATATGTCCATTGACGATTGTTTCATTTATAACGAGCAAAATGCTCCGCGTCAATACGCGAAGCACATTGCGCTCGGCTGGCTATCTTTTGCTGTAGGCCTTGGTCACAGTATCTTTTTCATCGTCAACGATCTCGGCAGACCGAGTCGCAACTTTACCGGATATATTGCGCTCCTTATTATGCTATTGGTCATTGCGTATGTTTTGGTGGGTATTATGCTAGTACACATTTAATGTCCAATTGACCATGTCCCGCTTCTGATCGCAAAGCAGTCAGCCCACTGCGTGGACTGTAATTTGTTAGGCTGTCATATGATGCTTTTGCTAATTTTTCGCCAAGACAACTATCCCTCGAAGGAATTTTTGGTATAATGCTTTTAGGGACGGTGGTAACTATGATTTTTGATAATAAACCTTTGGACTTCAATTTCATTCGCCAAAGACTCAATGATTTACCACATTCATTAGCGTGCCTAAAGCAACAAATCAGCGCTGTGATTCTCTTCGGCTCATTAGCCACAAACAAGGAAACCCCATTAAGCGATGTAGATTTGGCTGTTTTGTATCATAAAGATCTTAGTACTGATGATCTCGAAAGTCTTCACAGACAAGTCATGGGAATTATCACTGACCTACTTCAATCTGATGATATTGATGTAATTAATCTGAATACCGCTCCTCTATCCATGCAGTACGGGGCTATAAAACAATCGAAGATTCTTTTACTTAACAACCGAGTGGAATACATTGACTATTGGGAAAAAACGGTTAAGTATTATCTGGATTTTAAACCACTACTTGATGAATCCAACAACACACTACTTGAAACTCTTTCAGGGAGGCCCGTTTATGGATGAAAAACTTGCTTTTCAAATGCGTCAAATCTCAAAGAATCTCGGACGGTTGAAAGAAGTCGCTAAAACATCCCGTGAAGATTATTTGAATAATTCAATATTACAGAGTGCCTCTGAGCGTTATCTGCAATTATGTATCGAATCCTGCATCAATTTAGGGAATCGTCTTATTTCCATTCTTCAAGTGGATCAACAATTCGACGCTCCCAAAACTTATGCGGACGTTTTTCGTGAATTAGAAAAGCATAGAATAACTCAAAACTTAGAACCTGCTATGATCGAGATAACTAAATTTCGCAACCGGCTAGTCCATGTCTATTGGGAAATTTCTCCTGAGGTGGTCTATAATATTATTCATGGCAATCTTGAAGACATCAACCGATATCTCAGCAGATTGCCCTCTATGTAACTGAGAATAATCTGTAAAAGATTATCTGTAAATCTTAATTCCAGAACACCGGTCTTTCAAACTCCCCCCCTATTGCCCTGTTTCTTTACAGTTTCATTGTTCTTGGACTAGCCTTATATGTCCCGATTAGAAAATTTCCACGTATGGTTAACATGATTCGTCCCCCCTTCCCTGAATCAGGTTAACGTAAAGATCTTCCAGCGAAATATGCCTTGAAGTGAGGGAATATAGTTGTCCACCGTGTTTTACAACCTCATCCGCTAAACGTGGAATGTCCAAGCGATTCTATAGATAGATATCCACCCCATATAACGAGCAGGGTGCTCCGCGTCAATACGCGAGGCACCTTGCTCGTTTACCTGTCCGCTTTGCTTACCTTCCGAAGCCGACCCTTAATCGAAGTGTTTTGCAGCTCTTGCAGCACTAACTCACCTTTATTATTTAAGATTTCGACAAAAGTTGATACATCCAAGATATTGATGATCCCGATCAGCCGCGGTTATGCCTTGAATACTGCAAAGTGTGCCGACAATATCGCCCGATCTCATCTTGGTTTTCTTCCCTGCATTCACATGAATTTTCATAATTTCAGTGCTCAGCTGCGCGCCCTTTGCTTCTTTGAATTCTGGCAACGTATTGGTTTTCGCCATAAAGTCTTGTTTGGCTTGATGCACCATCTCTTCTTCCGGTCTTTCCTTCAAAAGAATCTCTTGTGACCTCGTAAAATTCCGTCATGCTTCTAAATTTGTCCCGGCCGGACAGAGCACTCAGCTTATTGTGGGGGCGACTCCCGACACAGACCATAAAATATTAACCCTAACCGAAGGGCTTTACAGAAAATACCGTCTTAAAAGGGTCTTTTTCTCTGCCTATATGCCAGTAGCGGAGCATTCACTGCTACCTTCTATAGATGTTAAACCACCACTCCTGAGTGAGCATCGGCTTTATCAGGCTGACTGGCTTTTACGGTTTTATGGCTTTGAAGCAAAAGAACTGCTTGATGAACAAAATCCGAATTTCAATCTACAGGTTGATCCCAAATGCAATTGGGCACTCAACCATTTGGAGAAGATAAAACCCACCGTATGGCCTTAATTTATCGGTCACAAAAAGCGGAGCTGATGTTTGTCGATGAGTTAACGTTGCCAGAAGTTAATAGTACTGAAGTTGAGTACCGTCGATTATGGAAGCAATTCTATAAGACAATTGCCATTGAAGGGAGAAATAACCCAAGGTGTCGTATGACTCTGATGCCAAAACGGTATTGGGGTCATAATGCCTTAAAATCTGTTCTGTCATCATATGCTTTTAGCATTACTCAATTTCTAAGTCAATATCCTTATACATTTCGGACTTTTCCTCGATTTGAAAAGGCACCATTGAAACAAACGATATTTCGATAATTTAATAGTGATCTAGCAATAAACAGACTGGTGTTATTGTGAAGTGCCATCTCCCAGGGCTTTGCAACAACAAACTGTGGGAGAAGAACGGTTATTACATCTCCTGGTCTTGAGGCATGTTCATTTGACTTAATATACTCGGTAAGGGGGCCCACAATATCACGATACGCTGATTGTTTGATAACAAGAGGAACATCTGTCTTAAGTTTTGCTCATTTATTTCGCAGTTTATCTGCTTCCCCTTCATAGGTTTCTATATTGAAAACCTCAACCTCGTTTGGACAAGCTCTTTGCATAACGAAGCGTTTTTATCACCATGACATCATGCTCTACGAACAATATAAAAATTCCATACTATAAACCAACCTGTCTCTCATATTCTAAGTAGTAAACATACCGTTTAGGCTATCACATTGCCTGACTTGGTCTTGCCAGAAAAGCCAGTTGAAAATAAGTAAATCTCTCTCTCTTAATTTTTTAATAAATGAATCTTGATTACAGTATGTCTTTATGAGATCATTTTCTAAAATGCTATCATATATTGTCCGGTGTGATCCCTACTCAAATCCATATTCTTTCTATGTCCCTTATTCTCCATCGTCCCACGGATCAAAAATACCGTGTGGTCTATTTATCTATATAATACAGCTTATCCGCTTCATCTGAAGTAATTATCAAGTCTGCGGCTTCGAGGCTTTCACGCAATTGAAGGGGTGTTCTCGATCCGATTATTGGCACCGCGGAGAGCCGATTGCAAGTGATATAAATCAGAGATGCCGCCGTTAAAGAGATACCGTGGTTTACAGCAAATGCTTTTAAGACTTCAAGTCTTTTCAGATTATCCTCACTGCCAAATCGTTTACGGGTTTTTTCACTCAGTGCGTCAAGGCCGCCCTTTGCAACTTTTGGGAAAAACCCCTGCGCTTGCGAAGCATACACAAAGATCGGCAGGCTTCTATTTTCATAGTACTCATATTCTATTTCATCCATAATTACTATATCGTAATCCTGATATATATCTTCGCTGGTATGAGCTAGGCTCCACTGAATTTGACTTGATGAGAAGCCGCATAAACCTTTTTGAGCCGCGTATTTATTCGCCTGTTCTATCCGGTCAGAGTACCAGTTCGAGCAGCCAGCCATCCTGATTTTGCCCTCTTTTATGAAGGTGTTAATGTTCTCAACGATTTCATCAACAGTGCGTGACGGGTCATCTCTGTGTAACCAGTAAATATCGATACAGTCGGTTTTTAGAGCTTTAAGGCTAAGATTCAGATCATACTCCATATCTTTTCTCGACAGTCTACTTTGGGACATATCGTCTTTTGGTGGATGACAGCCTTTAGAAGACAGTACTATATTACTGCGTTTCCCTGTTTTCTCCAGCCATCGACCTATTACTTCTTCACTTTTGCCTCCGCTATAAACCCTTGCCGTATCGATGAAGTTTCCACCAGCATCCGTGAATATATCCAAAAGATAAAAAAACTCAGCGTCTGTCAGACTTAATGCGAGTTTGTCTGTTCCCATTGCTAGTTTTGAAACTTTCAAGTCAAGGCCATTGCCGTTTAGATTTAAGTACCTCACGTATCAATTCCTTCTTTTATCTTAATCTATCTCTCGATGAAATTACCTAAAAATCATTTCGGAGGAAAACACAATATTGCCTCTAGAGGCTCGCCACCTGCCTCGAAGCTTATTGTATCAACAGATGCAGGGATAAAGACCAGGTCGCCTCTGCAAACGTCAAATTTATCGTTACCGCTTCCTATACATCCGCCGCCTTCAGATATAATGGCGATGCAATATCTGCCGTTCATCTTTCGGTCCAATCCTTGCCTAACGATAACTCTCTGCATCTCAAAGAGCTCTGTTGCTTCTCTATTGATCAGTGCCCATTGTTCTGCACTCTGATCACGGCTAAGCAACTTTGGAGTCAAACGCCATCGTTTAACAACTTCAGCTTCAGTATAACAATCGTAATGGAAACAGTCGAACATCTTATCAAATCCGATGCCTTGATGACAATGCTCATCAGGGAATACTATGCCCTGCTGGGTCTTCCTCTCAACCCTCATTGTGTAATCGGTCGGCTCCTGTATCTCAATAAGAAAACAACCAGTTCCGATTGCATGAGGAACGCCGCCCTCTATAAGATAAACTTCCCCCGGCTTAACCGCAAGTTTATTCAGCGCATTAAGCATGCCGTCTATATCCTGCTTATCAAAAAGCATTCTCCATTTTTCTTTTGTCATCCCAGGCTTGAAGCCAATCAAAACATACGGCTCCTGTCCGTCTATTTCTCGACCGCCTATAATGTACCAAGCCTCAGTTTTTCCATAGTCCGACGACATTACGTTTTTTGCAAATTCCTTATCCGGATGAACCTGGATTATGAGGCGGCTGAGAGAATCAATCATCTTAACAAGTACTGCCATGTTGCAGCCGTATTTCTCAAAATGACCTCTGCCTAGAAACGATACCGGATCCTGCTCAATCAGCTCTTTAAGGAGCGGGCCGCCGCCAAGCATGCTGACCCTGCTTAAGCCTTCCTCCGTTTTACTCTCTCTGCCGGGATTCCTGGCCTTAATCGATGATGCTACCCATTCCTCGGGGAAATTGCCGTCCTGAGGTGCCTGTGCGTAGTGCCATTCCTCCAGCAATTTACCTCCCTTGTATGCCCGCCACACCCTCGTAGGCTCAAGTTTCAGAATACCAGAACTATAGGGTATCATGTTCAGACATCTCCGTTCATTTAGCAGTGATTCCTCACATTTTGCCGAATTCTTCAGGTGCAAATCATTTGCCAAGGGCCTTAAACATGTTTTTCTTATAGTCCTCTACCCCCCCCTGGTCAAAGGGATTTACTTTAAGCATTTTTCCGGACAAGTAGACCGCAAACATAAACATATAAAACATCTGACCGAAATAATATTCATCTAATTTCGGTATCGTCAATTTCATGCAAGGAATCCCGCCCTTATCGTGAGCATCGAAAGTCGATTGCAAGGCAATTTTATTGATATTCCAAAGATCATTACCCTCCAAATAATCGAAGTAATCTTTTTTGTCATCACCGGCTATGATAAGACTGCTGTCTCTCTCGGTAACATCAAGAAAGGTTTCAAAGATCATTCTTCTACCCTCCTGCACAAACTGCCCGATTGAATGCAAATCTTCAGAGAAGTTTCCGACGACAGGATATACTCCCTTGCCGTCTTTGCCTTCGCTCTCAGCTAGCATCTGTATCCACCATCTGCTGAAGTAGTAAAACCTCGGCTCAAAAAACGACATCATCTCCAAACGATAATCCTTTTGTTGCAATAAATTACGATACGCCGCATAGCGAAAGGCTATGTTTTCTTCAGCCGGCTCGACCGAAAGGCGCTCTCTCATTTCCTTTGCTCCCTGTACCAGCTTAGCAATGTCAATACCGGCAACAGCCATGGGATAGAGCCCGACATCACACAGCGCGGAATACCTGCCGCCTATATTCTCCGGGAAGGTAAAGAAAGTATACCCGTTATCAAGGGCCAATTGATACAGAGAGCTACCTTTTGTCCCTGTCACCGCGATCCTACCGGCAGCCCCGCTACCATAGCGTTTCTCGAGATATTGACGCAGCACTCTGAAGCTAACACCTGGCTCTATAGTTTCGAAATTTTTTGCAATCGCATCTATATAAACAGATTTGCCCTCCAAAGCTTTAAGCAATTTATTCATATAATCTGCAGAGAGGTTATTACCCGCGTAGAGTATCTCAGGTGCATTCTCCTGCGGCAGAGCCGAGATAGCTGCCCTCGCCGCCTGATTTGAGCCACCGACGCCAATCAGTACAAAGACATCCGCATCGTTCCGTACTTCGTTCGCCTTATCCTGAATTCTTTTTAGGGCAACCTCTCCTGCCCATTCATCGATATCAAGCCAGCCAAGGCTATTTTCGTAGATTTTTTCTTTTGAAAGAGCTTCATCTAAGTAATGCGTGTGTTTTTGGGTAAAGTTCTCTATCGCGTCCAAGTTTAATAATTTTGACTGGTCACCCAAAGAAATTTCTATTTTCTTCATGACATACGGCCTCCACCATTTTATATTTAAATAAGTTTCGCTTACCTACCCTATCCGCAGTTAACCAAATATCAATAACATCAAGCCAAACACAGCCATTGACTGATAGACGGCTTTTTTAATCGTATTAATGGAGAACTTCTTGAATAGATACATGCCCGCAAAAATGCCTAGTACCAAGCCGCCCGTGGCAGCGAGGCTGAATTTGGCAATGTCTAAGCTAAAGTTACCCATTGCCAAATGCATACCCAGCACACTGATCGAGCTCAAGGAGAAGTAAAACTGGATAGTTGCGTTATACTCAAGCTTGTCATCGGTGGACGACAGGAAATAGACAACCATAGGTGGACCACCAACGTTAAAGAGTCCGTTAAGTATCCCGCTAATTGCTCCTGCAAGCAAGCCTTTTGCAGGGGTCGGCTTTATTTTGATTCTTTCACTGAATAAGAAGAAGTAAAGCGACATCAGAAACAATACTCCTCCAAGCGCTCTGCGTAAAATAGCGTCGCCACTTGACACTAGAAGAAAAACACCCAAAGTCCCCGTTATAAAGGATGAAATCGTGGGAAATATCAGCATCTTGAGGTTAATATGTTTTCGCAATTTGATGGATATGTAAATAACCATCAAAAACGCTGAAAAAACTTCAACTGCCGCCGCAACTTTAAACGGAATGAAAAATGGCCAAAGCGCCATGCAGACAATTGCAAAGCCAAAACCTGTCGATGTTTGCAACATGCTGCCGAGAAACGCAATAATCCCAACCCACAAATAAGTCATTTACTCTCCTCAATATCTGCTATATATCTCTATCACAAAGCATCCATTAATCTATAGTTGCTGTGAATAATATCAACCATGGTTGTGACCTTCATTGACATGATTGTACATTTCATCTTTCATCATGAGGTGTACTGCACCCATCGTAAATGTCTTAGGCAGAGCCAGAATATTGGGGTTCGGCCCGACATATTTCTTTTTTGCATCCTCAATGGCTTCCTCAAAGGTGGCTCTTGTTTTCATGCCAATTCCTCTGGCATAGCCTGGTTCCTGCGCACCGACGATATAAATTGCCGAGGTATTCATCTCTGCTATATGACCACAGCTAATCATTGAGAAGGCGTGAAACGGATGGAAGCCGTATGAATAGCGGTATTTCCTGATATATTCCTCATTGGTAGCAAAATACTCGCCATATTTCGCAAGATCAGGTAAAACATTGTTATAGTTATGCTGCAGCAGGTCGTAAACTTCGTGATAACCCGGGAATTCCTCATCATGAAAATAGCCGTTGCAGATCGATGAACAGATGATTACGCATTGATCGCTGAGAATCCTTTTATGCCTTATAATCTGCGCGGAAATAGCCTGCATTATAAAGATAGGATTCGTGCCCATTCCGTTACCGTAGTGGAAAGATTGCGGCATACCAAAGACAACCACGTCATACTTTTTCTCTGCCCAAGGGACATATGTTCGCTCATCGGCGATTTTCCAGGAGATGGGCTCCATTTCCTTTGCATAGCCGCTGTAAACCGCAATCTGACGTGAATACGTGTCAAGCACGGCGTCACAGCAGAAAAACTTTTTGCCCATGCATTTCTCCATGTGCATACCTATTTCGTCAAATTTTGAACGCATCAGGGAATGGGTGCTGACCGGTGTAAAATCTTTTCGGTGCATTACGTCTGGCACATGATGAGAGGAAATAGAGCGCCAGTGAGTGATGCCTGTGGCGCAGTGTTTATAGCCGCCTGAATATCCGCCGTAGGGGTTTCCCTGAACATGTCCGATTAATATCGCCAAATCAGATTCAAAGACCCTCTTATTCATCAGAACCGGATCGCCGCGCTTCGTTGTACCGAGATCGACCATATTTTCGCGGTCCTCGCTGTCGTGATTGGTAATCTGATGTGTGTACCAAAAACTGTTAAATATCTCTTCGCCCAGAAGGCTCTTAATTTCGGTTTCGGTATTTTTACGATGCAGGCCATTAGAACATATAAGATGGATGTCCTCTTTTTGGACGCCGGATTCGTATAAGTGCTCTAATATCAATTTAATGGAGACTTTGCGGTGAGCAGTGGGTTGTGTCCCGCCTTTTACCCTGTCGGGAAAAATGATGACAACCTTTGATCCCTCTTTAACAAGCGTAGAGATTGGCGCCATTCCTATCGGATTAAGCAGAGATTCCTTGGTTGCTGCGTAAACGTCCTCTAAATAGGGTGGATCCTTTACTGTTTCATTGGGTATAAAAATATCGGTGTTGTCGGGCAGATTTGCTGACATCATTCCCTGTCCGTATTCAAATTCCAATTTCATAGTTATCATCCATTCCGCCGTTTGCATTCGGCATAAATTTAAGAGAGATATATATCAATAATGGTTTTAAAATCTGCAGCAAAGAAACCAATCTCACCAGTAAAACGAGTAAGAGCAACCAAGCCGCCGTCTATGGAGGGTACGTTTGATATCGTGGCCGCGTTTTTTTCATTTAATCCGCCGCCATAGATAACAGGGATATCTATATCCAGTATTTTTTGAACTTCATCCTTAATTAAACGTGAAACAAATGAGATATATTCGCCGTCGGGCGGTGTTTTTCCGGGACCGATCGCCCATATCGGCTCATACCCTATCACAATTTGCTGTCTAGAGAGATGCATCCGCACCTGATCCAACCCGCGTTTTAGTTGACCTGCAAGGATTTCCGAGGTGCGCTTTTTCTGCTCGTCCGGGCTACCGTTTCCACGTTCTTCTGCGGTTTCACCGACGCAAAGCAGTATATTCATTCCTTGCTCAAGAGCTGCCAGTACCTCCTGGTTGACCAAACTGTCTACCGCTACTGCCGCACGTTTTTTCAGGTTCTCGTTTTTATCTAAGTCCGGCTCAAATGCTGCAATAACTCCTTTCTTATCGCGTCTTTCCTCAGAGTGCGCTATCATGGACCATCTGCACCCCAACTGGTAGGCGCTAGCAGCAGGGAAACTAGACGTAAAGGCTCCGAAATTTCCGCCTATGACAATATTCTGCCGAAAAACGCTTTGGCAGCCAATTTGAATACATTTTCTCAAGTCTTCATCATACTCTGCAAGCTTTTCCTGTGCCGGAATAATCAGTGCTTCCGGTACCAAATATACAACTTGCAGTTCGTCCAACGTGCCGACTCCAAGCTTTACAGTCTCAGCTAGTATCCCTTCAATCCAGAGCTTAGGGCTTTCATACGGACAAAGACCGCCTTTTGCGCGAGAGACTTCAAAACGTTTAAGGTTGACAAACAAGTGTGTCATCACCATCTACACTCCCTCTCGTTATTACCCATCCAGTCTTGCAAATTGCAAGAGAGGACCCCCGATTAGGGGACGGCACCAATCCAAAAAATCACACGTTACGCCGTAACCATTTTCGGCAATGAATTCCTTCGGCATTTCTTTCTCATGGAGCATTACTTGCTCAATAGGAATCTCCCTTGTTTTTATTTTGTAAGGGTTGGTACTCAGACGCTCAAACCCAATCATTATGCCTGTTTTGCCCTCAACCGACGCTTTACAGGCCGCAGCTCCGGCTAGTATTGCCTCATACCTATCAACTGGAGATTGATTCAAAATTGATGACCGTCCGGCAATTCCCGGCTTTTCGCTTCGCGCCTTTATACCGAGTTTTTTGACGACAAGTTCAGCAAGATGTTCCCCGACATTACCGAAATAAATGGAACGCCCAATCTGAAAAATAGGCTTTATTATGGTTGAGCCGTCCTCATTTTTTAGCCCTTCACTGGCAACGATTACAACGCATCCGTTTTTTTTGTATATTGACTCTACTTCCGATAGGAATTTTTCTTCATTGAACGCAACTTCCGGAAGGCATATCATGTCAGGACCATAGGCTTTTTCAGATTTTGCCAAAGCCGCCGCCGCGGTTATCCAGCCAGTATTTCTTCCCATCGACTCGACGATACTGACATGTATTGGCAAAGAGTGAACATCTTCCGAAATCTCTGCTACTGTCTGTGCGATATACCGAGCCGCACTGCCAAAACCGGGACAATGATCCGTAATTGACAAATCGTTATCGACGGTTTTTGGAATACCGATGACTGTAATGCCTTCTTTTAAAGCGGCTTGATAAAGTTTACCGCAGGTATCCATCGATCCGTTTCCGCCGTTAAATAAAACGTATTTTATAGCGTTTTGCTTAAATACCTCAATCATAGCCTTGTAATCACTAGACTCAAGAGGTGTTCTGGAGGTTCCAATGACAGAGGCCGGAGTTTGTTTTAACAATTCCAACGTCTTAGGCTGCATTTTTGAAAAATCGTAGAAATTGCCCGACAATATTCCCCCCGTACCGCCTTGAGCTCCGTATACCGCGCCTATTTCGGGATGATTTTGTCCTTCTTTTATTACACCATACAGAGACGAATTAATTACAGCGGTCGGTCCGCCTCCATGTACAATCAACAAATTACCTTTCAAGACATGCTCTCCCCTAATCACGTTTTATATTATTGCTTATAGTCCGTTCTTATATCTCTGGGCCATTTCTTCAAGAGTTACACATTCCACCAGATCCGCCTTGCCCACCGAGCCAAACTCGACGATCAATGTTCCCACTGCCTCTTTGACACCGCGTTCTATACAATCAACGACTTTGGCGACATCATCATTCGGAATTATTCCTTTCATCATCGTATCCATAATCGGTACAAGGAAAATACGCGGATCAAATTTAGACTTGTTGGCCTCGAGCAGTTGATAAATCTGCCCAACGGATGCGCTTGTACGTAGTTCCGGATTAAAACTAAAGAGTTCTTTTAAATTTCTGGTGACCGCAAGACGGATGTCCGTATCAACATTAATTTTTCCTATGCCGCACGGTATCACAGCTTTGAGCTCCTCAATAGGTACACCATGCGTGTCTGTTAACTCACCGCCCAGATTGTTGATCTTGTCAACGATATATTTGGGCACTGTTGAGGAGCCATGAGATACCAGCACGCCAAATATGTGCTCATGTAGCAGACATTCTCTGGCAGCAATCGCAATCTCCTTACGAAGTTTAACATTCTTCCCTTTTGACGCGCCATGCATTGTGCCATAGGAAATTGCCAGACAATCAGCACCCGTTTTTTTCAGGAACTCCACAACCTTACTGGGATTAGTATAAGTCGAGTCCTCCGAAAACACATGATCCTCCACCCCTGCCAGTACCCCAAGTTCCCCTTCAACCGTTACACCCAGATTATGTGCATACTTAACCACTTCACGCGTGAGTTCAACATTTTTGTCAAATGAAAGTGATGAGCCGTCAATCATGACGGAAGTGTACCCATTATCAATAGCGACCTTACAGGAATCAAAGTCTTTACCGTGATCAAGATGAAGGACAATTGGTATTCTAGAATTCGCGCCGTATTTTATAACGGCGTCGGCAATATTTTTCGCACCAATTTTTTTATCCTCAAGCGTGGCATTTAAAAAATCTGTTCGCCCGCCCATAAACCCGTTCGCGAGGTCAGCACCCTGCAAAATAGCAGCCGAACAAAACATCTCATGAACTTCTATTGCCGCTTTTGCCTGTGCCACAGAATTAACGTTAAAAGCGCCCTGGGCAAAGGAGTATTTTTTTGTGGCCTCTAATAGTGGCCTTAAAGGTACAATCGGCATTATGAAATCTTCCTTTCGAAATTTAGTTGATTAACGTCTTATTTTCAAACACCACTCTGCCGCCGACTACCGTAGTATCGATTCGGAGAAATTCATCAAGCAACACGAAATCAGCGTCTTTACCTACCATAACTGAGCCTTTATGGCTGTCAATCCGCAGTAGTGATGCTGGATTAGCTGTAAGCAGCATGATAACCTCTTCTAAATTTCTACCGGTATAGTCGACCAGATTTCTAAGAGCAACCGAAGTTGTGAGCGTACTTCCCGCACGCGTGCCGTCGCTTATTAGTTTTGCGTCCCCACCTGTAACTTTTACACTGCTCGCTCCAAGATTATAGAGCCCATCCGGCATCCCGGCCGCCATAATACTGTCAGTAACTGCTATTACTTTGTCAATTCCCTTCGTTTTCAGTAGCAACCTGATAATTCCCGGATGAAGATGTATCCCATCACAAATTGCTTCACAAAAAACATCCATCTCCAACACTGCGCCGCATATACCCGGTGAATGATGATGCAATAAGCTCATCGCGTTAAAAGTATGTGTTGCGCTCGCCGCGCCGTTGCGAATACAATGTCTCGCAGTGTCGTAATCTGCTCCGGAGTGACCAATTGAGACGATCACGCCACGCCCCGATACTTCCTTGATAAACTCAGGCGCACCGTCCACTTCGGGTGAGACCGTAATATATTTAATCAAGCCTTTAGCTGCCTTCTGATAGTTATCAAATAGAGAACTATCTGCTTTGCGTAGCAAAGCCCCCTGCATTGATCCTTTATAGTCGCTGCTAAGAAAGGGTCCCTCCAGATGAATCCCCAAAATCTGAGCTCCATCGTTAGCTTCTTCCATTGCTTGGCGAATCTGTCCTATACACCAGGTTGTTTGTTCATAGGTATCAGTTACGATCGATGCAAGCCATCCGGTTGTACCCTGTGCAGCAAAAAAACGGCTAAGTTTAAGGAGATCCGCAGTCGTAGCATTATTAACGTCTACTCCATATCCTCCATGAGTATGAATATCTATAAAACCGGGGACGATCTTTTTGTCCGAAGCATTCAATACATTACACGTCTTACAATCTGAATCGATCCGCGCTAAACTTGTTATTTTTCCGTTTTTGACCAGAATATTGACTTTTTCAAATCGACCGTCGACTAAAACTTCCCCATTTTCAATTAGGAGATCCTCCAAACCTTACACCACCTCGATATAAATCTATCTTTTGATTATTTTTTATAATTTAGAAGCCATTAGTGGCTACGTTCTCAGTGATGCTCAGCGAAATATCGTTATGGCCTTGCAGCAAAGCAACTGGAAATGAGGCCGTTGGCTCGCCATGACAAGCTTTCCTCACGACCGAGCGGTGCCAGTTCCGAAAACAATATAGGCGTATCTTCCTGGCACGGGATATCTCGTACATGCCAACAGTTATGCAGTAATGCGGCATCTCATCAACCGCGCCATTAAGGCTGTCGATAGAGTTAACCGCTCTAGTTTCCCTGGATATTTCAAGGGTTCTTGTTTTTAATTGCAGAAACTCTTCACAGGACATATCATCCGACGGTTCATTAAAGGCTACATGCCCTGTAATACCGATTCCACCGAAAACCACATCAACTCCTCCAATCTTCTCTATGAGTTTAGGCAGAGCTGCGGGATCCTTAGGGTCAGGAAACACCCTCTGATTTTCCGGCATAATCAGCTCGCTATTAATTTTCGAATAGACTTCTTTATCCATAAAACCACGAAAACTTAAACGGTCATTCATATCTATCCAATCCAGGTTATCATTAAGATATTCATCCATATTGATAAACCAGGTATTTTTTAGACTTATATTTCTGCTGTTTACCATCTCGACCAGATAGGGATACTGCCCAACAGGCCCGACAGGGCAAATTAGGACTGTCCTCTTACCCTGGAGATTATTAGTTTCAATTTCTCTGAGGATTTCCTCTGCCATTAAACTAAAAACCGCCTCATTATCAATCAGGATACGCACTGGTATTTTGGGGTTCATTAGCAGCTCATTTTTTGTAAGCTCATAATATTTTTTTTGCAATAGTAACGCCTCTCTCTATCCTTGTTAGCTCAAAACAAATGCTCTATGTTTAAATCCCGAATCATTTTGACAATTTCTTTCGTTCTGGTACATCCAAATTTCCGAAGCATACTTTTTATCTGGGTCTTTATGGTGACAAGCTCAACACATCGAATTAAAGCAATTTCATTTGCATTATTACCCTGAAGCAATAGCTTCACCAATTCCCTCTCAGTCGATGTGAGTTGCGACACATTATTTATAAAAAAAAGCAAACTGCGCTCTGAGCGCCGCAGCCTTGAATATTCCTTTAGAATCTTTTCGTGAATAATTCCTTCCATGATGGGTGTTCCTATATAGGCACGGCGTATGTGTTCAAGAATATCCGCTTCATTACGACCTTTTACCACGTAATCAACCGCACCCGTACCTATTGCGGTAAAAATCATAGTTTCTGTCTCATGGGCAGTTAGAAATATTACTTTTTGTTCTGTCTTTACTTGTCGTATTTTTTCAGTCGCGATAATACCTGCATTCAAAGTCTCCATCTCTATATCCATTAGAATAATATCGCAGTCGGTCTTCATCGAAAGCTCGTATATTTCGGTCCCACTGCCGGCCATACCCACAACAACCATATCCGGTTGAGAACCTAAGAATTCTCCCAAATCCTCACGTAATAATTGAAAATCTTCCGCTATCATAATTTTGATTTTCTCTGACATAGTTCTACCAGCCTTCCGATAAAAATCTTTGCGCCAGTAATTCACAATTACATATGAGTGGTCTTATTGTATCTAGGCAGCATAATAAAAAAGCTGGTTCCTTCATTTTGGATGCTCTCCAAACGCAGCACTCCTAAATGACTTTTGACAATTTGCTCTACATAATACAGACCCATTCCCCAGTTATAGTTCGTGTTTTTACTCGTATAAAAGGGCTCGAAAATCTTCTTGCGAAGTTTTTTGGGTATACCAGTGCCGTTATCCTTTATCTCCATTACGGTATAAAGCCGTTCATTATGAACAATCAACTCAACCTGACCTGTGCTCTCTCTGCCGGCTGCCATGATCGCATCCTGAGCGTTCAGTAGTAAGTTGCACACCGCTTCGCTCAATTGATCGACATCCGCAAGCACTGTCGCGTTAACTTCTATATTCACTGAGACAGAAGTTTCCGGATATTTTTGATTAAACTGTTTCATTGCCATATCTACGATTTTATCAACTGTAATTGACGTTAGTTTAATATAGCTTGCTTTTATGCTTCGGTATAGCTCTTCCATCCGACTTAGCATATCCTCATTCATTTGCCCCATCATATCTGTATAACGTTTAAGCGACTTAAGATCGGGATTATCCTCTTCAAATAACAGATTAATTTTTTTGCACACTACCCTTGCTGAAAGAAGTTGGTTTTTAACACTGTGGACGAAAACTGAAATTCCCCGGCTGGCCGTATCATATTTCTTTTGTAAAGAGATATCCTCGTGCCCGTCCTGATAATTCATCTGTGTGTAACTTATGAGTTTCCAAAAACCCAGCGTCACGAATACTATCGTTGCGACCGTAAGTAGGATCCATTCAAAGAGTGTCAACGAAGGATTTGCATAAGACAGGTACTGGGGCCAATCATAATAAACATTGTACAACTGATAGACTTGAATAGGATCCTGAAAGCAATAGAGACCAAATAAGAGCGCTATGCTGATATGTGAAATTATTATGTATCTGAATTGTCTGCTGCAATAAACCATAGTAATACCGATATACTCATAAACGAGCAGAAAAATCGAAAGCGAAATGTATAGAACAATCCATATGAGCGCGGATTCCATCAATACATTCTGAAAGTAAAATCTATTGCGCGCTACCACATAGAAAACAGGAGGATAATAGAGTATAAGAAATAATGCAGTGGGAATTACGCAAAGATAATTCAGAATCCTTCTATACCGCCTGACAAAATGTATCATGGAATAATTCATCGCAATAAACAATAAAAATGTCGGGAATAAATATCGGCCAAGAGCAATTAGATAGCCCAGTTTGTCCAGAGTGATATTCAAGTATTGCAGCCAAATCTTGATAACAGGCGACATAAAGAGAAATACTTCCTGAGCGTCAGACAGCCCACCAATTTTTGCGGTATAAATAATAATACCGGAGAACATCGCGATCAAACTTCCGTGAAGCCCGAAAAGAAGAAGCGAATTCTCATCGTGTTTTACAATAACAAGCATGATGGCAAGAACGGCAAGAACAAGCAATATAATACACAACATAATCCCGTCTCCATAAGAGTATTTTATATATATGATAACACCTAAAGAGAATAAGATATAATCAAAAACCTGTACCATTATGTAAAGAGGGTATAAAGCAGTACTTTATACCCTCTTTAACTGCATTAACCTAACCTTTGTTTAAAATTGCAGCCTTATTTATTATTAGCTTCATATGCTGCTTTCATATTATCGTAGAGCACATAATTATCAACATTGACTGCTGCCGGCAATTGCTTATTCGTGACAAACAGAGCTTGCTGATTCTCGTAGATCTTCTTTAATGTGCCATCTTTTACGCTGTCATAAACGTATTTAGAGGTAAGCCAGTTGCCTTCGCCTTCACCCAGCTCTATTAAAGCTGGATCCTGCTTAATCTGAGCTGCAACCCAGTCGGCTACTGTTTTAATATTTTCCGGTTTTGATCTGTAATCCATAGCCTTAAAGAGTGCTGAGGTGAAATGAATGAGAAGATCTTTATTCTTAGATGCATAGGTCGGAGTTACAACAAAACTTGACGGAAACTGCATCTGGTCTTTATAGGTGTTGTTATCGGCAAGTGTGACGACTTTATCACCCATTTTTTGCTTAACTGTTATGGTTGAAGGAGACCAGATGGCGACAGCGTCAACATTACCAGTTACCATAGCGGTAACCGCAGCGGACGGATCCATCTGAACCACCTTTACGTCCTTTTCGGTCATACCAACTGAGGCCAGCGCAAGGTCAAGAATAACCTGACTTGAGGTTCCAAGAGACGTTCCGATTGTTTTGCCTTTAAGATCTGAAATTGTGTTAATTCCCTTATCTTTGTTACCCATTACTGCATCGGCGAGGCTTGTATCGTCGATCGTGATAATATTCGCCTGCCCTTTTGCGGCGAGAGTGTGAGCACCATGACCGATTTGGGAAACATCGATATTTCCGCTACCCATGGCAGCAATCTCATCAGGGCCTTTTGCAAATTGCACGAGCTCGACATCAATGCCTTCCTGTTTGAAGTAGCCCATTTTTATTGCAGTGACTAAAGTACTGGCGCTGCCCATATTAGGCATATAAGCTACTCTCATTTTAGTAAGTTTTTCTGGCTGTGACGATGAGGTGCTGCTGCCTGCGTTACCCGTGCTACACCCTGCAAGCAGGCCAGTTGCTAGAACAATAGATAATGCGATGCCTAAGAACTTCTTCATAAATTCTCACTTCCCCTTTTCTCTTTTTTTAATTTTAATGCATTTACGCATCGAAATTCATAATATTATTAATTATTTCCTGACTTCCAAATACTCCTGATAAACCTGACTCCAAATATAGTTTTTTAAGTCAAGAAACTCCTTCGTCATTTTTGTTTCTTGTGTACGTGGATATGGGATATTGACATCCACTATTTCCTTAACACGTCCGGGACGGGCGCTCATTATGACGACCCTTTGCGACAAAATAATTGCTTCATCTACGTCGTGCGTAATAAAGAAACAGGTCTTTTTCTCTTTTTCCCAGGTTTCCAGCAGTTCCGATTGCAGCTGCGTACGTGTCTGAGCATCTAAGGCACCGAAAGGCTCGTCCAATAATAAAACTTCAGGATTAACAGCATACGCCCTGGCAATAGCAACACGTTGTTTCATTCCACCGGATAACTCTTTAGGATAGCTTTCCGCAAATTCTCTAAGATCCACCATATCAAGATAACGATTAGTAATCTCAGTAATCTCTTGCTTTTTAAGTTTTTTCAGTTTTAAACCGAACTCAACATTTTTACGAACTGTCAGCCAAGGAAAAAGCGCATATTGTTGAAAAACGACACCACGCTCGATTCCAGTGCCGACAACCTCCTTATTATCGACATATACTTTACCGGATGTCGGGTTTCCTAGACCGGCTATAATATTTAATAGAGTAGATTTTCCGCATCCCGAAGGCCCAACCACGCAAACAAACTCATTTTCCATAATATCAAAACTTACGCC
This sequence comes from Desulfosporosinus metallidurans, assembly GCF_001936615.1. Classification (GTDB taxonomy): domain Bacteria; phylum Bacillota; class Desulfitobacteriia; order Desulfitobacteriales; family Desulfitobacteriaceae; genus Desulfosporosinus; species Desulfosporosinus metallidurans. The sequence continues at coordinate 28,697 of NZ_MLBF01000022.1, forward strand.
GTTAAGCGCAACTACTTCACCATTTCGTCCGTCATATATTTTTTTAACATTATCAATTTTTACCTTTACAGTACATGAGTTTCCTGCCATCCGGTTAGTCTCCTCTCAAGGAATTTCATCATTTTTTCGAATATCAAGCCGATTATACCGATGAATACAATTCCCAACAACACGACAGCCATATCAAAATATTGACCTGCGGCCATTATCATCATGCCAAGGCCTCTTGAGGCGCCTGTCATTTCTGCCGCAACAAGTGTCGTTAGGGCTGCCGATAAACCTAAACGCATACCAACCAGAATGAACGGTGTTGAAGCGGGAACAACGACCTTTAAAAATATGTCTCTATTTGTAGCTCCAAGTATTCTTGCAGCTTTTATCAAGGTTTCATCCACATTGCGTACACCCTGGTAGATAGTGACAACCATGACAAGGAAAGTGGCAATAAAAATTACGACTACTTTTGCCCTTTCATCCACACCCACGCCTGCAATAATTAGTGGTATATAGGCAATTGGTGGAATGTTTCTTACGAACTGAATCCAGGGCTCAACCAAATTTTTAAATATTTTGTACCAGCCCATCAAAAATGCCACAGGAATCGCCACGATAAAGCCTAAAACAAATCCGGCTAGTACTCTAAATAAGCTAATTCCAATGTTATCCCACATAACCCCTATTTTTACTTCTTTGAAAAATGCCTCTACAACCTGTCCCGGCGAAGCAAACACCATCGCCGTTTTTGGCATAACCGCCAGCAGTTTCCAAAATGCAAACGCGAGCAAAATTGAAATTACAAGCCATACAAAGTCAGGAATGCCACTTCGTTTCTTGGCGAAGCCTTTCTGCTTTACTTCCATATTACCCTATCCCCTTTTCTCATCATGCTGAATAATATTACAAATTCGCCCCGAAACTGAGATTAAAACACCTGTGAAAATAATCAAAAAGATTAGCCTTTTCGCGCAGAAAAGAATTAGTGACTTATTTCAGATTCCTGCATTCCAATCATATTAATTCCATTATAAATAGATTAATACATCAATTCACATAATTACAGTATGAACTTTTATCATACTATACAGGCAGGCCAAGCAAGCAATCTCCACATATAAGCTAGCCAAAAACACCCCTTGAGCTTCAATCACCTGCTGGTAATGGGATGAAATTCAAGACACTGCACTATTAGTCCACAATAGATTATGGTAATTTTTCACTGAGTAACTGTTATACAAAGGAAATTACTGGTATAATATTCTTAGGAATGGTGGCAACTATGATTTTTGATACTTAACCCTTGGATTTTAATGGAGTTCTACCCTTTGCAAACTAAACATTATGTAATTGACTCAATTATAGCTTCAAACGAGCACTCCGAAGAGTGCTCGTTTGAAGTTATAATTAGTTTGCTATTGCGTCCCGCAGTCTCAGTACTCATCCTTTATAGCTGCCTTCTCATCTAGGATCGCTTTTTGTATTACCTTTTGAGATTTCATTAGCGTTTCTGACAATCTCTACATAGTTTAATAGCTCTTCCTCAAGGTATTCCCCAATAAGAGAAACCATCTCTGATGGATCTTCCCCGTTTGTGTGATAACTTGTGAAGCAATCATAGTATCGCTTACGATCATGAAATTTTATGTTAATGGGAGGATAACCCTCCTTCATCAACTCAAGGTTTAAAAGCAAGCGTCCGGTTCTGCCGTTGCCGTCAATAAATGGGTGTATGGCTTCAAATCCCAGATGAAATTGTGACACACGTTCAACCACATGAGGCAAGGACATTTCCTGGTATTTTAAAATAAGCTGTTCCATTCGCGCAGGCAATAGATATGGCTGTGGCGGCGTATGAACAGCTCCCATAATAGTTACAGGCACACGTCTGTATACTCCTCTATCCTCACGGTTGTCCATCAGAACCAGGCTGTGAATATCTTTGATGACCTTTCCGGATAGCGGAACTTTTTTCTGTACCAATTCCTCAACATAGTGATACGCGTCCTTATTGCCTACTGCCTCTAAATGGTCTTTCAGTGGCTTTTTATCTATGGTTATTCCCTCTTTGATGATTAAGGCAGTTTCCTGCAAGGTAAGCGTATTGCCCTCTATAGCATTCGAATTATACGTGAAATTAATCAATAATATCCTAGCACGATCAGTTAAATATTACCAGTTTAATTATTCCGACCCTTTTTCTTTTCGAGCCTTTTTTTGACGTTCTTGATACATCTCCTGAATCCAAAGGCTTACAGGTGCCTTCCACTTTCACTTTTACTGGGTATGTTTTTGATCAGACTTCTTGGATTCAATCCCATCTCTTTAGCCATTTTCATTGTTTCTTCGTTCAGTCTGCATTTCTTTTTGGCTTCAGCCCATTCTACATCCAATGATTGGCAAGATCCAGATCATCCCGATGGAGAAAAGATTTTAATATGCAACAGTTGCAATGGTCTAATAGCAGTAATAGATGAAAAGTAGTCAAAGCAATTTAATACTTTATATTAATCCTGAGAGTTTCTCATTCAACCTATAAAAAAACATTCTATGAAAAAGTAGGTTCAATAAGTCAAAGTCCTTATTTGAATTTGCCTTCTCATAATTATAAAGAGCGTCATACTCTAAGTTATCGTTTGTAATCCCTGCGACAAGTCTTCGATTAACTTCTTCTTTAATTAATTTTTTATCTTTTAAGAATTGCTTTTCATTGTCTAATTCTTCTTTGAGTTCTCTTCGTTTTTCTATATTAGCTGTTCTTTTACCATTACCGAGTGACATGAACATTGCCCCCTGTTCTGAAATAACTTGAAGTATTATTAATTTTATGCTTTCCTTACTAATAAAGCAATATTCTCACGCCCGAACGAGGGCGATCTGTTACCCTAGTGTATAGGGAATTGCACCAGGGGCAGTCAACACGAATATAGGTGCTACTATAACCGTTCCCAATGAATTTGGCATGGCAAAAGCAATGGCAGGTATCAACTTAAACCCCCGAGCGGGTGAATCCGAAGAAATCGCTAAAGTTGCGTTATTTTTAGCCTCCGATGATTCGAGTTTTATTAATGGCACAGTCATCCCTGCAGATGCAGGCTGGACTGCATACTAACCCACGATATTCTTAATTTACGTGTGGTTTGGAGAAGAATGATTCTTATAGGATAGACTTCATGATTAGCAAGAAGTTTTCATTGCCTGAAATATTCACAAATTCTTGACAAATTCTTAAAATGTTCTCCTCGCAAATTGGGCACTCTAAGGAACGTTCCAGTTAACGAAAGTACAAGGAGGAGTGCAAATGTTGAAAAAGTTTGCTGTAAGTTTTCTAACCGTAGCTTTTCTGGCGTTAAGTGCTGCAACGAGCTTAGCTGCTCCGGATCCTGCAAAACTTGATGAGCTCAAAGCGTTGAACCAACAAATGTTTACGCTAAAAAAGCAAATGGTGGACAAGCAATTGGACGCAGGACTCCTGGATCAAGAGAAGGCTACCAAGATTAAAACCTTCATCGAAGAGCGTCAAAAGCAGATGGAAGCAGACTTTGCTAAAGGGCAATACACTGGTTTTGGGAAGAAACAGGGTCAGGGCTTTAACAAAGGGTGTAAACGCCAGGCTCCGGATACTCCCAAAACGAGCCCTTCTCCAAGTAACACGTAATCTTACAGATTATCAACTGGAACTAGCCACAGTCCCCCAACTCATCGAGTTGGGGGACTCTAAGTCTAGCCATGGGGACGTTTTGTTTGGCATGCGTTACTTAATCTTATTGATTATTTCTCTTCCAATGTTAAGTATTCCAGACACTCATCCTCATTGCGTTCTTTCATAAACATCTCAAACTGTCTAATGTCTTTAAAGAAACCTAAAGTAAATGTAAGATCGATCAATGTATCACTATCGCCATGCGTGGCGCACCAAGAGAAAAAGGAACCTCTCGCGAAGTTCCTCTAATTCTTACTCGGTGGATCTTGTCGTTCCCCAGAGAGTAGGTATCACACTGGATGATATCGAACATAACTCTAATACCCGTATTGATCAGGTGCCTCCCCCCGCTTGCTTACAATCTTAGGACTGAGAGGCAACGGTTTATCTGAGTTTATTTCCTCAACTTCCACCTTAAACTCCCATTCATCGCCATAATCAAAGAGGTAGAGGAATGTTTTCCCCGGGTATAATCCCAATTCCCCAATCTTGACTTCATCAGCGTTGGCCCCTTCTTCATCAAGCGGTGAATCATAACGGTCATATGACCATTTCTTATTATCCATAAAAAAGCTATAGAGATGATCATCGTCAAAATCAAACGCCTCTTGTATTGCTAAATGCAATTGATGAAGAGTATGTTTAGCCGCCATTTCGATTTTTCGCCATATCCCCCGACTTAAGGACACTTTAATTAAGTAGGTGCCTTCCATAAAATCCTGATCTTCTCGGGGTAGGGTACGTATTAGTTCACCCGGCGCAACCAAAGAGACAAATTTCTCATAAAACGGTTCTCCCATACTTTCTTGCCGTGCTCTAGCCAATTCAGCAAAACCCTGCGGTTTCTTGCCCATACTCCGGATTACATGTTCCAGTCCATCAAGGATATCTTGAGATGTCAAGCCATCCTTTCGAATGTTCACTTGATTCCAGTCCAGGTAGTCCCGGTAATTAAACAAAATTGGTGCTAAACTCACTCCAAACTCCGTTGGGGTTAGGGTTGTAGCCTCGATTTTACGCCGAGAAAAGTTCAGAGCCTCTTCATCTTGGGTAAACTGCCAAAAGCCAAAATACGTGAAGTACCAAAGAAAATATCCCCAATCCCATAAGTTGTGCCACGGAGACGCTGAATCCTTAACCTTTAACGTTTTCCCCGCTTTACAATGAGCTAACTCTTGCCAAATAGAGGAAATGAGGCGCTCATTTGGGATACGTCCATAAGTTGCTTTTTGCAGAGCTCCCCAATCAGCATCGATCCAAAGTGTCTCTAGAAGATAGAAGTACTGCTCGGTCATTGTCAAGTTCAAGTATTCTTCGTAGCGTTCTGAAACCTGTAGAAGAAATCTCCCTCCCTTACCTGGTAACATAACAGCCAATTTACCTGCTAAAGCTAAATGATAAAACATATGCAATAGGGGATATGAGCCCTGATCAAGCTTAGGGTTAGCATCTTCCATTTTAAAGCTCACGAGTTGATTCAACTCCCATAATCGCTCCTTAGACATATACTGGTTTTTAGGAGACAATACGGGTTCCTCCTGCTTCAGGCTATCCATGAACCTCTGAAAGTCCTGCAATATAGGAGTGGGATAGGTTGCCGTGATCCGAAACATGTTTTCTTCTCCTTATAATCAAAATATACTCTAGCGAGGATTGTTGTCCCTCTGAACTATATTATAACAGTAACAATAACCTTACCTTAAAATTCCTATAAAGTTGTATCCCTAATTTTCTTTTCTTGATACTTTTTAAGCCCGGCACTTCGCAGCTTGCAAGCGGGACATTCGCCACAGCCCGTCCCCATAATGCCGTTATAACACGTTAATGTGTTTTGCTTAATATACTCCAATCTGCCTAATTGAAGGTGATTGCTTCTACTCTTTCAAATTTTTTCATTGCCCAGCACAAACAGGTAGTGCTATTCTGTCCGCCACTGAATACGACCAATGCTGACTGATTCAGTGTATTTTTCCTGCCCTTCCTACCTAACCAAATTCCTCCATGTAAGACGATGATCGATCCCTAAGTTTATAATTATATCACAACATTGTTATACATAACCACCTATAGATAGTGAACTCGTCCAGCTAAAGCTGGACATCGAGTCTTCGGTGGGGGACTCTACCCCCACCAATCAAAAAAAGGAACACCCACTTATAGAAGTGGGTGTCTTAACGGTTAGATCTAGGAAGCTTAGTGCGATTGTATATGGATGCCAAGGATTTAATTGGCGGAACGACAATAAATGATGGCTTAAAAGTATGTTCCGCCGAGTAGTTGAACCGTTATAATTCCTCAGTTACCAAATCAAAGCCTTCAAGCGTGGCCGAATCATCAATCCGAATCATCAAATATCGTATACCATCCTTGGTTACTTGCTTAACATTTTTTAGATCTTGTGGGCCGATCGTGATCGCCGCTGTGTTATTATCAATTTTAATCGACTTCGTTCCATAATTAGGGGTAATACTCGATGCTTTAAACTCGTAGTTTTCTGCACCCACAACACCCAGAAACGAGGATCTTAACTTATCTCCGGTATTTATTCCACTATTTTCTAAAATTCTCTCCATATCTTTCAAACCTATCAAAGACACTTCTCCACTTTCAGCCTCTGCGTCAAGCCGGCGACCAAGTTCCTCATAAATGTTTGAAACAACTTCAGGCTCAATTTCTGCTCCTACAACATCTCGGACGACTTCTAAGAAACGCTCTTTATCAGCCTTCGCAGTTGATTTAAATTCACAATCGAGAATATTTTCTACAAACAAGGGATTGGGCTTGTTTTCTTTTTGGGTATAATAAACAACCTTATCAGTCTCTGCTGCATCTTCACTAAACGCTGGAAACATAAAACCTTCAAAAGGAGCCTCTGTATTAATAATCACATTCATAGGAACACTTGTTTTGAACTCTCTTTCTTCAAAATCAAATTTAAGCGACTTTTTAGGAATAATAATAGGACAAATACTACCTATAAAAAATCCCAAGGTATAGGCTTTTTCATCATCAAGCTCGTTATTTTCCTTTCTAGCTGATTTATAAACCTCTCCCCGTATAAAGCTGATCATAAAATCCATCTCATAAATCTCACAGGTCTCTTCCAGGATTTTATTCACAATAGTTAATGTCGTTTCTCTAAAATCCTCTGTGCGCAAAGTATCCAACATATGTTTTTGAGTTGTATTTTCGCCCAGTTTATTGTCTTTGAACTCTAACTCAAAAATTTTAGAATCAATCTTTCCTGACAATATCTTTTTGAAGCCTTTTAAATACAATTCTTTTCTTTCTTCATCCATCATATCAAAATGCAATTTTTCTGAACAAAGGATGTCCTTGCTTTCTTGTTTGATATAATAACTGCAAATTTCTCGCAGTTTCAATTTTGAGTTGTTTATTTTAAGTTCTCTGCGAATACTGGAAATATCTTCCTTATTCATGTATTTATCTCCCTTTATAAAAAAATTTCAGCTTGTTTAAGCCAGAAACCCGCTGACAGGTAATTCGAGCAGTCTACAAATTCTACGTTACACATACAATATTCGTCATCTTCCCGTCATTTCCTCTTAAGATAGCTTAAATAGTCCTAGAAAGAGCAAAAATGACCAGACCGTTCTCCAGGTACCCACAAATAGTAACGAACATGCTGATAATTCAGCATGGGTATAATGCCAAATGAAGCCATTAACTTGATTCATAGAATAGCATTTTTTATGTAGGTATATTCCACAGGAGTTAAGTATTACCCCGCTATCTTTCACGTTGTAAAAGCTAATCTAGCGAACTATGATCCCTAATCTGAGCTGATTTAGGATCATTAACATCCATGATTTTCACCTTCGTTAAGTCAGTATCACAATAAGGACATAGCCAAGTTCTGTACTTACTAGCGCTATATGAGACTTTACCACATTTGCTACACTTTTTCATGAACAAAATAGCTCTCCTCCTGCTTCCCTATCTGAGCTTAGTATAGCAATAGTCATCGACAAAAATTTGTTTCTTTGAGTAGCCTCAGCAATTATACTAAAGATAAAAAAGTGTTTATAATAGAGGGGAATTTCAATAATGAAGGGGGTACTGTTTTTGAGCACAGTGTCGATAATGGATGCAAGTTATAAAGACTGTCACGAGGCTATTGAAAAGATATTCCACCTGTTCCCTTTAGACTTAGAAGGGAAAAAAGTAGTTATTAAACCTAACGTTCTGCGTAGCGCAACCCCTGAAGAGGGTGTAACGACCCACCCGTCGGTGTTAAAAGCCGTCATAAATGAAGTGGTCAAGCGCCGTCCGGCTTCGCTCATTGTAGGCGATAACCCTGGAGTTTTTTCCTACGGCATGAATGAAAAGGCCTTTAAGGACACGGGCTTAATGGAAGTGGCCGGTAAATATTATCGTAACCTAGGCGTGGAAACTGTACAGATGAAAATTAATTCTCCATATATTGAAAATGCCCTAGTATCTCGGGCGATTATTGATGCCGACGTATATATCAGTGTGCCAAAGTTTAAAACCCACGGGCTCACCGGATTATCTTGCGCCATCAAAAATAATTTTGGGCTTTTAGCCGGTGCTCTGAAGGCACAAACCCATAAAAATGCGGGCAACCCCTTCAACTTTGCCGAAGCACTGGTAGAAGTATTTTCCATCAGGGTTCCAGATCTGGTAATAGTGGACGGTGTTCTGGCTATGGAGGGTAACGGCCCTGCATCTAAAGATTTAATTAACCTTAGTAAGATCATGGCCAGTGATGACCCTGTGGCCTTAGACAGTGTTGTCGCCTACATGATGGGCTTTCCTGAACTTCCCCGCACCATTGAGTTAGCAGCTGCCAGAGGATACGGTATCAGTGAGCTTTCAAGGATAACTATTAATGGTAAACTCGAAGTCATACCAGGCTTCAAACTTCCGCAAACGGATCGGCGCGCTAGTACGATCATGGATTCTATTACTGCAGTAAGGCCTAGGGTAAATAATGAATTATGCACTCTCTGTGAAACCTGTATAGAGCATTGCCCCAATGGTGCTTTAACGATGGAGGAATACCCGGTTGTAAGCCCTGAACTGTGCATTACTTGTTTTTGCTGTCAGGAGCTTTGCCCGCAAAAGGCAATCGAATTAAAATAATGCATCGAGACGGACATTGTCACCGTGAGCCCTCACCACTTTGATCACGATTCTGTCCATGTACTTCCAAGAAAGCCTTAAATCACCGACGGAGAAGGCCTGCACAACTTTTCCAGTCTGTCGATTCAGGGCACCGCAACATTCCATGATTCCGTACAAGGCGCAAAGGGGGGCATCAAGTGGTACAGCAACTCAACCCAAAGATCGTTTTGCCCATGCATTATAAACTAGACGATACATTTCTCTGCCGATCGAAGGCATAATTAGCCCTTGTCCCAACAAGAACGATGTGTTACCATATCGATAGGGAATAACTGGAATAAGAAGGGGGTTAAATCCTTGAGTGAGAGTGCACAGCGTTCTGAACAATTGTTCACATACCAAGATTACCTTACATGGCCAATAAATGAGCGCTGGGAATTGCTTAATGGACGGGCTTACAATATGACCCCAGCCCCTTCCCGCAGGCATCAGGAAATTTCCGGACAGCTACTTACTCTTTTTAACAACTATTTAAAAGGTAAAACTTGCCGGGTTTATGCAGCACCTTTTGATGTCCGCTTACCCCAGCTACAAGAGAGCGCTGAACAAACTTCAACCGTGGTGCAACCGGATTTAGTTGTAGTATGTGATAAGACCAAATTAGACCATCTCGGCTGCAAAGGAAGTCCTGACCTGGTTGTGGAGATTACTTCACCTTCCACTTTTCAAAAGGACCTGAAGGAGAAATTCATTCTGTACGAAAGAGTAGGCGTTCAAGAGTACTGGATCGTTTACCCAGAGGAAAATACCATATGTGTATTTCATCTTACACCTGAAGGTAAATACAGCAGACCGGAAGTTTACACAGAGCAAGATTCCATTATGGTTGGTATATTCGGAGATCTTACAATAGAACTTCCGGAAGTCTTTGCCTAAATACAACCCTTGTATCTTCACTTCTACCAATCACCGAATTTTTCAGAAACTTATAAAAGGGCGCCAATCAGTTATAAATCTGATTGGCGCCCTTGAAATGTAGTCCGTAATGTTGCTAACAGAGTCCCTCAACTCAATCAGTTGGGGGACACCGTGACCAATGTTTTAATTGCTTGTTTCGCCCATTGCGAATTTTTAAAGACTGCGCGACCTACACCGATGAGGTCGGCTTTTTCTGCTACTAGTAATTGTTCGGCCGCCAGGGATTCTGTGACACCACCAGTTAGAATTACTGGAATGGATACAACTTTTTTGACAGCTTCGGTAAGGGGGGAGAAATACCCTTGCTCAGATGTTATCGGAGAGGTGTAGCCTAAAAAGCTACCGGAAATATCGAGAATGCTGATGCCTGCTTTTTCAAATTCTTTGGCCGCTATTTGGCTATCTTCAATCGTGATTCCGCCTTCCTTATAATCGGAGGCACCTAACCGCAAGAGTATGGGAAAATCGTTGCCTACAGCAGCTCGGACTGCTTCAATCACCTGAAGATGGAGACGAATACGATTATGGATAGTTCCGCCATACTCATCGGTTCGCTTATTGGTCAAGGGCGAGAAGAACTGGTTAAGAAGGTAGCCGTGCGCGGAATGGATCTCCACTCCGTCAAAGCCTGCTTCCTTTACACGACGGGCAGCGTCCTGAAAGGACTGAACGATACCAGCAATTTCCTGTTTAGTAAGCTCCTTAGGGGGATTTCCATTCCGAGGATGGGGAACAGGGGAGGGACCGACCGGAGTATCCCCTATGATTTCCTGCGTGGTGGCACTTCCAGCGTGATTAATTTGCATAACAGTCTTGGAACCATTGTCATGAATAACTTCGGCTAAACTCCGCAAGCCCTCCAATACATGATCATCAGCAACAGAAAGTTGATTCTTGCTAGCCTTGCCTTTTGGGTTGATGAAGCTATGTTCAATTATGATGAGCGAAAAATAGCCACCGTTGGATTTTTCTTGATAATAGTCAAGTACAGCCTGGCTAATACCGCCATCCTCTTCAGACTTGGCAGTAGCCATGGGCGGCATAATCAGCCGATTGTGCAGGGTCAATGAGCTGGCTTGCAAGGGTTCTAGTAAATGAGTCATAACCGCTACCTCCTTAAATTTTGAACTTCATCCCAATTGAGTGGGCCTGTCCTAGTTGTTCCCCGATATGGTAATACGCTAGATCGGTTGTGCTATAAACAAATGGTAATACTTTTTCTAAAGTTGGAATGCCTTTTTCGTTGAGAACAGCCTCATCAGCCTTGATGTCGACGATTTCACCAATAAACTGGGTGTGCAGACCAATTTCAACGGTTTGTTTTAGTCGACATTCTAAAATCAGGGGGAATTCTTCAACATAAGGGGCATCAACAAATTCACTCTTAACTGCGGTTAAATTAGCCGTAGTAAATTTATCAACTTTAGTACCACTTACAAGGCCGGCATAGTCGGCTTCGGTAGCTTGCTTGCTAGATGGTATGCTAATGGTAAATGCCTTTCGTTTCATGATATTTCCATAAGATGCTCGTGCTTTTACCAATGAAACAGCCACGCATGGTGGAACGGAACAACAAATTCCTGCCCATGCCGCAGTCATGATATTAGGGGTATTATTTTCTCCATAAGTTCCTACTACCCATACCGGACTAGGCAGCGCAAACACTTTAGCACCTATTGATTTTTTCATTACTCCACTCCCTTTATTGTTGATTGAAAAGCTACTACATATGTATTATTATATAAATACGTTATAAATAATAGTATGCACTTAATTGTAAGGTACTAACCTAAAGGAGAGTGAAGGTATGGGGCAAGGAGATGAAGTATTTTCCGCACCATTTGAATATACATTGTCTATAATCGGTGGAAAATGGAAAATGATTATCATGTTTTGGTTGTCTAAACGTAAAATAATGAGATACGGAGAATTAAAGAAATCAATAAAAGGGATTACTCATAAAATGTTAAGCAGTCAGCTAAAGGAACTTGAATCTGAGGGAATTATTATTCGGAAAGAATATCATCAAATTCCACCTAAAGTAGAATATTCTTTGTCAGAAAAAGGAGAAACCCTCATGCCTATCTTAGAGGCAATGTGCAATTGGGGACATGCATATTTTGAAGATAATTAATTTTTTACCGTACACGACATAAAGTATGACCTAATTAGACCTTTGCAGCTGTATGGGAACTCCTGACCTGGTTGTGGATAGAGTGAGTTAAACCTTCACCGTCTTCTTCATTACAAACCCCGGCAGCGGCTCCTTCATCTTCCAGACAAAGCTAATCGGCGACGAGCCATAGTGACTTTGAACGTCCGCCAACCAAGACAGGTAAAGGGGGCAGCAAAGGTTGACTCCTTCTTGTACTTTCGCACAAAAAACAACACATTCCCACCATGAACTGCTTGGTTGATATACCTCTGCCCAGTCATCGATTCCTCAGTCGTTCGACTCTGGGATTGCCAATGAAATAACTCTTCATTAATGGAATAATCCTGATACATCGTCGATGGAGAATAATCCTTTTCGGACTTGTTCAAGGTCACGAAAAACACATCCAATTTCTTCTCTGCTAGGTAGAGAACTCCTTCCCGGAAAGAGCTCTTCTTTCTCTCCGTATGTTTCCCCAGAGCCACCAAAATCTGGTCCAAGGTGTACGAGCAATATAAATCCAGCGGACTTTCATTTCCTAATTCATCCATAGGCTTATCCACGAAATCTATCGTCACATACTGGTATTCCAAGACGTCCATGAGTTCTACATAATGCGACTAATCTTTTGGATCGACCATCCTTAGCATGTCCTTTCCCCCTGTACGATTGTTGTCTTGCAACTCTAATCATACAGGATTAAGCTCTTGGGGTGGTCAACTATTATGTTAGCACTACTACATCCTTTTGAAAACCGAAGTTACCTTTTTGAATACACTCTATAATGTACTGCAAAATTCCATTACATAAATTAACTCGGTCTCTGACGATGGTATCCCCATCATCGATATAATCAAAAATCTCGCGCAGGATTCTAGTCAGGTAATCCGCCAAAATATTAGGATACTCAGCCGAATCCAGCGGCTGAGTATCCTTTATTACAAGCTCTTGATCAACTTTATTCAGGTTTTCCTTGATGATCCCATTAATGATTTGCTCATACAGGCCATAGATAATTCCAGACATGCTACACCTCTAAATCAAAACTGATTTTAGCTTTTCCACAAGTGGAATATCTGCTGGGGCAAAGTCGTATAAGTCTAGCTCATGGCGATTAACCCACGCGATGTGGCTGTGCACGTTTAACGTGAAGTCACCCGAAATCCACTTACACCAGAAGGCCATCAGTTTAATGGTTCCGCTGCGATACGTAAAAATGCTTTCACCGAAGAAATCTAAAACTTCTATATCGACATCAAGTTCTTGTCTTATTTCTCGTTTTAAGCATTCCTCTGGAGTCTCTCCAGGTTCAATTTTACCACCCGGAAACTCCCATTTTCCTGCTAAATTTTCACCTGGTGCCCGTTGGGCAATTAGGACTCGGTTAGCCTTTAAGATGATTGCTGCTGTTACTTCCTACATGGTTTTCAGTCCTTTATTTTGCTTTTCAGCATCCTGACCGATCCTGGCGCTGTCTAAGGAGATTACAATGACTATATCACGGTAGTTTAAGTATTCTAGCGCTCAAGCAAAACCTTCATATTGTCGATTTCTCAGATAAAAGAGAGGTACCTGGAACCTGAGCGGAACTGTGACCAATGGGATACGTTCCGTCGAATACTAACAGTTCGATTATCGGTGTAATTGTTTGTTCTATAGGTTTTCCTGTCAATTTATATATTAACTTGATCATAAACTTTATTTAATGTTGCTCATATGTTTCCATGGCCCCAGTGGTTTGTAGAGTCCCAGATCGAATAGAATTATTCTATTTTTCCATCTTCAGTAATTCTTTATCTCTCTACATATCACTTCCATCACATCTTTCTTTAAATCCTTAGCAAATTCCTCCTGGTATACTTTTACGCCCAGCTCCACCATGACCTTTGGTAAATCGTCTAGACTCTTCTTGAGAATCTTTATATCTTGAACCGAAAAGGGGAGATGCGCCGAATCGCTAAGCTTACAATAAGTCGCAACGTCCATCCTCCCCGCCTCAAAATTAACTGAGAAGCGCTCCTGTATCCCCCACATCATTTGCAACCCCGGCAAATCCAGATCACCAGAGTAATAAACGGGGCAATCAGGGTTTGAGTCAAGGCATCTGGTAATGAAAGCTATTGCGGCGCTACGGGATTGTCCCGATGTACATACAAGCGCCGGGAAATTTTCCGGGATCTGTTCAAGGGACAACCCATTAAGATCAAGAAACTGCACAATCTCATCCACCAAATAAGATAAAACTGATGGATTCTCAAAGGCATAGATTACTGAATAAACCGGAAATTTCCCGTAAGACAATATTTCGCTCAAATTTAAAGTCCTTGGTGAAATACCTGAAGTAAAATGCGGAGCAAAAACATGGGAAAATGAGCTTATATCATCGTCCATAAGTCCAAAGTTCCGATAAATCTGCCTCTTTTGCATATACTCGGGAACAACCAGCTTATCACTTGCTGTTTTTCGACCTATTTTGATCATTTGATTATCAATATCATTCAGGGCGTACCATAACAATCTTCCAGCAGTCATTTTCCAATCAAACGCATGGGGGTCATTGGTCACATAATCTGCAAACATAGGAATTCTGACTCTATTCACACATACACTTAATTCCTTAAACATAACCTCTCTACCGACAAACAAATGCCACAATGCCTTTATGCATTTATAGAGATCTGAGCAGGCATCTTCGCCTTTACGTAAGGCGCTCTTTAGAACTCGGTATCCAGAAGCTGTTCCTGTTTTAAGTCTTTCAAACCAATTAAAGGTTTCTTGACAAAATACTATATTATCTAATGGGAATCCGTGTTCTCGCTCAAAATCCTGACTCACCTGCTCAAAAAGATGAGTCCATGCCGTCTCCTTTAACTGTTTCTGTTCCACCTTTGTCAATAGCGGTTCATTATTTAGAACTTCGTACAAATCGGGAATCGTCAGCTTGTAACCCTGTTGCAATTCCTCGGCAAAGATTTTCAACGGTACATGAAGCTCTGATCCCGAATGGATCAATCGCTGTACACGATTGCCAAAATAATTCTGCAATCGTTGGGCTTCAGCAAGTGAACTCGCTTTTATCTCAGCGTTGCCCCTTACTCCGCTTTGACCTTGATACTTTTTAAAAATAGCCTTTAATAAATTGCTTAAAAGTGGATCGCCATAATATTGTCTCGCTGTTTTGCGGTAAGCAAGCTCCATAATCAACCTCTCTCATCAGATCATCCCTATTTCTCAACCAACACTCGTCTTTCACCATTCCAGCGGTAATGAAACAATGTAACCACATCGATGTCCTTTGGCCTATAAATCTCATAGATGGCCAAGCTTGGGACAGTATCGTAACACCCCCAAAGCACCTGAGACGTCATGATATAGTCAAAGCCCATGTCCGTTAATAAATGAAACATATCCCGCATATTGGCATCGTCCACACCGGCAAAAGCTTCATCTAAGGAAATAATCTTAGGCGCATCTGCACTGGCATCGCTATATCTGGAAACAGCAAAAAACAATTGTAGCGGTCGTAGCGTTTCTCAATTTTCCCGAGCTCTGTTAAGTGCATTTGCAGTTCTTCCAAGTGGTCTGTAATTTGATCCATATCTTCCAACAGATCAGATAGTGAACTTAACTCTTCTTCCATTAAAGGGGGCAAGGCCTTGGTCAATATTTCATAGATGGAGGACGGCTTAAAATCCTTAGACAGCTTGGGGCTCCTCAACTCCAAAAGCAGCTTCAGCAAATCCCTATACGATTCATTCTCTCTAAATCCAAAGAAGGACTTATTGACCATGTCGCGATAAGCCGTTTGCTCTTGAACCACTTGCCCCCCTGAGGCAATTTTATCCTCTAATATTTTGCGATTAAGGGGAACCTTTTTCCCCTGCTCCAACCATAAAGTATAATCATACAGGTAAAAGTCTTGATTGATTCGCCTTCCGTCTTCCAGCAAAAATCCCCAAAATCCGAGTTGAGGCACACCCCGTCGCGCCCTAAGTCCGATACCGATGGTTTTATATGAATTTTTTAGCGGGTGATAAAATTCAAGCCAAAGGTAACCGGTTCTGTCCGTATGCCCTTGATCTGCTTCCCCAAGCAAATAGTATTCCAGCCGACGGTCCCGAGACCCAAATGGATCGAGCCGCTCTGGCCTTTTATCTCCGTCCAACACGAGAGGAATAAAACTTTGCATCGTGACAGATTTGCCTGAACCATTGGTCCCTCGTAAAATCAGTCTCCCCTCTTCAAAAAGGAATTCTTCCTCATCGTAGTACCAAAAATTAAGGATTCCCGCCCGCTTCATCTGCCATCGTTCCAAAACAATCCCCCCTAATCATCCAGCTCCACGGATCCATATTGAACTTTCCACCTTCCTCCGGCGGCATTTAAGACAAAAAACACATGATCTTCCCATTGTCCGAAGCCCCACTCCACTAGATGCTCACAGACAAGGTCGGCCAAAGGGGTGGAAGACTTCATTTTTCGATATTCATTGATCCAAAAGTCCCCATAATCGTCCTTTAGTTTAAGTAAAAGGCGTTCCACTTCACTTTTCGTAATCCGCACAGAACCATCCAATTCTGCTTTGATTCCTAATTCAGAGTTTGTAAGACTATGGCGTATTTTCCCACAGACAAGCATTGTCAGATCTGAAATGGAAGCTAGTGTGGGAAATAATTCAGAATCGGCCGTCATCTCCGGTTCAAAAAATAAGATCCCTTCGCGGTACTTACTGCCTGCCCAGCCAAACATTGATTTCAATTGTTGAATTAAGTAATTTTTTTGGCCGTGAAAATAAAAGGAGTCTTCCTGCCACTGACGATCAAGCACAATAGGTTCAAGTAAAAAACGCCGATATAGACTATACCTTCTACTACGATTCATGATTATAACCCCATTACTTCCACAAATCATCAAGAGTCGTTGCTTCTAATAATTTAGTATAAGAGGTATAGCGAGGAGCTTGCGGTGCTTTTCCTTTTGTATTGCCCGACAGAGAGACTTTGTCAATTTGCTTAGCTCCGCCCTTGAAGTATAGAATATACTTGCCAGTATCCCTATACTTTTCAATTCTCTCAACCTCAGCAACATGAGTAATCGCCGACACCGGGGCGACTTGATAGGCTGCAATATATTTTATTTTAGACAGCATAGCCGCAGAAATCCTAATTTGATACCAACATTTTTCTCCGAGAAACACCTCTTTAAATCCATCCTCTTTTGCCGCTACTACAATCGTATCTAAATCATCAAGGTCAGTCGAAACAGGTGCAAAATCCAGAACATCTTCTTGAAACGGTGTGAATCTATGCAGTAGCTTTCCATTGGAAACATAACTTTGTGCTTCAATAATATCTGCTGAGATCTTGATTTTGGAAAGTACTCTTGTAAGCTGCTCACTAGTTTCATTGATTACTATAATAACTGCTACTTCGTTATCAAAGATCAACTTATCTAATAGCTCATTGATATTGTTATATTTTGAAGCGGCAATAAAATCACTGATCTTTTTGAGTTTGTCTTTGTCCTTATTTATATCCTCTAATAAAATGGTCTTGATTTTGTGTCTGCTCATATCGGAGGAAATCGCAAAGCGAAGTACCTGCTCCCCAATATGTCCATAAACATCGTGGTCGCTTAGTTCTACCTCAACAAAATAAAGAACAGGGTCAGCGTGGAATTTCAAATCCAAATAATATCCATCTGGGATTGCAGCGCCTTCTTTTGATTTACCTATCTTTTTCTTTATATCAAAATAGATACCCTGTGAACCAAAGATGATTTCGGCATTAGCCACTATCATCTTTTCATATTCAGCCTCGTCAGCATATTGGTATTCTGTAAACAAACTGCCCTTGTCATTGATTATTTTGTACATAACTACACACCCTTTAAGCTATCCTTCGGAACACATTGTTCTGGGGAAATACTGGGCAGAACTACAAAAAATGACTTCTAAATAACATTTCTGGCTTAAAACAACAACTTAGTTGAGTTAATTATTTTCTTTAAGTTACCAAACCTTTATCCATTACCGCAGTCGCCCAGACTTCGCTGTTTCCAAGTTGTTTAAAGCCGAATTTCTTAATGAACCCTTGCATCTTAGTTAGCGCCAATTGGTATTCAAGAGTACCTTTTAACGTTTCTTCTTCTCTGCCTAGATCTTTAACCATATCATTGAGCGGTGCTGGAATAATCGTAACAATAGAATCTTTTCGTTTAGAAAAGACATCAACTAGCACAGGAAAAATAAGATAGCCGAGTTTTTTTCCCCGGAAAGCCGGCTTAATATAAAACCTTTCAATATACAGAACCCCCGTCGAATAGTTATATATATTTTCCCACTTCTTAGATCTCATAAGTGTTCCAATTGCCACAGACAAATCTCCGCTTATTGCATCAGCGTTATCGAAAATATCTAAATAATCTCCCTGAGGATCATATTTATAAAAATAGTAACACCTAAACTCTCCAATATTCTCTTTGATTTCAGTAGTCATATAATCTTCGTCTAAACACTCTAAGACTATCTTCCCTGAATGTGTATCGACACAGTAATCGTTGTATGGTTCTTTATCCCACCAAGCTGAAATATTAATTTCCTTAGAGTCTTCGAAGGAGAGTATACTTTGCTCTAAACTCTTTTCGGCCTTATTGCAAGCTAGTTTTATCGCCCTATTTTTTGAATCGTAGAACACTTATTGCACCAACTACTTTCAAATCTATTTCTATCACTCTACCCCTAAAGCTTTAAACACCGCATCTTCCGGACTTTGATAAAACGCCATCTGAAACTTCGCAAAGAGTTCCGGTGGAACGGTAGGAATATCCGCTGCCGAGGCCATGGGAAGTAAAACTTTCTTAGCACCTGCATCAAAGCACACTTGCAAAGTATTAGCTAATTCTTCCACTTTATTAATCGTGCCACCGATACTCATAGAACCCAAGACGACCAACTGACTTTGGGGTGGTTTGCCCATCGCCCCGGAACACATGGCAATAAAGGCAGTCAACGTCAGTTCACGAGTCATCCCTATGCCCTGGATGTCTTGAACATGCATCAGGTAGTCCTTGGTTTTAGTGCTTATGCTAGCGCTGATGCTCTTGTTATTGGCTTTGAAGTAATTAAAGGCTGTTAGCGTGTTTTCTTTTGCATCTCTGGAATTTCCCAAACCGGATCTCTCAAATTTACCAGACCCGCTCACGACCTCGGTTTCTATTTTATAAACACCTATCATGCCTGAATCACCGCGACCCACGGTATAAACATGCCCCGGTTTTCCAATCCCTTCGGGAATGATCTTTCCTCCCCCTTGTTCAGGCACAGAAACAAATTCTTCATTTAATGTCTCATTGACAATATAGGAGAAATGCACATCATAAAACTCCATGCCACCGATCTTCTTGAGTTGTTCCTTTACCCGACGTCTTCCGACAAGGGCATAGCGCAAGATCTCTTCGATATCGTCTTTTGTAAACTCCCCATTCGGGTAAAGCAGTTTCACCAATCCCGATACTGTCTTACGAACCGCGATAACATCCCTCTGATTGAGATTATTCCCAAGTTTAAAATACTTGTCCAAGGCATCGGAAAACGATCGCTTGCGCATTTCTCGAAAGAATTCAGCTAGGTAGTCAACAATAAAGCCATACTCATTCGTTAAAAACTCCGGGCGCATTTTCGGAACTTCCCAGCCAGGAATATAGTAGTGCATACGATCAAAAAAGGCCGTGTCACCAGCCATAGCATCGGGAAATGGGTCAAACAAATGAGAGGTCTTGATCAGCACATCCACACTTTGGTTAATGTTACCTACAAAGACCATGGAAGCATTGGCGCTCTTTTCTTCTTTACCCCGAGCAAACGAACCTGAGGCCATATAGTCTTTCATGATCTGAATACCGTCTTTATCTTTAAAGGTAATCCCCGCAACCTCATCAAAAGCTACCACGTCCCATAATCCTACTAAACCGATCGTGCGGGAAGCCATGTTGTAGAAGAGATTAGCGACCGTGGTTTGTCCGCCAGATACTAGAATAGAATTTGGCGAAATTTCTTTATAGACATGAGACTTGCCGGTACCCCTTGGTCCCAGTTCACATACGTTGTAATTGTTTTCGACGAGGGGAATTAGGCGTGCTAAGAGATGCCATTTAACGGTTTGTTCGAGCTTTGTGGATTCCATGCCTGTTGAACGCAATAAGGCGTCGATCCATTCTTCTTTGGAGAAATTTTTCCGTCCTTCAAAGACTTCCTCCAGATCCATGTTCGGCATCTGAATCGGGGTGACCCCAGTAATGGTGAAAGGGTTAACCCCTTTGGCCTCTTCATCATAGTAGTAACTCATCTTAAGAATACACCAAATCCCACCGGTCAGAAGTTTCTCAAAGTCCTTGACATAGTTTGGAGAAATGGACACTCCTTTTAAACCCAGATTTGAGAATTCCGTTTCGTAAGTATCAACCTTTTCGTTGAGCCTTACGGTAACCTTATCAATCACTGTGTATTGCCCTAATTCCCTAATCTTTGATTTCACTTTTTCCGCTTCATCCGGACGAACAAAGTTTTCGGAAAGAATACTTTTGACCCGCTCTACTCCTTCATTGATGCTGGCCTCATCATCCGTGGCACAGTACATACCTAATAAATATTCTAATACATAAACAGGAACATTGGCTCCTTCTTTAATCTTCTTGGTGAGATCTTTCCTGACAACCCGCCCGGCAAAGGCTTGATTTAACTTTTGATTCAATTCATCGATCATGGTTATTCCCCCATTAAAGCACCTTATCTAGCTCTAGAATCAAGCGTTTAGCTGACGAAGAAGCATTGACAACCTTCATAGCATCAACTTCTTCTAGTATTTTAAAAGAATGATCACCCTTACCATAAGATCCTTTCTGACTATGGCGAGTTGCGTTCTCAAGGCTCCTTAAAACATCCGACTTAGCAATTCTTTCGATGTTCGTATTACTGGGCAAAGCATTGGAGTTAAACCCTTGTCCAAAAAATCGTCTGAGTGCTTCCGTATCAGCTAAAAACAAGTTTTCCATGCACTGAATCATGAGATGAACTTGTTCATTGGTTGCTGCATCTGGTTGCGTCCAATGATCCCGATTTCTAAGGTGTTCCCACGGTTTGTTTTGAAGTTCTTCCACGACCGCATCTTCACTGTCTACAAGCAAAAACGCTATTTCTTTCGTGCGATCAGCACTTTTCAACGAACTGCAAAAGTCTCTAAATGCCTCATTGCGCGAACCGCAGGCGACCACTCTTGGCATCCTTCCGCGAAAACCAACTCTTTCAAAAAACGAAGCAAAGGCACGGCGACATTCTCTTTTCAGACGATTCTGCTCTCCGCCACCCTCGATATATAGTTTTACAGTAGCGTATTGTTGACGGCTTACCATCGGTTTCCTCCAATTTCGCCTTTACGCCAGAGTTCTCCAAGCGAATATCTCTTGAGCCAATCTTCCAGCAAATCTTTATTCAAACGCCGTAATTGAGTTAATCCCTCATGTTTTTCACAGACCAATATGGATTCTGGTGTATCCGTTAGCTCATCCACCAGCACTTCTGAATGGGTAGTAACAATGATTTGAGTGATTTTTGAGGCCTCTTTTAAGAGTTTCGCAATCGTTGGGATAATATCAGAGTGAATTCCTAATTCCGGCTCCTCAATACATATCAGCGGAGATGGATCTGGATTACACAAAATCGCTAGAAGACAGAGAAATCGAAGGGTTCCATCAGAAAGTCTGGTAGCCGGTATCATGAACTCTCCTTCTTGTAAAAAGAGTTGAACCGTACCGCCTTCTACTTTAATATCAAAATCTTCAATTCCTTCATAGAAGTCATACAATAATTCTAAAATACGCTTTTTAGCTTGATAATTGCCCCGCAACTTATTGAGAACCAGACCTAGATTTGAACAATCCTCAAGTAGATAATCGTTGGGTGCATCCGCGCTTTGAGGCTGTCTCAAGATTGCTTTGCGCCCAAAGCTCCATTCCCGGTAGATACGGATAGCTTCAAACTTCTTTCCCAGCCAGGTTAACTCTGGATATTGATCGGGATCTTTACGTTGTGATAGAATCGACTGCTCCGGATCGACATCCTCACGTCTCAACGTCCGCTTTTGCTTATTTACATTATTCAAAACGGGATGCTTATTCTGATAGCGATAGTAGAAATACGGATCTGGCTGTTCGGCATAAGGTTGGATATTCTCCAAGCTTTCATCTAATAATTCAAAACGTTGATTAGATGCGGTAAAGGCAAATTGATATCGTAAATCTAAGTTTCCTTTCGTTGCTGGAGGGGTGATTACCTCCAGTAAGGCTGTGGGTATTTCATTCGAACCTCGCCAAAGCCAATCTCTGATCCCCCCACCTTTACGGATGGGAACAGCCAGCGCGGTAGGGGCCGCCTGAAGTAGACTGACCGCATCAACTAAGTTAGATTTCCCTGAACCATTCGTTCCGATAATGATATTTAAATTATTCAAAGCTAGCTTAGTCGATGGGCTCCCAAAAGACAACAGATTTTCTAGTTTCATCTCTTTAATTAAGCGTTTCTCTAACAATTTCATTAAATATTCGCCACCTCCTCTTTGTCTCTTAACCCTTTTCCTTCTCCAGTGAATAAGCAATTTAATTGATCCAAATTTTGAGGTTAAAAATCAAACTCATTGACTATACCCAGGCTAATGGTGAAAGGAATTTTCTCATAGATCTTTTTGATCGGTTCATCCGGGTCTTCCAAGACCAGGTAGTATTTGTCTGCTTTATTATAATTGCTGTTTTTTAAATTAAAGCTTACTTTGAATGTTCTTTCACTGGCCTTTTCGGAAACTCTGTCAGCAAGGATTCTTTGTTCATTGGAAATCTTTTGCCCAGCTTCATCCGTAAAATAAAGCTTAAGGGTTCTGTCCACTTTTTTATCCACTAATTTCTCCGTTTGGAAGAAATCCAGACTGAAGAGACTGTTGGTGATTTTCCGAGAAGTATTGGTGAGTTTGACGTCCACCTTGCTGATTACCATACGTTCATCTTTTTTGCGGTCATTGCGATATTTAATCAGTGGGATCACAATCTCTTGGAGGCTAGCCCCACCATGGACAAAGTTTTGTCCTCCACCTGGAGTTTTAAAACGGTTATCCCCTCGTGGAACGCAAACCGAAAGTCCACAATCTCTGCCAAAGATGTAATCTAAGCGGAGGTTAATCGCCCCCGGTAGATCAACCTCTTGATCAAAGATAAGGAAGCGTTTGTTGGTCAAGAGCGGTAGAGTATCTCCTTTAGTGGTCTTATCGCTTTCTTCCAACGGCTTGCGTCGATAGATGAAACCGTGGTCAGACGTAATGTAAATATTAGCCTCGGTGAGATTTTTGTTGATGGTTCGAATAGCACCTTCGATCTCGTCAAAGGCCTGCTCAACTGCCTGAAATGTTTTACTTTCGTCTCCCTTATCCCCCACACTATCGATGACATTGTGGTAGATATAAACCACACTTTTCCCTTTGAAGGTATTTCTAAGTTCGGTTCGCGTCATTGGCAGAAGATCATTTAATAATACGACCTCCGAATCTTTGACATTGGCTTGAAGAATCTTTCTTCGCCCACTGGTATCCTTAGTACTGATTCCATCAATCAAGACATCGTCTCCCTGCATGGTCAGCGTCGTGTGTGGCAGTAGAGAGGCCATACCTAAACGGGTGAAGGATGGTATACATCCCTGCATCCAACGCAGCTCTGTAGAACCCTTGATCTCTTTATTAAGTCGTTGCATCAGTTCTTCGGCTGCTTCAAAGCGTAGGGCGTCGGAGATAATTACGAATGATTTTTTGTTATCATAGAGAGCCTTTTGGATCGTATCTCGAAAAAACCCTTTCTGTGGGTGTATGCCCTGTATTAGCCAAGTCGTCGACAATTCCTCGGCCACTGTGGCAGACCATTTCACCGCCAATTCTGCCTGATACCAATTTGTATAGAGATTTTCGACCTCCGCACTGAGGGGCTTCAAAACATCACTATGGCGTACTTTATCAAAGGACAAGCAAAACTTGCGATACCCTTGATCCATGATGAAGTACTCTTTGGCATAAGCTTCAAAGAACATCAACGCATCTCGTTCAGGGATCCCCGTTTTGTACTTCTTTCTAAAAGCATACATCTCAATAGCCCAGGACAGGGCTTCATAATAATCTTCAAACTCCTGGTAGTGATGCTTGGTTTTACGCAGAGAGATGATCTCCTGATATTTAGTAAATTCCTCAGACCCAATCAGTAGACTGTTCGTTAGTTTGAGAATAATGGACCGATCAACCGCTCGAAACAGATCTACCTGCTCATAGTCTTGAATATCCCAGTGTTCAAGATACTCCCCGAAATGAAGATCTGCTTCGATTTCTTCTGCCAACTTGTCGTAAACTTTGGAATCCGCACTGTGATGCATAAAATGATCTAAAAACACGACACAGTTTGCCTGTTTAGCCGCCACCAATTCTTGCCATTCTGACGGAAGAGTTCGATTCAGGCCGTTGCCAAGAGCGTTGATCATTAAGAAGGTCAGTAAACCTTTTAACGATTTTTCCGGAGCAAGATAGCCATAGTATTTTTCAGTCAGATTCCAAAACCCATCTGCAATACCATATTTAACGATGGCCTGCCAGACTGTATTTTCATCCTCCTGTAAAGAATTCATCAGGATGACGCGAAGGGCATCTTCGAAGTTTGGGGTTGGTCGTTTGGCTAGGGCCGACAACACACCAATATTGATGGTTTCTTCTGTATAAGACTCTAGGGAGTAGGCAGCGAAACGAGCATACCGTTCTCTACTCTGAAAAAACTTTTCATAGTTCTTAAAGACAGACCTTAAAGCACTATTCTCAACATTGAGGTCGTCCATGATCAAAGCTATTTTATCCGCAATGAACGTATGGGAATAGAGTTGAATGTCTAACAACCAATTATCGGAATCATCCGGTTTAGCAAAATCGGCATAGATCAGATAATGAGAGTTAGGGTCCAACACTTCGAGAGTGTACTTGGAGAGAAACTTGTTCGTTCCCGTTAACTTCCATAGTTTCACCTCAGGCAGTTCCAATTCATCGACAACTTCTTGAAAATCCCCCTCTGCATCATACCAAAAGATGATATGCCGTTTAGCCCCGTCTCGGCACGGTGCCTGATATTTTTCTGTAAGAGCAATGTTTATCTGGTCTAGTTTCATGATTTCACCCGTTTTCTACATATTAACGAAAGGAACCACTATTAAATATCATTTACTCCTTCTCCTCGGCACCTTCGCAGCTTTTATATCTACATCCTTATGGATCATTAGCCCCTGATCACCCGTAAGAATTGCAACTTCGCTTCCAATTTCTGCGTAGAAATCCGCCACGGACTTAATCATAAGATCTCCCATTGATAAGTTTTTTTCCTTTTGACCCTTAACATACTCTGGCCAGACTGCTATCAATTCCTTGATTTTCTCTCCATCCCAGAGATCCTTCTGTCTGGAAAAAGCTGCCCAGGGGCTTTTCTCATCCACTGCTTTGGATATCACCTCTACAAACTCGACACTACATTCGTATCTTCTTGCGGCTGCTTGGGCAATATGGTTTCCTGTCTCAATGATTACAGGAAACGGTAAAACCAAAGTTGCACCTTTGTCCGTTTCACTTTTTATATATGTTTCCACTCTTTGCTTGTCCCATTTATCATTATCTGGTCCACAAGTTTCCTTACCACAAATATTCAGCCAACAGCACATAATGGAAGTATCTACAATGACAACCTTACTTTTCATTGGATAATCCTCCATTCAAGGAAAGGCTTCTTTCAATTTCACCTTTTGTGCTGAGTTCACCCACTGACCCATGAGCCAATAGTTTCGGCAGGGATTTTATATCTTCCAATAAAGTGATCTTACTTGTACCATCCTCAGCATCACGATGCACTACTTGAATAAAGGGTATCATTTCAGCCCCCAGTTCATCCATTAATGCTGAATTGTGCGTGGTAATTAAAATATCAATCTTTCGCTCTGTACCAATTTCGATCATGGTTTTTAAGAGAAGTTTTGCTCTGGAAGGATGCAACCCATTATCGACTTCTTCGATGACTATGAGTGACCCTGAGGGTCTTGTTAATAAGGCAGTAAGAATCCCTAAAAACCTTAAGGTACCATCTGACATCCCTCTGGCATCTATAGCAGTGGTTGTTCCTGTTCTTCCCCACTTTTCCTCACAATAAAGCATTGCATCCTTTTTGAATTTTCCTACCGGTTCTGTCCATACTCTTACTATTTCCCCTTCTGCCAGACCAGACACACACCTCGTTAATTGACTTTCAAAGTTCAATTTTTTGCTTTCAGGCAGCGCCGCGATCATGCCTGCTAAATTTGCTGCATTTCTCGAAAGGTGTTGCGCAAAAGGTTTGTAATCCCTCATCAGAGACGGTATAGGATCAAGAATGAATATTTCCTCAAGGTTTTCGGTGACTAGTTGAATTGCTGCTGAAACTTCTGGGATTGTCTCATGATTTTTTAGTTGACTAATTACTGAGATAAAGTTTTTCAAGTCTTTACGAACTGGCTTTCCCTGACCATTATTAACAAATGTTGGGATGATTGGACTTGAATATTCACTGTCCTCATTATTTCTATAGGCACTAAACAGATTAATTTCTTTTGGTTTCTTTCCCTTATGCATAATTTTTATCAATAACTCAGCAATAACCTCTACATGAGGTTTCGTCCTAACTGTAATGCTGTACCTGTACTCAATGGTTTTTTCTCCTTGGATGACCGCTTCTAAAGTAAACTGATCCCCTGGAAATAACGCTGCATATTCAGCCCCTCCACGGATCGCGCCAATACTACCATCAAGAAACGAACCGCTTTCACCATCCAGCGCTGCTTGCAAATTTCTCCCTTGAACTGCACTATTTAAAAAAGCAATTCCATCGATTATATTTGACTTTCCGCTTGCATTTGTTCCAATCAACACATTCAAGGGGTCGATATATACTTTGGCATCACTAAAACTCTTCCAGTTCATAAATCTTATCTCTTTGATCATCTTAACGCCACCTTTCAGCTAGATAAACTTATCCATTTATTGGTATTATCATAGCATGCTGGATTAACATTCACAATCCATTAACCTTATCCATTCTATATCTTCGCCAACATCTTCTCGAATTTAGCGTAATTGACAATAACCCCGTCATCCAGATCAAACTCAATCTTAAGGAAACATCTCTTCCTTTAGATAGCGTACAGCTTCTTTGTTCGCAATAATACAGCTTACTTCATTTCGGTCAGTAACAAAGCTCCCAGATAACCAGTTAAAAGAACCTACTATAGCATACCTATCATCTACAATAAGCATTTTAACGTGTGTAGGCGCATTATAGACGAGATTACTACCAAGAATATCATATAATTTAGGGATTGCTTTTCGAGCTCTATCCCGATAAGCCTCTCCAGAATAATCAATATTAAGCAGCGTTTGCAAGAAGGTTGGATGATCAAGCCCCTCAACTGGAGTTGGAGAATTGGGCTTGCGATAACCATAATAGATCTTCACAGATTTTCCTAACTCAAATTGTTTTTCAATCTCAGCAACTACAGTATGAGGGCCTATTTCTGACATAATCCAAGGCGAATGTATCACCAGTGAATCCTTTATATTTGTAACCACAAAACGGAGCAACTCTTGATGTTCAGTGATGGAACTGATGATCCCTAAGGGAAACCTGGTTTGAACATACTGCCCAATCGTATCTTGTAAATTATAAGGTGTATAGGCCATGCATCTGCAAATCATTTCTATTACTGAAGATTCTAGTTGTCCATAACGCTCCATATCAAACAGGCTTATTATTCGGCCTTTCTCTTTTATTACTTTATACAAATTACCAAGCTGATTGGGGGCATTCTCCAAAACCATTAAATTTCCAACTATAATGACTTGCCTTTTTGCGCGAGATAAGACAACATTCAACATATTTGCTGTTCTACCAATAAATTTAATTAAGCCTTTTTGTTTATCCAGTGTATCTACGACCAGGGAGAAAATAATGCAGTCCTTTTCTTGGCCTTGAAATTTATGAACGGTTCCTGCTGCAATGCCAAACTGTTTTTCTAACGTTAACGATAATGCTTCCGCTTGCGCGCGGAATGGAGTTATAACTCCAATACTATCACCATAAACTTTCTGGAGTTCAGGCATCAATTTTGCACAGAAATCTACTTCTGTTTGATTTACATGACGAGATCCATTTTTAGGTCCTCGAACATCAATCGCAATAAGATTTTTGCCAAAAAGTTTTTCATGGTTGTCATTCTTAAATACCTTAAGTTTATTTGAATACACATAACGATTACTGTATTCAATGATGCTTCTCTCGCAGCGCCGGTGTTCTTCAAGAATAATACCCTCCCGACGACCCTGCATTTCTTCCCAATAATCAGAACCGCGATTAGCATAAGATTGAGCGGAATTTAAATCAATTCGAATGATGTCTTTGTCTATATTTTCAAAACGTTCATCATCAATAATCTCAGAACCTTTGACCCGAACGGGCTCTATTTGGGCGACATCCCCCACAATAATGGCTCGCTGTGAGCGGAATAATGGTCCACATAAATAGTGCGGTAGGATCTGCCCAGCCTCGTCAACTAATAACAAACCGATTAGACTCGGAATCAATTGCTTGAAATTTCTATAGTTCCCTTTAAACGAATGAAGGGTACACGTGATAATGGGAAAACACAGAAAAATAGTGTTCCACAGTGACTTTAAACAGGTAACCTGTTCAGAGTCATACATTTCCAGCGAATTATAGAAACGGTTGAACCAGTCGCCTTCATTTGTACAAATTAATTCAAAGTTTTTAAGTATTGCGTCTCGATTGAGCAGTATATACTGCTCAGTTAAATCAAGCGCACCTTTAAATAGTCTATGACGAAGTTTTAGCAAATAAGGTGCATTGGCCAGGCTATGCCATCCCGCAAATTCCTTTTCATCAACTTCTACACTTCCAGCCAATTTTATCAAATCGGCAATTTCATACTTAGAAACTGCAACCATCTGAATATAATGATCCAGTGCATCCCTAAAATTTTGCATTAACTGCTCAATGGCTTTAATATTTTCCTGCAAATCATTACGGCTGTCACCTAGTTCGTTCAACCTGTAATCTAACCCCTTGAGCTGGGATGATAGTTGAGCTAATTCCCCTATTAATCGCTCACTCTCGGTTCGAAGCTGGGAAGCACGATTGTTGATCTCCTTCAATTCAGTTTGTAGCTTTTCTAAACTGAACTTGTGCTCTTCTATGCTATCGTCAATATATCGGAGACTAGGATACTGGCTAAAAAAGTTTCTCCAGCTGGGCCATAATTCAGCAAACCAACCCCACTTTTTTCTTTGTTTATAGGTTTCGTAGGCTACATACAACTCTTTTTTTTCAGCTAGGAATGTTAGAATTTTTTGTTCCGTGGTTTGAGCTTTACCACTAAGTGAATTAAGCTCTGCCCCCAATTTTTCCAACAAACTATTAATTGCGTGGTGTTTAGCCTTTACAATATTCTTCTCTTCCTCAACTTGATCAAATTCATTGCTTATGGTATGTAGTCGGGCTTTGAGTGTTGATTGCAAACTAGTAAAATCCTTTGCTACAAGCCCATTTCCGTTAGCGGTATCTTTTAATCCTTCATAAAGTTTTTTACGACAGGCTACCACTTGAAGAAAACTTTCATTCACAGTTTGAAAATCACGGTATGCTTTGACAAAAGTTTCACGTATCTCTCTTGCCTTTTCTTCGTTTACTTCTACTTTAGAAAGTCCACTTTGAAAAATCTTGAAATAAGCCAGGAATTTCTCTTCAAAATTCTTTTTGTTTCCCATTTGACCACAGAACGTTCCTGTATAAGATGCATTCTGTTCACCTGACTCTAATCCTGCTGCTTCAATCGTTTTACAAAAGTCAATTTCCTGTGCAAGCTCGTTGCCAATATTATCAACCGCCGCATTATTCGTGCTTGCAACAACCATAGAATGTCTAGATATTTTTTCCAAATCTGGTATGGTAGCAAATGTATTGTTCTTATACATTACTTCAAGCCAAGGAGCATCCCAATTTTCTGTTAGTATAACTGCTTTTTGAACAAATTCATTAGCGACAATCTCTTTAAGCAACGTTGTCTTACCTGTTCCTGGAGGTCCACTGACTGCTAAAAGTTTTGCATTCTTCACAAGCTGCAATATGCTCCATTGTTTGAAGTTAACTGGATATTCCTCTGTATAACTTCCTAAATGCAAAAGCAAGCTGCTTTTCATGATACTGTCAAAAGGATTATATTTCGCAGTATCTTCATGAGATATGTATTTATTAAGTACCTCGGGGATGCTCTGACGGTTTTCTACCAACTTGCATATATTCTCAATTTCTTTGCGAAAAATCGGTTCATATGTCCCATCTATTGCTTCATGGGTAATAAATACCTTATGTGTACGCCTCCACCCTTCCTTTTCGGAAAAATCCTTCCATCGAATACTTGCTTTTGGATATTTTGCATTAATCGTATCATCAGTATAGTTGATAATTTGTTCTAAATCATTTTGATTTGCGCACGAATTAAGTTCCTTCAACAGTACCTGCATTTCTTCAGCATAAGCCTGCTCTAAAACCTCAATCTCTTCATCCAAAAGTCCTGCCATTATAATAAGCAATGCTTTGTAATTTATCTCATACTTAGATGCGAATACTTCCCCATCATCACCAAAATAGCAAGTAAATACAATGCCCGGTTGTTTAAGCGTACCGTATTTGTCATATTTCTCTAAGATATAATCACATAAAATAAAGGTATCATCTAAAATAAGTTGCTCAGCCTGCTCTTTAATATTACTTTTGTCTCCCGGAAAATAGAAAGAAACAGTTTCCAGTATCGAATCCAAAGCATCTATATTCTTGGATTTAATAATTTCCTCTAACTCTTTCCGATCTTCAGATGATAACTTCTTTCTATTTCTTGATCGTTGCTCAATAAGCCTAATAAGTTCTAGTTTCCGTTTTTCCTGAATCTTTGTTGCAATCTTCTTTCCTTCAGTTTTAATACTTTCCGGAAAATCAGACCCCGAATTAGATGATAGGTTTCCCTCACGATAGCGTGAATTTCTTTCATATTTGATGAAATAATCTAATATTCGCAATAGGGAGTCTATGTTTCGTTTATTCGTTGCTTCGCTATAATTGCATTTATTGCTCATTCTTTATGCCCCTTAAGTCAAACTCGGTTAATTAATCTTCGCCAGCACCTTCTCAAACTTAGCATAATTGACCACAACTCCATCATCCAGATCAATTTCAATCTGCTGATCGGCGAGATTATGAATCACTTCATCGTATTTTTTTAGTTCGTCCATCTGTTTCGTTAAGACTTTCAGCCGTTTGGTCGCTTTGGTCTTTTCTGTGGGTGAGTCTTCCGACACCAACACTTGATTTAAACGCAAAAACTCCGCCTCCAGCTTATTTTGAAGGGGATGCAGGTAATCCGTACGTACCCGGGATACCATGCTACTGTCGTAGCGGTGCATATAAATTAAGGCGTTGAACGCTTGTTCTTTACCTGACGTGAACAGCCAGTAGATCGGTCGTTTCTTATAGATCTGGACATGATCCTTGTAAAAATCTTTCAGGAAATACCTGCGGATGCACTCCCGACTAGATTCATTAGCCTTTCTTCCTAATGTTTCGGCAATATAGTCCAGATTAGTGGTCAAGGTATTCTCCCCAAAAGTAACCTTTACGAACTCAACGAATTGAATCACAATATCATCATCAAAATATGTTTCACTTAAGACAGGCAAAATGCCGTCGGCATCAGCCTTAAAGGTTTTGTATCTTTCTTGATCAAACTTTCCACCTGCGAAGATTAATCCTTCCTCATCGAGAGAATATCTACCCAGCATACAACCCACAGCATATGAGATAAAGGATTTAATATCACTCTCCAAATTCGCTTTACGTATAGTAACATTCTTTTCTTGAACCTCTGGTGTTAATTCCTCTAGCAAACCGTATATGTCAATAAAAATTCGATTTAGTTCTTCCTCATTATCCTTTAACTGTGCAAATTGAGTTTTGGTAAACTCCCTCCAATTATTAAAGGATTGTTCAATAGTTTTACCAATATATATAAGCAACGGATGGTTCAAAAAATCCCAACTCAATTCTAAGCTATTCCAATCAGTCTTACTAATAGAGATATTTTGCTTTACAAGTAAATTGATCTTAACCAAATAATCTTTGTTACCTATTTTTTTTAACGGTATTGAATTAATATGCCCTGGCAAGAAATTCATTGTAGGATTAATTAAATTCAAATAATATTCACCTATTCTAGAATTCAATAACCCCAATGCAAAATATTGATTTAATTCATTCACTGTACATATTGGCCCAGCATCATCAAATAAAAACCCATTTGGGGAATAACGACAGGCGAATTTCCCCGAAGTAATTTTGGTCCATGTTAAGGCAGTTTTAAATGCAAACTCACCGTTATAATTATGTGATTTAACCCTTCCATTTACACTATTATCAAACTTCATTTCAAAACCATCATTTTCCCAATTTATTACGTATTCATGATTTCCAAACCATTTTTTATATGGACCTCCCTTTTGATAAGGAAACCACTTCATTCCAGATAGCTTTGAATCTACTGCATTAAAGTTAACTTTATTAATATCTATTTCATACCATAACCTTGAGAATCTGGAAGTATCACCGGTTACTAGACCTATTCTAGGATTTACAATTTTACTAAAACTTTCATATTCAAAACTTTTTAATACATTTTCACTGACCCAATATGCGATGGGAGAACCAGATATTTTCAGGTAATGTTGTTGGTTAAATCTATATTTATTTATTCCTTCAAAGAACCATTTTTCTTTTTGTTCTATACTGTCAACCGCTCCTTGCACAAGAAAGAGACGCCGGTAAGTTCCAAAATAATTATCCAGTTTTCTATTTCTAACTACAAATGCTGTTGTTCCAAAATCCGAACCAAAAATTCCACGTCCAAAATGGAGCATATTTATAATAAGTTTTTCTTCAACAATCAGTTCTCTTAGCTTTTCGTAAGTTGATATAAACATCCAAGATGGGATGTTTATAATGCTTATATAACCATTGCTTGTACAATACCTAAAGCATACTTCCATAAATACAGTACTCATATCTCCATTGGTTTTTGTGAAGTTATCTTTTAAAAAGTTCCCAAGTTTACCATTCATTCCTCCACTTCCCATATACGGTGGGTTAGTACAAACCACATCATACTTCGTCCCCATAATCTTCGCCTGAAGAATAATCCCAGGTAGCTTTTTCAAGATAGCATCCCGATAAGGAACCTCCAACAAATCACTTGCCACGCTGTTTTTTACTTCATCCAACCTTTGTTCCAAAAACTCTAGATCCAACTCCCGCACATCTAAAATTGATCCGAATTCTTTAGCATCCCTAAACGTATCAGATAAATATTTAATAACCTCCTGCTCAAGTTCCCAGGCTTCACGATCCACCAAAATTTCTCTTACCTCATCGCCCATCCAATTACTCTCTTGAATGGCACATATATTCAACCTAATATTTTCTCTAAATACCACTCGACTTTTGCTCCTCGCCTTCATCATCACTGCAAAAGATGCCAATTGAGCAGCACGATCATCGATATCTAAACCATAAAGGTTATTCTCCAAAATCAATTTAGGAATATCCTCTTCCATATAACCGTAACTCTTATAGATTTCATACAGAACCTCAAAGGCATAAACAAGAACATGCCCTGAGCCACAGCAAGGGTCCAGAACTTTAATGTCTAATGGGTTAAGGTCAGGATTTTTTAGGACATCCAATTGTTGTTGTACTTCCGGTTCTTGCTCCGCTTCCTCAAGGTAATACTTCCACTGAGCTTTTAGTTCCTCGTTGGGATGGGATTCTAGCCATAATCTTCCTAAGGAATTTTCCACCATATATTGAACAATCCACTTTGGCGTAAAAAGTTGGGTAGCTGCTGGGATATTTTCCTTAGTGATTTTCTTATTTTTCTTTAGGTCTGCAAAGACTTCATCCTTCTTCTCAGAGATGTAGTATTGATACAGCCACCCGATAATCTCAACTTCTTTCCAGTCTTCCTCTGGAATAGATGTCACCATGTCCCGGATAACAGACCCCTCCTGCAACAAATTACTTGGGAAGAGCAACTCGGTATAATCTGCTATCATTTCAAACATAAATGGCAAAATCGCATTTAATTCATTGCATTGGTGAATCAGTAAGTACTGAAATAAACCCTCTGAGTCATTTTTATCTTGAAAATCATAGATCACGTTTTTATCAACAGCTAAGTCTACGTTCAAGGCCTCCCTGATGATATCCGGTTCCACTCTGTTTGGATCAGGGGAAGATAAGACTCGTACTCCTGTGGGCAGATAGTTGTTGACCTCCATGAAACGCAGGGCAATGAAGCGG
The DNA here is from genome assembly GCF_001936615.1 of Desulfosporosinus metallidurans. Classification (GTDB taxonomy): domain Bacteria; phylum Bacillota; class Desulfitobacteriia; order Desulfitobacteriales; family Desulfitobacteriaceae; genus Desulfosporosinus; species Desulfosporosinus metallidurans. The sequence goes on from NZ_MLBF01000022.1 coordinate 63,190, forward strand.
TTAAACCAGGTGTAGGCAACCTCCTCCATGACCTGAGTATATCCTTTTTGCTCGATCTCCTGAATCAGCTTGTCTCTTTGGTGCTTAAAGCCCTTTTCCTGGGGGATATTGTTCAGGATGATATGACCCGCTTCTTGCTTAAGCTCTGTAATACTTTTAGCCGTAATCCCTATCTGAAATGCTTTCTGCATGACTTGCTCGATCAGCTTCTTACGAGCACTGACGGCAAAGTTTTTGATGACTGATTTATTCATGGTATTTCCTCCAACTATACAAGCCTGACATTTTTATTGGCACGAATATAGCTTTTTAGTTTATTTCCCAATTCGCTTGTTAATGCATCCACATCTGCTTCAGTGGTCATGAGGGGAGCTGATCTGAAAAGCTCAGTGATTTGGAGATGTTGCGTAAAGCGAGACGGGGGTTCAATGACAGGTGGGGTTACCGTTACTCCAGATCCAGGGTTAGGGTTAGGACTTGGGATAGGAGGGGGATCGACTGTTTTGGTCTCGTCGGAGATCATTTCGAAGGACCTTAATTTTAAGATTTCGCTTTCCGTCTTCATGGCTATTGCTTTGTAGAAATTATTGACGGAATCGATTCTATCCAATAAATCTTCAAAGGGCTTCTTGATCCGTTCTTGGAAACTGTTGTCTAGCTCAAACTTGCCTAATTCATCCTTTACTTGAGCATAGTCTGCTTGGATTTGAACCTTGATCGGTTGGCATTTTTCCTGGAGTAATAGGACGAAACGGTCATTGAACTTAGCAACTAAAGCTGGTAATTGAATAATTTCCGCATAGGGGTTAGGACTTTCTACAATTCTCTTTACTTGAGCAACAGTTTCATTGATTTCTTTGTCCAGGACATAGGTTTCATTGTCTTTATAGATCTCCAGCATTTTCGCTGCTTTTTCAAAATGCGGCAGTTGGTTCTTAAAGAATCCTTTGACCTTTTTGACATCCTGCATGACTTGGGAAAGTTCTTCTTCTGTTTCAATTAAAGTGTTGTAGAATTCTAAGGCAACTTTTATTTCCGAGAGTCTCTTTAAGACCACAAGGCAAACCTCTAGGGCATGTTTACCTGGGTACTGTCCATGTTGATAACGGCTAATAATTCCCTTGATTTCGCCCATTTCCTTGACCATTATGTCCTTTAAGCCTTTCATCAGGCTATCTTCATCCTGAGGCAGGGCGCCATGATCAAAGACATTCCGTCCAATATTCCTAGCCTTGAGCAATAACTCGGCGGAAACCAGAACTCTTTTAATAATCACTAATTTTTCCACTTCTGTTTTCTTGGTCAAGTAGTTAGGGATTTCTTTATCCGTTATATCTAGATATTCAGCGCCATACTGCAGCTTAATCTCTTGCAGCTTGAATAACTTAGCCACTTGAGCAGCGATGTCGATTTCTTTCCAGCCATAGGGTGCCGCCTTGAAGTAGTCGAGGACCATCTTCATGGTTACTCGGACATTTCGGTCATGGTTTCTTCCTATATAATTATTAAGTTCGTCCAAGGCTAGTTGATTCGACTCGTCC
>NZ_MLBF01000023.1 GCF_001936615.1 Desulfosporosinus metallidurans
TGATAAATAAATATTTGTTTTACTTTAACTATATATCAAATACCGAAATTCAGAAATTACTCCTCATCTCCATCATTCTGATTAATATCCGCCAAACTTTTAAAGCTTTTGGCATTCAAAGGTGTTACTGCTTTTTTCCCTGTCTGTTTTTCATACTGCACACGCTACCTTTGCAACTGAGCCGCCGCGCTGTGCGACTTTTTTATGCTGTTCCATTGTTTCCGGCTCGTCCTGACGGGAAATATCGGTAGTTGTAACCTCAGCGAGCATATTCAGCACTAATTCAACATTAGTCATATTGTCCCGAAGATTTTCTTTTTTAAGTCCTTTAATTTTTTTGTATTGCCTTGTTGTTTTACCTGACCATGTCTGCGTTATCTCATCGGTCAAAATAGCAAAATCACGTTTATCAGTGACGCCGCGTTTTTCCCATTCATCGGTCAATTCTTTGCGGACTTCAATTGTTTTTAGACGCTGGTTGATCCAATTGCGCGAATATCCTTTTTTAAGATAGGTTTCCAAGGCGCGGTCAATAGCAAGTTCAGGATCCGCTGTTTCATCAATTCTTTCGCTGCCAACACGCGCCAGCCATGACTTAAATGGTTCAGCTTTTGGTGATGGAATCGACTGAATTAGCCGCAAAAGTTGTTCTGTATCGGCTATATCGGTCATGCGTTTTTTTCCATCCTCAGAAACCATTTTCAACTGTTGACAATTTGTCAACAGTTCAGACCCTTCCTCTTTTAGCCGCTGTTTTAACTTACTCCAATAAAAAGTTGCGCCGCGCTTCGTGGATTGATCAGTTAAGACACCAATTACGTCTACAATTGAAAAATACCATTTCTCGTGTTTTTCATCCCATAAAACACGAACTCTATTATCTTCGAATAGTTTGATTGTGTTTTCTTTATCCATTGCAAATCTCCACCGCCCTTGTATTTAACCCTATCGAATTCGATAGGGTTAAATTAATCATGCACTATTATTCCAAACATATGTTCTTGTTTCAATATAATCTGCGTATTATACTTACAAAAAAGACGGTTCATAGCATAAAACAAGCCTCTCAGCTTGTTTCTTCTGCGTTGGGTTTTGCCCCAATCAACCTTGCCGGAGGTCTCACCCTCCATTCCTATTGGCAATTATTAGTATATCACAGCTTCAGTCGTTCTGGAATGGCCTTTTATCCTGTGCCCCATCTGTGCGGAAAATCAAAATAAAGGCATCAAAAACTTGGATTTTATCAACTTCATTCCTGATTATAACATCATCATAGTCACTATTCTGGCAAATCGCTTGACCCAGAACATCCTGTAGCCATCCTTCATCCAGAGTGGGGGAGTGATGGCATGCCTCCTTGCCTTTTTCAATCCGTGTCGCACAGCGCCAAACAACCTTACCACGTTCAGTTCTTCTCCGATAAGATGCGCCGCAGTCGCCACATACAAGTAAATTCCCTAAAATGTATTTGCTGTTATATTTGCTTCCGCTGATCTCTACAGAGCCATCCTTTTTACTGACAAACCTTGAACGCTTGACCATTTCTTCCTGAACCTTGTCGAACACTTCTGAGGAGATAATTGCCGGGTGGCTGTTTTTCACATAATACTTGTTTCGCTGCCCGATATTCTTGCTTTTCTTACCGGTCATAAAATCCTCGGTTAAGGTCTTTTGCAGTATTGTATCGCCTTTATATTTCTCATTGCTCAGCATCTTATCGATGACGCCGGGACACCACTTTGTCAGACCTGTGACGGTGGTGATCCCTTCTGATTCTAAAATCTTAGTGATCTGTATGATACTGCTCCCTTCAAGGTAAAGGCGGAAAATGCGTCTGACCAGCTCCGCTTCCTCCGGTACGATGACCAACTCACCGTTTTTATCCTTGGTGTAGCCTAAAAACTTATTGTGGTTGACCGAGACGATGCCGTTCTCAAACCGTCTGACCAATCCCCACCGGGTGTTCTCACTTAAGTTCCGGCTTTCCTCCTGCGCCTGGCTGCTCAGGATGGTTATTAAAAGCTCGCCGGTTCCCTCCAGCGTATTCACGCCTTCTTTTTCGAAGAACACAGCGACGTTCTTTTCCTTGAGCTTACGGATGTTCTGCAGGCTGTCCACCGTATTTCTGGCGAACCGGCTGACCGACTTGGTGATGACCATGTCGATTTTTCCTGCCATGCAGTCCTCAATCATGGCGTTGAAGTCATCGCGCTTTTTGGTGTTTGTGGCGCTTTTACCGTCATCTGCGTAGATACCAGCGAGTTTCCAGTTGGGATTGCTCTTTATTTTTTCGGTATAATAGGAAACCTGGGCTTCGTAGCTGGTTTCCTGCTGTTCCAGCGTGGTGCTGACGCGGCAGTATGCCGCAACCCGCAGGGCTTTAAACTGAGGCTTTATACTCCTGTCATACTCCGGCTTGGAGGGTATAAGAGATATGCTTTTCTTTTTTGCTGTCGCTGTCTGCATCATGATTTCTCCTTCCTTGGTTTAGTATCCGGCTTCCATGGTTAATCCGTTTATAAATTCAAACACCAGCCGATGGTCAGCGTATACAGTGATTTGCTTTATCACTGCCAGAAACAGTTCCTCATCGAATTCTGTGAGAAGCTGTCTGCCTGAAAACGCCTGCTTCATCTTTTCGGTGTTATATTCGGCGTCATCTATTTTTGCCGTTTTGTAAAGGGCTTGTGCCCGCTTAAAAATAAGAGCCGGAAGTTCATTGGACGAATACCGCCCTTCTGCTTCCAGCTCCTTAATGCGCTGATCCAACATATTAAATTCAGGGTTATTGGGAATTGGCTCTTTCTTAGACTTCCGGTCGAGAATTTCTATCCGTGCCAGAATCCTATTGACTGCCTCGAGGAAGGCTTTTTCAATCTGTTCATCCGTGAGGAAACCGCATCGGCAGTACACTCGGTTCTTGTAAATATACCTCTTGCACTTCCAGAAGGATTTCTCAGACGTTCTGCCGCAGTGCTCGATGTATTTTCGGTAAACCTCGCCGCATTCTCCGCATCGGAGCTTTCCGGTGAATAGATACTGGCTGCTTGCACTGTTTGGCTGGATGCTTCGCCCCAGATGATCACAGCGTTCTTTGCGGCGTTTCTGCACCTGCTCAAACATCTCGGCGTCAATCATCGGCGGATAGAATTCATCCCCAAGGTATTTGACATTCTCCAGTATCTTGCCGATTGAGCCGTGATTCCAGGAGACTTTATTGTTGGCATTCGGAAATCCCATTTCGGTCAGCCGCTTGGCAAGAGCAGAGGTGGAGGTACCGGATAGATAATCTGCAAATATCTTTTTCACAACAGCGGTTTTGGGTTCATCAAGCTGTATTTTTCCTTCTGCCAGCTTATATCCGATGGGCATGTGCCTTTGCATCATCCTCTATCGCCTCCTTCCTGCAGGGTTCGGACAGCTCCAGCCTGTTGATGAGTCGGAAGGTAATTTGTCCGTTTTCCTGTACGATTACCTTGTCTATAGACTGTAAAAATAAATCCTCACGGTATTCTTCAATAACGTGAGGATTGTTTCTGATAAGCTCCAGCATTTGTTCTGTTCCCGCAATCTCTATATCGAAGCCGTTATTGTCCAGAAGCTGGCTCCTTTTCTTTTTCACAGCGGCAAGCTCTATAGTCAGGGCATTTTGCCGCTCTATAAATACCGCAGGGTCGATATACCCTTTCGATACAACTCTGCTGAGTATATGACCCTGCTCTGTCAGCTCCATGATTCTATTGCTGCATTCCCCGATTTCCTGCTCCTGATGTTCATCCATTCGGAGCTTTTTAAGCGTATCCAGCAGGGGAGTGAGGATTTCGTCATAATTGCTTACGAGCTTATTCCACATCACGGTGAAAGCCCATTGAACGTCATCCTCCCGGATTGCCTTCTGGCTGCATTTGCTGTTGTCCAAAATATGCTGGCGACAGCACCATTGGACCTTCTCATAGGGCTTGCCGATGTAGATTTTCTGCCTCCGCAGAATACCCCTGCATTCGCCGCAGAGGATTCTGCTGCTGAAGGCATATCGGCTTTGGTATTTCTGCAAATCGTCCATCCCCATCTGCATTCTACGGTATACAAAGATTTCCTTTACTGCCTCCGCCTGTTCATGTGAGATAATGGGTTCATGGTTGTCCTCAACCAGATACTGAGGAAGCTGACCTTTGTTCCTCTTTTTCTTAAAGGGCAGCACCTCTGTGGTCATGGTTTTCTGATATAGTAGATTTCCTATGTATATGGGGTTTAAAAGCATTTCCTTTATCACGCCATCGTTCCACTTTTCAGCCGAGCGTATTGTGGGGATTCCTTCCTCGGACAAATCCTTGGCGATTGCATAAGTGCCCTTTCCATTTAAGTACTCACGGAAAATGCGTCGGACTATAGCAGCTTCTTCCTCCTGAATTATCAGCTCGCCCTTATCATCCTTGGTATAGCCGTAGGCTGGAGTGCCGAGGATGAATGTGCCGTCTTGAAAACGTTTAACTGCTGCCCATTTATTGTTGGTGGAAATGCTTTCGGATTCGCCCTGCGCCAAAGAGCTTAAAATGGTCAGCATCAGCTCGCTTTTCTCTGACAGACTGTTGATATGCTCCTTTTCAAAATAGACGGCGACGCCAAGTCCCTTCAAACGGCGAATCGCCTCAATGCTGTCCACCGTGTTTCTGGCAAAGCGAGTTAAGGATTTCGTGATGATCATATCAATTTTGCCGTCCTCGCAGTCCTTCAGCATCCTCAAGAAGTCATCTCTTTTTGCAAGCTTTGTTCCGCTTCTTGCTTCATCAGCGTAAATTCCGGCAAACTGCCAGTTCTCTTGATTTTCAATCAAGGCGGTGTAGTATTCAAGCTGTGCGGTAAAGGAATTCTGCTGCTCACGGGAGTCAGTGCTTACCCGGCAATAGGCGCAAACCCGCTTTTTCGGCTGTAATTGCCGGGCGACCTGCTGCTTGACAGGGTCAATTTTTGTTATCTTTTTTGCCATGGCTTTCTCTCCTTTCTCTCGTTTTTGGCCTCCTGTCAGCAACACACAATACCACACAAGCTTTGAGATATCCAGGTGTTTTTACGCATATACCTTGGAAAGCTCCGGCGTGAAGGTTTGACGGTTCAATTCATCGATTTTTTTGTACTCGGCAGGGGAGATAAGGCCATTTCGGAGCATGATATCCAACAGCTTTATCGCTACCTTATACTTCACTTCGTTGGCTGCCTGATTTTTTGACATATTGCTCGCCCTCCTTTCACTGCAGAGAAAGGAAAGGGCTTTGACAATCCAACTGGATTTGACCCTCCAACGGCGAATAAAGCTCCACGCCCAGCTGTTCCAGCCCTCGTAAAAACTCCAGCAATTTTGCCGTATCCCGCCCCAGGCGGTCAACCTTCTTTACCAGCAATACATCCATTCTGCCATCACCGGCAGCCTTCATGATCTCTGCAAGGCCGTGGCGGTCAGAATCCAGACCGCTTCCTATATCCTCAGATTCGCCAACGATCACAAATCCTATCTGCTCGGCGTAATCCATGAGCTCCCTTTTCTGCCCTTTCAATACACCGTGGGTATCCTCCGGTGCATCGATTCTGCAGTAAATCCATGCTCTTTTCTGGCTTTCCCGGCTCAAAAAATCAAGAGCTTCATCAATACTCACAATCGGAATACTGAGAGGTTCCTTTTCGCCCAGCTGCATGGGTACCAGCTCTTTCGTGATCTCCTGCAGAAGCTTCTGATCCGGGCAGCGGTTAATGAATTCGCCGAAGGTATCCAGAACTAGCCTATCCATCGTATCTGTTAAAACCATCTTGTCAGCATGCTCTTTTTTCAGCATGATAAAGCTTGCAATGCTGGACGGGGATTTCTCAAAATAGAATTCCTGATATTCTCCGTCAAGCCCATACACATATCCGATAATTAGATCCTTCTTCAGTAATTGAGACAATGCTTCCTTTTCCATTTCGTTTTCCTCCCTGATATTTTGAATTTAATCTCAGAAGGATACGGCAGGACGAAAAAAAGACCGCCCTGCCGCATAGTTTCCGAGATCAAAAATGATCTGCTTGTTCTTCATTACGAATTGCCGCTTCTATTCGACACTACTTCCCGAAGCGAAAAAGCCTTACGGCTTTTAGGGCGACAGCATAGACGGTTTGCCGGTTGAGCAAACACCATAGGATTCTCACCTCTCCCAGGATCTCTGGAAGCCGCCCCCATTGCTTTAGTCTGTGGCTGGACGGAAGTAGCATTATCACTGTCCATTTCATTGCGAAACAGTCCACCACGGACTGTTTTATGACCGGGCGTTCCCGCTCGTCACCTTCGATGCCATCGGTTCGACGGATAAAATTCATCCGCAGGCAGTCTTGGCGCGCCCGTCAACGTCGCTGCCGCTTTTCACACGGCTGGACAGCTCATGTATTTATGCTGCCGGATATGATATTCTCAAAGAGCAACAAGGGAATAAAAAAATCCCCTCACTTCTTTAGGGAAAAAAGTGAGGGGTTGCACGGAAAAACTTTTTACTTTTCCATCATTTTTTTTAACTTTTTAAGTATCTTGGTTTTGCGGTCGTGTATTGTCATCGATGGAATACCGGTTTCCTTGGACAGCTGACGCTCGCTTTTACCCTGAAGATAAAGCTCTGCAATGACCATTCTTTCAGACTCATCTAGCATTTTGATGCATTGGCGCAGTTTTACGATCAACATCTCGGTTATGATCCTCTCCTCCATAGAATCCGTTGCGGCAAAGATTATGTATTCTACAGAGATGCCTTTCTCGTTGCATCCTTCAAGCGAGATATTGTTTTCCTCCGCAAGCTTGTCCAGGTACTTTTCCCTATCCCGGCATTGGTAATAGGCTTTATAGACCTCTTTGGTTACTGGGATGTGCTTGCCCCTAACGAGCAAGCAATAATTTTCAACATGGTTTTCCATATAGCTTGTCCTCCATTTCGTGAATTTGAAAATCCGGAAATGAAGAACAAGCGGAGGAGATCGGCAGCAAGCTGCTGTTTTGTTATTGCATAAAATAAAAGCCACTGGTTTTGCTCCTTTCTGGGGAGCCAAACGAGCAGCTTCTTCTGAATGCAGAACCGGCCGGGCCTGACGCATAGCAATAAAGCTACTCGTCAGGCTCGGCCGGCAGATTTATAATCACTCCGCTTTTATAAGGGGAGGATAGCGTCAAGCGCTGGAATCGAATATCGAATGTTCATCTATTTGGTTGTGGAGTTTAGCCTATATCAAAGAGTCGGAGATCTGCTTGCTCATATAAACTTCGCTATTGTCCAACATAATTGAAACCTGAGACTTGCACAGGTGACATTTTACTTTTACAACATCACTTTCAGCCTCACTCGTTTCAGCTAACATCGCCAGCGCTTCAGAATTTCCGCTGTAATCAGCAATTCGACGACCGCAATTCGGACATTTCAGTTTTATCTTTTTCACCATCTCGTACCCTCCTGCATCTTTTTCACCATCTCGTACCCTCCTGCATCTTTTTCTCTATCAACACGAACGCCTGCTCTTGAAAAGGGCAGGCGTTCGCAATGATCGGCAACCAGGCTGTCATAGCGTGACATACGCCTTAGACCCTCGGCTTTGCGTCCCTGCCTTTTGGCAGGTTTGCCCTGAACTTCGTTATATTTAGACGTCATAGTAAGTAAAGCCGTCTTACTTCTTTGCAGACGGTCGTTTTAGGCAATTCTGTTGATTTCAAGTCAGGCTTAACGTTAGTAAAAAAATACCTCTTGACACTATGTGCAACATGGATTATTATGAATGTGCAAGTTATCTGCATATTTGAATTATAGGAAATTAACTTGCACTTGTCAATAGGTAATATGCAAATTATCTGCTTAAACATAGGAGGGCGGTCTGCATGAAATTCGGAGAAAAAATAAAAAATGCCCGCGTCGCTAAGGACATGACGCAGGCGGAACTGGCACAGGCGGTTGGAGTATCCCTCCGCACGATGGTCAGCTATGAAAACGGAGATTGCTATCCTAAGAAACGCGGGGTTTACGGGGAGCTGGCGACGGCCTTAAGCCTGGATGTGAATTATCTGCTGACCGAAAACGAGGAGTTTATTAGCGAGGCCGGTGAAAAATACGGCAGCAGAGGTAAGAAATACGCCCAACAGCTCGTTACGGAGGTCAGTGGCTTATTTGCCGGTGGTGATATGGACGACGAGGATTTGGACGCCGTTATGAGAGCAATCACCGACGCTTACTGGATAGCCAAGGAGAAAAACAAAAAGTTTACACCGAAAAAGTACCGCAAGGCAGACAAGGTATAGTCCGTTATTTTAGACTGCTGCTGTGATAGAATTAGCATGGGGGTGAATTCATTGAACAAGGCGCATATTTATGAATCAGCTGAAAAATATGTCCGGCGCTTCGGAACGCGTGATCCTTTTGCCATAGCAGACGGGCTGGGCATCGAGGTTCTGTTCCGCAATGACTTCGCCAAGCTGAAAGGGCTTTACCGCGTGATTCAGCGCAACCGCTTCATTTTTTTGAATAATAATCTGCCGGAGCAGGTGCAGACCCTGGTTTGCGCCCATGAGCTCGGACATGACGCTCATCATCGGGATCTTGCCGATGATAGTCCGTTCCGTGAATATGTTCTTTATTCCATGAATACACGTCCTGAGTATGAAGCCAATCTGTTTGCGGCTTCACTGCTTCTTCCCGATAATGAGGTTCATGAATATGCCCGTGAGGGCTATGATGTTGTCCAGATCTCAGCCATGATGAACACGGATATTAATCTCATGCTGATAAAGATGGGAGATATGAACTCCAGAGGCTATTCGTTCAATACAGCTTATACCCCACTGTCAGATTTCTTAGGCCGATAACCGTTCTTTTTGAGGAGGATTACAAACATGGCTGATACCAAGGTTTATGTGCCTGTCATAGCCGCCTTTGGCAAGGACGGTTTATTATTACCGCTCGAACTGACCTGGGAGGACGGCTGTACATATATCATTGACCGGATTTTTGACATCCGGCCTGCGTCGGCAATGAAAGCCGGAGGACAGGGTGATCGGTATACAATCAGCGTCAATGGACAACAAAGCTTTCTGTTTTTTTGAGAGAAACGCCTCGATTACCGGAAATAATATCGGACGCTGGTTAGTTGAACGGCGATAAAGATAATATTTACGAAAGCCCTTCTTACACTATGTGAGAGGGGCTTTTATTTGAACGGTATTGTTATGTGCTTTCATTCGGATATCTCAACGATAGTATATCTGAACGCACATGCATTTAGATTTATTCATTTAATGAAATAATCTTTTTTTGTGTATATTTCCCCTTATTTTGGCTTAAAGTACTAGCAATATCTTAGCCTATAAGGGGGATGGATTCTATTGTCTAACGCGCGTGATCAACTTACTTTAGACGGTCTGAACTGTGCTAGCTGTGCCATCAAAATAGAAGATAGCATTAAAAGCATTACAGGAGTACGCGAAGCATCCCTAAACTTCGTGACCAAAACTCTCAAAATTGAAGCCGCGGATTCAGACCAGTTAGATCATGTTTTAACTGAAGCCCAAAAAGTGATTCGAAAACTCGAACCCAAAGTCATCATTAAAAACAAGGAAATCGAAAAAGCCACCCAAACCTTGATTTTGGTTGGGCTCACCTGCGCTAACTGTGTCTCCAAAATAGAAAAGGAAATTAAAAACATTGCAGGAGTCAAAAATTCAACACTGGATTTTGCTACTCAACGACTTACGATCGAAGCAGATAAACATGAACTCAACCGAATAACCGCCGAAGCAGCCCAAGTGGTTCAACGGATTGAGCCCGGGGTAAGAATTAAAGAGAGTCAAGACGCTGTAAAAGTCTCAAGTTTCAAAAATAAAGAGGATGAAGAAAAATCTGATCATCGCAATGAGTTAATCCGGCTGACTCTCGGTGCCGCCATTTTTGCCATTGGTTTAATCTTCCGGTTTACATACTGGGTGGAATTCGCTCTTTATTTTATAAGCTATTTACTGGTCGGATCTGAGGTCTTAACGAATGCTATCCGCAACATTCGTCGAGGTCAAGTTTTTGATGAAAACTTCTTAATGAGTCTAGCCACAGTGGGGGCCTTTGCCATCGGTGAATTCCCAGAAGGTGTAGCCGTGATGCTCTTTTATCAGGTTGGAGAATACTTTCAAGATTTGGCGGTAAACCGTTCAAGAAAATCGATCACTGCCCTCATGGATATCCGACCAGATTATGCCAACCTCAAGGTCAATGAGGAAATTACGAAAGTTTCACCAGAGCAAGTCACTAAGGGACAGACCATCATCGTCAAACCCGGTGAACGTGTTCCCTTGGACGGTAAAGTGATTGATGGAATGTCTATGATCGATACCTCCGCACTTACCGGGGAATCCGTTCCCCGGGAGATTGAGCCCGGTATGGATGTATTAAGCGGCTTCATCAATAAAAACGGATTATTAACAATCGAGGTAACCAAAGAATTTGCAGAATCAACTGTCGCAAAAATCCTGGATTTGGTCGAAAACGCCAGTAGCCGTAAAGCCCCAACGGAAAACTTTATTACCAAATTTGCTCGGTATTATACTCCGGTTGTCGTTATCATCGCTTTACTTATAGCAATTATTCCTCCCCTCGTCTTCCCGGGTGCGACTTTTTACCAATGGCTCTACCGGGCCTTAGTATTTCTAGTTATCTCTTGCCCATGTGCTTTAGTTATTTCGATTCCTTTAGGTTTCTTTGGTGGGATAGGCGGATCATCCAAACAAGGAGTCTTGGTTAAAGGAAGCAATTATCTAGAAGCCCTCAAAAACGCGGAAATTGTAGTTTTTGATAAGACGGGGACTTTAACTAAAGGAGTCTTCAAAGTCACTCAAATAAAACCTTCCCAAGATTTCACTGAAGAAAAGCTCTTAGAATTAGCGGCCAAAGCTGAGATTTATTCAAATCATCCGATAGCTGAGTCAATTTTAAAAGCCTATAGTAAACCAGTAAATAAAGAAGACGTACAAAGCTATAACGAAATACCCGGTCATGGTCTAAAAATTCAGAGTAAAGGTGAAGAAATACTTGCTGGCAATGCTAAATTAATGATCAAGGAGAATATCCCCTATGATGATCCGATCAACGTGCCAGGTACTATCGTCCATGTAGCAACAAACAAGAACTATGCCGGTTATCTAGTAATCTCAGATGAGATTAAAGAGGATTCCCCTACCGCGATCCGATCTCTTAAAGAACTCGGGATTAAAAAAACGGTTATGCTCACTGGCGATGCCCGTTCAGTAGCAGAAAATGTTGGTCAAGAGCTTAATCTTGATGAAGTTCATGCAGAGCTACTTCCTGATCAAAAGATAGAGCGGGTGGAAAGCCTAGAAAAACAAAAATCTCCTCAGGGAAAACTCGTATTTGTAGGGGATGGAGTAAATGATGCACCTGTTCTGGCCCGGGCTGATGTAGGTATTGCGATGGGTGGATTAGGATCTGATGCAGCCATCGAAGCGGCTGATGTGGTAATTATGACCGACGAACCTTCCAAAATAGCTACAGCCGTAAGAATTTCCAGAAAGACCTATAGGATTGTTTGGCAAAATATTATTTTTGCCTTTGGTGTTAAAGTTGTCGTCTTAATTTTAGGAGCGGGTGGACTTGCCACAATGTGGGAGGCCGTTTTCGCCGATGTAGGGGTCTCTCTAATCGCGGTCTTAAATGCCATGCGAGTGATGAAATAGACACTGCTTCTGCTCTACTGCTAATCCCATCAGGGTTGAAAATAGTTGACTACAAACAAACGTTAAGCCAGTCTAAGATTTAAATTGGGATAAACCTTGTGCTTTTGTCATCTCTAAATGTCTTTTCGTGAATTAACCGATTTAGCAAATAAGACAAAATAGGCAAGGAATATAGAGCCTGATACGACGAAAATATCTGCCGTATTGAAAATTGGATAGTTAACCAAAGTAAAATCCAAAAAGTCAACTACATAATTTAGTCGCACCCTGTCAGTAAGGTTCCCCAAAGCCCCGGATATAAAAAGGGTGAGGGATATAAGCAATAAATGGTTTTGTGTTTTATAATTCTTAATTAAGTAAACTACTAGAGCTATAGTAACAATAGACGTAATAATGATGAGGAATGCTTGCTTACCTTGTAAAATACTAAATGCCGCTCCAGTATTTTGCCCATAGGTTAAGTGAAATACATTCTTAACGATTGGCAATGTACCTACGGGTTTGAGAAAAGTTTGTGCCAAGTACTTGAACACCTGGTCTACAGTTACTAGCACAGCTATAATAATAAAATAATTCATTTCATACCTCCGATACTACTTGGATAATCGATATCACAAAGGCATAAACCACGAGTCCCAGTAAGGTATTCGTGGTTCATATTTTTATACGTTAACTGAAATAACCGATGCAATGGACCGATCCACAGCAACTTGTGTATATCCAACTTGAAAAACGTACGATAGGAATTTTTGAATGTCCCGGTAGAATTCCCATCGACATATGTCAAAGGAATTATTCTTTTTACAAGATCTTTGCAGTTATCATGATAAAAACTGAATTTTTAAGTCAGATCAATAACTTGGCCGGATAAGAATCGAATGGACCAGAACAATAGCAGCAGGAACAAGGCTACAAACACCGGGAGTAGTCCCATTATCGCTCGCTTTTTACTAGGAGCCCGATGTAACAAGATCGATGTTCCAAGTACCAAGCTCCAGATGAAGCCAATTCCTAGAAGGATAGCTGAGGCCGGCACAACGATATTAAAGAATTCCAGAGAATCGTCTCCCATAGTAATAATAGCCGTGGCCCATTCCATAGGTAGAAAACTATAACCAATGGTAGTGACGACTTCTCTCCAAGAGATACGTGCCAACGCTGAAACCAAATAACTCAAACCGGCATAAACTACCGCCGATAAACCCATAAACAAGGCGAGTGTCAGGAGAAACGGGTTCTGTGGCCATACAATTCCTTGCATTGTCACTGCCATATACATTCCTAACAACGCGGAGATATAAACCGCTTCTCCGAGATCCGGAGCGTAGGGTTTAAAGAGTTCGGCACCGGGAAAACGCAGGCCAACCCGCATCCCGCTCCGTTCCTTAGGGCAGTTCTTTACGCAGTTCCAGCACTGGAGACAGTGTTGACTAGATTCTAAACGGTTTGGCGCTAAGAAGACAGGGCATCTCTCTGCGCGTACCACTGGTGCAAGTGGAATTCCCCCCATAGCAGTGGCCGCTACTTCTTGGCTCACATCGCTTGGGACAGTTAGCGCCCTTCCTTGTAAGCAAGTTCGTTCAACGCAAGTCTCACAAGCGGATGTACGAGGGCGAACACCGAGAACACTTAAACGGGCAATACGAGCCAACCATCCTCCAATCGGACAAACGTATCTGCACCATGTACCCTTCCGGAAAAAGAGACCGATGATCAAAGCGGCAAATACGATTCCCAGGAAGAGATAGGCACCGTAGCGAGCTTCACTCTGAAAATCAAAAACACGCACAAGGATCGTAATCAAAACAAAGGTGCTTGGCAATATCCAGCCCGCCCGCAAATACGGAGTACTGGATGAAGGCCGCCCCCTGAGCCACTCGCCTATTTTACTTGCTCCTTCAGTGAGCAGACGGAGCGGACAAAGATTGCCACACCAGAAGCGCCCAAGAATAACGGCTGAAATCGAGATTAGAGGTAACCAAATTACCCATACTAAGAAGATAAACAGGTTGTTTTCTGCCTTAGCTCTGAACCACCCCCACTGAAGGTCCCCCTGTCCGGAAAAAGGCCCTACCGGTATCTTCCATAGTGCGATTACGAGCAGCGCTACAAAAACAAATGTTAAAAGGAGCATTGGCAGCTTAGGTATCCACCGGCTGCGTAAGAGACGGTACACCGGGTGATTGTAATCAGCGCCGATTGCCCGGAAAGGGTGGCCGTATTCCGAAATTGTGCTGGTCTCTTGTTGCCCTGATGCCCGAAAAAGATACAGGGCAGTAATTAAGTACCCCAGGTAAACGAAGACTTGTAAGAGAGTAGGACTGGAACTGTACCCTAGAACTCCGCTAAGAAGCGCCCCAATAGGTGATGATTCACTTACAATTCGACTGGTATCCCAAGCAGAAATTGTGCCGGGCAACCATCCTGCAGCCTGTAAGTCTGCCGTTGCCTTGCCCAGTATTCCGGACCCAAATGCAATCAACAAATAGGCTGTCCAAGTAAAGAATTTATGGAGATTCACTCTTAAAAGGCCCCGGAAAAGCAGTGCAGCTAAAAGCAAGGCCATCAAGATACCCAAAGCCGCGCCTGTAATGACTTGGGCCAACGGTGTTGTGTCAGCCGTTGAGACTAAGAACAAAACCGTTTCAATGCCCTCCCGTAATACGGAAAGAAAAGCCAATATGCCAAGACTCCATGACTGTCCGCTCGAAAGTGCGCTTCCAGCCTTTTCACGCAGTTGATGCTGTAAATCTTTGGCCTGTTCCCCCATCCAAAACACCATGTAAGTTAATAAGGCTACCGCCAGTAAGCCAGATATGCCTTCCACCGAAGTTCCGAAAGTTTTATACGCCTCCCCGAAAATCTGGGCGACTGCCACACTGACTAAGACGGCAACTATTGCGCCACCATAAACCATACTTGCTCCATACTTAGGTCGCGTCTTGTTTACCAATGAGATCAAAATGCCAATAATTAGGACGGCCTCAACTGCTTCGCGCAGTGTCAAGACTAACGCTGTAATCACCACTATTCTCCTCTCTTACTTTGATATTGATAATCATTATCATCATTCTACAATAAAAATACTTCCGTTGCCATCGATTGTCAAGGAAGGATTTATTTTTTTGTCTTGAATTAGCTAGCTACCCCATAACACACAAAAAAAAGTAGGACAGGCACCCACATTGTAAGCTGCCGGTCCTACTTCAGGCTCATTTTATTACCAGCCCATGTTACTAGACCAGTTACCGGACATCCGGTTCCCACCCCAGCTATTTCCATTATATCCACTGTTGTTGACACTTCCAGATTTTTGTACATTTTGGCGTTGTTGCATGGCGTTTTGCCATTGTTGCTGCATTGCCGCTTGATTCTGTGGATTCACTCCATATTGCTGCATCATTTGTTGATCCCACTGGATACAGTTGTTGACCATTTGGTTATAAAGAGCGTTTTGGTTTGGAGCAGGGGTTTGGGGAACGGGTTGCTGACTAGCGGGTTGTTGAGGTAGCGGCTGTTGGGGAGCGGGTTGACTTGGTGCTGGTTGCTGAGGAGCAGTTTGTTGTGTACTGCTCTGCGGCGTTTGATTTTGGTTGCCGCTATTTTGGGCCGCGTTTGTGTCAGCAGCCGTTGCAACTGGTGTACTGACTGTCGATGCAGAAGTGGCAGTTGCAGTAGTGTTCGTACTGGTGGTAGCTCCCGTATTAGATCCGGTATTCATGTTCATGACCATCGGATTAGGGTCATTTGTGACCCAGTTAGCGATTTTTTGCTGATAGTCCGTGGAAGTGGCAGCACTGACAACCCCCACTGCCCCGACCACTAAACCAAGTGATAAGGCACTTACCAAGAGCGTGTTTTTAATGTTTTTCAATGTAAAATCATCCTTCCCTTTTTAAACCTGTGATTACGACAATGTTTTAGATCAGTACCATCGCTTAACTTGCAAGCTTGTGTTAACCACTCTCTTCTTTCTTTTGACCACCCCCCGTTTTCATCCAGTTATTCGTTAAGGGTGAATCTTTTTTGAGGGGTAGGTGATATTTTTTTACATTTCCGGCTTTACAAGCATACCGTTATTAAAATGATTCATGGCACCAACAAAATCAACGACCGCCAAGATTTCAATCATCTGTTGTTCCGTAAATCCTGCATCGCGAAGTTGTTTAGCATACATACTGATGCAAAAGGCACAGTTATTAAGTGTTGAAACCGTAAAAGCAATGGCTAACTTTGTTCTCAAATCCAGAACATCGGAGCCCATCACAGCTTCCATCTTACTCAAAACAAGCTTCAGGTACTTAGGATGGTGAGCCATTGCTCGATATGGTGCAGGTATTTCACCAAACTTTTCCCTCAACTGGCGGAAAATTTCCTGAACTTCCGGGTTAACATTTTCTTCCGATAACAATTCTACATTTGGCATTTAAATATTCCCTCCTTAACCTATTTGAATTAAAATCATCTAAGCCTATGAAGCCTATTTTAACCTGAAATAATCACAAGAAGATTACGGGTTTTTAACAATTTTGTTAAATAGTAAAAAACAATCCCCCTGTGCTTAACCTTTAATTAATAAAAACGGCTATCCATTATCGGACAGCCGCCCTATTTGAATAAAATATAGTTACCGTAGCAATTCTTTCTTACGCTTTTGATATTCTTCCAAATCAATCTCACCACGGGCATAACGTTCATGTAAAATATCCAAGGCCTCATCTTGTCCGATGAACCCACGTATCGGAATCCGAGAACCTATCCGCCGAAATAAATATACCAAAAATCCAATTAATACTATCCAAAAAAGCAATTGGATTCCCATCCCAAGTATCCCCATCCCCCAAAATCCGCTGCCAAAAAATGGGCCACAGCCCCAACCGCCAAACATAAATCACTCCTCCTTTCCGTGAACTTTCCATTAAAAAACAATAATAAAGCAAGCTGGAGACATCGACATTCTGCACAAAAGTCTAGCGAACAGGTGTTGAAAAGGATTACGATGAAAATAAGACTCCATTTTAGGGAGTCTTATTGAGGCAAGTAAGTTTTACCAGCACCCCCAGCCGGACTGCCACATGTTCCCACCGTTCCAGCGGTTATTTCCCGGATAGTTGTACCAATCGTAATCCCGCCAATAATTGGGGTTCGTCGGTCCATACCAGTATCCATAACCGGGGGCATAAGAAGGACCTTGCTGCCCAGGTTGCTGTGTGTTCGGCCCAGGCTGCTGTGTATTCGGCACAGGTTGATTTGGGTCTGCTTGTTGTGTCGTCCAGTATATTTGCGGAGAAACTGGCGATGCCAAGACTTTGGCAATAGGTACCCCTACGGTAAGTAATGCAACAACTCCCAGAAGTACTAGGACTATTTTGGATAACTTCACTCTGTTCCCTCCTTTCAACATTGTTAAGCAAAGAATAAACTTGTCATTTTACGCCCACGTCACAGATTCTTAACATTTTTGTTAAAGTAGGCTGCAGGGCCGTACGTCTGGGAGAAAATCCTACTTTAAGTTGATAATTGCTGGTTATTGACTAGCCCCAATGACCATGATTTGAGTTCACTAGCTAGAATTTCCTCTATCTCGTCATCAACATCCATGAGCATGGTCAACAATTTTACTCGATTCTTGTTCTCTTTCCCTAATGTCTTAATGATTCTTTCTCTTTCCACACGTAAAATCTCTAACCTGTTCATGGTTAGATACCTCCTTGACTGTAACGAATGTTTGATTCATCCTTTTATTTTCTTTGTAACTGGTCGCAAAGAGAGCGTGCGCGGCAAAATCGACCCACACCATGATTACCACATAATGGACACTGCTTCATGAGAATCGTACCTCAGCGTTTATCGAATCTTTTGTGAGGCTTCTTTTCCAACGGTTAAAAATCTTCTGTCAAGTTGCTTAAGCCCGCTCAAAAAAGAGTGGGCATAAGAATAGTAAAATCCTTTGCTCAAGTCGACTGAACGAACTTTTCCATCCTCACGTTTACGAAATAGGACTACTCCACCTGCACACATTTTTACAACCTCCTATTATCAGAAAATAAAAACTGAAGCGTCTGAATCCGAGACCACAGAACAACAGTTATTCCTGACTCATTGAATAGATTCTATTCACTAAGCCATTCGTTTAAGTTTGATTATTTTTAGGGGTATGCCACCTTGCTCAAGCTAAAACTTTTTTCTTCCGTAAGGAAATAGTTCTTAAAATTACTTTGTCGTCCAATAGCGTCGTGTCCCTGCGCGGCAGCGGCACACACACCAACGATTGATTTAAATCCATCAGCATCTTAATTGCTTCATTGACCTCTTGCCCATTATCCATACTTGTTTGCGCATAGCGCTGGGCTTCCAAAACTATAACTTGATGGATTGCCGAGCGCACTGCCGTCAGTTGCAATAAAATCTCTTTAAAGGGTTGTTCTTCCTCAATCATTCTTTCTACTGCAGCAAAGTGCCCGCGTATGATCTTTACCCGTTTTAGAATTTGTTCTTGGTCTGTTGATTTAACTTTTTCCATAGGCTCTATCCTCCCATCTTATAATTAAAAACTCAAGGTACTGTTCAAAACCTACACCGCGATCGGCGGTTGAGTTATGCCTTATGCTTATACTATTTGCTATTTTAAAGAAAGAGTTTCACGGCAAAGTTACAGGTTTTTAAATTATTTGTTATAAATCTCTTAGTTTAAAGTTATTGTGATCATTCTAATCATTAATAGAAACCTGCGTAACTTCTGTACTTGCTGATCTTTTTGCTTATGTAACACAAAAGAAACAATAATGTGACAATGTTGTAACATTCTATACCTATAATGGGTATCGAATGTTTTTTTCTACCCCTCAAATATGCTTCAGTGTTACGAATGACTATTAAGCGGAGTGATTAAGGTGCAGGAACAGGTTTTGAGAGATACCTTAATATCAGCCAAGAGCGGGGATGCTCTCGCACGAGAGGAACTTATAAAATCTCATAAAATATTTATAATTAGGGTAAGCTCCAAGGTCTGCAACCGCTATTTAACCTGGAATAACGATGATGAGCTAAGTATTGCCCTTATAGCCTTTAATGAAGCGATCGACAACTTCGACCTGCATGGAGGAGCTTCTTTTTACAGTTTTGTTCAAATGGTGATCCGAAGAAGATTAGTGGATTACTTCCGCAAAGAAGGCAAACATCAGCATCTTGCCCTCTCGCCCATGAATCCCGAGGATGAAGAATTGAGTCGCTATGATATGAATATCTCCCAAGAGCAATATCAAGAGGAACAAAATAATACTCAATTTGCTGAAGTTATCGAGAATTATGTCCGGGTTCTCAGTGAATATGGGGTAAACTTAGATGACTTGGTTAAGGTTTCTCCCAAGCATCGGGACAGTAAACAAACTCTCATTCGTGTGTCTCTGACTCTGGTTCACTACCCTCACTTACTGTCCCATCTAAAAAAACAAAAGCTCCTCCCGATTAAGGAGCTTGAACTCTTGACAGGGATCAAACGCAAGGTCTTAGAAAAGGGAAGAAAATATATCATCGCTCTCGTTTTAATCCTTTCGGAACCTGAATTTTATGCCCTCAAAACCTTCTTACAAATCAGTTCAGAACTTACGGAATAAGGTGGTCGCGAGATGAAAAAGAGTCAAGGAATCGTTATGAGGACATCCAAAAAAACGACGGTTATCTTAACGGAAAAAGGAGACTTTCTGGAAGTTCCTACACCCAAAGCTCTCCCGAAGGTAGGGGATACGATTCAAGTCGATCTCAAACCTAAACAAACCCCGCTTCACTATCGATCTTGGTCCAAGTACACTGCATCAGCAGCCGCCTTGTTGCTTGTCATCAGTCTCACGGCGTTCTATGTTTTTGCCCTTCCCAACATGGCCGTCGCATCGGTTGCACTTGATATGGATCAAAGTAATGTGGATAAGAGCATAGAACTTCTTGTGAATAAAGACGGAAAAGTCATCGAAGTACGCGATATGAACGGTAGGACTTACACGCTTGATAAACGAACTCTCACAGGTCAAGATGCTTACCAAGCTATCGATCTCATCATTGAAAGTGCTGCAAAAGAGGGCAACTTAAAGGAATCTGACAACCTTGTTTTCGCTCGAATTATTCCATTGTCTAAATGGATGGATAGTAATCTCGATCGCGAAACCTTAAAGAATTCGATCCAAAATGAAATGTCGCGACTCAATCTCCACGGGAACTTGGTTGTTGGGGAATCTGATGAAAAAGTTCGTCAAGAAGCCCTCAATCATGGTATGTCTGTGAATAACCATTTGATTTATGAGCGTTGCCAAGAAAAAGGTATTGATCTTCCTCCTGAAGCGATCCAGGGCGGTAACCTTCAAAAAGCGCTCTCTAATGCCCAAACCAATGTAATGAGTCTTTTTCCAGAAGAGAGTATTGAAATCAAGTCACCTCAAAAACCGGGAGGAAATGAAACCCATGATCAAGAACACTCCGAACCTTGGAAGCCGGATTCGAATTCACCTGAGGAGAATCATATAAATCCATCGATGATGGGGCCAAGCAAACAAAACACTTCACCCATGAATGTGAACGGACAATCGAGTAATACAAACAATTCAGTAAATCCTCCCTCTATGAACATGAACGCACCCCCATCCATGCCTGAAAATCCCTCTCAACAAGAGAACCCAATGACTAATTCGCATTCTACAGACGATAACCAAAGCAGAGACTGGAATTCCGAGACAGGACATGATCGTGAGTATCAATCTTCCAAGCCTATGAACTCCTGGCAAGATTCTCCCTCCACTCAGGAATCGAATCAGGGCAGCTATCGTTCCTGGTAAACACGTAAAGGAGAAGGCGAGCATCATCTCGACCTTCTCCTTTACTTTGAATTAGCTATTTCCACCTAAACCAGCTATTCCGCTAACGGTAAATAGACGCTAAACATTGCCCCCTTTCCTAATTCACTTTCTGCTACAACCTTCCCATGATGCATTTCAATTATCTTCTTCACAATCGAAAGTCCTAAGCCGGTCCCGGTTCCTCGCCTAGATCTGGACTTGTCGACTTTGTAAAATCTTTCCCAGATATTTTCGAGCTCTTCGTGAGGGATCCCCGGACCCGAGTCCTTTACCGCGATGAAGGCCCCGTCTTTTTCTAGCCCAAGTTGAATTCTCACCTTCCCGCCGGATTCAGAGTGCTTTATCGCATTATCCACTAAATTCGTAAGAACTTGTTTCAGTCGATCACTATTGCCCCAAATCGTAACCTGTTGCTCCGGTATAATAACCTCTAATTGAATCTCTCTCGATTCAGCCAATTGCTTTAATCGCTCGATTGAAATCTGAACGAGCTTATTCAAAACAACATAATCCATCTCATCAAAGGTTTCGACAGCTTCTAATCCTTTGAGATCGAGCAAATCATCAACGAGGCGTCTAAGCCTTTCCGTTTCATCGATGATCAGTTTTAAGTAGTGCTGCTCTTGTTCTTTAGACTTCACTAATCCGTCTAAAACTGCCTCTGAAAACCCTTGGATCACGGTTAATGGAGTACGCAATTCATGAGAAACATCCGATAGGAGTTCCTGACGCAAGCGGTCATAACGCTCAATCTCTTCAATTTTTTCCTTAAGTTCGGCGGACATGACGTTAAAGGAATGTGCTAGACGTCCGACCTCATCTTCCGAGGTGACTTCAATTTGTCGGCCAAAATCCCCTTCCGCGATATGTTTCGCTGTATCCTCCATTTTAATGAGAGGCCGAATGAGCTTTCTGGAAATGAACATACTGAGTATGGTTGCTAATATAATTCCAATCAGTGCTCCAATGAATGCAATCCATAATAAGCTTTGAACATGTTGCCTAATCGATGATAACGGGCTACTGATAATTACTGTTCCTATAACTTGGTTTTGGCCTTTTAATGGAACGCCAACGAGAAAGGTTTCATCCGTTACTCCCGGAAGCTTTCCGGAGTAAACCACATTATTTCCGCTTAGGATTTTTCCTTTAAAAGCTGGCTCCAGAAGAATCCGTTTTAGGGGTACGCTTATTGGCTGACCCAATAACTGCCCTCCGTCAAGATTCACTATGGCGATATCCGCATTTAAGAATTTTCCAAGAATCTGAAACCTTTCATTGATAAGCGTACTCTCATCCGCTTTATAAGTATTGTATATTGTAACAACTTCTTCAGCCTCATAGATATAAAACTTGGCCTGCTGATTATAAATTAAGGTCCTAATCTGTTGAGCTTGAATTAGAATTGAAAATAAAAAGACACCCAAAACTAAACCAACAATCGTCAGCCAAAGTTTAAGGATAAGGCTTTTTTTTAATGACCATTGAATTCGAATCTGTACCCCACTCCTCTAACGGTTTGAATAAAATCACTGAAACCCACTTGACTTTCAAATTTCGAGCGTAAACGGTTGATATGTGTATCGACTGTCCTCGAATCTCCGCAATAGTCGTACTCCCAGACCGTGTTAAGTAACTGGTCCCGGGTAAATATCCGATTTGGATTCTTGGCTAAAACTAAGAGTAAATCAAACTCTTTCGTTGTCAGTTTCGCCTCTGTTCCCTCCACGATCACCTCGCGGGTGATCTGATTGATCGTAAAACCAGGGTATGTAATAAGATGTTCTTTCGTCTGTTCTCCTTCTAGTCTTCGTAGAACTGCTTTTACTCGTGCACTGAGTTCCCTTGGACTGAACGGTTTTACTACATAGTCATCGGCTCCTAAATCAAACCCGAGTACCCGATCATTTTCTTCTCCTTTAGCAGTTAACATGATAATTGGAATTTGAGTCTCTTTCCTCAAGATTTTGCATACGGTCCACCCATCTAAACCCGGCATCATCAAATCTAAGATAACAAGGTCGAATGCGCCATTGCGAACCTTCTCTAAAGCACGATTTCCATTTTCAGACTCTTCAATTTCATAACCCTCGGCTTCAAGGTATAGGCGAACAATCTCTCGTATCCGTTCATCATCATCTGCCACCAAAATTCTCATATCCAACCACTTCCTCCTCAGAAAAATAATCGAGTGTTAACTAAATATTGGGTTCAAACCTCTTCAATCTTCTGCTTCAAGTTGCAACGTCACGTGGTTAATTACGAAACGTTCCTGAAGGTTAATGCATTAAAAAAGCGGCTTTAGGCACAGTATTTATCATCAAATCCGAGATTATACCATTTAACTAGCTTCTACCAACACCAATCATCGTTTCTGTCATTCTCACATTGATCCTTAGGGAGAGTATACCAATCAAATTGAGGATTGTAATTCGGTTTCATTGGACTATACCACATCCCCCCTCCCCCAGCTCCATTTTCCACATTGGAGGATGGTTGAGAATTATTTTTAGTGACGGGTTCACTGGGCTGGGCAGCGGGTAGACTTTGAGTCCAAACCGAGGGGCGTAGCATCGCTATGGCCTTAGGGATGAACATCCCACTCAAAAAGGCCATGACTACGACTAAGATGACAATGATTTTACTTTTCATCCGGCTCCCCTCCGACTAACCCAGTTCTCTTTTCCTATACATTTTCCCATAACTCTCTTTACTGCTCCATCTGGGAAAATCGTGAATATTTGTACTCCCCTTTCTCCATCTGTCCACTCATGGTAGCACTCTGAGCAGTAATATCGATCACGCCCAATCTTTCCGATTTGACGCCCCTTGCATAATACACAACTTCTCATAAAACTTCGACCCCTCGTCTATTGGACATTACTTATGCCATCTTATCAAAAACATATTTCCCTCTCTTTGTATAGTCCCTCTAATGGAATATGTTAATTATAGGTTTTTTTTATTACAATAATCTAACATGAATTTAACAAATTTGTTAAAAACCCCGTACCACTCAATCGTGATACGGGGTGACTATTTTAGAGTTATTGATACTCATTCGTCGATATGCTCTAGCCCCTGGCGGTAAAGCTCTTGCACGTGATTATCCTGGAGGGAATAATACACCATTTTCCCATCCCGCCGGTATTTCACAAGATTACTATTACGAAGAACTCTCAGTTGATGAGAGGTAGCAGACTGACTTAAGTCTAGAAGCTCAGCTAAATCACAAACACAGAATTCCGACTTAGCGAGTGCGTCCATTATTCGTATACGTGTAGGATCTCCAAGCGTCTTAAATAAATCGGCAAGTTCAGTTGCTCGATCTAGACTTAAGATTTGATCAGAATACGTGCGAACCACATCCGGATGAACACAGACAATATCACAGATTAGGTTTTCACTATCATTATTATGCTTATTAGGCATCATAGTACGATTCACCTCATAATGCTAATACCTGCTGATTAGTAATATAACAGTAAATCTCTATTCTTACAAGCGGATTACAGACCAAGAAAAAATCCGACACAAACATGGCCTAAAATTAGTTTTTAACGTGCTGTTATTTCTTTCATCTGAGTGTTAGTATGAGCTTCTCCCTTTTCCGGGTTAGAATAGCGCCTTACGCGTGTTGCGTTTAATATAGCGAGCAAGGCTACTCCAACATCTGCAAACACAGCTTCCCACATATTGGCTACACCAAACATCCCTAACACGATGAATCCCAGTTTAATCACTAATGCAAAACCGATATTCTGCCAAATAATTTTCTTCGTGAAACGGGCAATATCGATTGCACTAACCAGTTTACTCGGTTGATCTTCCATGAGAACAACGTCTGCTGCTTCAATCGCCGCATCTGATCCTAAGCCTCCCATAGCGACTCCAATATCGGCTCGGGTTAATACCGGTGCATCGTTAATTCCATCTCCAACAAAGACAACCTTACCTTTTCCATTTTCTTTCTGCAAATATTTTTCAAGCCAAGTGACCTTATCTTCCGGAAGTAAATCGGCATGATACTCTTTAATTCCTAACTGCTCAGATACAGCCTTCGCAACGGTACTATGGTCACCTGTCAGCATCACTGTGGTAATTCCTACTTGATTTAAGTTGGCAACTGCTTCTTTGGCTCCCTCTTTTGCCCGATCCGAAATAAGGAGATTACCTGTATATTTGCCATCGACCGCGATATAAACTTGAGTACCCACTTCATTCATTTTCAATTCCGGAACCGAAATTGAATTCTGAAGCAAGAGGTCTTTCTTCCCTGCGAAAACTGCTTTTCCATTCAATACGGCACGGATTCCTTTTCCACTGATTTCTTCATAACTTGCGATAGAAGCCGTGTCAATCTCTTTACCCCATCGATCCCGAATCGATTTTGCAATGGGATGACTGGAGTGGGCTTCAACGGTGGCAGCTATTTCGAGAAGTTGCTCTTCTGTGTATTCATTCATCGCTTCAATCTTATTGACTTCAAACACCCCTTGAGTGAGTGTACCTGTCTTATCAAATATCACAGTACGAACATCAGTTAAAGCTTCTAAATAATTAGCTCCCTTCACTAAAATCCCGTGACGCGATGCGCCACCGATTCCCCCAAAATAACCGAGAGGTACAGATATCACCAGTGCACAAGGACAAGAGATAACCAGGATCGTCATGGCACGATAGAGCCACTCCCTAAAATCGCCTCCCATAAAGAACGGCGGAATCAGTGCAATCCCTAAGGCAACAACAACAATGGCCGGCGTGTAGTACCGAGCAAACGTCGTAATGAACTTCTCCGTCTTTGCCTTACGTGTACTAGCGTTCTCCACAAGGTCAAGGATTTTCTGAACCGAGGAGTCTGCGAACTCCCGGGTGACTCTAACAGTAAGAACACCCGAATTGTTTATCATACCCGCGAGAACTGTATCTCCAACTTCGACTTTTCGAGGTACGGATTCACCCGTTAAAGCCGAAGTATCTACGAATGAGGTTCCATGAACAATTTCACCATCCAACGGAACCTTTTCTCCAGGTCGAATTAAAATCTGTTGCCCGATATGAACCTCTTCAGGGTCAACTTTTTTTACATCTAATTGATTCACTAGGTTAGCGTAGTCTGGACGAATATTCAGCACCGCTTGAATCGAACGGCGTGAACGATTCACGGCACGATCTTCGAAATACTCTCCTACGGAATAGAAGAGCATGACACCTACAGCTTCAGGAAGCTCGTGAATGGCAATGGCTCCAATCGTAGCTAGGGCCATTAAGAAGTTTTCATCGAAAATTGATCCACGAATAATATTTCGGAATGCTTTCTCTAAAACTTCACGTCCGACCAATAAATAGGCCGCTAAATATACAAGATACTCAAGAATTTCGAACGAAGTATTGTGCCATTTTGATCCGAATATCAATCCTATAGCAAAGAGAATACCTGCAATCAAAATTGTTGTTAATTTTTGACGCGTTTCTTTTGCTTCCTTTTCTTCGTTCTCAACAGGACTCTTCGATTTACTTCTTTCAATCGGAACGAGTTTAACCCCTGGCTCAATCCTCTCCATGATCTCTTGCGCCTGACTCATCATCGAAGGAGGCAAGTAAACGGTTTTCGTCGCATAGTTAATCGCTGTTTCTCCGATTCCTTCCGTAGCACTGAGCGCCCGCTCCATTTTCGCAGAGCAGTTTGCGCAAAACTCCCCTTCAATACGGTATTGAAGTTTGTCTGAGGAACTAGCAGACTTTTTCTCATTCGCTTCGACAAGTTTAACTCCCGGTTCGATTTTCTCAATGATAGTTTGGGCCTGGTTAACCATTGAAGGAGGTAAGAAAACCGTTTTCATCGCATAATTGATGCTCGTCTCCCCAATTCCTTCGGTTGAACTCAATGCTCTTTCCATCTTTGCCGAACAATTCGCACAGAATTCGCCTTCGATTCTGAATTTCACACGTTCCTCAGATCGATTAAAATTTTTATCTACCATTTCTTTCCCTCCAAACATCTTTTGTATTTCTCTTATCTATTGCGGCCTCAATTCGATATATGAATATCTGTTCATATGTAGTATATCAAAAGAATTCAGTTTCTACAAGATTGTTTTTAGTATCACTCGCAGCTTATCCTGTAAATTTATCACCGTCTATCAATCAGTAGTTTAACCAATCATTCGCTAATGCTTAATTCAGTAAACTGTTATCATGAGAAGCTTAATTGCTTCATTTAAGTTTGCTGACATATCTACTTTTTATAGCCTATTCTCTTTGTTTTTTCTTCCTTCAAACCCCTCAGAAACCCTCCTCACGAATAAGCCTTGTCTCCTTGGCTAATGCTTCCGTGTTGTTACGGCACGAGGACATTAACCTTTGCAGATAAAACTGCCTGACACACAAAAACGGCTCTAATGAGCCGTTTTTTCCAACGAGATATATATTCTTTACCAGCAACCACCGTAATAACCACCAGCATTTGCTCCCCAGCCTCCGTAGTAGCCCGGTCCATATCCTAAACCTGGGCCATAACCTTGAGCAGGCGCTGCAGAACCAAACTGCTGGGCATATTGTTGCCTATACTGCTCTGAGAGGTCGATGTTAGCCTTAGTTGAATCCGCTTGAGCCTTAGTAATTTCTCCAGCCTCAGCGTATTTATCAACGATCTGTTTCTGCAACTCTGCGATCTGCTTGTTCAAAGCATCAATTTCTGTTTTCTGCTGATCTGTTACTGCAGCATATGTAGGAACTGCAACCATAGCTAGGATAAAGACAGACGCAAGAATTAGAATGAATTTTTTCCTTTTCATAAGAAGTGCCCCCTTTATATTTGTTAGCTACAGTTTACATGAAGAATTTTACAGATTGGTGACGGGATTTTAACATTTTTGTAACATTGAGAGCACCGATAATAGCACTTTTATATATGGCACTCATTCAGCCAGCGGTAGGTAAACTGTAAAAATTGACCCCAACCCCAATCGGCTGTCAGCCGAAACCTTCCCGCCATGCTTCTCCACAATCTGCTTGACAATTGACAGCCCCAACCCAGTTCCGGTCCCACGCCGGGATCTGGACTTGTCCACTTTATAAAAACGCTCCCAGATATTATCCAACTCTTCCGGAGGAATTCCGGGTCCATCATCTTTAATGGCTATATAGGCTTGAGCATCCTTGACCCCCAATTCAACAATAACCTTACCACCGGAATGATTTAAGGCATTATCGAGCAGGTTTGTGAGGACTTGTTTCAAGCGGTCGATATGCCCCCACACCGTAATTGTATTTTCGGGTACAAGAATATCGATATTTATTCCTTTGTCAGCAGCGAGTGGTTTAAGTCGTTCCACCGAGACACTAACTAATTTGTTCAAGACAACGTATTCCATGTTGACAAAGGCTTTGTCCGTATCCATAGTTTGCAGCTCTAGCCAATCGTCTACTAAACGCTTCAAACGGGCTGATTCATCTGATATATTTTGTAAGTATAATTTCTGTTGCTCCTCAGAGTGGACTAGCCCATCCAGAATCGCTTCGGAATATCCCTTGATAACTGTTAGTGGAGTACGGAGTTCGTGCGAAACGTCGGACAGTAATTCCTGTCGCTGCTTGCTTAGCTGTCCGATAGCTTGGATTTTCTGGCCCAATTGTTTAGACATGCTGTTGAAACTGCTTGCTAAGCGTCCTACTTCATCCTCTGACTCAACATGTATTTCACGTCCAAATTCACCGGCAGCGATATGCTGGACGTTTTCCTCCATTTTTACTAGTGGCCGTACTAATTTCCGCGAAATAAATACACTGATTACCGTGGCCAAGGCAATACCGAGCAATGCACCGCTGAGAGTAATTAATAGCATGCTGTTGATATGTTGACTGATTGAGGTGAGCGGACTACAAATCACCACAGCTCCCGTAGTTTTGCCATCTTTGACCATCGGGACTGCAGCCAGAAAAACATCCTGATTAAAACCGTTGACCTTTCCCGCAAAGACTACGTTGCTGCCGCCTAATACTTTTTTCTGAAAATCGGATTGATCGAACAATGTAGATTGAATCTCACAGGTATTTCCTTCGTATAATTTGTTGCCGTTGGCATCAATAACCAAAATGTCGGCATTGAGAAAATTACTAAGAACAGCCAATCTGTCTTTAAATGATGTATCGTCAGTTGATTGGCGACTATTAAAGATCGTTACGACCTCTTCCGCCTCATAGATAAAAAAACGGGCTTGCTGGTCATAAATATCTAAACGAATTTGGCGGGCCTGAATGGCTACGGATACCAAAAATACCCCTAAAACCAAAAAAACCATCGCCAACCACAGTTTCGTGATTAGACTTTTACGGAGCGACCATTTAACTCGAATTTGTACCCCACCCCTCTAACTGTTTGAATAAAATCACTGGAACCAGCTTGTTCGTCCAGCTTAGACCGCAGCCGGTTAACATGAGTATCCACTGTACGGGAATCACCGCAGTAATCGTACTCCCATACAAGATTTAGCAGTTGATCCCTGCTGTAGATGCGACCAGGGTCTTGCACCAGACAGAGCAACAGTTCAAACTCCTTGGTTGTTAGTTGTACACTTGTACCGTTTACTTCTACTTCTCTCCTGATTCGGTCAATCCTTAGTCCCTGATAAGTAATCGTATGTTCAGAGGATTGTTCAACATCAAGCCGCCGTAGAACAGCTTTAACCCGGGCTGCCAACTCACGGGCACTAAACGGCTTCACAACGTAATCATCCGCCCCTAAGTCAAAGCCCAATACCCGATCGTTTTCCTCACCTTTAGCAGTTAACATAATGATGGGGATCTGTGTTTCCTTCCTAATTATCTTACAGACGGTCCACCCGTCAATTTCCGGCATCAATAAATCTAAAAGAATTAAGTCAATGGAATGGTTACGAACCAAATCGAGTACCTGTTTTCCATCAGCGGCTTCAGATACTACAAAACCGTCTGCCTCCAAATAGAGCCTCACAATTTCCCGAATTCGTTCGTCATCGTCCGCGATCAACACGTTATTCCGCATATGAGTTCCCCCACTCGTCCAGGTCTGGTTAAAAACAACTCCGCTCAGATTAATCGTGCCAGTAAGTTCCAGACCCACTGTTCCCGCCGCTCATACCATTTGCAGGATACCAACTATAGGACGGGCGAAAGTCTGGACCCATCGGTCTGCACCAATAACCCGGACCGCTCGGGTTCCCTGGGGTAGCCGTACCCGGTGTTGGTGTTACCACTTTAGGAGAAACCGACTGAATAGAGGCAGCCTGATTAGTTGTAGCAGGAGGAGCAGTTGAAGAAACATCTGGCTTAACTGGAGTGATTGACTGAGACGGAGTAGATGGAGAAACTGAAGCAGGTGAAGTCGAGGCGGGTTCAGAACCAGGAGAGTTTGATGGTGCTGGTGTCGAAGATACGAGAGCAGCCGGGGATTTTTTCGATGTCAAAGCCTGATCCTGTGCTGTGTTGGCTGGCCAAGATTGTTCCCATGGGGCCGGTGCGGCAATAGCCCTTACAATGGAAATACCAACAACCGCAAATACGGCAAGGCCGCAGATAACAAGCACATTTTTTAGTTTTCTCACAAATTCTCAACTCCTAGACTAAAATGCAATTATTCTTGACTGTTTTCTAACACCTATTATACCCCTAAGCTAAAGTTGTGGCTGCATGAGGATTCTAACATTTTTGTTACATAAGAAAATCAGACAATACCGGTAAGACATGCAAGCTAGTTATTTCAGAAAAAAGACAAAGGTGATTTTTTCAGTAAACACCTTTGTCAATTATTTTCTTTATCGACAAGTTACTTTTGTATTACTACAAATAACTTTACTCTTGCTGAATACCACAATTGGAGCAAAACTTTGCTCCGACCGGTACAGCGCTTTGGCACTTGACACAGCGCCTTTCCCTTCCCATTGCCGTTCCACACTGGATACAGAAAAGCGCTTCGGGCTTGCCCGGACTACCACAGTTCGGGCAATATTTGGCTAATGTATTATAACCTTCTTCACCAACGTTCAAGCTATCATTAGAATAGTGGTTGTACCGATCCTCTCTTTTATGGTGTGAGTCGTGATGACCACCGTGATGTCCACCGTGATGTCCACCGTGATGTCCACCCTGACGGCGGAAAAGTCCCTCCAACAAATGATCAAAGCCCAATTTATTTCCTCCCTCAATAAATTAAGATTTTCTCGCTAATTCTTGCATTTTTTGACTTTCGCCTTACAAATTTCAGCTCATATATTATGGTTATCCACTGCGTCCAAAAGTACATATGAGTTGCCTAAAAATGAAGACACGTCACCGTGAAAATACCCCCCTTCCCTAGTAAAGGTTGCTGACCGCTCCTTGTTTGGTCGCCTTTGAGCCGCTTACTTAGCTGAACTTCCACTCAAAACATTGATTATTTTTTTCTCACTAACATTGCCCGTTTGAGGTGCCAAATAGGTTCTGACCCTGGTTGCATTGAGGATAGCCAGTAAAGCCACACCTACATCGGCAAAAACTGCCTCCCACATATTTGCCACACCGAAAGCCCCCAGGATTATAAATCCAAACTTAATAACCATAGCAATAACGATATTTTGCCAAATAATCGCTTTTGTGTAGCGGGCAATGCTTATAGCGCTTAACAGTTTTTCAGGTTGATCCTCCATGAGTACGACATCGGCAGCTTCAATCGCGGCATCCGAACCTAAACCTCCCATAGCTACCCCGATATCGGCCTGTGTCAATACCGGCGCATCGTTTATACCGTCGCCTACAAAGACTACCTTGCCTTCACCTTGTCCCTTTGATTCCTCAATAAGTTTCTCCAACCAAGTTACTTTATCTTCTGGCAACAAGTCAGCGTGATACTCCGCAACACCTAATTCCTCAGAAACGGCTTTAGCTACGGACTGATGGTCACCAGTTAACATTACTGTTCTTACCCCGGACTTGTTTAGAGCTTGAACTGTCGCTTGGGCACCGGCTTTCGGTTTATCTGATATCAGTAAATATCCCGCGTACCTGCCGTTGACAGCGAGGTGAACCGTCGTACCAGCTCTATTATCAGCCTCGGTTAGAACATCTACCCCTGCCTGTTCGAGTAACACGGCCTTGCCAACCAGAACTTCTTGCCCACGCAGGCGCACTTGTATCCCTTTGCCGCTTATTTCTTGATAACCCTCAATTACTCCAGAATCGATGTCCTTGCCGAATTTATCCCGAATCGACTTGGCGATAGGGTGGCTGGAGTGAATCTCTGCGGTTGCAGCAATCTCCAAAAGTTCGTTCTCAGTAAAACCATGCGCCGGATTAATTTTCACGACCTGAAATACCCCTTGTGTCAAGGTGCCTGTCTTGTCAAAAACTACGGTGCGTACTTTGGTCAACGCTTCTAGGAAGTTCGCTCCTTTAACCAAAATCCCATGCTTGGAAGCGCCGCCAATACCCCCGAAATATCCTAAAGGAATAGAAACTACCAGGGCACAAGGGCAGGATATTACCAAAATGGTTAAGGCACGGTACAGCCATACTTTTAATGCCCCGCCAAAAAATAACGGAGGTAAGAAAGCAATCGCTAACGCCACGATTACGACCAAAGGAGTATAGTATCTGGCAAATGTCGTAATAAATTTTTCGGTGTTCGCTTTACGGGTACCGGCGTTTTCGACCAGGTCTAATATCTTTTGTACAGAGGATTCGGCAAACTTACGGGTAACACGGACAGTAAGGACACCAGATTGATTGATTGTACCCGCCAAAACCGTATCTCCGGTATTAACTCGCCGGGGTACCGATTCTCCAGTCAAGGCGGAAGTATCAAGGAATGAACTGCCGTTCAGAATTTCTCCGTCCAGCGGAACTTTTTCACCAGGGCGCACCATGATATGTTGGCCAATTTCCACATCTTCCGGATCGACCTTGACCACATCCAACTGGTTAATCAGGTTCGCATAATCCGGCCTGATATCCATTAAATCTTGAATGGAACGGCGGGAACGGTCAATTGCCCGCGCCTGAATATATTCACCGACAGAATAAAACAACATAACGCCAACGGCTTCGGATAACTGGTGAATCGTGATAGCGCCAATTGTTGCAATAGCCATCAAGAAGTTTTCATCAAACACCGAACCTCTGAGAATATTTCTAAAAGCCGTGCTCAGCACTTCATAACCGACCAACACATAAGCCGACAGGTAAACAACGTACTCAATCGGTTCTAATGAGGTGCCATGCCACTTAGAACCGAAAAGCAAGCCAATAGCCAAAAGGATGCCGGCAATGATAATGCCCGTTAGCTTTCCGCCAAGCAGAGACTTCTCAGGTTGCTGGTTGCTGCTCTTGTCTCTTTGGTTTTCCACGGCTACCAGTTTTACTCCGTGTTCGATGTTTTCCATAATACGCTGGGCTTCTTGGACCATACCAGGTGGCAAAAATACGGTTTTCGCGGCGTAATTGATACTGGTGGGTCCAATCCCATCCGTTTCACTCAAAGCCCTCTCCATCTTTGCAGAACAATTTGCACAGAACTCGCCCTCGATGCAGTATTTAACCCGCCCATCAGACCCTGCTAACTGTTTCTTTGCTTCCACCCGAACAAGCTTTACCCCAGGCTCAATCTTTTCCATGATTTCTTGGGCCTGTTCTTCAGCGGAAGGGGGAAGAAAGACTGTCTTCGCGGCATAATTAATCACGGTTTCCCCGATTCCAGCGGTTGCACTCAATGTCCTTTCCATTTTAGCCGCGCAATTAACACAGAACTCGCCTTCAATTCGATATTTTACACGTTCTTCAGCTTGGTTTATATCTGACATTTTCTTTTTCCTCCAAACATTTGTTGTAAACATTTCTATCTTTGACCAACTTCTAATCATTACTTTTCATTGATATGCTCTAATCCTTGGCTATAAAGTCTTAACACATGGTCGTCATCTAAAGAATAATAAACCATTTTGCCTTCGCGACGGTACTTAACTAAGTTACTATTCCGCAGAACTCGAAGCTGATGAGAGATTGCCGATTGGCTCATATCTAACAGTTCCGCTAAGTCACAGACGCAGAACTCGGCTTTGGATAGGGCATCCATAATTCGGATTCTTGTCGAATCCCCCAGGGTTTTGAAGAGATCGGCGAGATGATTGGCTTGAGCAGAAGTTATAATCTGATTGACGTAAGTTCTGATTAGATCAGAGTGAACACATTGCACTTCGCAAACTGGGTTTTGCTCTATGTCTTTAGGATTTTCTACTTCCATAAGTTCCACCTCAATTTTATATATGAATATTTGTTCATATGTAGTATATCAAATAAGATTATTCTTGACAACATTTTTTCCTTCTCCAACTTTAAGATTTGCATAAAGGAATAAAGGTTAAATATTTCTTTTTTATGTAATGCTTGTTAATGCTTGAACTTTTTCTCCATCCAAGATACGAAAACCGTATAAAATGTCGATTCAAACTGACACTATATCTATGCATAAATAGGAAATCTTCTAAAGAAAAAACTAACAGCAAATAAAAGCCCCCCGGCGCACAAACACAATCACGTTTGTGCCGCACCGGTGGGGCTAAATGGAGGTTAAAATGAATGGAAATTGGTTATCAATTATTCCTGCCTTAATAACGTTAGGAACCGCTATCCTAACTAAACGGATCATCCCTTCTCTTTCACTTGGGCTCATAGCCGGAGGAATCCTGGTTACGGGCAACCTATTTTCAGGTATATTCAAAACATCCGACTACATCATAGCAGCATTTTCAAGCCCTGAAAACGCTTACATCATCTTGTTTCTCTTTTTATTAGGTGCACTTACTGAAATCTTTAAAGTTGCAGGCGGGATTAAAGGTTTTTCTTCTCTGGCAAGTCGTTGGGTGAAAAATGAGAGAGGTGCCCTCCTCTCCGTCTGGGCTGTTACCCCTGTTACTTTTTTGGACTGTTGTTTCCACGTCATCGCAACAGGAACCGTCTCTAATCCTCTGATTGAAAAAGCTAACGGGTCCAAAGAAAAGCTTGCTTTAGTAATTAACGTGACTTCCTCTCAACTCATTGTTTTAATCCCCGTAGCAACCACCTATGTCGGTTATATTCTTGGCGTTATTGCCTCAGCCATAAAAAAGGCCGGAATATCTGGCTCACCCTATACACTCTATCTTAAAAGTATTCCATATAACTTTTTTTCCATAGGCATGATTATCATCAGTTTTTTAATAATCTTCCTTGGGCTTGGATTTGGTCGCTGGCGCTTCAAAGGAGATGGAAAATTAGCGGACGGAGTTCATAATAGTCATGAAGCCCACGAAGAATCAGAATTTGAGCAGAAGTTTCCCCCGAGAGCAAGCAATCTCTTCATCCCTTTAGTCCTTTTAATCAGCCTGATTATTTTTCTTTTTTGGTACACCGGACAAGGCAAAGGAAGAAGCTTCCTCGAAGCGCTTATAAACGCCCAAGTTGAAAAATCTATTTTTATCGCAACTTTGGTAACGCTTCTTTTGACGACTCTTTTATATGTCCTGCAAAAAGTTCCGCTGTCTGAGATCGAAAGTTTCTTTTTAGCCGGTGGAACAGAACTCCTTCCTCCAATCGTCATTCTCATTTTGAGTTGGTCTCTATCCAGTGCTACTCAAGATTTGGGATTTATTGAATTTATCTCACGTACAGTAGGAACAACAGTCCCAAAACTCTTCATCCCGGCGATTGTATTTCTTGTCGGCACTTTTACTTCTTACTTCATTGGATCCTCGTGGGCTACATGGTCTTTAATCATGCCGATTGGTCTACAACTGGCCATAAGCTCCGGGGCAAATATTCCTCTCATTGTAGGTGCAGTGTTAGCCGGAGGTTCTGTAGGAGACAACGTCTCCCCTCTTGGCGAGACCCCGGTTTTAACAGCTTCTGTTACTGAAGTGAGCATTATCGATCACGTTCAGACCACTTTACCTTATGCTTTAGTGGTAATCGGACTTTCGACTATACTTTTTATAGTTACTCAAGCTTTGTTAGGATAATATAGCCAAAGTACGGATAACTCACGGTAACAAGGAATTGTTACCTATCAATGTGGATGGGGATGGTCTTCAATGGCGTGGTGCCCACAACATTATCGACACACCAACTAAACAAATAGCAGTTCCTATCCAATCGTATGTATCAGGTACTTTCTTATCAATTCCCCAGCCCCATAAGACTGCAAGAAAAACGAAAACTCCTCCATAGGCTGCATAAACTCTGCCAAAGTTCGGGAATTTCTGCAAGGTGGGTATGACGCCGTAAAGAATGAGGATTAGTCCTCCTAGAATCCCATACCAAAATGGCTTTGCTTCCCTCAGCCAAAGCCAGATTAAGTAACCTCCCCCTATTTCGGCTAAACCAGCGAGAATAAATAGTATAATTGCGTTAAACACGAATTAACCCTCCTTAGTAATTGACTCTAAAAGGCGTTTTATGTTACCGATGCAACAAGAACCCTCTGGGTTATTTACCTCACAGCCACAACGACCTGCCTTTGTATGTACGATTATCTCCTCTAAGGCAGTAGTTCTGCCCGTTTCCTCAAATTCTTGTATCACTCTTTTCTTAGTCCATCCGAAACAGTAACAAACTGGGCAGTCTTCGTCATCACTTTTTGTGTATACTTCAACTTTCATGTCTTTCGTTTCAAATACATCCTGTTTTTCGCTAAAATAAACAACGGAACATGCTTTGTTGGTACACATTTTGTAAGAAACTGAAGGTTCTAGTTTGGCTAATGCACTTGGCACTAACAGGCTTTTTAAAGTAATTATTTTCATCGGTCTGCCCTTATCGCCGCACTCCGGGCAACTATACCCAAAGTCAAATTTTATTGGTTCAATTTGAATAGCACAACAGCCCTCCATTTTTTCTCACCATCTTCCCAAATAATTGTATTTATTATATCACATCTGGTAGGCGTGAGTTTTAGAGCCTCATTAGAATAATAACCTACGGCTCCACATGCCGGTTCCAGGCAAACATATTACCCAAAAAATAAATTTACAATGAAGTAACGCCAACGTGCCCGGACCCTGCACAATGTCGTAAAGTGTCTCGACAGAAAACACAGCGAGACTGTTAAAATGTCGGTTTTGAAAACTCTTGACAAATTGACGGCTAGCCGTATAGAGCGAAAAACCCTCGGGCTAAATGTTTACCCGAGGGTTAACTTATAAATACTGTTGAAAACTTTGATAGAAGGCACCCAGTTCACCCTTATAGTTATCCTTCCATGGCTTATTCTTTCCGCAATAGTGAATAATCACTGTGTTTCGACGAATCCAATCTAAATCTATTTTACATTCCCTGTTTTTAGGGTGGAGGTTATGGATAATAAAATAACGTTCACTAAGATTGTAGACCTTAGGATCAACGATAATTGTTCGGCCACCGTACAGACCATTAATAACATCTTGGTCTGGGAAAATCAAACGATTCTTATACTCTTGAATATAATCAAAGACCTCGTCAATATTTTGCTGCTCCCGCAGCAGGGACAAATTCAGCATCATGACACCTGAGTTCACATATGTGCTGTTCTTTGGCATTTTGAGACGAACCCTATTGAGCCTTTCGAGAGGTTCATAAACATCAGTCGCAGCGGCAAAAAGATTTTCCTGAAAATCAATGTTATAAAGTTCATTAAGAGAATTGATTGCCACTACGTCGGGATCGAGATATAGAATGCGATCCAGTTTCTTAGGTAGAAACTGGGCAGCGAAGATACGGTAGTACATTTCTTTGGGATATCGCCTGGTAATCGGCGCATCACTGAGCAAATCATTTGGTATTTTAATTTCCGCAATTGTACAGTTTAAGGTATCTACGTGTTGGTTAATAAACTCAAAATCCCGACCGGTCATTGAGGTATGGGCGATATAAACGATGAAGTGTATCCCTGGGTTCGACTGTATTAAGGATGTAAGCATAACTGCCAACTGTTTTAAGTAGTTAGAATTTAAGGTCACGAGAACATTCATCTGCTGCCCTCCCCGTAGTGTTAAAAAATCCCCATAACTTTTCCTCCGATAATTGTCTCCATTCTAATACAGTAATTATGCATTTTCAGATAATAGTTTGTTCCACTTAAAAGCACGTCAGTATAAACGATTGAGATTATTCATTGGAATATTGACCAAATTCGTATACAAAAAGACACATTAAAGCCAAAAGTCCACTCACTGTCAAGCTCATAACCATGGTGCTCGGGGGATGAATTCGCAGATAAACCGGGCTTAAAGCTAAGAAAAGCAAGAGGAAAAAGTCGGCAATGACAATTAGAAGTTGAGTAATCCAAGTTCTGTGTCGCCCCAAAAGATAACCAAGCACAGCGTAAAAGGCTAGAGCCGCGAGGAGAAATCCCTGGCTTGGGGCCTGAAATGGTGTGAGATTTTCAAAAATACTTAAGCTATAGCCTTTAAAAATGAAACGAAACAGGTAATCGATGAGAGTACCACCAACCCAAGCAAGGGCCAGAGGAAGTACATGTGTCCAGTGTTTTGTCGAGAGCCGGAGTATCACCACAGCGATTACAAAAACAACCAGAATAAACAGTTGAGTCCCTATGGCATTAATCTTTTGCATTAGCAAAACAAGGAAAAGAGGTGTAGAACCTGCTAACCAATCAACCACAAGGCCGTCAAATTGGCCAACTTCCTGGGCCACAAAATCTTGGATTAAGCCCATTAAGACAATAAACAGTGTCAAAAAGAGCAACCCGGCAACAGTCACGAAAAGACGCCGCTTGCCCAGGGACATGTAGCGTTCTGGCAATCGCTGCAATTGACTATACAGCCAAGGCCCCAATCGTTCATGATTTTTATAGAATAGATAGATAGCCAGAAGCAGTACTGCTGCCGTTACTCCCAAAATCAAGGCATACCGGTGAATGATTGGGAGAATAGCTTCCCAACGGCTCCCTAATAACCGTCCTAGAATAACCCATAGAGTAACCCATATAATTGCTCCGAGATAAGCAAAGAAGGCGAAACTTCTGTACCTTAAACGGCTCATTCCGGCAATGTAACCCGATAAGTGGCGGACTCCTGGGATGAAGTATCCAATCGTTAATAATTTCCCGCCATGCCGTTGATACCAATTAATTACTTTCCCCAGACGAGCGCTTCCCGCATGTTTTTCCAGATGGGTCAATACCTTTTGCTCGAAAAATCTTCCCAATAAATAGGCAATGGTAATCCCGCTTATGCTTCCACTTGCTGCTGCTAAGACAGCTAAAAAAGGGTTAAGTTTTCCTTCGAAAGTCATGTAACCGATGAATACCATTAAAGTCTCATCGGGAATGGGCAGTCCTAAAATGGATATTCCCAAAATTACATA
This sequence comes from Desulfosporosinus metallidurans, assembly GCF_001936615.1. Taxonomy (GTDB): domain Bacteria; phylum Bacillota; class Desulfitobacteriia; order Desulfitobacteriales; family Desulfitobacteriaceae; genus Desulfosporosinus; species Desulfosporosinus metallidurans. Next base: position 38,929 of record NZ_MLBF01000023.1, read on the forward strand.
TAAGCCCAAATATCCATATTGGGTGACATAGGCAATAAGATGTGCTGTGGTCATAGAATCTCCTTTCGGTCGGATGTTATTTAATGTTTGGCGTTCGACGCTTACGCTCTTTGAGATACATCCAGAAAGTGGTTAAGGCTACTCCTAAACCTGTGAAAGCTACACCAAGAAGAACAATTACGCCGATAAGAGGAAGATTAGAAACCGAAACCAAAAGTAGGGCTAAGATAAACCATTTGCTTAAGGCCGGATATTCCAGTAAACGTGGAGATAGGGTTTCTTTTCCGATGTACTCCATAACTGGTAGGATTCCTAAGAAAATGGCTGCTATTCCTACAATGAAAATCAAAATAGCCAAGGGAATACCAACTACTGTCAAAGAAAGCAGAATCATTAAACCAGTTATCATCAACGATGCTGCTAGACCGATTGCAAACAGGCGTAAAAAAGAGGTCGATAGCAGATTTTCTCCTTGTTGCAAACGTTTACGCAGAACAAAACCTAAACCGGTAAGTAATACGATACCGAAAACACTGATAATTAATCTGGCCAGCCATAGACCTAAAATCATAGCTAACCCAATAAATAATTGATTAACAAACTGCGGGGTCAAACTTAAGCGGAAAACGCCGGTTTTCACGGTTACATTTGCGGGGTTAAAAACCTGCCCGCCTAAATCAATCACCAGATCAGTCTGAGCCGTCGGCTCAAGATAAACATCACCATTGATCACTAAAACGACCTCTCTGACCGATCCTGCAATATGGGCATCCGTACTCAGGGCAAAGACGGATTCCACTGAATGTCCAACCGGGACCACCAAGGGGTTCCCGCCAAATTGAGCTGATAATTCATCGGCTAGCGCTTGACCGGGGGAAAGAAGAAGCAAGGCTATGACTAAAAGTATACTAAGTTTCACCTGTGGCTTCATAGGACCACCTCGTTAACTTCAAATTTGGTCAATAGCGTTTTAATAATATAAAGGCCCATGACCATCAGAAATAAGGATATAATTCCCATTGTCACCGTAACCCAAGGAGAAAAAAGCGTAACAAGGGTCATGAGTGAGCGCCAGAAAGCAGACCCTGTGGCATAAACTAAGTGGAACACACTGGAGAAAGTGCGCGAGAAAATGAGTAAAACTGGGCTGGCGAAAACTGCCAAGAGAATGCTTGTCAGCCATATGTCTTTAGCAGTATTATGCTGCTCCTTCTCAATAGCGGAAAAAATCCGTACCGTTAAATTAGTAGGAATTGGGATGCTGGCGATACTCAGGTTAATTTCTTTGCTTAGAGCCGCTAAGTCGTCCATAACCTTACGGCAATCAGGACAACACTGTAAATGCACTTCTATATCTCGGTATTTGTTAGCATCCAGTTCCCCGTCAAGATATTCTGATAGCCGTTCCATACATTGCAGGCACTCCATAATGGTCCCTCCTCCTTGGCCTAATCTGAAAGTATTGTTCTTAAATGCATTCTAGCGGTATGGAGCCGTGATTTGACCGTTCCCAGCGGAATTTCTAAGAGTGTGGCAATTTCCTGGTAGCTATAACCTTGCCAATCATAAAGAACAACTATTTCCCGTTCCTCCTGGCTAAGCTTACCGAGAGCTTCCCGGAGTTCAATCTGGCGATCCCAATGGTCAGGTGTAGTGGTCGAAACAGATTCAATGTTACTGTCAGGAACGAGATCTAGTTGTTTACCTTTCATCCGGTCCAAGCAGACCGTAGTAATGACTTTTTTCAACCAAGCCGGAAACGCATGGATATCATTAAGTCGATGGATTGATCGATAAACTTTTAAGAAGATTTCCTGAGAAGCGTCTTCTGCCTCTGACTCATTGTGAAGAAAGGCAAATGCCGTACGGTAAACGTAACCACTATAATTCAAGACGAGTTGTGTAAAAGCCTTTTGGTCCCCCGCCTGAGCTTGCTCAATAAGTCTAAGATCTATCTCCATCACAGCATTTGCCCCCCTCCTTTCCTTAAAAATCTTGTAATGCTTTTCCAGGTATCAACTTGTAATTATTTTTTCAAGGAAGATCGGTTTTTCACGTTATGAATATAAACAAGAATGAGAACTGCACCCAAAAATATGCCCCCAGGAATAAGCAGATGCCTGATCTTCGTTACGGTACTCTCCCAGTATATACCCAAAAACATTCCCATCGTAATAAAGGTAGCGGTCCAGAGGATGGCACCCACTCCGGAGAATGTTGCATACCGCATGTAGTTTATCTTACTTATTCCCCCAAAGTAAGCTATTAAATGGCGCAAACCCGGAAAAAAGTATCCTACGACAACCATTTTACTGCCAAACCGCCTGAACCAAGCCTCTACCCCGGATAGTTTGTTTTCTGTAAGGTGCAGATATGGGGCAATGCGGTCTAATAAAGGCTTTCCTACCCGTCTACCGATCCAATAGCTTAGATTCGTACCAATAAAACTGCCGAGAGCTGCTATAAGTAGTGTTTTGCTGAAACCCATGCGCCCAAGGCTAACTTGGAAACCGCTAAATGCCATCACAAATTCATCCGGCACAGGTAGCCCAATCATTCCCAAAGAAAGCAGCAGAAGAAGCGCAAAATACCGGTATTCAAAAACAACACGAAGCAACAGACCTTGTATATCGTCCATCTTCTATACCTTTACCATATTAATAACGCTTTAATATCAAATGTTGTTTTGCTTTTAGGAAATTAAGAATTCCAGGTAAAATCGAGATGAAAATTATAGCCAGGATTACTGTGGTGAAATTGTTTCTGACTATCGGCAGGTTACCAAACAGATAACCACCAAAGAGCAAGATCGTCACCCAAGCGATTCCTCCAATGAGGTTATACGACAGGAAGCGCAGGTAAGTCATCTCCCCTATTCCGGCTACAAAAGGAGCAAACGTACGGATTACCGGAATAAACCTCGCGATAATTATCGTTTTGCCCCCATGTTTTTCATAAAACAGTTGAGTTCGCTCTAAATGTTCCTTTTTAAAAAGGCGAGTATTACTTTTGGTAAATACTTTGGGACCGACAAAATGACCAATTTGATAGTTGGCTGTATCTCCTAGGATAGCAGCGATGCCAAGCGTAATAAAGAGCAAGACTACATTTAACGAACCGCTGGCGGAGAATGCACCGGCAACAAAAAGGAGTGAGTCCCCCGGTAGAAATGGAGTAACGACCAATCCTGTTTCGAGAAAAACAAGGATAAAGAGAATTAGATATGTCCACATGCCATAACCTTGAATTACCAATTCTAAATTCTTATCTAGGTGAAGAAAAAGATCAACTAGCGTTTTAATGAAATCCATCAATATTTCCTCCTTAAGGTGCTTCCATATTAAACTCTCTAAACATAAAGACGACGTACTTGGAGTAAAAGTTCATGGGTTTATAAAATATTTCCCGTTTGTTAATATTTTTTAAACGGTCGAACTTTTACCAACATTCTCTCGTCCTAATAATTGAGTATTGTTTTTGGGAGAAACAGTTTTTGTTACTTTTTGAAAAAGGACAGGAGGAAAGGACAGAATGAATTCATTTGATCTTTTTGGGTACCATTTCATCAATCAATGGGCTGGGCATCATCCCGTGCTCGACAAACTAATGGCATTCTTTGCCCAATATGCTCTAGAGTTATATGCGGTGTTGTTTTTATTGGCTTGGTTTACCTTACCCAAATCCGATTCCGATAAGCGTCATGCAATGGTTGTGGCCGGATTTTCGGGTGTACTGGCATTAGTCTTTAACGCTATTATCGGGCAGTTCTTCTTCCGTCCACGACCCTTTGTGACTCTTCCGAAAGGGACATTTACCCAGCTCATTCCCCATTCGTTTGATACGTCATTTCCCAGTGACCACACCTCAGGAAGCTTTGGTTTTGCTGCAGGGTCCTGGAAGAAAGCTTCATTTTGGGTCAGATGGAGCTTTACAATTTTAGCTGTTCTCGTAGCATTTGCCCGTGTTTATACAGGAGTGCATTGGCCAACTGATGTACTTGCAAGTGTTATCATAGGTTTCGTCAGTGCTAAAATTGTATGGCTGATTAACCCCTTATTTAAGCCTTTGACAAACCTAGGGCTGCGGCTATTCCATTATGGGAAATACTCAAAGGAGACTTCAAAGTTAGTCATCAAAAAATACGCAAAGTAATAAACAGGTGTTGAGTACTCAGTCGGTTGGATATTGAGGAGTGTGCGTTTTATGTTTAACGTAATGCTTTTTGGCATTGTCAGCTTGTTAACAGACATAAGCAGTGAAATGGTTTATCCCTTACTCCCAATATTCCTCTCTACTGCGTTAGGAGCAAGTCCGGCTATTATTGGCATCATTGAAGGGATAGCTGAAAGTTTAGCCAGCTTACTTAAAGTTTTTTCCGGATACTTAGCCGATAAAACGCAAAAGAAAAAGGAACTCACAATCACAGGTTATAGTGGTTCCTTGTTAGGTAAGTTAATCCTCGTTTTGGCCGGGTCTTGGGGAGGGGTATTGTTTTCCCGGATTATCGACCGTTTCGGCAAAGGAATACGCACCGCCCCTCGTGATGCTCTTATTGCCGACTCAACGCAAAAAAGCACCCGTGGTCATGCTTTTGGTCTGCACCGGGCCATGGATACTATGGGAGCGGTTATCGGGGTAATTATAGCTTATATACTAATTAGAGGAAACATTACCGATTTTAAGCGTATTTTCTGGTTTTCGACGATACCGGCCCTATTGGGAATAATAGCCCTTCTCTTTGTTAAAAGGCCAAGTAGGGATAAATCTGTAAAGAAAGAATTTTCTTTTGCCTGGTCAAAACTGGACACAAAGTTAAAGCAGTTTTTAGTATTGGCTTTTATTTTTGCACTTGGTAATTCGTCTAACCAATTCCTGCTCTTAAGAGCAAGCAAATTGGGCCTTTCAACTCCTAATGTTTTACTCCTTTATTTGGCCTTCAATATTAGCTATGCTTTGGTATCTTTACCTGCCGGAAAATTATCGGATTTGATTGGTAGGAAACGTGTTTTGGTGACGGGTTATTTTATTTACGCTGCCGTCTATTTCGGATTCGCTCGGGTTACACACACTTCAAGCTTATGGCTGTTATTTATTGTTTACGGTCTATATTCCGCCTTCACAGATGGCGTGGAAAAAGCCCTCCTGTCCGATATTGCACCCTCGGCCTTAAGAGGTACGGTAATCGGTATGCATGCAGCTTTAGTTGGAGTTGCTCTCCTTCCAGCTTCCTTTATTGCCGGAATCCTTTGGGACAAATTTGGTGCCCAAGCCCCGTTTTATTTTGGAGCCGGGATGGGGTTATTAGCTGTTATAGGTCTATTGTTTATATTTAAAGATAAAAAGACAGGTTCTAAATAAAGAATACCTAATCGCAGGAGGTAATTTGTGCTTGCATAACCCACTTCTATTATCAGCTTTGCTTTCTACAATAGCCGCTCAAATCCTGAAAATCCCGGTATACTACTGGGTTCATCGTTCGTGGAATTGGCGGGCTGCCTTAAAACCGGGAGGAATGCCTAGCTCCCATACAGCCCTTATGATTGGCTTAACCACAGCAACGCTGCTTAAATACGGTTGGAATAATCCCTATTTTGCTATTACAACATCGGTTAGTATGATTGTGATTTATGATGCGGCAGGTGTACGTAGGCAAGCAGGGCAACATGCGATAGTCCTTAATGAATTAACGGCAACTATTGAGACTCTAAATAGAAAATTAAGCACGGAAATTTTTATTAAGCCGACACGCCTCAAAGAGGTCATTGGGCATTCTCCGATTGAAGTTCTGGGTGGAATAGTTGTCGGAATTGTCGTCGGATTATTCATTGTTCGCTGAGTATAATAGGTAATTTTTCCTACATTGGTTATACTAGGTAAATGAGGTATAATATTTTAGGTATCCATTTAAGAAACAGCCAGTTCAACGATGGATCGAAAGGTTGAGGTAGATGCGGAAAAAAGGGTTGGTTCTAATTTTGCTTGTTGTAGGATTGCTGGTTACAAGCGCCTTTATCTTACATAGCTACAAGAATTTCAAGATCCAACAAGGTTTTGTGCCCCTGCCGTTATCTTTTGACCCTTACACTTCGATTTCCTCCTATGACTTGAACGGAAATACTGTAAGCATTCAAGGCGGATTTGCAAAAGGAAAAATAGCAGAAAACAGTAATCAAGAGAGTTTACTGCTTCATTCTCTTTCTCCAACGCCGGTAATAACCCTCAAAAGCACGACTGAGAAATCATATAGGCTAAGGTTGGAAAACATAAGTCCATCCAAAATCACTACCAGTGACGGAATCGCTAATCTTAAGGTTATTGACCCGCACACGATTTCATTTACGGTTGACTTAAAGGCAAACCAAATTAAGGCTATTCAATTCACTTTAAAACCCAGCGAGAATCCGGAAGTCGTGATGTTGGGAGATAATAGAAACGGTTATGGCACGTTTGCTCAAATCATTAGCCAAGTTAACGGAATTAACCCTGCCTTTGTCGTTGACAACGGTGATCTCGTGTACGGAGGAGAACCGAACAGATATAGGCTTTTTTATGAGACCGTTTCCAAGCTTCAAGTTCCGCTTTACACCACTTTGGGAAATCATGACATCCGGGAAAATGGCCGTAAGATATATACGGAGCTTTTCGGGCCTCCCTACTATTCTTTCGACTATTTAAACAATCATTTTATCTTCCTGGACAGTTCAAGAGGTTGGACAGAGAAGACAGCTATTCCTGAAGAAGAGTATAAGTGGCTGGAAGCTGACCTACAAAAAGCTCAAGGGAAACGCATCTTTGTTGTTTCCCATATTCCTCCTACTGACCCCAGAGCTAATCTGACCCCCAATACATATCCTGAATTAGCTCAATCACAAAAGAACAGCTTATTGCAAAATGAAATGAATAAGCTTAGTGGTACCAGCAATATCGACCATGCCTTCCATGATAAACAAGAAGCTGCGAGATTTGAAAATCTTATGACTAAATATAAGGTAGATACTGTTTTCTTATCTCACATCCACAGCTTTTTCAGTTTTGTTAAAAATAACGTAAGATATATCATTACTGGAGGAGCAGGTGCCGAACTTCTTACGGAGGGAAGCTATTATCATTACATTCGTGTTCATATTACTAATTGGGAAAATTACCTTGAGATTGTACAATTACCATCCCCACCGAATCAGATCGTCGATAGATATTTAGCCGCAGGGCAGATGTTTGCTAGCTCTATTTATAAGGAATATACAACTTTAGTTTTAGCCATCGCTGTTTTTCTAGCTTTAATTATTGGCTGGATACTCTGGATATTCCGCCAAGGATGGTGGTCATATCTCAAACGGTTAGGGCTTTGGTTTTATGAGGTTGCCAAACTTTCCATCCTCAAATATAAAGAAATCGTTCGAAAAAGTTAGTGTCCTTAAAAAATTGAACTCTCGGAAAAATGAGTTCGACCAAAGCTTTAAACTTGTACGCTTTAATAAAGCCAGTTAAAGTCATCTTAACCTCGACCGGCATTTTACTGATGATACTTATAAACCCAAAAAACTATTTCTCATAGCCATACCTTTGGCAATCACCGATTGCACTACGGATGAACATCAGCCACCGGCAGGGTTTTTCGTGAGGCATTCACATCCAGTATTGGCCCCTGTATGTCTCTTTATATCGTCTAAGGTAGAGCAACATTGTGCTACTGCTACATGCTGTAAAGCCTGTATAGAAAGCGGTTATAATGACATGCCTCTGGAAAGCCGTATTTATACATCAAATCATCTCGTGCCTAGCAATATCCTGCGTGGTCATAACATACTCCTGTTTTACATATATAAAATTCACTGGTGTGTATATGATATTGTTCATGTTCTTTTTCTGGCGTTATATATTCTTAGAGTGATAGGTTCGCCTTCTCAGTTCATCATGAACCCTTCCATAGTCCATTGATAGGGCTGACCTTCCCCTTGGCGGGGAAGGTCATTTTTTTAACCAATTAGCTGGAATTAGGTTGCGCTAAATAATACAGATTGCTGCTCTTGCCGCCGTTCTCGCGCCACCTTTGCTCCTTACGCAGACGGCCGCTTTTTTCAAGGTCAGCTATGGCGCGTTTCACGGTGCTTCGGGACAGCTTCAGTTCCTTGGCGATGGTACCAATCGCTGGGTAGCATTTGCCTTCCTTATCTGCGCGGTCATGTAAGTACATAAATACAGCCCTCGCGCGATGCGGAAGCTCCGAGGAATAAAGAGAAGAAAAGTAACCCACAGCTTCACCTCCTATTCAATCCGAACAGGTGCTTTTGTCCTGGTCGGCGCTTCCGGCTCCTGATTCGGCGTATGGAGTAATCCTCTTGATGCGGCAGCTTCAGCTTCATCTTCCTCCGGCACATCCACACAGGCAGAGTGACGGCGGATGATTTCTTCCTCCACTCTGCGCCTGTCGGCATACTCCACTTCTCTGGCTGATTGTTCGGCAATCTCATAAGGCTTGCCGAAGGTAATGCCCCATTCCGTGAATAGCTTCAGCCAGGTGCGCATTGGGTATTCTCCGGTCTTGGTAACGATAAAATGGCCCTTTGGCATGGACTTTAACTCGTCGGGAGTCATCAATGGCCGCTCGATCATCTGCAGACTCTGCGACGGGTCGTTTTTACCCCGGCTGATCGAACCGCTCATGACGGTCTTGCTGCCCATGGCTTTTGACAAAATCTGTGCCGATTCACTGTTGGGAGCAAAACCGCCGAACACAGTATCCTGACAGTTGTCTATAATGATGGCCGAACCCTCTCGGCCATAGTTTTTCTCCAGCTGTGCAAAGCTCTGTATGATGGCAACGATAGACACGCGTCGGGAGCGGGAAGCGGAAAACATCATCTCTGCCGACTCAATTTTAGGGATGGTACCGATCTCGTCGAGGAACATCATTACACGATTGGGGAGCTTGCCGCCATGCTCGTCGGCCACCGACAGGATCTCGCGATAGAGCTGCTGTACGATCAGGCTGATGATGAAATACTTTGTGTTATCTTCTTCCGGCATCACCAGGAAGATTGCGCTTTTTTTGGTGCAGAACCTTTCCGCATCGATTGCCGTGTCAAAGCATAGAATTTGCTCCAGCTCGGAATCCAGGAAAGCGTTCAATCTGGATAGGGCAGTTGAGAGGACACTCTGCATGGCCTGCTCCGCCGAATTGAGTGCCGCCCCGGCGAACCACTTGGTCTTGTGCTCATCCGGCAGATGAGCAAGAAGCAGCTGAAACAAAGTCCTACCCTTGACGCCGCTGGGCGCCAGCAGATCCTGTATGAGCTTGAATACCGACACGATGTGCCTCTGCCTCGGCTCACAGTATTCCGCAATAAGCAGAATCACGGAAGTCAGCAGCCCTTCCGCCGCGTCATAGAAGAAGGCGTTTTGTCCAGCCATCGCTGTATCGAAGCCACCGGAGGAGATGATGGTCTTGGCGGTGATCTTGGCATATTTCTCCGCTCTGGCTTTAAACGCAAGGTTCTGAGGATTATTAAGATATGCGTCCATATACCGGTTGACCAGATGGAGCAGATTGTTTCCGTCCGAGCGGGTGGGGTTTCTCAGGTCAATGACAGCAACATCGTATCCGTATTTGTCTTTTGCGATCCCGGCATAATTGCGGTAGAGGTCGCCCTTGGTGTCGGTGGTCACAAAGCTCATGCCGCAGGCACAGGCGTATTCCAGATTCGGATAAAGAAAGTTAGCGGTCTTGCCAACACCTGCGGCTCCGATCATCAAGCAGTGGATATCGTCATCGTCCACCAGCGCATATCCGTTCGGAGCGGTATTGTCAAACAGCGATGCCTTCCTCCAACCGACTATCAGTCCCTGCGCTTTCGGAAGGCTTTCGCCCTTTCGCCACTTCTCCGGCTCGTAGGGAACCTCGGTATATGTCTTTTTTATCTCCCGTTTTGTTGCCCAGCGAGCTGTACCGTGCTGACCGTCGCCGACTGTTTTGGACTTGATGCCGTTTAAAGTGTAGTAATGCGCTATGAGAGATAACAAACCGATAACGCCAAACATGGTCAGGCCGGCAGCAGTTAAGATTATGATTTGGGATGTCTTCAATTCGATCCCTCCTTTACATGGTCATAGAAAAATTTACTGCTTGCTCCTGCACCGGAAGCATCGACGGCAGCTCCTGCTCAACAAACATCATGATTTTGACGCAGTCCAGCGCAAGGCGTTGATAGGAGGTCAGGAGCTTATTCATATCCTCCAGTGTGCGGATACCCGATGCCTGAAGCTGACGGCTGATATCCGAAACATCCTGGCGCAGCTGTTCAGCTTTGGTACGCAGCCAGCCCCTATCCCCATGGGGACGGTAGCTGTCCTGCAGCTTTTGAATAAGCTGCTCTATTGTCACAGGCTGTTCTATCTGGCGGAGCTGCCTTTGCATGGCAGCAAGCGAGCCAGCCGCCATGCACTGCAGGCATTCACGAACAGCTTCCGTATTCAGTGCTGCTGTTTTGCCGGAGGCAAGAAGCGGCTCTACCACCTCGGCGCACTCCACGAGGAAGGCGTCAATATCTTTATGTGTTGCAAGGGCTTTGCACAAATCGTGCAGCTCACCAACAACCTTCGGCAGAAGCTCCAGCTTCGGATGTTCCCGCGCCGGGATGGGACTGACGCCGTTTCTGGCTTTAAGATCCTCATTCCAGTCCTTGTACTGCGGCTGCATTACGGAAAAATCCGCATAGCACTTTCCCGACAGGATATCCTTCAGGCGACCGACAGCTTCAATGCCTGCCTCGTCATGATCCAAGCACAGCACGATGCTTTTCAGATGAGGATTCAGCTCCAGCTGACGAAGCAAGGCGTGTTCCGATACTCCGTCCAATGTGACATAGCTGTGCCGTTTCCATCCATCCTGATGCAGTGTGGTGAAGGACAGCATATCCACCGGCGCCTCGAACACATAAAGAGTGTCGCTCTCTCCAATCCAGTGAAAGCTGTATTTCGGATCGCTGCCCTCCGCGTTTCCTTTGTAGGGTTCGCCCTGGGTGTATGTTCCGCGCTTATGAGCATGGCGGGGGACGCCTTTTTCATCCAGCCCAACAAATACCGCATTGTGATATTCCTTGTCTTCGTATATCAGCTTTTCATGAGCGAAGTGAGACAGCACCTCACGGTCTATGAACCTTTGCTTTATCAGATATGCGAATACCCGGCGCATGTCAGGATTAGCCTCCGGAAGAGCGAACTCCTTGCGTGGAGCAGGGGCACTCTTGACCGTCTGATTCCACTCCACGCCGGAGTCCTCTCCGAGCAGATAGCTCACAGCTTCAGGAAAGCTCATGTCATAAAACTGCTGAACAAAATCAATAGCGTGACCGCCTTCCTTCCGGCTGTGGCGAAACCACTGATTGCCGCGCACAGTAACGCTGTCATGACGCTTCCAGCGCCACTCTCGGCCTGAGCGCACAAGCTGCTCTCCTTGACGATGAAGGAAATCAACCAGGTCGACAGAGTTTGCCTGCCGCTTTTGCTCGTCTGTAAAATGAATATATGCCATACCATAGAACCTCCTTAGTCAGTGTTTACGCTTACCGCACCGGCGAAAAAAAGCCACCCGCCGATGAGCGGATGGTTTGAGAGACGCCGTATTGAGTTTGCTGGGAAGCGGTTCTTTTTTCTGTTGATATTTTGGTTGAGGCTTTTGCATGGAAACCCTCCCTTTGCATTAATAGGTTGTATGCCTGAGCTCATGATCGTCCGGAGCATGACCTTGGGCAATTTTCTTTTCGCGTATCTTACGTCGGAGCTTGCTGTCTGTCTGCATGCCTGGAGCGCCGGAAAGCCTTTTCTGCTCGTCCCGAAAAATCCGGCTCAAGTGGTGCAGGAGCCTTGTAACTGCAAGAGTCAGAAAGGGTTTGCTTAAAAAGTTCATATGGTCGAGGAAATACCGCGCATAGACATTACCCTGTTCAGCAGACAAGGTGAACCAGCGCACTGCGGCTTCCCGGTCACTGGGGACTTCTTCTCCAATAAGAAACAGCTTGCCGAGAGCATATTGCGCATATTGATTGCCTTGCTCAGCAGATGCAGTCAGCCATTCGACAGCTGTTTTCACATCCTTTTGAATACCCTCTCCTATCAGATAGAGCTTACCGAGCTGATACTGAGCGAATGAATTGTTCTGCTCTGCTGCTTTCGTGAACAGCTCTACCGCTTTCACCGAATCCTTCTCCACATGACTTCCGTCACGGTAGAGCTTGCCCAAGGTATACTGTGCCATGCTGTTACCGCTATCCGAAGCCTTAGTCAGCCACAGGACAGCCTCCTCCGAATTTTTGTGACCACTGTCCGAATCGAGGTAAATCTTACCCAGCATGTACTGTGCATGGACGTTACCGAGCCGGGCAGCCTTTTCAAAATATCCGATGGCCGCTTCCACATCCTTTTCTGTTCCGGTTCCGGTGTAGATCATCTGCCCGAGGCGGTATTGGAGCTTATCGTCATGGCTTTTTTCTTCCAGTCGCTTAAAGCCGTAAAAGGCTTCTTCAAAATTCAGCTCCGCTTCTTCGGCACCCTTCTCCGTACCGATACCGTCCCGATACATCTTCGCCAGCTCGTAACAGGCATACGGAACACGCTTTGCTGCAGATTTACTGTAGAGCCGGAATGCCATTTCGTAGTCCTGCTCTACGCCCTGCCCCCGGTAGTACAAACCGGCAAGAGAATATTGGGCATACTTGTAATTTCGTGAAGCCGCCATTTCAAACCATCCGGCCGCTTCCTCATAGACCTGATCTGTGCCAAGCCCCGCCGTATGCATTTTACCGATGCGGTATTCCACATACTGGCTTTTCTTGTTTGCCTCAATGTCCATGAATGCGGTGAAGGCTTTATCGTACCAAGTAAATGCGATATCTGCGTCCATACTGACGCCAAGCCCGTCAGCGTACATCCTGCCGAGGTCATGCATGGCGAGAGCGTTGCCGCATTCGGCTTCCTCCAAAAACAAACGGAGGGCCTGCTCAAAGTCAGGCTCCATTTCATCGCTGCCGTAAAGGAAGGCACGAGCCCTCCAGTAGCGATCACTCCATTCGATATGCGGATTGATGTTATCAGCCTCATCGTTATCCGGCGCTTCATCCATGACCGGCAGATATTCATCCTCCAACAACAGGGGTTCGTATTCTACTACTTCTTGTAAATCCTCTGCTAACTCATCGCCCTCGAAGGTGAAATGATGACCGCCGATATTCACGGTTTCCGCGATCACCATATTTCTAATGTGCTTAAACTCTTTTTGCTGAGAGAGAGGAAGGGGATCAGGGAGCTTATCCTTATATGTGCGCAGCACTTCGTTGCGAAGCTCCTGCCATTTTGCATAGGCTTCCGCTACCCGCACATCCTTCGCCAGTTCATCCACAATCTGATCCACGACTGCTTTCAAGGGCGACTTGAGATAGCCGTATTGCTTTTTCCCGGATGTGTGCCTGAGACGCTCTGCCAGATGCGAGAGCAAAGACTCAATGGTTTCGTTATCACACATGCCGCCGCTCATTCTGCCAATGATTTCTTTCAGGGCTTCACGGCTCTGTTCGGCAAGCGTATTTCTCTGTGCGGTCTGCTCGGAATATATCTGAATGAGATCCTGCTGAAAGATTTCCTTTGCCAGACTACTCCGCATCTTTTCTAAGGCTGGCTTGGTGACATACCCCTCACGTGGATTCACCGAGTAAACCAGCATATGACAGTGAGGATGATGCCCTTCGTTATGAAAGGCTGCATACCAGCGCAGGTTTTCCGGAGCGATCTTCATCTGCTCGGCAAAGATATTCCGCTGTTTGCGGATGAGTGCCATCCACGCAGCGGCATTGTCATATCCCAATCGGGCGGCGTCCTCCCGCCGCAGAGAAATGATGGGCGTCCACACATTACCTGTGTGTTCCCCGACTTCCTCCATCACCTTTGACAACATCAACGGCGTTTCCTCATCAGAGAACAACCCGTGGGTTCCCAGCTTTTCAGCGCGTGGACGGGTAGCGATGTAATTGGCATAGACTTGGCTGTATGACAGCTGATCCATGTTCTGATCCAGCGCGGCACTGATGAATTCCGAAGCGTTTTTGACGGTGGACTGTTTGATATAGTCCTCGTACTCAAACAGATCCGCCGCATCCGGAAACTGAGCGAGGATGTCTGAGATGAGCATCTCCTGTTTCTGCGTGGCGGGATTGTCACGGGAGGCGGGAGAGATTTTCTCCACGCCATCCCGCGTCGCCACATACTCCACGAGATTCTCCAGATGCACCGCTGAGTTTTTTAAATACCGACATTTGAAAACAATCCTCGGCATGACTATTCACCCTTTTGGAATTTAGTTACATCCTCGAAGGTCACAGAGCCGATGGATTTCTTAACATCGGCAACGCACTTTCCGCGCAATCGGTGCAGTGTGTTTTCATCCACCTCCGCAGTGGACGCCAGGATGTTCATCATCATGGACATCTCCACAGCCAGCTTGAAGATAAGACGCGCCATGCGGTTTTCCAAGGTGTTGACAATACCGGACATTGCCGATGTGATAGCAGTCGGTAAAAACATCACGCCCTTCTCAGCTGCAATGTACCCGCTATAAAACCGGACAGCCTTTTCAATGAATTCGCTCCTGCTTTTGCAGTTATCCATTTCTAAGAGTGCATCCATACATTCAATCGTGCTGGGGTAAAGCCAGAGCGGGATGCGGTCTTTGGTTTCTTCAGTCATAGTGAGTCCTCCTTGTCTGAAATTCTCCGGAACCACCTGTCGGGTGTACCCCGGAAAAGCCTTTATTTACTTTGCTTACATCAATTTTTAAGAAGATTCCGACCACCTGAAAGGTGACCAAACCTCTTTTCAGGTGTACCTACCCGAACCTCTCCGACCCGCGTTGCGGGGCGGTGTCAGGTGGCAGGAGGTCGCAAAGCGACCACCTGCCTTTAACCTGCATGGTTTTCAACCCCATGGTTCACCCCTCAAATCCGCTTTTATGAGGCTCTGTCCGGAGGATGGTTTTTTCCTCTCAAGCTCCGCCACAAAGCCCCAATAAAGGGCGTTATCCTACACACAGGTGTTGCGATGCCACCACCTGCTGTTAAAACGCGACCAGGGGCACACAGGCGGTAACATGCCCGTTTGCAGGTTGTTATTCGTCGTTGTCCGCAGCTGGGCGACTTTGTTTTGCAGGAACTGCCGGTCGTGTGCTGCGTTTAGGGGCGTCCATCCCGCCAGTATCCCGGCTTTCGATGTACTCCCGGACAGGAGCGGGAACGTGCTTCTCATACAGCGCTTGCAGCACAGTGTCCAGTTCAGTTTGCAGCTCTGTTTCATCCTTCATGTACTGGTTGATAGCGCGAAGCTTTTCAGCTTCAAAGCTGATCTGTACAGTAGCTTTATTCATGCAGCTTTACTCCTTTCATTTGCTAAAATCTAATGAAAATATAACGGAAGCATCCTCCACCTGTTCCTGGGTAAAGATTTCCGTCTTTTGAAATCGATCACTGTACTGCCGGATTTTATCCTCAGTCAGCGACACAAAATCCCCATCATCATTGCTGCCAACCACAAAAAATGTACCGGCAATGATGTCGTTTCCAAGAGAACGGTTGCCAGGAAGCCCGATCAGCTTTCCCTCTTCATTGCAAACCAGAACAACATAATCATCCAAATATACCGTTTCAATATATCCTCCAACCGCCTTCTGCAATCCTTCCAAAGTGTTTTCAACTTCAGCAGGATAGGGTTCCTTCATCGGGTCCACCATTATCACTTTAATCGTTTTCTCCATGTTCGCCTCCTAAATACTCATTGTCATGCTCCGGGTTCCCTCCAAATTTCCTGGCTGATCCTGCTTCGCAGGCTGTTGTTTGAGGAAATAGTGAGCCATGATGGTGTACTTTTCAGCCATCCGGTATAAGGGCGGCAGGAAAGTGAGCCAACATGGTTACAATTCCTCCAGCGCATGAATCAGACTGCCGGGCAGATCGGACAGCTGAACATCGGCGTCCGTTTCCTCCGGCAGTGTGGCTTGAAGCTGCGGCGCAGCATTTCTCAGTTCGTCCCTGATTGCTTGCCGTACAACCTGCTCCAGAATTTCCGCCTGATGTGCCTTCAGGATGCTGTTGACCACGTACTCGGTGCGCTGCCGGCTGGCCTGCCGCGCAAACAGCGCTTCGGCCTCCCGATGCCTGGGGTTGTCCAGATCGAAGGAAAGATAATATCGTTTTCGCTCGGACATAGGCTCACCTCATCAGAAGCTTGTAGCCGTCCGCGTTGGCAAACCGGTTCAGCACCGCCACTGTATTGAGGCTGTTTTCGTGCAGCCTGGGTTCCAGCAGCTCGGCGCCGCCGCCTGCAAATACCGTCGGGAGTCTCAGATCAAGTCCTCGTTCACGGAGCGCATTGAACAGCTCCTTGCAGTAAGCGGTCACGGCCTGCTCAACTACAGACGCAATCAATTTGCTGTCGGCATGCTGGATCTCCCCACGGATAGCGTCCGTGATGAGTTCGTCCGACAGAAGAATGTCACTGCGCTGGAGCGTATCCTGAATCCGACTGTACAGGGTGATGGTGCCCATGCGGAGACTGGCACAGCTCGATCTGTCAAGGTGGAAGTCATGAAGCGTGAGAATATCCACCGTATACCCGCCGATATCAACCATTGTGATACTTCTGTAATCCTTAAGCTGCGGGTAATACCGGCACAGCGCCGCATGACCTTGTGCGAACACCTTGCATTCTGCTATACGGCAGCGGTAGAAAGCTCCCTCGAACCGGAACGAGATATTGTCGCGCAGGAAGTATCGCCTGAAGGCTTCCTTCTGTGTGCCATAGCTGTCGATGGGCAGCCCCACGCCAAGGACGATTTCCGCATTGGTTGTCCCTGCCTTTTTCATTGCGTCCGCAATGGCAGGCAAGGTCAGAATGAAGGCATCCTGTTCTTTGGCTTTATCCTGCTGAAAGCGCAGACGCAGCTCGCCGATGGCGTAATACCTGCCCTCAAAATAGAGCTGCATTTCAGGCACAATAAATTCTTTGTCGCTTGCAGTGTAGCCAGAAGCATAAAGCATCCCCTCCGAGGATTTGGTGTTGTAGTTTCCGTTGTCCACACCAAGCTTTATCATAATCAGCACCTCCTTGTTTTTTATCTGCGGTTTACATGCTCATAGTCATGCCAGGGGTTTCTTCCTCGGCGGGGCCTTCTGCCTCTGACTGAGCCTCCTGAGAGAGAGGTGCTTCAGTCGCAGCCTGTTCCCGCTGTCGGCGGGAGGTACGAGGCTGACGCTCCCTTGGAGCAGGAGGCTGTTGGGGTTCTGTCGCCTGTTCCTGAGAAGGTTCCTGCTCCAAACGGCTTTCCACATATTCGCGGACATTGGCAGGAACCAGCCGCTCATAGGTCTTATTGAGGTAATCCATCAGCTCCTGTTCGACGGTCTGCTCCTTCTTTTCCATAAAAAAACGGAGGGCGTCCAGCCTCTCCGAAGGGAAGGGGATCTTTACTTCGGTTGTACTCATCTTCATTTTCCTCCTTATAAATTCATTTGCATTTCGGGTGATAGCCTCTCTTTTTCATCTAGATTCGGGCAGTAATCCTGGCAGAACACCATGTCGAAGCTGTTCTCCATCGCTTCGACTTCCGCCAGTTCCGGCCTCGCTGCGAGGATGTTCAGGAGCATTTTCCCGATTCCGTTGTTAGTCGAAACGGGAACATGATACCGATCCTGTATCTCGTCAAAGCAAATTGCCCATGTTCCGTTTGAAGTGCTTTGTGTTGCTTCCTGAACGAGTTGCTCGGCCAGCTGGTTCAAACGCGCGGTCAAAAATTCCCGTGCTCCGGGCATGAAGCTGGAATATCTGGCGTAGTTATATCCCTCTGATTCAACCAAGACGCCGTCAGAGGATTCCTCACCCAGCACCAGCAGACAGTGGCACACACCGTTCCCATCCCGGTGCATGAGGTCGGTGTTCTCGAAAATGAAGGGCATATCCCGGAGAGGTGCCGTCTTAAAGTACTTGTATTCGGCTTCGGGAAGCTCGACGATTTTTTCGATTACGCAATCCCATACAGGGAAATCCTCCGCCTTTCTTCTAAAGATTGCTTGCAGATTAAGCATAATTTTCACTCTCCTATGTTGTATTTAATGTAGGGAATTTCAAGCCACGCCGTCCATGAACGTTCATTTAGATTTGTCTTGACGACGCCATATTTTGTGCCCATGGCTTCGATGACCTTGCCGTTTCCGATATAGATTCCGATATGTCCGGACTTCCAAACAGCAAGACCGGGGACGTCGGGCATGGCATCCATGGAGCCTGAAACCACAGCGTTCTTATACATGCTGTCCGCGCTGATATCTGGCATGCCGTTGCTTCCGTACTCGTATTTCAGTGTGCTTGGATCAAGCCAGCCGTAGCCTTTTATCAGGCCTACGCAGTCCGTCGTCCTGCCGCCGAGCCAGTTGCTGCGGATGAAGATCTCGTAATTACCTACGCCGTCAGGGTACTGTTCCAGCTTGGAGCTGAACAGAGATTCTGTGAGGACGTCGCCGTATGTACCCCAGACATAGCCCCATCCGGAGTCAAAGGCTTGCTCGACATAAGCGACCAGATCCAGATTGTTTTTCGTTGCCGGATCTTTAAATGACGAGATATCCAGCGCAGTACTTCCTGTACCTCCGCGTTCAATCTCTCCGGTGAACAGTGCTGCACCGCCAGAAGCTAGCAGCTCATAGATTTTCTGAGCGTTGGCTTTGATCTCGCCGGTCACCGTTATTCCTGACAGCGATAGCCTTTCATATGCGGTTTCCAAGCTGGCGGGAACAGCAGCGCCGTCCTCATAGGCTACGAAGCAATCAACGAAGGCGCAGGCTTGTGTCCTTGACAGGGACAGATTTTCAGCGCCGAAATTCAGAGAATAAAAAATGGACTTGATGCGGATGTTATCCAAAGCGCCTCCTTCCATCCGGGCTTCAGCCTCGGATATGGCCTCGTCCAGAACAGCAAAGCAATTACTCATGTCGCTGATGTGCGAGGCGTACTCGGTAGGCATAGCCGCTGGAATACTGCCGCCGTTAAAGGACAGATCGATGGCGGCTTTGTTGTGATCAGAGCCTCCTGAGAGAATACTCATGATCATTACGACAATCAGAATGATGGGAGTCAGGATGGAAGCAATGACCACTCCGATTGCCTTCCATGTCCGTTTATCGGTTGCAGCAGCGATGGCTGCCCTGACCGTAAGGGTAATGGTTGCAGGATCTGCCATGGAGCATCACCACCATTTCGGGCTGAACAGCGTGTCCTGTTCCGGTTCCTGCTGCTCCTGTGCCAGACGGATGGATTTTTCCACGGCCTGCTCTAAAAGCTCAGTATTAAAGCCCGCCGATTGGTATCCCTCCATGATGGTGTCGAGGTAATAATCCGATGGAGAGCCAAAGGGATGACCGTCGTTCATGATGTATACCATGGCCGAAACAGTCTTGCCTCTGAACTCGACATCGAGTATCTCCTTGCGGTAGAAGGACGGATATCCCTCATAGCAGTCGAGAGCCTGTAGGTCACGTTCCTTCAGCCTCCACAGAAGAACAGGGACACTGGAGCCCTTGAGCGGCTCCACAGTTGCGACGGAGCTTCTCCGTCCGCCTCGGAACAGCAGCTCATAATCCTTGATCTCACTGTTGCCGACTACCTTGGCCGTCGGGCAGCGGAATGCCATCTGCGGCAGATTGAGATTGCTGCCATAGGCGATGTACAGGGTTTCAGATTTCATTTCTTCTTGTTCCTCCTTACTGCATCGACATGGAAAGGCCGGGGCATATGTCCTGCTCCCCGGCCTGTTCGTGTTCGTTTTCAGTTGTCTGCTCCTGCTGCGGCAATGCCGATTGTGCCGCTTCAGCCAGCTCCTTTTCTTTTTTCTGTCTTAACCGTTCCTTTTGCTGGAGGGCTTGAGCCGGATCCTTCCAAGCGATACAGCCATCCAGATGCTCCAGCAGATGAAGCCGGGCGGTTTTGAATTCATCACCGATAAGCCCAAGCCGCAGAAGCCAGGTACGGAAGGTATATTTCTCGTTGGTGCTGCGTGTTTTCTGACGGCTGGCGCATCGCTGGTTAAGAGCCTGCGCTGAGATGGCGAGGCAGAGCTGAATGTACGCCTTAATCTTTCCGGCATGGGTGGTTGAATTGAAGAGCCGGAACTCAATGGTACCCTTCTGGAACACGCTGTGGAGGTTGAGGCAATGATACCGACTGTTGTGGTAATGCTCCCGGCGGCCGTCGCTGCCGTGATACCAAATCCGGCTAACCTCGTCTAATGTCCGGGGCTTTTTCCGGTTTAATTCCTCCAGAAAGCTCTCCTCCACCTTCTTGCAATACTGCCGCTCCCTTGCCACCTCCACCTGCGTGGCCTTGTAGATCATATCCTCCTTGGAGGCCATGATGTTGGTGATATTTCTCAGGGTATTGGCGTTGTGAGGAGAGGCGTCCAGGTGAATGTGGATGCCGCAGCTTCTATTTGCGATCATTCCTGCCTGTCGAAATTTGCGAACAATCTCCTGTATGGTTTCGATATCCTCGTAGCGGCAAATGGGACTGACTAGCTCCACGCTGTAGGTGTTATCTGCTGAAACGATCCGCCGTCCTTCTTTTTTTTCTGTAGTTATGCTGCCGTCGCTCATGACCTTCCAGCGGCGGCTCTGGCTGTCCAGCACGGAATATTCTCCGTAGTAGCCGCCGTCAAAGTTTGCAGACCGCCCGAAATACTCCGACAAAACCTGTGCGGCACGCTGGCGGGACAGACCTGTCATTTCAATCTCAATGCCGAATCGCTGCTCCTTGATATCCATGTTTAATCACCGCCTTCCATTACCGTCCGCCTGCCTTTCCGAAAAGTATCGCCTTGTGTTCCGGAGCCTGCACCACAAGGTTGTACCGCTCGTTCCCGCACTTGTAGAAGCACACGCCACGTTGGGGGTACCGGATGAGATTATATTCAGATTCCTCCAGCTGGAGTGAGTCCATATAGAAGTGCTTATCGATATTACCTGCGTTAAACAGAAAAGCATGGGCCGGAATGGAGAATAGCGGCTTCGTATACTCACGGATACCCTCCAGATTGAAGTCCTCCAGATTCTGCGAGGAGAGGATCACGGCGCTGTCTTTCTTCCTGACTCGCTTCATGAAGTTGCGGACATATTCCACGGCAGTCAGGTTGGAAAGGAACAGATAGAACTCGTCAATGCTGGCAGCCGTATTGCCGGTAGTGAGAAGCTCGTTGCTCATGTAGGACAGCACGTTGAACAACAGGGCATTGCGCAGGTTCCTGCTGGACTGCAAAAGCCCTTTAATGCCGAAAGTTACAAACTCGCTGGTTTTGATATTGGTGTGCCCGTTAAAAAATTTGGACTCCGCACCCTTACACAGGGAATGGAGTCCAAGACAGATTTCCCGCAGCGTATCCGCTGTATAGAGCTGTCGCTTTCCCTCGTCGAATTCCTTGTATTCCGATTCGATCATCTCGTACAGGTCGGATAAAACGGGATAATCGTCAGGCTTCAGCCGGTTAAAATTGCTGTGGTCAGTGATGCTCCATTTGTCATATAGCTTGCCCAGCATAATCTCGATGGTATCAATCTGGCGGTCGTCGAAATCCTTGTAGGCTCGGAAAAAGTCCTTGAGAAAGCTGATGTGCTGGCTGAGCTTGGATGTCTGCCGGAATGCCTGGGGCGCTCCCGTATCTTTGGGATCGCCGGTTTCGTCCCAGGTCTTGGGTTCCAGAACATTGATAATGAATTCGCCGGTCATCAGGTCAATGAAGCAGCCACCGAGGTTGTTTGTGAGATCCTCGAACTCCATTTCCGGGTCGAGGCAGATCACCTTCATGCCGGATTCCCGCAGGTTGGTCAGAATGAGCTTTAGCAGATAGCTCTTGCCCTGACCGGAATTGCCGAGGATGAGGATGTTGGCGTTGGTCTTGTCATCGGCGCGCCGGTTAAAATCCACGAGGATGTTGCTGCCGAATTTATCCCTGCCCAGGCAGAAGCCATTGGGATCTGTTTTGCCGCTGTAGTTAAAGGGATAAAGATTAGCGGCCGAGCTGGCGGGCAGCACCCGTTCAAACTGATCGCCGAACACGTTCCAGCCGGTGGGCATTACTGACAGGAAGCCCTGCTGCTGGCGGAGCAGGAGACGGTCGACATTGAGTTTGCTTCGGATCAGCTCAGTCAGCACCTCGGTCTGCAGAAGCTTGAGCTGGTCCGGGTCATGGGCGGACAGCTCAATATAAACGGCTGCGTGGAGCAGCGGCTCCTTGTTTCTGTGTATGTTTGCTACTATACCCGCAACATCCTGAAGGTTACTTTCAGCAGTGACTGTTTGCTGAAGGTCGTTGGTATTGTTCCTGTTCAGACGGTTCTTATTGGCGGCGTTGCTGATAATTTTCCTTTCTTCTACCGCTGTGACGTGACGGGTATAGATGTGCAGGGTAATGCCGTCCTTTTCACCCAAGTGGCGCAAAATCGCCTGTTCTTCCGTGGCTGTCGGGTACTCGCGAAGCGCCCATACGCAGCGGTATGTGTTGCCGCAAATAAAATAGTCCGTGAAAAACCTAATCATGGACGGAGAAATCATATCTAGGAACTCCTGGATGCGTACATCATCCCGTGACGTCTCTGGCGCACCGGGTCTTCTTTGGACCATTGAATTCACTTCTTTCTGCTTGAATTTTGATATGAAAAAAGCCGCTTGCTCTATGGATACAATTAAGCAAACGGCTTTCATATAGGTAAAATATAAAAAGGGAATATTCGCAAAATGAATACTCCCCCGCTTATTTATGAAACTTGCCTTTTTCTGAGTTGTGTATCCGAATTTATCTCATGAAAGTTTGCGTCATGTTGTTTTCCGACAGCGGTTGGGTTATCGCCGTGAAAATCTCGTCCATTTTCGTATAATCGCACAGGAATGAAGCTGCGCTTGCTTCAATCATTTGCTTGTCGGTTACCTGGGAAAAGTCTACACGATAACCTGCGTTTTCAGCCAGATATTCGATAAAGAGTCTTTGCGCCCTGCCATTTCCTTCTCTGAAGGGGTGAAGGGCATTAATTTCACTAAGGTAATGCGCCAAGCGGAGCGGGATTTTATCTTTGGAGACATCTTTCAAATAATTCTCCCTTTTCAGCTTGTTGAAAAGCGAACCGGCATTGGATTCTATAAACTCATAATTGCAAAACATATTGCCTTTTGCAATGTTTACCCATCTTATTTCGCCTGCCCATTCGTATGATATCACCGAAGATATACTTGTGAACCCTTTTTAGATGG